>JBOFFI010000035.1:0-178158 GCA_051648545.1 Alphaproteobacteria bacterium
CCTTTGCAAAATTGAAGGAAGTTATCCACCTCTGGAGCAAGGCGAGAAAATAGTTGCTGCAGTGATGTTTTGTCTTCAGGTTCTAGGGAAGTAAGATTTGCGTAAGGCTTAAGGCTTTCAGTAAAAAAATTCCAACATAAGTAGGAAACAAACATATCGCTGTATACACTCTGGATATATTTTTTTTGTGCGTACGCTTGCTGTTTAGCTTTGGAAATTCCATTAGAAATTTTGATGTCTTCCCAGCGAACAGGCATTGTTATGTCTGTTATAAAATCAAAACGTTCTTGGGGTGAAAGGTTTTCATCTTTAAGTGTGTTGAGGATTGACAAGAGCTCCTCCCGGCGTGTGCTTGCCAGGTGGTGCATTTGCTCCCACGCATCCAAAATTTGTCGATCGTTTAAAGGATATGTTGTAGATTCTTCATCTTTGGATAGCAGCGCCAGCATTGAAGGCTTCAGATACGCTTCTTCTTCAGGCTCTTCTTCCATTCCAAAAGCTGCTGAAAAACAGATAAATCCCATCAGGGCTAAACGAGACCAAGATTGCATTGCTATAAGCACCAAATAATAAATAATTATTTTATACAGTCATGCAATATATACTTATTGTCAATATTTAATAGATATTTTTGATAGAATCTGGAGGCAAGCTGATGGAATAGCTGTTTTTTTCAAGGTCAGTTCACTTTCGGCCAACAGGGCGAGTGCCTCATACAGCTGATCCATAGACCATTTTTTAAGGTGTTCTTGGAAGATGGGGCGTTGTTTAAAGAAAACCGGCGGGGTCAGCTTTCCCATAGCGCCCTCAAGGGAATCTCCTTGTTGGAGCAAGCCCTTCACCTGAAGCAGCGCCAAAAAATGATACACACTTTGGCGAATGCGCAACAATAAATCAGAAAATTCAAAAGGCGTTGAGCCCAACAGCAGAGCCAGCTTTTCAGGGTTTTTTCCCGATAAAATATAAGCGAAGTCTCCAAAATCCGTTTCCGTTTGCACAAAGGCCAAGCAATCTTCTGGAGAGGTCGGTTGAGGCACGTCCCCACCGTAGGCTAAGACCAGCTTCGTTACAAAATCCCGAAACCCAGCAATCGGTAAAGACCTTGCAAAAACACTGATCCAAGGTTTGGGAATGGAGAGGCTCGGCTCTGCTTGAATCGCTTTGGCTAGAAGTATGGTTTGTTGCTCTGGCGTCAGGCTATAGCACGGGGTTGCGATAAGCTTTGGGTGTTTTTGAAACAGCAGCGCCAGCTTGCTGGTGGTACGCAAAGAAGCCCCATATAACAGCAAAAAAGGGGCATCCAAATCTTGACCGGTTAAAAGGGGCTCATAACGAGGTGCGTTTCGGTCTTGCACATCCTCAATCACCACGCACGGGCGCCGCTTGGCAGGGGAAAACCCAGAAAACAGGTCAGGGCGGCCAAACCCCAGGGGGTTTTGAAGAAACTCTTTTTCTGATACAAAAATGCCATTTCCCTGGGCTGCAACGGTTTGGAAGATATAATCTTTCAGCTCTTTATCTGTTCCATAGCATAACAGACCTTGGTTAGATGTTTTTTCCAGAACATGAAAAAGATCCAGCCCCCAGGCTTCTACTTTCACTGTGTTGCCTGTTCTTTTTTTTGTTTTCGGAGGAAAACAGCCAGATCCAGGCGGATCAAATCTGCCATAGTGCGAAGGGCGTGCATTTCTGACGCGGTTTGGGAAACGGTGTTCGAATAAAACTGTTCTTCCACAAAGTTATAGGACGCATAGGTTGTCAGGGTTTGCTGATGGGCAACCTTGCCTGTCGCCTTCTGCACAAGCTGATAAGAAGCCGTTAAGGCATGGCGCATTCGGATGGTGGTGGCATCTTTTTGAATTCCCAGCTGTTGGGGTGTGTCCGTCAAGTCTACTTTCAGGGTATAAAGCGGTGCTGGGACGGGAAGCGGAATGAGGCGCTCTGTCAGAAATTGCCTCAGCTTTTGACCAGAGCGTTCAGGGATGCGATCAATGGTGAGGGGCAGCAGGTTTGACGTGTAATCTTCTCGTGCAGTTGGAGGAGACAAGAGCGGCTCAAAGCCACAACCTCCCAGGCAAGCAACCCATAGAAGCAAGAAAAAACGTAAAGGAAACCTGAAAGAAAAGAAACGCCGCATCAACATACGATATTAATGATTTTTTTAGGAATCACAATCAATTTTTTGAGCGGCTTGTCTGCCAATATTGCTTGAACCGCAGGAACTGCATAAACCGCTTCCCGAAGCTCTTCCTCTGTCCAATCTGTGGATATGCGAAGCTGTCCCCTGGTTTTGCCGTTGATTTGGAGGGGAATGATGAGCGCCTCATCTTTTGTCCACGCTGGGTCGGCTTTGGGCCAGGGCGCTTGATGGATGTAGGAGCTGTGTCCCAACACTTCCCAAAGCTCCTGGGCCAAATGGGGGATCGCAGGGGCTGCGAGTTGTAAAAACGCTTGAATCCCTTCCTGGAGAACTGTGAAATCTGAGGGATAAGCTGGCTTAAAGGCTTCCAGCGCGTTGCTCAACTCTCGAAGGCGGGCGATGTACTTGTTAAGATGAAAGCGCTCAATTTCCTGGGTGATAGAAGCAATGGATTTGTGGATCCAATTTTTCAATTTTTTCGCTTCTTCTCCCAGGGTTGGTAGGGAAGGTCCTTGGAGGTTTTTTTCAGCATCAAGCTGGGCCACCGCTTGGTTGACAAAGCGCCACAGGCGTTGTAAATAGCGCCAGCACCCTTCTGCCCCCGCTTCAGTCCATTCCAAGTCACGCTCTGGGGGGCTGTCTGACAGCAGGAACAGGCGGGCTGCATCAGCACCATAGGTGGAGACAATGGCCTCAACGCTCACCAGGTTGTGCTTTGATTTGCTCATTTTTTCGGAGCGCCCCACCACCACCGGGCTCCTATCCGTCTTTTTTAAGGACTCGCCTTGGTCGTTTAAGATAACTTCTTCCGGGTAAAGCCATTGATGCTGTTGGTCTTTATAGGTCTTATGGCAGACCATGCCTTGGGTGAAGAGTTGCTCAAAAGGCTCAGAGATGTTCAAATGTCCACATCGGCTGAGGGCCCGCGTAAAGAACCGAGCGTACAGCAAATGCAAAACAGCGTGCTCAATACCGCCGATATACTGGTTTACTGGAAGCCATTTTTCTGCTTGGACCACATCAAACGGCCGCGGGTCTTTTGGGCTGCAAAACCGTATAAAATACCAGGAAGATTCGAAAAAAGTATCAAAGGTATCCGTCTCCCGGAGTGCCGTCTTCCCGCAAGCGGGACAATTGACGTGCTTCCAGGTGGGGTGGTGTTCCAACGGATTGCCAGGCTTATCAAAGCTGACATCTTCCGGGAGCAGCACGGGAAGCTCATCTTCTGGAATCGGCACCACGCCACAGTCTGTGCAATGGATCATGGGGATGGGGCATCCCCAATACCGTTGCCGGGAAACACCCCAATCCCGCAGGCGATAGACTGTCTTCCTTTGGGCCTTCTGGAGGCCTGTCAAGTGTGCCACGATAGTTTTTCTAGCTTCCAACGTGCTGAGCCCATCCAGGAAATTTGAATGGATCATGACCCCTTCGTCTGTATAAGCTTGTTGAAGCGGTTGTCCTTCTACGTGGTCAGGGCCACACACCACGGGCACAATGGGAAGGTTATATTTATTTGCGAACTCAAGATCCCGCTGATCATGGGCGGGACAGCCAAAAACAGCACCTGTGCCGTACTCAAGCAAGACATAGTTGGCAATGAAGATGGGGAGCACCTTGCCTTCAATCAAGGGGTGCTTGGCATGAAATCCTGTAAAAATCCCCCGCTTTTCTTCCGTTTCAATCAGCTGCGTGGAGGTTCCCTTTTGGCGACAATCCTCGATAAAAACCTGAAGATCAGGGCGATCTTTCGCCCACCTGGCTGAAAGCGGATGGTCTGGAGACATAGCGCAAAAAGAGGCGCCAAACAGGGTCTCTGGCCGGGTGGTGAAAATGGAAAGAGGGCCCGCTTGCGGGTCTTCCGCCAGCTCAAATTCAAGTTGAGCGCCTGTTGAATGGCCAATCCAGTTCACCTGCATGGTCTTAACCTGCTCAGGCCATCCAGGAAGGTTGCGAAGTGCGAGCAGCAGGTCATCTGCAAATTCTGTAACTTTCAAAAACCATTGGGAAAGCAAACGGCGTTCCACAGGTGCCCCTGAGCGCCACCCTTTTCCATCCACTACCTGCTCATTGGCCAACACCGTGTTCTCAACAGGGTCCCAGTTTACAAAAGCTTCTTTTTGGTACGCCAGCCCCGCTTTATAAAAATCCAGGAACATCTTTTGACCGTGGGTGTAATAGTCTGGAGAGCATGAAAAAATTTCCCGGGACCAATCATAGGAATACCCCATGGTCTTAAGGCTTTCCTTCATTTCAGCAGCGTTTTGATAAGTCCACGTCTTCGGGTGAATTTTGCGCTGAAAAGCCGCATTTTCTGCCGGAAGACCAAAAGCATCCCACCCCATAGGGTGCAGCACATTATACCCAAGGGCCCAGCGATAGCGCGCCATCACGTCTCCCAAAGCATAGTTTCTGGCATGCCCAATGTGGATCTTACCTGAAGGGTAAGGGAACATTTCCAGCACGTAATAACGAGGCTTTGTCTGATTTTCATCCTCAGCGCGAAAGCAAGATGAATCTTCCCAAGCCTTTTGCCATTTGGCTTCAACTTGTTGAACTTGATAGCGTTCTGTTCGTTTGTCTTCCGTCATGCTGGTGTCTTTCAATCTTAACGCTCGTGTTCTTTGGCCTTGAGGTCACGGGCTCGCAATAAAATCACTTCCTTAAAATGCCTTTGCAGGCTGCTGTGGGCGGGGGTTTCTTTCCAAGCGCCTCCTGCTGTTTTTGCTCGCCTCAGTACCCGCACGTTCAACCCGTCTGAGCGTAATTGCCGGGACAAAATCACCACATTCACCTTAAATTGCTCGTTGGAGGTTGAGGGCGGCGTATACCAATCCGTTGTCACCAATCCGCCGAAAGGATCTGTGGTTTGAAGGGGAAACGGTGCCAGAACATCTAGGGTGCCGCGCCAGAGATAGGCGCTTACGCCGATTCCTGTTTCGTCCTCTTGGGCGCCAAGGGAAATACCCTGCTCGCCAAAAAGCTTTCCTGTGTTTTTGTAGCGCCTGTCTTTGCGAGAAACCAGCTCAGGTTGAGGGGTTGTTTCACCGGAGGAAGTGGGAGAGGTGGTGCCAGGGGTATCGCAAGCTGTTTGTAAAAAACATATGGCTAACAAAGCCCAAAGAGGCCTAACAGAAAACAGACGAACCACGTATAACCTCCACAGAGTTTTAACAGATACCTTCTCCTTCTGTTGTAAGAACCCATGGGATGATCGTCAAGGGGAAAAAATACGTTAAATTTTTAAGATTTTAAGAAGCAAGGTAAGCCAAGACGGGTTCTAGGCTACCTGTTTCCTGAAAGATCAACTTTTGGAGACCTGCGGGTGAAGTTTTGGCTTCTAACAGCTGTTCAAGGGGCGCAAAGAAAATTTCTTCCCCCAAATTTCTAGCAACCAACCCTTGATAGATGAGGGGCAAAAGTTGCTCTGCCCACTGGAAGAGTGTCTTTCCCCTAAGGCTTGAGCCCATGCCCAAGCGGGGGATTTGGCCAGCTAAATCAAGCAACGCTTCAATATTCCAACTTTTCAGCAGCGTTTCCACCGCTTTAGCTGTGGGTGCATGATAGAGAAGCCCTACCCAAAACGCCGCCAAGGCCATGGCGTTTTCTGGAGAGCAACTGTCTGCTCCCCGCATTTCGATAACATTTTTAAGGCGCACATCTGGAAAAAGCGTTGTTAGGTGTAGCTGCCAGTCTGAAAGCAGCGGCTCTGTTGGGAGAGGTGTTTTCTCTGGGTTTTCCATAAATTGTCGAAACGTGAGGCCCCCTTGAACCGGGTGATACACGCCTTCCCGATAAAGAAAATACATGGGGACATCCAGGGCATAATCAACATAGCGCTCAAAGCCCATGCCAGCTTCAAAAATAAACGGTAAAATACCACATCGGTGAGGGTCTGTTTGTGTCCAAATATGGGCGCGATAGCTCTCATAACCATTCAGCTTCCCTTCGCGAAAAGGTGAATTTGCGAATAAAGCTGTTACCAAGGGCTGAAGCAACAACCCCAAGCGCATTTTTTGAACCATGTCTCGCTCTGTTGCGAAATCCAGGCTGACTTGGGTGGTGCAGGTTTGATGCATCATCCAAAGCCCCAAGGTTCCTTGTTGGGGCATATAAGAACGCATCACCCCATAGCGTTGTTTGGGTACTTGGGTCGCAGCTGACAAGGGTGTCAAAGGATCAACCCCGCTGTTTAAAACCAAAAGACCCTGCTGCTTGGTAACCTGATTCAATAGCCGAAGATAGCCCTGATAATTTTCCCAAAGCTCATGGAGAGACGTCCAGGGATGGCTTGCAAATTCAAGCTGTCCCCCTGGCTCAAGGCTGATCATACCGAGGGTATATTTTCCTGAAAGGCCAATCCAGTGGTCTTGCTCCAACACAGGCTCCCAACCTGGTTGTTTGCTCGCCATCTCTTTCAGCAAGGTGGGGATCGAGAAAGAGCCGGGGGAAGCTTCATATCTAAGCCTTTGGAAATTGGCTTCCGTATAAATAAACTTCTCGTCTTCTAACCCTATTTTTTGCTCTGGTTTACAGCTTTTTTCAAACTGCTCAACCAGCAAATCTTTGGAACGTACAGGGGTTTGGTCTTGAAAAATTACAGCCGTCATGGTTCCACTTTAAGTTAATGGGTTTGTTGTTACTTCTGTTCCAGAGTTTCAACCCATCGATTCAACAAACGAAGCCCAAAAGCCGTTCCGCCTCCCTTTGCCCACAAAGGCGTGTCTTTTGAGGCCATGTCTACTGCCGCAATGTCTAAATGTGCCCAGGTTTTTTTGTTTACAAACCGTTGAAGAAATTGTGCTGCGACAATACTTCCCGCGCCATAGCCGGGGGTTCCAATGTTTTTCATATCCGCAACAGGGCTGTCGATAACTTTGTCATAGGCTTCCGCGAGGGGCAATCGCCAGAGGTTTTCTCCAACGGTTTCACCTGCTTTGGTAAGCTGTTCGGCCAGAGTGTCATCGTTTGCAAATAACCCTGCGTAAGCCTCCCCAAGGGCAACCCGCATAGCGCCAGTAAGGGTTGCAAGGTCCACGATATACCTGGGGTTAAAGCGATCTTGGGTATACCACAGGGCATCCGCAAGGATTAAGCGCCCCTCCGCATCGGTATTCAACACTTCAATGGTTTGCCCAGACATAGAGGTGACAATGTCCCCCGGACGTTGGGCTGTTCCAGAAGGCATATTCTCAACCAGGGCAACCACCCCTACGGCGTTCACCTTTGCTTTGCGGCGTGCCAGAGCTTGCATTAAGCCAATCACCACGGCGGCCCCTGCCATATCCCCCTTCATGTCTTCCATGTTGTTGGCAGGCTTCAAAGAGATACCGCCCGTATCAAAAGTGACGCCCTTGCCCACAAAAGCAACAGGAGCTTCGGTTTTGCTGTCTGCCCCCTGCCATTTCATCACAACCAAATAGGGTTCTTGCGCACTTCCCTGGGCAACGCCCAACATGGCCCCCATGCCAAGCTTTTTCATGGCTTGTGTATCTAGGCGTTCCACCTCAACACCCCATTTTTTGAGCGTTTCTGCCTCTTTCGCAAGGGTATCTGGGTAAATGACATTGCCAGGTTCTGAAATGAGACGCCTGGAAAAATGGGTGCTTTCTGCCACAATCTTGAAAGCTTCAAACCGCTCCGCTGCTTTTTTAGGGTCTGAGACGTAAAACACCAGCTCTTTCAGACGGCTTTTTTCTTCAGGTTTTTGCTGGGTTTTGTAAGTGTCAAAGCGCCAAGCACGCAATTGCGCACCAAACGCAATGGCCAAAACAGTTTCTAAATCCAAATCTTCTAAAACAACAGATGCTTTGGCGTGGGGCAAGCGTTGAAGCGTCGCCGTAAGGGTGCCACCCACCTCATAAGCTTTCACCTCGTTTAGGTCTTTTTTCTCACCAAGGCCCACCAAAAAAAGCTGATCCAGGGCAAGGGGGGCAGGCGCCAGCAAGCTTAAAATTTCTTTTGGCTTTCCCTTAAAAAAACTTTGCTCAAACGCTTTTTGAAACGTCGTTGGAGAGCGAGCTTCCAATGCCTTTCCAAACGCAGTCAGCTGATTTTCTGCAAAAATACCCGTTGCAACAACGCCGCCTTCGGGGCTACCTGCTTGAAAAGAAATGGTCAGCATTAAAAAAATCCTCCTGGTTCAGCTTCTTTTTTCATCGTTTCCAGCCTAGATAAGCAGAATTTTAGAAGATTTGTCAACCGGATCTCATGTGCGATCTTTTTCACAGAGAGGGCCGAGTTTTTCGTTATCTGAAATCCATGGTGATGTGCTTGCCTTGTCGATTACGCGAGTTTTTGAATTTCTTGCGGAGGGGTGATCTAGGAGGCACAGAAATAGCGAGATAATTTAAATCTGTTTTTGAAATTTCTTCTAACAAAGCCACAAAGCCTTCATGCTCGATATTGTTCCAGCTCAAATCAAGGTGTTGAAGGCTGGCTGGAAGATGTTTCGCCAGAATCTTTACACCTGCGTCTGTGATGTTGTTCTTGTCTAGCCAAAGTTTTTGAAGGGTGGAAGGAAGATGTTGCGCTAGCGTCTGTGCACCTTCATCTCCGATATTATTCCAAACCAGAAAAAGCTTTTGAAGGTTGTTTGAAAGATGGGGCATTAGCACTTTTAGACTTTTATCCCCAATATTATTGCCGCTCAGATCAAGTTGTCGAAGGTTGTCTGAAAGATGGGGCGCTAGCATTTTTAGGCCTGCATCTCCGATGTTATTCCAGCTTAGATCAAGATTTTTAAGTCTGGTTGAAAAGCGGGGCGCCAGCGCTTTTACCCCTGATAGCCCGATGCTATTTCGGGCAAGGTTAAGCTTTTGAAGGTTGTCTGGAAGACGAAGTGCCAGCGCTTTTGCACCTGCATCTTTGATGTTGTTTTTGTTAAGGTCAAGTTCTAGAAGACTGTTTGAAAGATAGGCAGCTACCACTTTTAGGCCTGAATCTTCGATGTTGTTCCAGCTCAAGTCAAGCTTTTGAAGTTTGCTTGAAAGATGGGGCACAAGCGCTTCTATACCTTCAGTTCCTATATTGTTTTTGCTCAGATCAAGTTGTCGAAGGTTGTCTGAAAGATGGGGCGCTAGCATTTTTAGGCCTGCATCTCCGATGTTATTCCAGCTTAGATCAAGATTTTTAAGTCTGGTTGAAAAGCGGGGCGCCAGCGCTTCTACACCTGAGAGCCCGATGCTATTTCGGGCAAGGTTAAGCTTTTGAAGATTGGTTGGAAAATAGGGCGCCAAGTCCCAGATGTTTTGAACGTTAATCTTCTGATTATCAAATTGTAACATCTTGACAGGTACGTTGCAAAATAGTTTCAATACAGCGCCAGACAGTTTTTGAGAGAATTTAAGATTAACATTCCGTAATCTTTCAACGAACGGTTGGAACAACGAGAGGTCTTCGTCTGGGATTTGATCTGGAATCATGATGCCTTGGATCTGCCTAGTTGCAATCTCGTTGAGTCTTTTATCGACCAAGCGGGTGTTTTTTAGATCAGCTTGCGGAAGTTTCTGAAGAATCATTTCGATCATCTCTGATGGCAATGAATCAAATGGTGAAGTTTTATCCAGAGCTATCCGCTTTGGAGATGTTTCATTTGCCGCTCCAAAATTTCTTTTTCCTGCGAAGATAATATTAGAATTTACAAAAGAAATAAGTGCGAAATTAAAAAAAATGAGTCTTATTAAACCACTAGACATTATTTTTCCTTTTTAAGATAAAATTAATACAAATTACTTTTGTATATTATCTAAATATTTTCCAATGGTAAATTTTTGTCTGAAGGAAACGAAAAGCATTTAAATGTTAGGAAATGTGATCACTTCAGGTTTTTTTTAATTTCTTTCGCATGACAAAAAAAAGTGTCTTTTTAAAAAAAAATTAATTAAAACAATGTGCTGATAAAAATGGATCCCTTAAGATTCTCCTTAAACTCCCTGCAAGATTTTACTTTTTAAAAAGGGGCCAGATGTAGTATCATGAAAGGTGCTGGGAGGCGTGCTTTTTCGAGGCGCTTTCCTAAGGTTAAAGGGCTTCCGGCCGAAAGCGGCGGGGGCTGTTCATATTGCTCAACATGGAGGGTATGTTGTTATGCGTCATAAATTTGACTTTTCGCCTTTGTTTCGTTCGAGTGTTGGGTTTGATCGGATGGCTCGTCTGTTCGATTCAGCCATGGCTTTTGATGAGGGAACGTTGGCTTATCCACCCTATAACATTGAAAAATTTAGTGATGAATCTTACCGCATCACCATGGCAGTGGCGGGGTTTCGTCTTGAAGATCTCTCAATCAGCACCCATGAAAGCATGTTGATTGTGGCGGGTGTTTCCAGGCCAGATCCGGAAGGGGTCACCTATATCCATCGGGGGATTGCGGGTCGTGCCTTTGAGAGAAGGTTTCAGCTGGCTGATTCCGTCAAGGTTTTGGATGCGCAGCTTGAAGATGGTCTGCTGCACATTGATCTTAAGCGTGAAATTCCAGAGATCTTAAAGCCTCGCTCCATTGAGATCAAAGGTCAAAAAAAGCCTCAGGTGCAACGTATCTCAGAGGTCTCTTAGAAAATCTCATGCCAGTCTCAGATTAATTGAGGTGAATATGTGAAAGGGGCAGGGCCGATGGACGCATCACCTAAGGGTTGTGGCCGGGTGTTCGTGCCCTTCCATGGACCAAACACGCTGCTTAGACTCCTTGCCTCTTAAGCTTCCTAAAAAATGGTTTCGGAAAGCAGCTATCGTTAAAAAAGCTTGCGTGGACTCGTGTTGTTTTCAATGGGGTTGGGGTTCATGTTAAAAGAAATCTCTGGCAGTTGGCCCAATGTGCGTCCTGGGGAGATAGGTATTTTTTTGCGCTTTTTAGCAATATTTAATAATTATTAAATATTTTGCCAGAGATACTATAATTAATTGAATTTATTATAGAATTGGAGATAGCATGCGCAACAAGATACTTTTAAAGCTCGCTTTTATTGCCTTTTCGGCGCCTCAATTTGCACTTGCAGGATCAGATAATCGTGACAAAAATCCTGAAACAAGCTTGGAGATGCGAGAAATCTACCCACCTTCCCCTGGCTCAGGGGAGCTCTCGCCAACCGACCCTCGCACGGTGGTTGAGGCACCTACTGCTTCTCAGGAGTCTTTTGAGAGGGTGCCTTCAGAAATTATCAGGCTGATCCTTGAGGGGCTTTCAAAACCTGATCTTAAAAACCTCCGTTTGGTTGAGAAAAAACTGAGGGATGTCGTGACGTCCTTTCTCACTGATATTCAAATTCCGCGCAACATCCCAACCCGAGCACAGGCCGAAAAGTTTTTCCAAGATTTAGCGACAGTTAAATTTTGGGAAGGGGAAAAGCCTTCTGAAGCATTTATAAACCTCTTTCGTAACGCACCGATAAAAGGGCTGGAGCTAGGTGGGAAAAAGATCAGCGCTAGCAACCTCAAGACCCTGCTGCCCGCTCTTCCAAGTGTTCTTGAAAGACTTTTTTTATTCGATAATAACATTGGGGATAAAGAAGCAGAATCGGTGGCCCAACATCTTCCAGTCACGCTTCAAGAGCTTTATCTGTACAATAATAACATCGGAGCTGAGGGGGCGAAAGCGTTAGCAGACAAGCTTCCAGTCACGCTGCATGCCCTTGATCTGAGCAAAAATAACATCGGAACTGAAGGGGCGAAAGCGTTGGCAGAAAAGCTTCCAAGCACGCTGAAGGGCCTTCATCTGAGCCAGAATAACATCGCAGACGAAGGGGCGAAAGCGTTGGCAGACAAGCTTCCAGGCACGCTGCGGGCCCTTTATCTGAACCAAAATAACATCGGAGCTGAGGGGGTGAAAGCGTTGGCAGGCAAGCTTCCAAGCACGCTGCAGGCCCTTCATCTGAGCCAGAATAACATCGCAGATGAAGGGGTGAAAGCTTTGGCAGACAAGCTTCCAGGCACGCTGCGCATCCTTCATCTGAGCCAGAATAACATCGGAACTGAGGGGGCGAAAGCTTTGGCAGAAAAGCTTCCAGCTGGGCTTTTATATTTTTCTTTAGACGGTAACGAGATCGGAGAGGAAGGCCTGAGGGCCTTGTTGGGAGTAATCCCAAAAACAGCCTTGCAAAGGGTAACTATTTCTGTGCCTAAGACCTCGCCCTTACGTGAGCAATTCAAGAATCTTCGCAACAGGAAAGGCGGGTATACCATAACCTTCAAGTAAACATATCTTTAAACCTCGCCCCTCATGGGAAAAGTCAGTGAAGGTTGGGGGAGGCGCGCGGAGAAATTTTTGCCTTCCCCCACTTGTACGCAGCTTCGACTCGCGGCATACTCGGCGAACAATGATGTCTGTTGGAAAGCTGAGAGCCATGGAAACGTATAAATCTGATTTTTTGAGAGAAGTAACCCGCCGAGGGTTTATCTATCAAGGGACTGATCTGGGTGGCCTTGACCGAAAACTGCGTGATGGGTGTGTGGTGGCTTATGCGGGGTTTGACGCAACGGCGCCAAGCCTTCATGTAGGGCATTTGTTACCGATCATGCTCTTCAAGTGGTTTCAGCAAACGGGCCACAAACCGCTGGTTTTGTTAGGGGGTGCGACCACGAAGGTGGGGGACCCTACAGGGAAAGATTCAGCTCGCCAGCTGCTTTCAGATGAGACGATCGCCGAGAATATGGCCTCGCTGGGGCGGGTGTTTGAGCGATTTCTCGCCTTTGGAAATGGCCAGACCGATGCCAATCTTTTCAACAATTCAGACTGGTTAGAAAAGCTCAGCTACATTGATTTTTTGCGGGATGTAGGCACCCACTTCACCGTTAATCGAATGCTTTCTTTTGAAAGTGTGAAGCTGCGCCTGGAGCGTGAGCAACCCCTCAGCTTTATCGAATTTAATTATATGCTGCTGCAGTCTTACGATTTTTTTCATCTGGCTGAAACCCATCAGTGCACCTTGCAATTGGGGGGCTCTGACCAATGGGGAAACATCGTCAGCGGGGTTGATTTTACCAGACGGCGCTTGTCTAAAGAGGTATTTGGCCTGACCTGCCCGTTGATGACCACAGCAGATGGCTCAAAGATGGGGAAAACGGCCCAGGGAAAGGCCATTTGGCTGAACGCAGATCAGTGCTCCCCTTATGACTATTGGCAGTTTTGGCGGAACACCCATGACCAAGATGTGGGGCGCTTTCTTAAATTATTCACCTTCCTTTCCATGGATGAGATTGAAAGGCTTGAAAAGCTTCAAGGCCAAGATATCAACGCGGCGAAAAAAATCTTAGCAGATGAAGCAACCAGCATTTTACATGGATCAGAGGTCTTGCCTGAAATTCACATCCGGGTGAAGCAAGCCTTTGACGGCGTTGTGGATGATGCATCTGGTTATGGAGTTGGCGCTACCCCTGTTTATGCCCATGAACTTGCTTTAATCATGTGTTTGGAAAAAGCGGGCCTCGTTCCATCAAAAGGCGAAGCGCGGCGATTGATCCGCGCTGGCGGGGTGCGCGTTCAAGACCAACCCATTTCAGATGAGCTGTTTCAGCTGACCCCGCAGCATTTCGCAAACGGGCCTGTGAAGCTTTCAGCCGGGCGCAAGCACCATGTCTTTTTAAAGCTGATAAACGGTGGTGAGGAGCCTTCTTCCTGATGTTTTCCCGCGGTAGGGTGGGGCTTCAGATAGACCCGCCCGAGACCTTTAATTTTAAAACAGATACGACGTTTTTGTTGGCCCTTGAAGCCCAACGGCGGGGGTATAGCTTGTGTTATTACACGCCAGAAAACCTGACGTGGCAGGAGGGGTGCCTTTCAGCAAAAGGGGCAGAGATACAGTTTTTCCCCGAAGCGCCTTTTTTCCAGAAAGGGCCGCTCCAAACCTTTGACCTCAGTGCGCTGCAGGTGATTTTGATCCGTCAAAATCCTCCTTTTCACATGGGCTACCTGACGCCTACCTATTTATTAGAAAGGCTTTCGCCGGGCACTTGTGTTTTAAATCCTCCAGGGGCTTTGAGGAATTTTCCAGAAAAGCTGTTACTGCTTGCGTTTCCAGACCTTATGCCGCCCACCCTTATAAGCAAAAATCGGGAGGCTCTTGAAGCATTCCGAAAAATCCATGGGCAGATTGTGTTGAAACCGCTTTACGGCTATGGAGGAAAGGGCGTCTTTTTGCTTTCCCAAGATGACTCCAACGCAGATAGCCTTCTTGACCTTTTTTTACAAGGGGAGGAGCCTTTCATGGCTCAGCGATACCTTCCAGAAATTCGAGAAGGTGACAAAAGGGTTTTCATGTTAAACGGCAAAATTGCAGGATTTTTCACACGAAAGCCAAAACCCCAGAGCATCCTTTCTAACCTGGTTGCGGGAGCGGAAGCCTTGCCCACCACGCTAACCTCAAAAGAGCAAAAAGCTTGTGAGCGCATAGGGGGGCTTCTCCAAGTGCACAACATTTGGTTTGTGGCGGTTGATTTTATTGGAGGCTACGTCACCGAGGTGAATATGACCTCCCCCACAGGTATTTCCGCGTTTAACGCGCTTTCCGGAAGGCAGCTGGAAAAAGAGGCTTGGGATGCTTTAGAGGAGCATTTTTTGTAAATTTCCAGCCAAGCGCGCTTTCAATTTTTGAAGGTAAGCAAATCGGTGATAGGCATAAGAGGCTTTTTCCAGATCTAGCTTTGTTTTGAAAATGGCGTCTAAATTTGTATACGCTTTTTGGGTAAGGGTTTCAAGATGGGTTATAAATTCAGGAGCGTTCTGAGCCTGCTGTTCTGCTTGTTCTTGAAGCTCCATCATCTCTTCAAGAAGCTCTGTGCCACAGGCCTCAACAGGCGGTAAAGGCCAGACCTTTTTTGCTTGAAACAGAGCCTCCGCGCGGGTTAAAGGGTCTTTTAGCCTATGATAAGCTTGGGTTACTTGGGAAGATAAGCGCGTGGCTACTTGTTGAGCGAGGGGAGAGGTTTTCAGCCTATCTGGGTGAACGCGTTGCTGAGCTTCCAGATAAGTTTGCTCTAAAGCAGGCAAATCTAATCCAAAGCAAGGCTCTATGCCCAGGGTAGCAAACGCATCGAGGGGAAGCATCTCCTCATCAGACATGGAAAGATTCACCGCACCCGCATTTTCCTTTTTCATTAGGGTTGCGAAACAGAAAGCCAGATTTCAGCGCGTCGTCTTGATAATCCATTTCAGAGCCAATTAAAAATAAAAGCGCACCTGGGTCAATGTAGAGGCAAACGTTATCAGGCAAGGCCACCACCTCATCTCCCTCAGATGCTTCGTCTACGTATTCAAGGGCATAAGCAAGCCCCGAGCAACCTTTGGTTTTCACCGAAAGGCGAACCCCTAAGGCAGGTTTTTGACGCGCCGCAAGCAAGGCGTGAATGCGAGACAGTGCTCCAGGGGTGACGGTTAGAATTTCTTTGCTAGCCATGGTATAGGTCCCCAAAAGCTAAAAAGGTAATTTAAGGCCACCGGGAAGCTTTAGATCACCCGTAACCTTAGCCATCTCTGAGGAAGCAAGGGCCTCGGCCTTCATGCGAGCATCATTAAATGCCGCGACCAAAAGATCCTCTAAAATTTCTTTTTCTGAAGCGATCAGCAATGAGTCATCAACAGAAACGCTTTTGACCTCTCCCTTTCCTTTAAACTTCACAGAAACTAAGCCGCCCCCGGAAGCGCCTTCTACTTCAAGATGGTCCAGCTTTTTTTGAACTTCTGCCATCTGGGCTTGAAGCACCTGTGCTTGTTGCATAACATTCTTAAAAGGGTTCATTTTTAAAGGCTCCTTCTCTCTGATTTACGACTCACACGACCTCTCGCCAGTATGTCACGTGGGGGGCGTAATGACAAATAGATTTTTCATGAGCTGGGGTGGTCTAAAGCAAAAAAGGAAGCCTGGCAAAGGCTTCCTTCTTTTTCTTATGTTTCTTGATCATCCAATCGCCAGGGACGAAACATTATTTCTTTTCAGAAAGGTCTTCATAATCTGCATCCACCACAGGACCTTGAGAACCTTTTTCGCCTTGGGGAGATCCGGCTTCTTCTCCTGCGGCATCTGGTTGCGCGGCATCAGATGCGTTTTCTTTATACATGGCCTCTGCAAGGGGATAAGAGGCTTGCAGCAAGGCATCAGAGGCAGATTTAATCACCTCTACATCTTCTCCTTGAAGGGCAGTGCGCAATTCTTCAAGCTTCGTCTCAAGAGTGGCTTTCACTTCAGCAGAGACTTTGTCGCCATGGTCTGCCAGGTTGCGCTCGGTCCCATGGAGGGCGCCTTCTGCTTCGTTTCGCACTTCCACCAGCTGGCGGCGCTTTTTGTCTTCCTCAGCGTGGGCTTCTGCGTCTCGAACCATTTGTTCAATGTCTGCATCGCTCAAACCGCCTGAAGCTTGGATGCGAATCTGTTGCTCCTTGCCTGTTGCTTTGTCCTTTGCAGAAACGCTGACAATCCCGTTTGCGTCAATATCAAAAGTCACCTCAATTTGAGGCGTGCCCCTTGGCGCTGCAGGAATCCCGACCAGGTCAAACTGCCCCAACGCTTTGTTGTCTGCGGCCATCTCTCGCTCCCCCTGAAATACACGAATGGTGACTGCTGTTTGTCCATCTTGAGCGGTTGAGAAAACCTGAGATTTTTTGGTTGGAATGGTGGTGTTGCGGTCAATGAGACGGGTGAAAACACCCCCCAGGGTTTCAATGCCTAAAGACAGAGGGGTGACGTCTAAAAGCAGCACATCCTTCACATCACCTTTCAAAATGCCCCCTTGGATAGCAGCGCCAATGGCAACCACTTCGTCTGGGTTAACACTCCGATTAGGTTCACGGCCAAAAAGATTTTTGACGGTTTCCATGATTTTGGGCATGCGAGTCATCCCCCCAACCAAAATCACTTCCTGTATCTCGGATGCCTGAAGCCCAGCATCTTTTAAAGCTTTTTTGCAAGGTTCAATGGTTCGCTCCACCAAATCCGCCACGAGGGTTTCCAAACGCGCCCGGGTCAGCTTAACATTCAAGTGCTTAGGCCCAGAAGCATCCGCCGTGATAAAGGGAAGATTAATGTCCGTCTGCATGGCTGAAGAAAGTTCAATTTTCGCTTTTTCAGCAGCTTCTTTCAAGCGCTGTAACGCCAGTTTGTCTTTGCGCAGGTCGATCCCTTGCTCTTTTTGAAATTCATCTGCGAGGTAGTCAATGATGCGTTTATCAAAGTCTTCTCCGCCCAAAAAGGTGTCTCCACTGGTGGCTTTCACCTCAAACACACCATCCCCTATTTCAAGGATGGAAACGTCAAAGGTTCCGCCGCCTAAGTCATATACAGCAATAAGACCTGCTTCTTTTTTTTCCAAACCATAGGCAAGGGCTGCCGCCGTTGGCTCATTGATGATGCGTAAAACCTCAAGACCCGCAACGCGCCCGGCATCTTTGGTGGCTTGCCGTTGGGAGTCATTAAAATAAGCAGGAACCGTGATAACAGCTTGGGTGACCGAAGTTCCCAGATAATTTTCCGCCGTTTCTTTCATTTTTTGAAGAATGAACGCACTGACTTCGCTGGGGCTATAGCGCTTGTCGTGAGCTTCCACCCAAGCATCCCCATTATCTCCCTCGACAATTTTGTAAGGCACCAGGCCTTTATCTTTCTCAACCAAAGGGTCTTTGTGCCGAAGGCCAATCAATCGCTTAACGGCAAAAAAGGTGTTTTCAGGGTTGGTCACTGCTTGTCGTTTAGAGCTCTGTCCTACAAGGCGCTCCCCCGAATCTGTAAAAGCCACCATGGAAGGGGTGGTCCGCAGGCCTTCGCTGTTTTCTAAAACTTTTGGGGTTTGGCCGTCCATAATAGCGACGCAAGAATTGGTGGTTCCAAGATCAATACCGATAACTTTGCTCATAATAAATCCTCTTATTCCTCTAGCAAACTAACGTGTCCCTTTTTGGCGAAACGTCAATTTCTTTTGTTTTCCAACACATTATCAAGCCAGGCGCCAAACCCAGGTTTTCCTGCAGTCTTCACGCACAAGGCTTGCTACCCCCATCATCGCAAAAATCTCCAAAAACTCAAGTCTTTTTGCAACAAAAATCGAGACGTTCAAAGGGGGGGTGAAACTTCAACAGAAAACCCTTGTTGAGCCCATGCTTCCATCCCACCTTTCAGGCTTTTGGCGTGGGAAACTCCTTTTTCAAGAGCGAGCAGGGCTGCTTTAGTTGAGCGATAGCCATGGGCGCACACAAAAAGATAGGCTTTAGAGGGGTCTGCCTGGTCTAAAAAGTGAAGCAAGGGCATGCCTAAGGTAACATGCAACGCTTCGGCGACATGGCCTGTGGGACCGCGAAACTCTGCTTCTGTCCGCACATCCACCCAAACCCAGTCTTCACGCGAGGCATGGGCCAGGGCGGGAAGGAGGTCTGTAGATGGGGTTTTTTGGGACATGGCCTTTTGTTCTACATTGTTGTTGGCTGGGGGACCTGGATTCGAACCAGAGTTGCCCGGTCCAGAGCCGGGAGTTCTACCGCTAAACTATCCCCCATCACCTGATCCTTAAAAAGAAACAGAAAGCAGACCTCTCGTCAAGGCATTCGTCATCAAAAAAGAGGGATTTGTGAACTGGAAGGTGTTTAGGGCAGCCCCCAGGGTTTTACAACCCAGGGGCTTTTCAAAAAATTTATTTTTTTTCAAAGATTACAGCCACATAGTTTACGCCATTGTCCCATTTTTCGACTCTTTGTCCGTTTTTCGTCATGAAAAAGGTGTCGATTAAGGTAATTTCAGGAATTGCTTCTACAAGTCTCCCGTAAATCGACGGAGAAAGGGAATTTTGCATTGCCCGTTGATGAAGTTTTGTCACCTCTAACAAACCCGTCTGCGGATGGTAAATCGGATCTGCATCTCTGGGTGGTTGGATGTCGAATTTTTCAAAAAGCGCATTGTCTTCAGGACGTGTGACATTGGAATAGACAGACTCGCCAATCTCAAAACCGTGTTTAGTAGATGCTGAAAATTCAGCGTCGTACTTAACAAAGCCGGGGTAGAGATCCCCCGCTCTTTTTTGCTCAAAATAAAGCTTATACAAAGGGTCGTCTTTTTTAAAGAGAAAGCTATGGGCAAATAAAAAAGCTCTTCCCCCTGGGGCAAGTAGATCTGTTAAAAGCCTCATATAGCGTTGATGGTCTGCAGGGTTTAAAAAATGATCGAGATTTTGAACATAAATCGCGTCCACTGCCCCTAAAAGGTGAGGGTGCGTTTGAGGGATATCAAAGCAATTGCCAGGAAGCTTGAGCAACATCTCTTTTAAACCGGGGGTTTCCCGAAGCCGCTGATCTATGAGTGTGTCATACATCCGCTCCATGGCTGAAAAATTAAGATCATTGACATAGTGGGTTCCCCCTTTCTCTCCAAAGCAAAGGGGTACTTTCCAGGAAACAAGCCCTATGGCTGCAGCAAGCTCTAGGGTAACGGGCTTTTTTGCGTCTGAAATGTTCCTGATGTAGCGAAGAAACTTCGGTTCAAACGGCATGGTTGGAAATGTTTTTCCAAAATATCGCGTGTTGCCCGGTGTTTTGGGTATGGGTATCCCAGCCAAATGTAATGCATAAGGATTCTCCATCGCCGTCATGGCCACATTTTTTTGTATTGTCCTGAGGTGTGGGGTGTGCTGAGGGGCAACCCACGTTTTAAGGGTTTCCATTTTTGAAACCTCTGACGTCTCAGGGTCAAATGATGAGCTGTTTGTGTAAGCAGAGCTCCGCATCCCATACCCAGATGTTGCTGAGACAGCAGATAAAAAACAAATAGCCGTTAAGCGAAGAGATATTTTTTTTGACATATAGGCTTTAATTCTTTAAAAAGTTTACTTTTGAACAGGTAGAACCTATCACGCGTTAAGTTTTAATGCAATATTTTTTGTCTAATAAAAAAGAAGACGACTTTTGTATCTCTTAAGCTCTCTCAAGCCTCTAAAAATCCTAGAAAAAAAAAGATTATAAAAATATTTTAATAATAATATCAAACAAATAAATCATTCATTTTTTATATTTTATTTATTCATTTATGTTTCATTTGGGTTTTTTATATTAATTTGTAATGAATGGAAAATAAATGAAATAGAAAATAATATCTTCTGTGGTAATTGCGGCCTATTGCTTTAACAGTTTGCCTGTTTTGGCTGGTTTGGTTCCATTTGGAGGGGGGATGGAAACTATGACAACCCCTGCGCCATTTTCTGCTTTTAATGTTTCTGCCAGGATGGGGCTTCATGGAGTGCAAGTGGAAAGAGACGCTTTTTTGAATTTCGCAGCAAAGAATTTAGAAGGAGGCATAAGGCGATGGGGAGCGCTTCAGGAACAGACAACATTGTTGGAACAGCGTCACCCCGAACAAAATGCTGATCCATATCTACATCCCACGCAGATGGAAAGGAAGCCTCTCAAAAAGATTATATGCACTACCGAGGGCAGAGACATTAAAGATGTGTATAGCCAGCTTTTTTCTAGCGATTCATCAAAAATCTCGTTTGCAGAATTGGTTTTTAAACCGTCTTTTCAAGACCAAGGTGCTTTAGGTATTTTAATAAAAGGAAATTTTGTGGGGAAAGATTTATCTTCAAAAGACTTTGCTTCCTTTTTTAATAATTCTGAAAATAAATTTCTCTATGTGATGGCTGTAAATGAAACGAACCCTGACTGTATGATTTATCGAAAAGCGCAGAATAAGCCTATTTTTATTTTTCGCACCGAGAAGCGTAGCATCATGGATCGGCTTATAGATGACTTAGGCCAGAATGTAGATATGCACATCTCTAATTTTCTCGAATCGAACCAAGAAAACTTAATCTCCTTACAAGACATAGATGAAAATAGTCAATACGCTTATGTTCGCTTAATGTCCAAAAATCCGAATAATGGTGAAACTGGTCTCATTGAGTCTGAAATCGGGCGCATTAACCTCACTGCTTCCCAGTTTCAGGAACAAATTTCTGGGCTTTCGGAAAATCTTATCGTTGCTTCGTATTCACCAGCTAAAAATGAAATAACCTGTGCTTTGTTAACCCAAAATGGTTGCTTACCACTTCCAGTCAATGAGACTCAGGGAGGGCTTCGTGGTATAATCGCGGTGAGAGAAAATTTTTTGAAAAATATTTTTTCTAATGAAGGCCCTGCCTCTTTCCTTCAAAATTCTCACTGTCTTTTTGGAAGCCCGGCTGTGCCAAAAATCAGGTTAAGTGGCACCACCACTTCTACAACAACCACGCCCCCCTTACCAATTGTTAGCTTAGGCTATGATGATTTTGAAGATCCAGTTGGCTTAGATTATAATAGTCTAGGAGATTATAATACCTCTCCAAGCAGCGTATCCCTGAACCCAGATTCACCACAAGCCTCGTTCTGGAGGCGGCATTTATCTAGCCTTATTGGAGGAGGGGTTGCTGTTCTAGGGGTTTTGGGTGCGTCGGTGGCTGGAATTTATTGTTGGTGCACAGCAAATAAGGAAAAAAGAGCAAGAAATGAGGCCTATGATGGGGAAATGTTTCCCCTAAGGCAGATCAGTGTGACGCCATCAAACTAAATTTTGATAGAATTTTTTGAGTCATCCAGGTGGAAGGAATCCAACGGTACAAAGAAGATTGCTGGATTCCTTTTGCCTTAAGAAAAAGCCTATTAAGCTTTCAGCTGACGCTGCATGATATACCCTGCAATCAGCACGCATAGGCTTACAAACACCACAATCAAGGTTGCCAGGGCATTAATCTGCGGTGTAATCCCAAGCTTGATGCTGGAAAAAATGACCATGGGAAGGGTTGAAGACCCGGGGCCTGAGGTGAAGCTGGCGATGACGAGGTCATCTAGGGAAAGCGCAAAAGAAAGCAGCCACCCGGCAAGGAGGGCTGGGTAAATTAAGGGGAGGGTGATCAAGAAAAAAACTTTGTGGGGTTTTGCGCCTAAATCCAACGCAGCTTCTTCTAAAGATTCGTCCACCTCTAACAGCCTTGCCCGAACAATGACGGTTACATAGGCCAAAGCCAGGGTTGTGTGGGCGATGGTGATGGTGTCAACGCCTCTCCCCTGGGGCCAGCCAAAAGCTTGTTCAAAAGAAACGAACAGCATCAACAACGCCAAGCCAGTGATCACTTCCGGCATCACCAGCGGGGCCGTGGCCATGATGCCCAACAAAGTTTTCCCCCGAAAAGGCTGAAGCCGCACCAAGATCACCGCACATAAAGTTCCCATAATCACAGCAAGGGTTGCTGAAACCACAGCAATCCGCAGGCTGACCAGGCTTGCATCTAGAAGAAGGGTATTAGAAAAAAGCGCTTGATACCACTTCAGGGAAAAACCCTGCCAAAGGGTTGGAATCTTAGATGCGTTGAAGGAAAAAACGATCACACACAAGATGGGCGCATATAAAAAGGCGTACCCAAAGGCCAAAACACCTAAAATGAAGGGAGAGCGCTGGGATGTCATATCATGTTACCTTTCTCAAGATTCCGTCTCACGGTTTTGAAGACGTTGGAAGATGGTCATGGGAATCAAGAGCAGCAAAAGCATTAAAATGGCCAAAGCTGAAGCAACCGGCCAATCCCGATTATGGAAAAATTCATTCCATAATACCCGGCCGATCATCAAAGTTTTTGATCCCCCCAGAAGCTCTGGAATCACAAATTCTCCCACAGCAGGCACAAAAACAAGAATAGAGCCGGAAATGGCGCCGGGAAGCGACAACGGAACGATGATTTTCCAAAATGCCGTAAAGGGACGACACCCCAAGTCAAAGGCAGCTTCCAAAAGGGTTGTGTCTATTTTTTCGAGGGAGGTATAAAGCGGCAAAATCATGAAAGGTAGGTAGGAGTAAACAATTCCAATCCAAACCGCAAAAGTATTATCCATGAGCGGGAGAGGATGTTGAATGACCCCTAGGTAAACCAAGAGGTTGTTGATGACCCCCTGGGGGCTCAAGAGGCTTACCCATGCATAGACCCGCACAAGGAAAGATGTCCAAAAAGGAAGCACTACCAACATCAGCAACAGAATCTTAAACCGGGGGGAAGCTTTTGCGATGCCATAGGCCATGGGGTACCCCAACATCAAGCAGGCAAGGGTTGCCCAAAACGCAATCCACAGGGAATGAAAATAGGCGTAAAGGTAGAGATCATCTGAAATCACAAACAGATAATTTTCAAGGCTGATCTTGATCTGTAAAACATAATCCCCAAGCCAAGCCACAAGGGGAGAATAGGGGGGAAGCCCTGTTACAGGTTCAGAAAAGCTGATTTTCAAAACCATCACAAAAGGAATCAAGAAAAATAGCAAAAGCCAGCCATAGGGCGCCAGAACCCAAAAGGGGCGCCGCGCTATTTTTTTTAAAAAAGACAGCAAAGAAACAGCGAGAAAAGCCATAAGATGTTATTCCCTCTTAAACGGTTAGAACAATGCCATTTTCTGCCCGCCAAAACAGGTAAACCTCATCCTCCCATTTAACAGGGCGCTCTGCCAAACGTACCAAATTTGGCTGGGTTGCTAAGACGATTTTTCCAGAATTCAGCTGGACGTGATAGATGGAAACATCTCCTAAATAGCCGATATCTTTCACAATCCCCCGGGTGCAGTTCTTGAGCATCTCCGGGCGTTCCGTTGACATCATCACTTTTTCAGGACGGATAGCAACCGCTACATGGGCCCCCACTGGCGCCAAGGCTGAATGTCCTACATATAAATGGCACCCGGCTTCTTCGGAGCGGATCAGCACGTGATCAGCCTCCTCTTCCACCACCAGGCCTTCGAAAATATTAATGGAGCCAATAAAGTTGGCCACGAAGAGAGAATTTGGATATTCATAAATCTCCCCTGGCGTTCCCACTTGGCTGATGCGTCCTTGCTCCATAATCCCCATGCGGGTGGAAACCGTCATGGCTTCTTCCTGATCGTGGGTTACCATGATGAAGGTGATCCCTACTTTTTCTTGAATGTTGACGAGCTCAAACTGGGTTTGCTCCCGAAGGGTTTTATCAAGGGCCGCGAGGGGCTCATCCAGCAGCAGCATCTTGGGGTGCTTAGCTAAAGAGCGCGCCAGAGCTACCCGTTGGCGTTGACCACCTGAGAGCTGTTGAGGCTTGCGTTCTGCATAATTTCCCATATGTACCAAATCCAGGACTTCTCGGATGCGCTCCTGGATTTCTTTCTTAGGCAGGCCCTCTTGCTTAAGCCCAAAAGCCACATTTTGGGCAACGGTCATGTGGGGAAACAGCGCATAAGATTGAAACATCATGTTCACCGGGCGCTCATAGGGCGGAGTTTGGGTAACATCCACACCATCGATAAAGATGCGTCCGCTGGTGGGGCGTTCAAACCCCGCAAGCAACCTGAGAAGCGTTGTTTTTCCGCAACCAGATCCACCCAACAGGGAAAAAAATTCTTTTTTATAAATCGAAAGGGTCACGTTGTTGACTGCAACAACCCCATCAAAATTTTTTGAAACCCCTTCCAGGTGGATATAGGGCTTTGCGCGGGGGTTTTGCCAAGGCTCAAGACGAGATGAGGAAAGTTTGACCATAAATTCCTGAATCCCTTTCTGGAAAATGAGCTAATCTAATAGCCTGTTTTAACTTTTGTCCAAGCGCGGAGTCGCTTTCTTTCATACACACGAGATTTTACAACGTCAACCTTAAGTTTTTCTTGCACTTCTCGTGGCGGGTAGATGGCTTCGTCTTCTAAGACATCTTTTTGAATATAGGGAGCAGAAGAAGGCACTGCATTGGGAGAACGTGTAAGGTTAGTAATCTTGGCGATAATCTCAGGGCGCAAGATAAAATTGATAAAGCGGTGGGCGTTATTTGGATGGGGTGCATCCATGGGGATCGCCATCAAATCAAACCAGATAAAGCTTCCCTCTGATGGAATGACATACCGAACAGTTTGGCTATCTTTGCGCTCTGCTGCGCGCTGTTTAGCCATATTCCCATAGCTTGACCAGGTTTGTGCAACGCAGATTTCTCCCGTTGCAATTTGATTCATAAACTGAGAGGAATCAAATTTGGAGATAAAAGGGCTTACCCCTTGAACAATTTTTACAGCTTCTCCAAGCAAATGAACATCTTCTTTCACAGGATTTTGGCTCAAATAAGTGAGCGCAGAAGAGAATACTTCAATGGGAGAATCCAGAAGCGTTACCCGGCATCCTTTTTGAGCAAGGGTTCGGACAATTTTTGGGTCAAACAGCATGCGCAGGCTTTCAACGGGAGCATCTGGGAAAGCAGCTGCCAGTGCATTAACATTATAAACAAACCCTGTTGTTCCCCATAAATAGGGAACTGCAAAACGGTTTTCAGGGTCTGCGGCCGTCAATTTTTTCATGAGATTGGCGTCTAAAAGCTTTGCACTGGGAATCTTAGAAAAATCTAGGGGGAGGTAAACCCCCGCTGGAATCTGACGTGCTAAATCTGGCCATGCCGAAGGAAAAACCACATCATACCCAGAACGTGCCGCCAACAATTTGGCTTCTAAAACCTCCGGGCTATCAAAAACATCATAATAAACCCGTATGCCTGTTTCAGCTTGAAATTGTTGCAGCACAACTTCTGGAAGATAATTTGCCCAATTATAAATGTACAAGATGGGCGCTTCTTTTTTCGAAACAGATACCTGAGAAGCCGCGGAAGCGCCCACGAATGCAAACAAATTGCTAGAGGCTAAAAAAACGAAAAGCCATAGAAAAAACCTGGGACGAAACACGGATAAAGCGCTACTTTTTTATAAACCACAACGATCCCCTTTTTTAACCTAATTGGGAAAAAATAACAATGGCGTCCAGATTTTTTTGGGTTGCTTACATGAGAAAAATTAATTTTCCGATTTAGTATCGGTATAACTCAAATCAGAATGAGCAAGTATGTCAGAGACTTCTTCAGGGCTGAGGGGCTCTTGTTGAGCTAACGAAACTGAAGGGATTTTATCGACTTTGCTCGCTTCCAAAGGTAGATTTTCATAAATAAATACCGTACCTCCAGAGCAAATGCTTGGGCTGATAGACGGGCTGTAAGAAAGAGGCTCTCTGGGAGATTGGGTGCTGCTAGCAGATATAAGTCCGTGCAGAACTACTTCTTGGGAAGAAAGAGGTAAAATGAGTTTTGGTGAACGCTTTTGAGGAAGATCAAGTGCTTCTACCAAGAGACTGTTTTTTGGTGTCGAAGAGCGGTCAGAAGATGTGCCCATAGCTTTTGCATCAAAAGACTTGGGGTTGACAGGAAAAGCTTGGGACGCAAGAGATATCAATGCAACAAAACCAATGAGATAGCTTGAGTGTAATTTCATAAAAAATTCCTTATTTTTAAATTTAAATAATGCTGGAAGAATACAAAAAATAAACAAATACAAAGAAATAATAATATTTCAATTCAAATAAATAAAAGTATTTTTCAATATTTAATTGATAAATAAGGAGTTTTTTTATTTTGGAATTGCTGATCACGGCTAAAAAACTGTTAATAAAGCAAATGTTGCTAACAGTTTTTTTTAATTTTTTTGAAAAGAATTCAATCCTGTTAAGCAGGGCTGTCAAGGAGCTCTTTCAGCAGGCTGTTAACCATGGCAGGGTTCCCCTGGCCTTGGGTTGCTTTCATGGCCTGGCCCACAAAATAACCAAACAGCTTGTCTTTGCCCCCACGGTACGCCTCCACCTTATCCGATTCTTTTTGCAAGATATCCTGTAAAATCTGGCGCAGCTGCCCTTCATCGCTCACCTGGCGAAACCCTTTTTCTGCGACGATTGCTTCAGGGTCTTGCCCTGTTTCCCACATCAGTGCAAAAACTTCTTTGGCCATTTTTCCAGAAAGAACCCCTTCTTGGATCAAATCCATCAGCTTTGCCAAAGCGCTTGGAGTCAAAGCCATGCGCTCTAAATCTGCCCCATCCCTGTTAAGGGCCGCGAATAGGTCTCCCATCATCCAGTTAGCCAGGTTTTTAGCCACTGCTTGAGGGTGCTGCTTGGATAACGCGAGGGTCGTCTCAAAAAAAGCAGCCGTTTCTTTTTCTGCTACCAAAACGTCAGCATCATAGGCGGAAAGCCCAAGGGTTTCCATCAAGCGTTGCTTTTTAGCCTCTGGCAGTTCTGGCAAAGCGCGGCGAATGCCTTCCACAAGCTCTTGGGAAAGGCAGAGGGGAGGGAGGTCTGGATCTGGAAAATAGCGGTAATCGTGGGCTTCCTCTTTCTTTCGCATCGAGCGCGTCTCGCTCTTATTCGCGTCAAAAAGACGGGTTTCTTGGGAGACAGATCCGCGTGCTTCCAAAAGCGCTATTTGGCGTGCTGCTTCATAGAGAATAGCTTGTTGCAAGAATTTGATGGAGTTAACGTTTTTCACCTCAACCCTTGTTCCCAGGGCCTCCCCCGGTTTGCGAACCGAAATATTCGCATCCACCCGCAAGCTTCCCTCTTCCATATTGCCATCACAGGTTTCCAAATAGCGAAGCAGTGCTCTCAGCTTTTTCACATACAAAGCGGCTTCTGCTGCTGTGCGCATATCAGGCTCTGACACAATCTCCATCAAAGCAATCCCTGCGCGATTAAGATCAATCAAAGATTGGGAGGGGTGAAGGTCATGAAAGCTTTTCCCAGCATCCTGCTCAAGGTGCAAGCGGTTAATGCGGATGCGCTTTAAGTTTCCAGGCTCTGGCTCAATATCCAGATAGCCCCCTTCCACAATGGGTTTTTTGAACTGGGTAATTTGATACCCTGAAGGTAGATCTGCATAAAAATAATTTTTGCGATCAAAAGCTGACGTCAGGCTAATGGTGCCATTCAACCCAATGCCCGTGCGAACGGCTTGTTCGACACACACTTGGTTGATGACGGGGAGCATGCCTGGAAATGCAGCATCCAAAAACGAAACTTGCGTGTTCGGCTCTCCGCCAAAGGCTGTGGAGGCTCCGGAAAAAAGCTTTGATGACGAGGTTATTTGAGCATGAACCTCCAGCCCGATCACCATTTCCCAAAGCCCTGTTTCCCCTGCAATCAAACACTTTTTCTCGTCAGACATGTTTTTTTACTTACCTTTGTTTTCTGGAAGCCAACCTTCACATCTTTTTAAGGGGTGTAGCGAATATATGTTCATCATACAATCTATTATGTTGCAAATAAAGTCTATTAAAAGGGAAGTGGCTTAAAATCAGCTGCTTTTTCCAACACTGATGCAACCCGCAACACCATCTCTTCATCAAAAGAACGTCCCACCACTTGAAGCCCCAGAGGGAGACCCTCTGTATCCAACCCAGCAGGAACTGAAATGGCCGGAAGCCCTGCAAGGCTGATGGGAACTGTGAAAATATCATTCAAATACATGGTAATGGGGTCTGTTTGCTTTTCTTCGATGCCAA
The DNA here is from genome assembly GCA_051648545.1 of Alphaproteobacteria bacterium. Taxonomy (GTDB): domain Bacteria; phylum Pseudomonadota; class Alphaproteobacteria; order Holosporales; family JBOFFI01; genus JBOFFI01. Next base: position 28,443 of record JBOFFI010000035.1, read on the forward strand.
AAGCCCCTGTGGGCGCTGAAGGCACCAGCAAAGCATCGACAGTTTGAAAAGCCTGGGTGTAATCTTGAGCAATCCTTGCCCGCACTTTTTGGGCCTTGATATAATACGCATCGTAATATCCGTGGGATAAAACGTAAGTGCCGATTAAGATGCGGCGCTTGACCTCTTTCCCAAAGCCTTCCCCGCGGGTTAATGCGTAAAGCTCATCTAAGTTTTCTCCGGGCATCCGCTTGCCAAACCGCACACCGTCATAACGGGACAAGTTTGAAGAAGCCTCCGCAGGGGCAATGATGTAGTAGGCTGGCAAGGCATAGCTGGTGTGGGGAAGGGAAACTGAAACAATCTCAGCCCCTGCTTGCTTGAGCCAGGCTTTTCCTTGCTCCCAAAGCTGAAGCAAAGGCTCAGACATGCCTTCCAACAAAAATTCTTTGGGAATCCCAATTTTGAGCCCCTTGACGCTCTGCCCAAGCGCCTTAGAAAAAGCCGGAACGGCGTGGGGGGAAGATGTCGCATCTTTCGGATCGTGCCCACACATCACCTCTAAAAGCGCTGCTGCATCCGCTACATCACGGGTCAAAGGCCCTGGTTGATCTAGGGAGGACGCAAACGCCACAACCCCCCAGCGAGAACAGCGCCCATAGGTAGGCTTAAACCCCACAACCCCTGTGAACGCTGCAGGTTGGCGGATAGAGCCCCCTGTATCGGTTCCTAAAGCGGCCAAGGCTGAACCTGCTGCAACGGCTGCAGAAGAGCCCCCTGATGACCCACCTGGAACCAGCTGTTTAGAAGGATCTGTCTTTGATCTCCAAGGATTAATGACGGGCCCGAATGCACTGGTAAGGTTGGCGGACCCCATGGCGAATTCATCCAAATTCAATTTTCCCAGGGTGATGGCCCCTGCATCCCGCAGCTTTTGCGTCACCGTTGATTCATAAGGCGAAATAAACCCTTCTAAAACGCGAGAAGCTGCCGTGGTTGGGATTTGCTTGGTGCAAAACAGGTCTTTGATTCCCAGGGGAAGACCGTCTAAAAGGCGCATTTCGCCTTTGGCGATACGTTGGTCTGCTTCTTCCGCTTGGGCGAGGGCAAGCTCAGGCGTGGGGGTGATGTAGGCGTTCAAGTGCTGGGTTGCTTCCATGGCATCCACATAAGAACTCACAAGCTCTTTCGCTGAGACCGCTCGATTTAAAAGCTTTTCCCGAATTTGGGTCCACGTAAACGACCTCAACTCATTTTTCATCACAACCATTCACCTTTCCCGACGCAGGCCAAATCTGCACCTATTTACTCAATCACTTTTGGTACGACAAACATGTGCTGAAGCTGTTGAGGTGCGTTTTGCAAAATTTTCTCAACACTATTGCCCTCTGTCACCTTATCCGGGCGCATGGGCATGCGTTCAACAGCCACACTCACCAAAGGTTCTACACCGTCTGTGGAAACTTCTTCAAGGTGAGACACAAATTCCAGAATCTTTGACAGATCCCGTACAAACGCTTGTTTTTCATCTTCTTTCAAGGAGATGCGCGCCAAAGAAGTGATGCGCTCAACGGTTTCAAAATCCATCTTAATTTCTTTCTTAATCTAATCAGCTCGAGGAGGAAAACCATTACCGTTTAGGTGTTGATTTTTCTTCCGATTCTGCCTTAGCAGAAGGCAATTCAAGGGAAACATAAAACGCATCCCTCTCTCGCATAAGCAACAGGAGGACTGCCGCCCTTTTCTCTCGTTTTGCTTTTGCAATCTTCTCTGAAATGTCTTTAACCGTGCTCACCTCTTCCTGATCAACTTCGATGATGATATCCCCTGGTTGGATTCCTTTTTCAGCGGCAGAGCTATCAGGGTCAACACCTGAGATCAAAACCCCTTGGGCATTCAACTTATTTTTTAACTCAGGAGAGAGGGGTTTTAGGGTAAGCCCTAAAAGGGTTGATTCAGGGCCAGAAGTTCCCAACGGTTTGTCTTCTCCTGCTTCTGCATCATCCTCAAGGGTTGCTTCCCGGGCTTTCATTTGAAGCGTTACCTCTCGATATGTACCGCTTTTGGGGTCTTTACGCCACACCACCACAGGTACAACAGCTTGAACAGGAAGGCTTCCAATCAAACGAGGAAAACGTTTGGCGTCGTCCACATCGATTCCATTCACTCTTAAGATGATATCACCCCGCTCAATTTTTGCTTCTGCAGCAGGGCCCCCGGGCACGACACCGCCCACCAAAACACCCACGGGTTTTGCAAGCCCCAAACTTTCTGCAATATCTTGATCAACACGCTGATATTTGATCCCAATCCAACCGCGCTTGGTTTTTCCAAATTTTTTCAGTTGTTCAACAACAGGTTGGGCAATAAATCCTGGGATAGAAAACCCAATCCCAACGCTTGCTCCTGTTGGGGAATAGATAGCGGTATTAACACCAATCACTTTTCCTTCCCGATCAAACAAAGGGCCACCGGAATTGCCTTGGTTAATGGCTGCGTCGGTTTGGAAATATCCATCGATATAGTTTGTTCCCACTTTGCTGGAAATGTCTCGTCCAATATGGGAAATGATCCCCGTCGTAACCGTGCCCCCCAAGCCATAGGGGTTTCCGATGGCAAACACGTCATCTCCTACCCGAATTTTGGAAGCATCCCCCCATGAAACATAAGGAAGTGGCTTTGAAGATTCCACCTTTAACAAAGCCAAATCTGTGCGGGTGTCGCGCCCAATTAACTTAGCCTTCAGTTTGGTTCCATCGTTGAGAATCACGGTGATTTGATCGGCTTCAGCTACGACATGATTGTTCGTTACCACATAACCTTGTGGGTCAATGATAAACCCAGAACCGAGGGAGGCAATTTTTTGAGAGCGTTGTCTCCCGCCGCCCAGAGGGCCTCCGGGGATTTGCTCAAAAAAATCACGAAAAAATTCATCTAACGGTGTGCCTTGGGGAAATTGAGGCATCTCAAAAACCCGTTGCTGTTGTTTTTTGACGTGGGTCACCGTTGAGATGTTCACAACGGCTGGTATTAAAGGAACCAACACGTCTGCCAAAGGAGAGGTTTGACTCATAGATTTTGCTGAAAAAGCTTGAGAAAGCATGCCCGCCCCCAAAGCTAAAAACACCAAGGAAAAGCCTATGGCTCTAAAAGCTACACCAACTTTTGGAAAAAACCGCATATCCATAATCCCACACGTCCCTTACAGGTTAACTCTTTCCCCTTTTTATAAATTAAATACTAAAAAAGTCAAAGGCTGTCTTCAGATCTGAATGAAATCAATTGGCCGGCTCTTCCCAACCCCTAAAAAAGGGCTTTTGTGAAGAAGTTTATTGATGTTTGCCGGGGATTTACCAAAATATCACGGAGATGGGTTTTCCATGGCGATTGCGAAGGTTTTCAAATCTTGCACGAAGGGGTGAGCTGGAAGGCACAGAAATAACTAGAGTTCCCAAATCCGTTCTTGGGATTGCCTCCAATAAGGCGCTCAAACCTATGTCCCCAATGTTGTTCCCACCCAGTTGAAGCCATTTAAGGGTGGATGGAAGGTTGTGTGCCAGCGCTTGTGCACCTGCATCTCTGATGTTGCTCTGGTTTAGGTAAAGCCATTTAAGGGTGGATGGAAAGCGTAGGGCCAGGGCCTGTGCACCTGTATCACCGATGTTGTTATAACTCAGGTTAAGCGATTCAAGGGTGGGCGGAAGCCGTGGAACCAAAGCCTGAAAACTTTTCTCTGATATATTATTCTCGCTCAGCCAAAGCCCTTGAAGGGTGGGTGGAAGGTTGTGCGCCAGCGCTTGTGCACCTGCATCTCTGATGTTGCTCTGGTTTAGGTAAAGCCATTTAAGGGTGGATGGAAGGTTGTGTGCCAGCGCTTGTGCACCCGCATCACCGATATTGTTATAACTCAGGTTAAGCGATTCAAGGGTGGGTGGAAGCCGGAGAACCAAAGCCTGTATACCTGCATCCCCGATGTTGTTTTCGCTCAGATCAAGATTTTTAAGGTTGACTGGCAAAGCGGGTGCGATGGTTGTGATTTTTTCATCGTTGATCTTTCTATTGGACAGGGATAAATCTTCTACTGGCGCTTGACGAAAAAGGTTCACGAAAGCCTCTGAAGGACCTCTTTTTTCCAGAAATTTAACTGTAGTTAAATCTTTAAAAAACCTTTCAACCTGTTTCTGATTTGGGAGATTGGCTGGAATTTGAACGTTGGTGATGAGCAGGGTGGCTATGTTCCTCAATTTTGTCTCAACCTCCCGGAGGTTTAGCAGATCTTTTTTCTGAAGCTCCGCAAGGATCAGTTTGATAATATCTGAAGGAAGCCTTTCAAAAGGTGAAGGTTGAGAAACAGGTTTTTCATTCAGCTTTCGATATTTGCTACGTGGCTCTGAAGATGTTTCGGCCGTGCCTGTTGAAAAGGCAAATTGAGGTGCCATAAAAACAATAAATGCGAGCTTCAAAAATGTAGCTGAGATTAATTGGCTAGACATAATAATTGCTTTTTTTCAAATAAATTCAATACATTATTATCTTGCCATCTAAATCTTTTTTAAAAGTAAATTTTTGCCCATAAGGGTTAAAAAAATACTCTGTGTATTCTATAAAAAGAACGGGACATCCTCTGCGTGAGAGAGGTTATGGCAAAGAGTTCTATCTTTTCAGGATAGCTCTATGTCTTCTTTTTGGAGGGCTGCAAGCTCATCCCGAAGGCGCGCGGCCTCTTCAAACTCAAGGTTGCTTGCTGCTTGGAGCATCTGTTTTTCAAGTTTTTTCAAGTAAGCCTTTTTCTCTTTTGCGTTTTTAAAGAAGGGAGCTGCTGCTTTTTCTGCCAAACGCGCCGGAAGCTTACTATGGTCGCTCTCATACACACTTTTCAGGAGATCTGGCAAAGCTTTTTGAATGCTCTCAGGGGTAATATTGTGGGCGAGGTTGTAGGCTTGTTGTTTTTCTCGCCGTCTCGCGGTTTCTTCCAAGGCTCCTTGGAGAGAACGGGTGAGGGTGTCTGCATACAAAATAACCCTGCCTTCCAGGTTTCTGGCAGCGCGTCCGATGGTTTGGATGAGGGAGGTTTTAGACCTTAAAAAACCTTCCTTGTCCGCATCCAAAATGGCTACCAGCGCACATTCTGGGATGTCTAACCCTTCTCGAAGCAGGTTAATCCCCACCAATACGTCGAATTCTCCGCTGCGAAGCCCTTGGATAATCTCAATGCGCTCCAGCGTGTCAACATCTGAATGTAAGTAGCGCACTTTCAAGCCAACTTCTGTTAAATAATCTGTGAGGGCCTCTGCCATCTTTTTCGTCAGGGTTGTCACCAAACAGCGATACCCTTTGGCCGTTGTTTCTTTGCAAGCATGGATCAGGTCATCCACTTGATGCTCTGTGGGACGGATGAAGCAGGGTGGGTCAATCAAGCCCGTGGGGCGAATCACTTGCTCCACAAAAACCCCTTGGGTTTGTTCCAGCTCCCAGGGCCCAGGGGTTGCAGAGACGAAAATGGAGAGCTGGCGCAGGGCATCCCATTCCTCAAATTTGAGGGGACGGTTGTCAGCGCAAGACGGAAGGCGAAAGCCATATTCCGCAAGGTTTTTTTTGCGAGCAGCATCTCCGCGGTACATGCCGCCCAGCTGGGGAATGCTGACGTGGCTTTCATCCACAATCAGCAGGGCGTTTTGGGGAAGGTATTCAAACAGCGTGGGCGGCGGCTCCCCCGGATTGCGGCCCGTTAAATAGCGGGAATAGTTTTCAATGCCTGCGCACATGCCTGTTGCAGACAGCATCTCCAAATCAAAGGTGGTGCGTTCTCGTAAGCGTTGGGCCTCTAAAAGCTTCTGTTCCGCCTCAAGCTCCTGAAGCCGCTTTTGCAAATCGTGGCGGATGGCGCTAATAGCCTGTTGGAGCGTGGGCCCTGGCGTGACGTAGTGGCTGTTGGGGTATACCACGACCTGCTCAAGGGATTTGATTTTTTCTCCCGTGAGGGGGTCTACTTCCCAGAGAGACTCCAGCTCATCATCAAAAAAAGACAGGCGCCATGCGCGATCTTCGTAGTGGGCAGGAAAAATTTCTACAACATCCCCTTTGCCTCGAAAATGCCCTCGGTAAAGCACCAAATCGTTACGCTTATATTGAAGTTGGGCTAAGGCTTGAAAAAGAGCTTCTCGTTTAACCTGCTCCCCCTGGCGCAGCTCTAACACCATCCGGCTATAAGATTCCACTGAACCAATACCATAGATGCATGAAACGCTTGCCACAATGATGACATCCCGTCGTTCTAACAGAGAGCGGGTGGCGCTGTGGCGCATGCGGTCAATCTGTTCATTGATAGAAGATTCTTTTTCAATATAGGTATCCGTGCGGGGCACATAGGCCTCAGGTTGGTAATAGTCATAGTAGGAAACGAAATATTCCACCGCATTGTTGGGAAAGAAACCCTTCATCTCCCCGTAAAGCTGGGCCGCGAGGGTTTTGTTTGGTGCCAGAATTAAAGCGGGGCGTTGGGATGCTTGGATGATATGGGCTGCGGTAAACGTTTTCCCAGACCCTGTAACCCCTAAAAGCACCTGGTTCTTCTCCTCCCTTTCAACGCCTTCCAACAAAGCTTTGATGGCTTGGGGCTGATCCCCCGCGGGCTCGAAGGGGGAGACAAGCTCAAATGGCTGCTCGGTGGCCGCAGGCGAAGCGGTTTGGCGAAAAAAAAGAGGGAGGTTTAGATCAGCCATGGCCTGTGGGGGAATCTTGGGAAGAGAGATGGAAAGCCAGTGAAGCCTTCATAAGGGAACGTGTATAGGGATGTTGAGGGTTTTCAAAAACTTCATGGGTGGGGCCTTCCTCCACAACGCTTCCTTCCTGCATCACGATCACCCGATGGCTGATAGACCTAATCACGGCCAAATCATGGCTGATGAAAAGGTAAGAAAGCTGATAAAGGGTTTGTAATTTTTTCAAAAGCGCCAAAATATCTGCCTGGATTGAAAGATCCAGAGCTGAGGTGGGCTCATCCAAAATCATCAAAGCAGGGTTAAGTACCAAGGCCCTGGCTAGGGCGATGCGTTGGCGCTGTCCTCCTGAAAATTCATGGGGATAGCGATGGCGATCTGTTGGGTCTAACCCTACATCCTTCAACGCTCTACAAACACGGTCTTCTTTTTCTTTTGCGGTGCGCGTTAAGCGATGAACCTCCAACCCCTCTGCGATGATCTGAAGAACGGAGAAGCGGGGGTTGAGGGAGCCAAAAGGATCTTGAAAAACCATCTGAAGGTTGGGCCTAAGTCGTTGCACTGCTTTTCTCGAAAGGGCTTCCCAGTGTTGCCCTTGAAAAACAAATTGTCCCTGGAACGGAAGCATCCGAAGCAGCGCCATGGCGAGGGTTGTCTTGCCTGAGCCGCTCTCCCCCACAATGCCCAGGGTCTCTCCCTTTGAAATATGGAAGGAAAGATTTTGCAGCGCGTGTTTCCAGCGAGAAGACCACAAGCCTTTTTTCTGGGAAAACCGAACCGAAAGGTCTTTTCCATAAGCCAATCCAGGCGCTTCGAGAGCCAGCGGAACAGGATCTCCAGAAGGGGCGCTGGCCAGGAGGCGCTTGGTGTAGGCATGGTTGGGATTTTGAAAGACCGATGTTTGAAGGCCTCTTTCCACGACGCTGCCTTTGGCTAACACGACGACCTCGTCTGCCATGCGCTGCACCACTCCCAGATGGTGTGTAATCAACAGCAGTCCCATTTTTGTCTGGTGTTGGATGGTCTTTAATTGCTCTAAGATTTCTGCTTGGAGGGTGACATCCATCGCTGTTGTAGGCTCATCGGCAATTAGTACATCAGGGTTACAAGCAAGGGCCATAGCGATCATCACCCGCTGGCGTTGCCCTCCGGAAAGCTGATGGGGGTAGGCTTTTAAACGGTCTTTGCCCTCAGGAAAGCCAACAAGGTCTAAAAGCTCCAGGATTCGTGCTTCCAAAGCGGGGGCCTTGAGCCTTTGATGAACCCATAAGCTCTCCCCAATTTGTTTGAAGAGGGTGTGCAGGGGGCTTAAAGCCGTCATGGGTTCTTGGAAGATCATCCCAATGCGCCTACCACGGATTGTGCGAAGCACGGCATCTGGCACGGTTAACAGATCTTGGCCTTCAAAAAAAATTTTCCCCGAAGGGTGAAAAGCTTTGGGGTAGGGTAACAGCCGAAGCACGGCGTGGGCAATGGTAGATTTTCCTGAACCGCTTTCTCCTACCAACGCTAAAGTTTTGCCGTTGGACAGGGAAAATGAAACATTCCGGACAGCTTCAACCAGTTGCTTTTCTACAGCAAAAGAAACGGAAAGATCTTGAATTTCCAGCAAAGGGCGTGGGCTTACAGCAGATGACGTCATAAGCGCTACCTTCAAGATGAATGCCCAACAGGAGCATGTTGAAGGGTTGGGTTACCTGGGGTAGAAGTCGGCATGATATTTTTCCGGGGGTCAAAGGCATCTCGTAGACCTTCCCCAATAAACGTCACAAGGGTCAACAAACTTGCAATGCTGAAAAAAGCTGTGATCCCCAGCCACGGTGCATGGAGGTTATTTTTCCCCTGTTGTAACAGCTCCCCTAAAGAAGCAGAGCCCAAGGGAAGCCCAAACCCTAAAAAATCAAGGGATGTGAGGGTTGCAATGGCGTGATTCAACAAAAAAGGTAGAAACGTTAGGGCTGCAACCATGGCATTGGGCAAGATGTGTCGCCAGATAATGCGCCAGGAAGGAACCCCCAGCACCTGGGCTGCTTTGACATAATCATAATTGCGGGCCCGTAAGAATTCAGCTCGTACAACACCCACCAAGCTCATCCAGCTGAACAAAAGCATTAAACCCAAAAGCCACCCGAAGTTAGGTTGAACAAAGCTTGCCAGAATCATCAGCAAAAACAGAATGGGCAGTCCTGACCAAATTTCGATAAACCGCTGAAAAATAAGGTCTATTTTTCCACCGAAATAGCCTTGGCTTGCGCCAACTAAAACCCCTATCAGGCTGCTAAAAAACGTTAAGATCAGGCCAAAAAAGAGCGATGTTCGAAACCCATAGACAAGCCTGGACAAAAGGTCACGCCCATGATCATCCGTGCCTAGCCAATTATCCATCGAGGGGGGGGAGGGTGCAGGTGTCGGCAAATTAAGGTTGACTGTATGATAGCTATAACGAACGGGTGGCCAAAGCATCCAGCCTCCCTTTTTTTCAACCAGCTCCTGAACGAAAGGGTCTCGGTAATCGGCTTCTGTCTCGAAGTCACCGCCAAACGCGCTTTCGGGATAGTAAAAGAAGATAGGAAAGTGAGGTTGCCCATCATACACGACCAAAAAAGGCTTATCGTTGCATAAAAATTCCGCAATGCTGACCGCAAACAAAAGCCCGCAAAAAAGCCACAACGAAATAAAAGCTCGCCGATTTTTCCGAAACTGGGCCAATCGTCGTTGGGTGAGGGGAGACAACACCATGTTCATCCTGTTCTCGCACCAAAATGGATTCTTGGGTCAACCCAGGTATACATCAAGTCACCTAAAATATGCAACAATAAGCCAAGAAGGGTGAAAATGTAGAGGCTGCCAAAAACAACAGGATAGTCCCTGGTTAAAGCTGCTTCAAAGCTTAAAAGGCCCAACCCATCTAGAGAAAAAACAATCTCGATCAGCAGTGAGCTGGTAAAAAAGATATGTAAAATTGCGGCAGGAAACCCGGCAATGACAATCAGCATGGCGTTGCGAAAAATATGCTTCAGTAACACAGTCCGTTCTGTCAGGCCTTTAGACCTTGCGGTGATGACATATTGTTTGTTGAGCTCCTCAAGGAAGGTGTTTTTTGTCAAAAGCGTCAAGCTTGCAAACCCACTGATAACCTGGGCCATTACCGGAAGGGTGATGTGCCAGAGATAATCCACACATTTTTGAAACCAGCCCATGGTTTCCCAATCTGGGGATGCGAGCCCCCTAAGGGGAAAGAAAGACCAAAAGCTTCCTCCCGCAAACAAAACGATCAACAAAATGGCGAACAAAAAACTGGGGATGGCATAGCCTACCACAATAAGGGTGCTCGTCCAGGCATCAAAGGGGGTGCCGTCACGAACGGCTTTGCGGATGCCTAAGGGAATGGAAATGAGGTAAACCAACAGGGTCGTCCAAATGCCCAAGGTCAACGAGGCAGGCATTTTTTCAAGGATCAGGCTTAAAACGGGTTTGTCTCGAAAATAACTTTCTCCAAAATCAAAGGATAGATAATTTTTTAACATTAAGACAAAGCGCTCCAGAGGAGGCTTATCAAACCCATACAATTTTTCAATGTCTTTGATGAGCTCAGGATCTAAGCCTTGGGTTGCTCGGTAGATTTCGCGGGAATCTTCCCCACCACCCCTGGGAACAGCCATCCCCGCAGCACTATCACCCGCCAAACGGGCCATAGGGTCACTGTCAAGCCCTCTGATTTTTGCAATCATCTGCTCAACAGGGCCGCCTGGAGCCGCTTGGATAATGATGAAATTAATAACCATGATCCCCAAGAGTGTTGGAATAATCAACAACAACCGCTTTAGAAAATAGGATCCCATACCTATAAACCCACACCTTTTTATGAAATTTTTCAGAAGTACCCAAAATTTAAGGGTGGATGTGCCTTAAAAAAATGTCAAGATTTTATAGCAAAAAATCTTCACAAAAAAGAAATGGTCATATTTTGGCGGGCTGAAAAAACGGGCTCCCAGGTTGCCTGGGCTTCTTTTTCGATGGTTTCAAGCATTTCATCGGTGTGGAGAGGTTCATGATGATAAAGGGCCAGGTTTTTAACACCTGCTTGCTTTGCAAGGCGAATCCCTTCTTGCCAGGTAGAATGCCCCCATCCTATTTTGCTGGGCCATATTTCGTCTGTATAGGTGCTGTCATAAATCACCAAATCAGCGTTTTGAATACCTTTTAGGATATGTACATCAGGGGCATCTGGGACATGTTCTGTGTCTGTCACATAGCATACATGCTTATCCCGAAAGCTTACGCGGAATCCAATGGCATCTCCGGGGTGATTTAGAGGAAATGTTTGGAGATGAAACCCTTTCCATGGCAACGATGCCTCAGGCTCTAGGGTATGGAATTTTAAGGAAGCTGGAAAGTCTTTAAAAGGAATTGGGAAAAGTGGGGGGGCGATCAAGTGTTGAAAATAGTCTTTGATACCCCCAAACGTTTCTAGATGGCCACAAAAAATGTCCATTTCCCAATCTTGTTTCCAAAAAGGGAGGAAAAAAGGCATTCCCATAAAATGATCCAGATGCACATGGGAAAAAAACAAGAGTACCCGGTGGGGTTTGAAGTGCTTAATAAGATGCTGACCTAAGGGCGCCAGGCCAGACCCTGCATCAAAAATGAGGTGGGTAGGGGGTACGCCAGCTTCTTCGCTTTTCAAAAAAACAGAGGTGCAGATGGTGTGTCCACCAAAGCGATGATAGTCTTCCCCAGAACAGGGGTGAACGCCACGGACCCCCCAAAATGTGACATCAAAAATTTCTTTTCGCTCACCCTCAAGAAGTGGGCTGGAGGAGAAAAAAAGGTTGTTCTTGCGTGTAGACATCATCTAGAAACGGTAGAAAACAGAAAAAACGGAGTGTAGCTCAGCCTGGCAGAACACCACCTTCGGGAAGGCGGGGACAGGAGGTTCAAATCCTCTCACTCCAACCAGACAAATATCATAATTCAAACTTTTGCCCCTCTTTTTTCAAACCGACCGAATGCTCTTTTTTGGATTGTAGCCCTCAAAAATTGAAAAAATATTAAGGGAATAATATGGGAAGTCTGGCGCTAAGCTCAATCCCAAGGGGAGACATTTTACAGCTATAGGCTAGGGGTTGAACCCCCTTTTCAAAAGCTTGGGCAGCTGCTTTTACGTAAGCTGGATCAATTTCTCCTGCAAGGGAAAAGCTTGAGCAATCTTGGCGTTGGATGATGTAGAGCACAAAGGCCCCAAAGCCACGCTGAACAAGTCGCTCTAACACTTCCATATGTTTGGCCCCGCGTTGGGTGGGGCTATCCGGAAAAAGGGCTTGGTCTGCCTGTTTAAAATGTGCATTTTTAACTTCTACATAGCATCCAAGATTTGAAGTGTCTGCCTCTAGAGATTCTTGAATGAAAAAGTCGAGGCGGCTTCCAGGCTCAGCATAGACCTCTGCTTTCACATGGGGATATGCAGAAAATTCTGGGATTCCACCTCGTTGTAAAAGCTTTTTAACCAAAGCATTTGGGTTTCCTGTATTTACCCCAATAAACCCCGTTTGCGAGTCTTCCACCAGCTCCCAGGTGTACTTCAGCTTGCGCGTTGGCCGGTCGCTTTGGGACAGCCAAACAGGTGTTCCAGGTTCTGTCAATCCAAGCATCGCTCCTGTGTTAGGGCAATGGGCGCAGACGAGCTCACCGGTTTCCAGGAGCACGTCCGCCAAAAACCGTTTATAACGCTTGACCAAAGTCCCCCTTAAAAGAGGTGGGGAAAAAGCTAACATTTAAAAACTAGCTTTTTAAAGCCCCGAGAACCTCCTGGGCATGGCCTTCCACCTTCACCTTTGGCCAGATGCGAAGGATAATACCTTGTGGGTCAATCAGAAAGGTTGTGCGCTCAACCCCCATGGATTTTTTTCCGTATAAATTCTTTTCTTTCCACACACCATAAAGTTGGCAGACTTCAGCCCCCTCATCTGCGGCAAGCCAAAAGGGAAGCTGATATTTTGATTTAAATTTTTCGTGGCTCTCCAGGCCATCTGGGGAGATCCCAACAATCACAGCTTCTTTTGATTCAAATGCGGGAAGCGCATCCCTAAAATCACAAGATTCTTGGGTGCAACCAGGGGTGTCATCTTTGGGATAAAAATAAAGCACCACATGCTTGCCTCGCAGCGTGCTGAGGGCAACGCTTTCTGTGGCACTGAAAACAAGGTTAAAATCTGGGGCTTGGGAGCCAATTGAGAGATACATGGTATGCTTCCTTTTAAAGAATTAAAGCTTCCTAAACGCTTTATTATGTCTTAGTTTGTACACTAGAAGCAATTTTTAATGTAAGAAATTCACCTAATCGGTTAGAAAGTCCGACGCTCTATGGGCATTCATCCTTTTTTACAGCATGTTAACAAGGCCTTAAAATTTTTGGGTCGGTTGCTGATAAGTGTCTTTTTTGGTGCTGTTGGTGTGCTTGTATTGCTGTTGCTCTTCTTGTCCCAACGTCCCCTTCCTTTAGACCCATTGGTGCCGTGGATTCAAAGCCATGTAAGTCATGAAGTCCAAGGCCTTACATTTCAAAGTGCTCAGCTTAACTGGCGCCGGTGGGATAGTCCTTTTGAGATCCAACTCCAAAAAATAGAACTTCCAGGCCATGGGTTAAAAACCCTCAAGCTTGATAAGCTAGGCATTCGCTTAAGCCTTAAAAGCCTCTTGTCAGGAAATACATGGGTCCAAGGGCTTGCGATCCCTCGCCCTGAATTGTTGTGGCGCGCTTTTTCTGGCAATGCTATTCCTGAGGGGCCTTCTGGAAACACTGAAGCTGCTATCAAAAATTTTCTCCAGTCTGAATTTTGGAAACGCCTTGAAGAAATTGAGTTAACTGATATTAACCTTCCATTCCCCGTGAAGTTGAGCGGCCTTTCTTTTTACCCCCCTCCTTTTCACATTTATCTTTATAAAAAAGACCCAATGACCCTTGGATTTGACATGGGTTACCAGGGTAAAAAAGCATTCCTACAGGGAGATATAACGTTTTTACCTGAACAACATCAACTAGCTTTTTCAGCCAATTGGAAAGATTTTAAACTTCGTCTAGCCACTCGGGAGCGCATCTTCAAACCAGTGATGTCCTGGCTTGCCCAGGTTCCCCTTCTTTCAGGAAACCTGGAGGGGGCGTATGACGTTTCTAAAGACATGCTCACCCCCATCCGTGCAACCCTCCAAACAGCTGAAGGAAATTTTATTTTTTCACCAATGGCAAAAGGAAATTCTCAAACCATTTCCCTTGGAAAAAGCCATGTTGCTCTGCATATCATGCCGGAAAAGATAACCCTGACAGAAGGTCTGCTAGCGCTAGAAGACAAAACATTTGCCTTAAAAGGAGAGGCCCTGCTGCCAAAGGAAAAATCAGCGCAGTTTAACCTGCAGCTATTGGGAGAGATTCCGCTGCCCTTCCTTCAAAAAATTTGGCCTCCCCAGCTGGCGATTAAGCCACGAACGTGGATTTTTGAAAATTTGAGTGAGGGGGGAATTCATACCGTAAATTTGCTTTACAAACCCGGAAGCGACTCACAAAAGCAAGATTTTTCAGGCAGCATGGCGTTAGAAGGGCTCACGGTTGATTATTTACCTGGGATGCCGAAAGCAAGGGATGTTTCAGGAAAAGCAACGTTTGATACAAAGATTTTTTCCATTGTGTTTTCCCACGCCACGCTCCAAGATCAGAATCTTGAAAAGGGAAAGCTTGTGATAGACGGGTTGGACCAGGTTGATCAAACCCTTTCAACAGATCTTGAATTTAAAGGGTCTATTCCTGATCTTTTAGAGATTATAAGCCATAAGCCCCTTGAATATCCTCAAAAATTTGACCTTGTTTCCAAGGATTTTAAGGGAAGCTCCAAGACCTTGCTCAAGCTTCATTTTCCTTTGGAGAGCGATTTAGAAATCGAAGAAATTCAAGTGGCTGTTGAGGCTAACCTAAACAATGTTGACGTTGCGCTGAATGTGGGGGCTCAAGAAGGGACGAAACTCCCTATCCAAAAGGGCATGTTTAAGCTCTCCGTCTCACCCAAAAAGCTTAAACTAGAAGGCCCAGCCGTTGTTAACAGTCATCCTGCAAAGATCCAGTGGGAAGAGGTTTTTGGTGAAAAAGGGAGCTCCCGCTATCAATTGACCTATACCCTGACCCCTGATTTTTTAAATACTTTTGGGTTAGATGTGAAAGGCTTCGCAGAAGGTTCTGCTTCTGCTTCGCTGATTTACGAAAAAAAGGGCGCGGATTCTCAAAAAGGTTCTCTCAGCATTTTATGTGATCTTAAAGCCACAAAATTAGATGTTCCTTTCTTAAATTGGAAAAAACCACTGGGAGAAGAGTCGCAGCTCCGCACAAGCCTTGATACCTTAAAAAATGGGGAATTTCATGTTCGCGGCCTAACGCTGACCTCAAAGCAAGTTCACCTTGAAGGCAGCGCAACGCTTTCCCCTGATTATACGCCCAAAGAAGTGTTGCTTTCAAAGATCCAAGCTCCTAGATGGAACGCACATGCCTCATTCCAGGTACGCAAGCAAGGAAAACAAAAGCTGTATGAAGTGAAATTGAGGGGCAAAGAAGCAGATCTTTCTCCGCTGCTTAAATCCCCCTCTTCTCAAAAGAGCTTTTTAAAACAGGGAGATCGTCTCTCTGTTCAAGTTGAGTTTGATCAGGTCCAAGGGGCCCATCAACAGGCTGCTAAAGGTGTGACAGCTTGGCTTAAAGGTAGACAATTTCTGGAAAATTTTGGGTGGGAAACCATTGTGGCTTCGGGCTATCTGCCGTCTATGCGAAAAACCCAAGCCCCTCCCCATGAGAACGATATCTTTCTCATTGAATGGAAACCTAAGGAAGAAGGAACTTCCCTTGAGGTGCGCTCCTACCAAGCTGGTCGTTTTTTAAAATTTGCAAATATCTATCCTAACGTTATCTCGGGAGAGCTTTTGCTAACAGCATCAAGGCCTTCTCTTTTAGACCCGTTTAAAGGTAGGTTGAGGATGAAAAATTTTCGGGTTCTTGAGATGCCCACGCTGTTGAACCTGCTTTCATTAGCACCCCTATTTAACTTTTTTGAGATGTTTTCTCCCAAAGAAGGGATGCTTTTTGGAAGTCTTTCGGCCTATTTTTCAGCCGATTTAGCAAACAGCATCTTGATTCATAAGGCCCTTGCTAGAAACAAAAGTATCGGAATTTTCTTTCAAGGTTCTCTTAAACCTTCTCAAAATAGTGTAGCTTTAGAAGGCAGCATGGCTCCAGCTTACCTCCTTTATCAGCTTTTAAGCAAAATTCCCCTTTTAGGAGACTTTCTCTTTGGCGTCCAGGGAAGGGGGCTTCTCGCGACACATTTTGCGATTAAGGGGTCTATAGATAACCCTGTGGTGGAAGTAAATCCGCTATCTTCTTTTGCTCCTGGGTTTCTTCAGGGTGCTTTAGAAGACCCCTCTTAAAAAAGTCTAACTTTGTCGAAGCATGTGAAAAAATGGTAAAACATAGGTCAGCGCGTTATCAAGAAAAGCAAGGGTTGCTGGAGAATCTGGCGATTCATCTTGAAGCCATTGCCTAAACCCAAGAAGGTAGAGGCCAAGTAGGAGGGGCATCCCAAGGGTTTGGGTGCAGGCGGGCGCATCTCTAAAGGAAACTTCTGCCATAAATTTAACGTAACCCAAAACTTTTCTTGAGACAGCACACGCCAAACTAGGGTCTCTTAAAGAAGCTTCATAAATCTCTTTGCACCATGTTTTGTAAGGTGCTAAAACTTCAAGTCTTGCAAGGATCAGCTCAAAAATCTGGTCTTTTAAGCTCTCAAGCCCCTCCAGACAAACCTGATTCCGTGCTTTTTCATCTACGTAAACCAAGAAACGCGATAGAAACACTTCCTTGGAAGGAAACAGGGCCTTAACAACATGGAGGGACACTTCTGCCCGCTGCGCAACGTGTTCAAAGGAAAACGTTTCCCAGCCTTCTTGGGCAGCGCAGGCCAAACCAGCCTCAAAGATTGCACCCTCTGTGGGGTCTTCAAATTCTGGTATCATCTTTCACATCCTTCACCACCACATTCAAACATGGTGCGCCCAGCGGGAATTGAACCCACGACCCCAGGATTAGGAATCCTGTGCTCTATCCAACTGAGCTACAGGCGCACGATATGTACATTCACTATTATATACATGATCTTAAGGTTGAAGAATATGAAATTATTCATCTGATTCATATCTAAAAAAAACGTTTTAATTCAAATAAATAATCAAAAAAATTTTCAACCAATTGATTTTATGCAAAATTAAAAAAACTATTAAAATTAACTTATTATTTTTAAAGGATAAATTCTTTGGATGCATTGAGAGTTATCATTTTCTTAGCTATATATTTTTCAAGTCTCTCTCAAATTGTAGCTGGCAGGCAATGCTTCCGAGGTATCGAAATTCTTGAAATTAAAGGTCCTTCTGTCATGGTCAAACGGCATGCGTCACCTGAAGAATCTGTAATTTTAGTGGATTTTCCTGGTGAAGCCCCAGCACTCTATCGCATATCAAAACGCCTCACGATCATTCAAGTCTTTTTTGACCAGCCCCTTACCGTTTTTCTTCCCCAAAAACCTCTCGAACATTTAACTTGTGAAGCCTATTTTGAAGCTTGGAATATTGAACGTACCCTTGAACCCCTCACGCTTAAGGTGAAAGGAGAAAGAGCACATATGACCCTCCTTGAACACATCGATGCTGACATTGATGCGGTTGTTTCTGACGCTGGATCCATTCTTATTGGTGTTTTAGAGGCCCCATTTGCAAAACTTACAGTCACCGCTTCAGAACATGGAAGCTTTGAGGCTTTTGGAAAAATTGGATCTTGCAGTGGGTCTACGTCCACTTCAGGGCTTATTGCATTTACAGGTGAAATTGCCAATCCACCTGCGATTGTTCCTATGGACGAAGGTTCTGTAGTGGGTGTTCGAGGGGGGTCGTGCTATATAGAAAATCATGTAAATTCAAAGTAATTTTCGCTTTTCAGAGACAACCCAAGGTCGGTTCCCTTGGATATCTCGGCCATGTTTGACGCGTATCCCATCTTCCGTCAACCAAACCATATAACTTCCGTTGCGTTTTAAATCAAGGGAATGAATGTTCAAAGAATTGCCAGGACATGGTTTTCCAAAGGGCGCCAAACTGACGGCTAAATCCATATCCTGGCAAGATTTTAGAGAGTTGATGCGTTTGGCAAGCAACAGCTTCCAGGTTTTTTTTCCCAAAGTATAGGTGAGTTGACAGGCTTCTCCATCACATTTCCAAGGAAACGTGATGGAGTGGTAAGGAAATAACTGAGGGGAGGGCACTTTTTCTCCAATTTCCTGCTTCCACGCTTCTAAAATGAATGCTTTTTTGGGTTGGTCTGAAACCCACAGGGTTTTTTTGGGATCATCCCAAAAAGCCATCAGCTTACCTTCTGCATCGACCCATAAGTTCGGCAATGGGTATCGGTAAAAAAGGAAAGACCCCCAAGCGATTAGGACAAACCCAAGCCATCGCAAATGGGTTCGCCATAGGCTTAGCCACAAATTCCCTAGCGTCATCAAGATGATAGCTAGGGGAGGCATCAGGGGAACCTGCACCAAGGCCCCTGGCCAAGAGCTGATTTCTTTGGCAATCCACGCCAAAAGCCATAACCCTTTGCTTAAAAAAGGGAGGGTTAAGGGAACATCTTGAACCAGGGTTAAAAAGCAGGTGCTCACCGCCAGGGGCATCAACACAAATGTTGTGAGGGGAATACAGAGAAAATTGGTGATAATCCCTTGAAGGGTAAACTGATGAAACGTTGACATCGTATAGGGGGTTGTGGCGAAATCTGCTGCCATGGTGGAGATGCAGCATCCCAAACAATAAAAAAGAAAGCGCCTGAACCTGCCAGCTTCGCTTCCCTTAAAATCTTGAATTTTCTTCCCCAGCATTTCATAGCTGGCGATGAGTGAAACAACTGCAGCAAAGGAAAGTTGAAAACTTGGGCTAAATAAGGCTTCTGGCGTGATAAAGAGCACCGCTGTGGCAGCAGTCGTCACCAACCGCATGGTTAGGGCGGGGCGGTCCAAAAGCACGGCAAGCATCACCATGCCTGTCATCATGAAAGACCGTTGGGCTGGATAGGATGCTCCGGAAAGAATGAGGTAAATCCCTGTTCCCACCAGAGAAAAGCAAGCTGCCAGCTTATGCAGCGGGAAGCGAAGCGCGATGCTTGGGATAAGCCCAAGGGTGGTGTGAACCAGCAAGAAAAAGATTCCTGCTACGATGGAAAGGTGAAGGCCTGAGATGGCTAAAATATGCGCGATCCCTGAACCTGCAAAGGCTTGGCTGACCTCTGGTGGCACGCTGGCTTTATCTCCCGTCACCAAAGCCGCCGCCAGGGCACCCGTGGGGGATGGCATCTGTTCCAGAAACAAACGTGTGAGGGTGTGCCGGCTGTTATCGAGGCGTATGCGCCAGGCGTCTTCAGGGGGGGAAACCAGCTTGGGCGGCGCTGTTGCAAAGCCTGTGGCAGAAAGCCCTTTAAAAAATGCTTGCATCCGAAATTCATAAGCATAGGGAGAAACCCCTCGGCGAAACGGAGAGATCAAGGCTTTAAGGTGCAACCGCTGTCCCACCCACAGGGGAAATGGAGTTTTTTTAATAACCACACGGATTTGGGTCATGGTTTTGGCGGCTTTTGCCGCTGAAGCTGAACGGGCTTGCTGAATGTCTAAATTTCCCAATACAATGCGATAAACAAGACCTTGAGACGTGGGCTGAAGGTGCTCAAGGGATTGGATTGTGCCCTCCAGGGTGACTTCCCCCAAATGCCTGTTCAGCATGGTTGGATTTTTGGAGAAGGTTTGGAGCTGGCTGAGCCCAAACCCAAGGGAAAATGCAAAAAAAGCTACACCTGCGCGTCGCCACCCGAGGGAAATAGACCACCCCAGGATCAAAGCCCCTATACCAAGGGCCAGGCCCGCGCAGGCTAATACAACAGGTGGTTCTTCGTTCAAGGAAAAATAGGTGAAGATTCCAAGCCCTAGAACGACGGGAAACCATAAAATCCAGCGATCTTCTTCCCCTTCCCACAGCGTTAAAAAGCTTCGCCAAAAAGTCCATTTGTTAAAAAAGAGCTGAACCTCAAAGGTGGGGAACGGCTTAAAAAATCTTGGAAAAAGCATCACCTTTGTTAGTAAATTCCCTGACGAATCATTTTTTATGTTTTGCTGCCGCTGCTTTAAATGCCGCAGTCATGGGCGCAATATAGCTTTGACCAACCGATAATTCAAGATTTTTTAATGTGTTGAGAAGGGAAGCAATTCTCAAAATTTTCTATTAAAAAGCGCCACGCGTATTTGACAAATCGTTTTTTTTATTGTAACAATAGGCTAAAAAAAAGGGTTTAATTTCAATGTTATGTTCCAAAACCCTATAAAAATAATCAGGAGGATTTTTTCAGTGAAACAATCTCATTTAAAACCCAGCCGGCACTCGCTTTTCAGCTTCACAACCTTGGCTTTATTAACCAGCACCCTGTCTCCAACAGCTGCAGCTTACGCAGGACCTCAGAATTATGAAGTGGAAAAAACCAAACCCATAAAAAAACCCCTACCTGCAGGGGTTGATTGCGAAGGAATGCAACAGCGTCTGGCAAAAGCTGTGACTTCGTTGCTGAAGACACAGGAAGAGGCGATTTATCAGCGCTTTTTGAACGGTGTTTTAATATATCGTCCAGACCCTAACAGCGATGTGGGGAAAGTTGAATTTCGGATCGCAGATTTTGAGAATCCTTTGGAGGGAACCTTTGATTTTTCAAGATGTGGAGATACGTGGCAGTACCTCAGCATCTCCACGGGATATCGGAAAAAATTTGTCTTTGTCAATAAAAGCAAGGTCGAGATTTTTATCACCCCCCGATTCTTGGTTGAGGGGAACCTTACCGGCGATGCCAGCTATTTTAAGTCTATCATGAATGGCTGGAATGGGCGACAAGCTCCCGTAGGACTTATGTTCAACTGGGGAGGTTGGAATGAGATGTTGGGTGAGCGACATTATGATTATCTCACGACCGAAAGCATGGATCAGCTTTCAAATGGTGAAAATTTTTATAGCAAATGGAATAGCGCCCAACCAACTCCCTCAGTTGTAATGCACCATTCATGGCGCCACACCCATGTCATGGAAAAATTTTCTCTCAAATTTCCAGCCAAATAAGGTTACTTTTACGTAAGGCTCCAGCTGTCACGGGTTTGAGCCCCGCGGGTCAATCTTCAACATAGAAAGAGGCTGGGCCCGTGGGGTTTGTATGAGCAGCAGTTTCGTTTCGCTACTTTAAATTTTTTTTGATAAACACCGCTGTTGAACCGCCGCCGCGATGGCTGGCGAAACAAAAGGGCTGATGTCGCCTCCTAGGCAAGCAATTTCTTTAATGACTCGAGAAGAAACATATTGATAACGTTCAGACGCCATCAAAAAAACGGTTTCAATCCCTTGCTGAAGGCGTGCATTCAACCAAGCCATCTGAAATTCATATTCAAAATCTGAAAGGGCGCGCAGGCCACGCACAATCACATCTGCCTGTTGGTCTTTTACAAAATGCACCAAAAGCCCTGCAAAAGGCCTCACCTGAACCCGTTGTTGGTCCTGGCTGGGGAGGGTTCGTATTTCTTGTTCCAAAAAAGCCACACGCTCTTGTAGGGAAAAAAACGGCTGTTTTGGTATGTTTTCAGCCACCCCCACCACCAAGGTATCAAACAAATTTAAAGCACGTTGGATGATGTCCAAATGCCCTTGGGTGATGGGGTCAAACGTGCCAGGGTATACACCTTTACGTTGCATCGTAGCTTTTTTTCTCAAAGAATTGAAAGGGAGAAAGATTGGGCTTCATAGCTCTTCTTTCACAACAGGCGTTCCATTGAGGGCATAGACGAGCTGCTCCAGCTTGCCGCGCACTTCCTTTAAGACATAGGGGTCTTGGTGACGCGCCACCAAACTGGTGCCAATCTTACCCTGGTGAAAAAAGGGGTAGCTGCCGATGGACACATGGGGATATTGTTTTTGAATGTCTTCAAGCTGTTGGGCCAAGCGGCTTTCACCGATTAAACAAGAAACGGTCTCACTGTGAAAAGAGGGCCCGTGCTGAATGCGGGGTAGGATGCCATCAAGCATGGCGCGCATGATAGAGGGAACGCCCGCCAAAACATACACATTTTCTACACAAAAACCAGGAGCTCCCGAAGAAGGGTTCGCCACAGGGGTTGCGCCTTTGGGGAAAAAAGCCATCTTCAATCGGGAAGGGGTCACATTTTCTTTTCCATAATGTGTTTCCAGCATGCCTTGGGCTTCAGAATTTAAGAGCAGCTCACGACCAAAGGCGTGGGCGATGGCCTCCGCCGTGATATCATCATGGGTGGGGCCAATCCCCCCTGTGGTGAAGACATAATCGTAGGCTTCATGATATTCTTTGACGACTTTAGCAATTCTTGGAACGATATCTGGCACAAAACGGGCCTCGACTAAACTGACCCCGTGATCCCCCAATTTTTGGGCGATATAAGGCAGATTAGCATCCGTTGTGCGACCTGATAAAATTTCATTCCCAATAATAACGACCGCAGCCGTTGGCGCTTGCCCTGCTGCTCTCATATTTAGCTGTGGATGTGCGTCCATGTTGCCTCCTCTTTTAAAGCACGAGTCTGGCTCCTCTTTTTAGAAAGCGTCTCGCTCTTTCGCGCCTATGAAAAATAGGTTTTTTCTCCCCTCAAATTTCTCTCATCATAAATTTTTTGAAAAATAATAGCAACTTCAAAACCAGAAAGGATTATTTTCTGATTAGGCATCTTCAAGGGCTGTAACGTTTCCGTTTTCAACTTTGCCATGGATTTTGGAATCTGAAGATTTAAAAATTTTGCAAGGAACCGAAGATTTTTTTGAAAAAATCACATTGCCTTGGAGGTGGGTTCCTTTTAATAAATATATCCGCGGAGGCTTTTGGCCATGAAGGCGTTTAAGGTGCAGATCTCCTTGAATATCGCATCCGGATAAAATAACCTTAGACCCCCTCACAGTTATTTTATTGTAAAAAGAAGAATTTTTGCCCCCCAGATCCCCTGAAACTGTTGTGATGCCAGAAATTTTTGTGTTCTCTAAGTTAGCAGACCCTTTTACATTTAATTCCTTAAACACACCATGCCTGCTGTTTAAAAGCCCTTCTACACTGACTTTATGGGCCTCCACATGGGATAGTTGTAAAGAGCCAAAGGATTGGAGATTTCCTGAAAACGTGAGGGTACTAAACACGCCTGGGCCGTATAGCGTGATGGAAGGCTTTTTCCCAAATTCTGTCAGTTTAGAAAAAATGGGGTGCTTTTTGGTTTTGTCTGGAATAGGCTTCAAATTTTCAAAAATGGCTTCAAATGCCTCAATATCTGTTTGAGATCCAGCATTGTTTGAGCTGATGGGAGTCAGCTGTTGCATCCATTTAGGTGCATACGTCTCCAAGTGCTTTTGAAGCGAGGCTTGAGCAGCGCTAAAAAAGATGCAAAAAAAGGAGCCTAGAAAAAAGATTTTTAATATCATGTGTTTGTTTTTCCTGAGACAAAAGGAGCGTTTCTTTTCTAAAGAAAACCATAACTTTCTTAAAAGAACGTGAAAAAGACTTTGAAAAACAAAGGTTTTTTTATGTATTAAGGTTCTTTTTACGGATCAACGATGCTATCGCGTAATTAGACCGCCGCTGATGGCTTGACGGGCAAGGGTGTCTACGCGTTCATTTTCAGGGTGTCCCGCATGGGCTTGGACCCATTCCCAGGTAAGGATATGTTTTTGGGTCAGATCCCATAATAGTTGCCATAAATCCACATTTTTAACCGGTTGACGGCTTGCTGTTTTCCACCCTCGAGCAAGCCATCCAGAGATCCACTGGGTGATACCGTCACGCACGTAAAGGCTGTCTGTATAAACAGTAGCAGTAGCCGTGGATTTTTCCGGAAGGCTCTCCAAAGCCCGAATCGCCGCCATCAATTCCATGCGATTGTTGGTGGTGGCTGGATCAAAGCCAGATAAAACAATTTCCTGTTTTTCAGGTACATAAATCAGAAAGGCCCATCCTCCCGGTCCTGGGTTACCCAAGCAGGAGCCATCTGTAAAAATGCGGTAAGGAACTGAAGACGCAACAGACACACCAAACTCCTGTAAAAAAATTGCCGATTACTGCTTCAGACAATACGCCAGAATTGCATTTAGGCGCAAGCGTCCTGCGGGGGTTACGCAGATTTTTTCGGGTGTGTGCGTTAAAAATCCCTGGGTTACAAGGTGAGCAAATGCAGCTGGATTAACCCAGTTCTCAAACGAACTTCCGGTTTCATCCTGAATGAGATCCAGCAAAACACCTTCTTTAAGGCGCAACCCCATGGAAAACAGTTCTAAAAAACGCTGCTCAGGTTCCAGGGGCGTCAGTTCTGAAACACCTTGGCCAACAGCCTCCACTTGAGCCAACCATTTCTCAGGCGTTTTATGGGTTTGGACTGCCCAGGTTTTAAGTCCTTCTTTAAGGCGCCCATGGGCGCCTGGCCCAATGCCTACATAAGGTTTTCCGCGCCAATAGCCTAAATTGTGGACAGAGGCTTCCCCAGGACTCGCATAATTAGAAATTTCATAGGCTTCTAATCCTTGGTTCTGGGTGAGCTGTTGGGTGATGTAAAACAGCGCTATGGCCGTTTCTTCCTCAGGCTCTTTCAAATCTCCTCGCTGGAAGCGCGTGTAAAAAGGTGTGCCGGGTTCATAGGTTAGCTGATAGAGCGACAGGTGCCGAGGTTTATACAACCGAAGGGCTTCTTCCAGTTCTTCTTCCCATGCTTGGGGAGTTTGGGTTGGAAGCGCGTAGATCAGGTCAAAAGAAAACCTTGGAAAGAGGCTAGAAGCCAAGTGAAGGGCTTGGTGGCTTTGGATTGGGGTGTGGTGTCGTCCTAAAAAAGCCAATTGTTCAGCCCGCAAAGATTGAATTCCCAAAGAAAGGCGATTCACGCCCCCTTCGCGGAATTGAGCAAATTTTTCGGCCTCCACAGAGGTAGGGTTGGCTTCTAAAGTAATTTCTATATCGTTTTCACAAATCCACAGGCTCTTAGCTTCTTGGATCAATGCTTGCACTGTTTCAGGAAGCATTAAAGAAGGTGTTCCCCCGCCGAAAAAAATGCTTTTCAAATGAAAAATGTCTGGGGTATTTGGATCAGCGTGTGTCTGCATCCATGCTGCCATCCAGCGCATCTCTTGGCGCAAAGCCTCCCGAAAACGGCTTTGGTCTACTTGGGAGCGCACATGGCTGTTAAAATCGCAATAGGGACACTTGGACAGACAAAACGGCCAGTGAATGTAAAGCCCGAAAGGGAGTGTAGCCATTTTTTAACGTCTTGCCCTCACAACCATGTCTCCAGTTAAGGTAACTCAAGAACCAAGGGCTGCTTTTTCTAAATCTTGCACAACTTTAGGGTTGCGGAAAAGGTTTTCCAGGTGTTCAACCTCATCCAAAGACGTATCCAGCTTGAACCGAAGAACGGGGAGAAACTTTAACGTGATTTTCCCAATCAAGAGCTTTTGAAAGGTAGAAGAGGCCTTCCCTAGGGCCTTCAACACGGCTTCCCGTTGCTCACCTCCAAGGGGCATCACGTAAACCGTCGCATAACGCAGATCTGGGCTTACCTCAACCTTCGTTATCGTCACGCTGACAGGCCCTAAACCCCGGGACCACTGATCATAATTCTGAAAAATCTCTGCAACCACTTGACGCAACAGCTCACCGGCACGCCGCTGACGTTGGGATCTTCCGCCCTCTTGGTTTTTGATAATTCTTTGGAAAATCATAGCTTTTATGCACTCCTGTCAGTTTTACAACGAGCGTTGAATTTCCTCAATTTCAAAACATTCGATGACATCACCTTCCCTGATATCTTGGTAGTTTTCAAAAGCCATACCACATTCATAGCCTTCGCGCACTTCCTTGACTTCGTCTTTCAGGCGTTTCAAGGTTTTTAAAGACCCTTCATGGATGACAATATGATCCCTAAGCAAGCGCACTTTTGCACCTCGCTTAACCATCCCTTCCGTCACCATACAACCCGCAACTTTACCCGTTTTCGTCACATTAAAGACCTGACGAATCACGGCATTTCCTAAGAATTGTTCTCGCAACGTTGGGGATAGAAGCCCAGAAAGTGCCGCCTTAACATCATCCAAAATGTTATAGATAACCGAATAATAGCGGATATCAAGACCTTCTTTTTTTGCAATTTCCCTGGCTTGAAGGTTTGCACGCACGTTAAACCCAACAATCAAAGCTCTCGAGGCTTTTGCGAGGACTGCATCGCTCTCTGTAATGGCACCCACAGCTCCATGCAACAAGCGTACCCGAACTTCTTCATGGGCGATCCCCTCCAAGCTGTTCGTTAAAGCTTCTAAAGATCCTTGGGTATCTACCTTTAAGATAAGTGGCAGCTCCACAACTTGGGTGTCAGTCCCCGAAGCCTTTGCCGTTAAAATTTCTTCCCAAGATTGGGAAGAAGCTGAAACAGCGACTTTTTTCTGGTGCGCCTGGCGCTCACGAAATTCTGCAACCTCACGGGCGCGTGCTTCATTATCCAAAGCAACAAACAGATCTCCTGCGGAAGGTGGCGCAGAAAAACCAGAAACCTCAACAGGCATCGAAGGCCCTGCGATGAGAACTTTTTTCCCACGATCATCGATCAGCGCACGCACGCGGCCCCATTCTTTCCCTGCTACAAAAATATCACCCACTTTAAGGGTTCCTTTTTGAACCAAAATGGTCGCAACAGGCCCACGCCCTTTTTCAAGCCGTGCCTCAACTACAACCCCTTCAGCTAAACGGTCTGGATTTGCTTTTAAATCCAAAATTTCCGCTTGTAAGAGAATGGTTTCTTCCAATTTATCCAAATTTAGACCTGTTTTAGCAGACACCTCTACGTCTAAAACATCTCCCCCAAGGTGCTCTAGAATAATTTCATGATGAAGCAGCATCTGCCTGACATGATCCGGATTAGCACCAGGTTTATCGATTTTGTTAATGGCGACTACAATAGGAACACCCGCGGCTTTAGCATGATGGATTGCTTCAATGGTTTGGTCCTTCACGCCATCATCTGCTGCCACCACAAGCACCACGATGTCTGTTACATGTGCCCCCCGGGAACGCATTTCTGTAAAAGCTGCATGGCCTGGCGTGTCAATGAAGGTAATTCGTTTGCCGGAAGGGAGAGAAACTTGGTAGGCTCCGATATGCTGAGTAATGCCCCCGGCCTCAGAAGCCACTTGATTTGTCTTACGCAGAGCATCCAAAAGTGACGTTTTTCCATGATCCACATGGCCCATCACCGTAACAACAGGGGCCCTTGTTATTAAGTGTTCTTGGGTATCTTCTTGAAGTGTCAAATCTCGCTCAATATCAGACTCAGATGTGCGGGTCACCCGGTGCCCTAATTCATTGGCAACTAATTCAGCTGTTTCACCATCGATAGATTGATTTTGGGTTACCAAAACCCCCATGTTCATCAATATTTTGATGACATCTCCCACTTTTTCAGCCATGCGACTGGCAAGCTCTTGAACAGTAATAAAGTCAGGTATTGTAAAGTCTCGAAGCACTTTTTGGGCAGAATTTTGTTGGGAGGAGACCTGTTTTTTCCTCCGTTTTTTCCCAAAACCACGCCTTGATGTAGAACCATCTTCATCTTCTTCGTCAGAAGATCGCCAAGCTACTTGTTTAAGAGAACGGCGCACATCCGTTTTGCGTACATCAGTAGAATCTGCTCGCCCTGGGCGTCGTTTAGGCGCTGCCTCTTCTCCCTCTTCATTCGTCCGTTCTTTTGGCGGGTGCACAACCCGAGGGGGGGATTTTTTCTTTTCAATAATCTTAATGCCAAGGGAAAGGTCTAAAGGCAGAGCTGGCGGCTCTTCTTTAAAATTTGATACATTTTGAGGTGTTTCTTCAGATGTAAAGGTTTTTCCTTGCTGTTTTTCTTCAGCCTCCGCAGCACGCTGTAGCTTCAGCTCTGCAGCCTGTTTTTCAGCAAGCAAAGCATCTTCAGCAGCCGTTTGCATAGCCTCTTTCAAAACCCGCAGACGCGTATCATGCTCTTCATGGGTAAGACGAGAGGGATCCGCAGAAAATCGAGGAGATGTCCCCCCTTGAAAAATTTCAGACAGCTTCTCAGATTCAGGACCTGATGGGTGATGCAACCGCTTTTTCTTTACCTCAACCGTAACTGTTTTTGACCGACCATGAGAAAAACTTTGCCGCACTTGGTTCAAACCCATAGGTTTTTTCCCACCAATGGTTTTACCAAGGGAAAGCGGTTTTTTTTCTTTTTCGGGTGTTGGGTCTTGGGAATGGTCCCCCATTCACTCTCTCCTTCTAAAACTGAGCTTCATCTTTGAACCAGTGGGCTCTGGAAGCCATCACAATCTCGTTAGCTCTTTCGAGGTTAAGCTTTGTATTAACTACAAGCTCTTGCAGCTCAAACCCAGATAGCTCAGCGAGATCATCCAATGTTTTAATCCCTTTTTCTGCAAGCTCTGCTAATAAGGACGGCGTTAATTGCTCAAGAGCAGCGAGCTCTTCGCTCCCTCCCAATTGTTCAAAACGGTCCATCATCTCAGTGGTCTGTTTTTCTAAAAAGGTTTTTGCCCGGTTTTGCAGCTCACAGACAACTTCTTCTGTAAAGCCTTCCAGAGATAACAGCTCTTCCAGTGGGACAAAAGCAATTTCTTCAACTGTTTCAAATCCCTCCAAAACCAATAGGTGGGCGATGACATCGTCTACGTCCAGCGCATCAATGAAAAGCTTAGTTCTAGATTGGGTTTCTGCGGTCCGACGCCTAGATTCTTCCGCTTCTGTTAGAATATCAATGGCCATACCTGTTAGCTCATGGGCTAATCTCACATTCTGGCCCCTTCTGCCAATAGCCAGACTCAATTGATCATCTGGCACCACCACTTCCAATCGTCTAGATTCTTCTCCAAACACAACTTTTGAAACTTCTGCCGGCGCCAAAGCGTTTACAACAAACGTTGCAATATCTGGAGACCAAGGAATAATATCAATTTTTTCGCCCTGAAGCTCTTGAATCACAGCTTGAACCCTGCTGCCACGCATTCCCACGCAAGACCCCACAGGGTCAATGGATGAATCGTTGGAGAACACTGCCATCTTAGCCCGGCTCCCGGCATCCCTGGCAACAGCTTTGATAACAATATGCCCGTCATAAATCTCAGCAACTTCTTGCTTGAAAAGCTCCGCCATAAACTGGGGATGGGTTCTAGAGAGAAAAATTTGAGGACCTTTGGCTTCGCGACGAACTTCCTTAATATAAGCTCGAACCCTGTCTCCTATCTTAAATTTTTCCCGCGGGATAAGCTCATCCCGCCTCAAAAAACCTTCAGCTTTACCCAGGTCTAAGAAATAATTATCAAACTCAACCCGACGAACTGACCCGTTGACAACTTCGCCAACACGATCTTGGAATTCACCATATTGAATTTGACGCTCTGCTTCTCGGATATGAGATAAAATCGTTTGTTTAGCAGTTTGCGCATCCACCCAACCAAATTCGATGTTTGGAAGGGGCTCAATATGAAAGTCTCCTTCGCGTAAGTCCAAACCCATCGTCTGGACATCCTCTAAATTTAGCTGGGTGGGCACGTGGGAAATTTCAGAAACAATTTCACGATAACGTTTGAGCTGCATCTGTCCCGTTTGCCTATCGATATGAACCCGAATATCATGGTCCTTTCCATAGCGCGCACGCGCAACTTTCTGCAACGCTTGCTCCATGGCCTCCAGGATATCCTCTCTAGGAATCCCTTTCTCCTGGGCAAGCGCCGTAGCTACCTGAATAATTTCATGCCGACCGATCTCTGTCATGCGTTTCTTTCCCTTTTTTCACCCTATTCCTTATCTACGTCTTCCTTAAACCTCTCTTCAGATCGAGGACGGTCTCCAAAAGAGCGCCTTTCGCCATCATCACGCCGTGGCGGACGATCTCCAAAAGAGCGCCTTTCGCCATCATCACGCCGTGGACGATCTCCAAAAGAGCGCCTTTCGCCATCATCACGCCGTGGCGGACGGTCTCCAAAAGAGCGCCTTTCGCCATCATCACGCCGTGGCGGACGGTCTCCAAAGGGACGCCTTTCGCCATCACGCCGTGGCGGACGATCCCCAAAGGGACGCCTTTCACCGTCATCGCGTCGTGGACGATCTCCGAAGGAACGCCTTTCGCCGCCATCACGCTGCGGGCGATCTCTGTCATCAGATTTTTCCCATTCTTTTTTGGGTTCTTCGCCTTGCTCAGAGCGATAAACTTTCTCAAACTGTGGTGGCTGAGATTTCCTTGGTTTTCCGGCTTCCTCTTCTTCCCCTTCCATATCATCCAGGGCTTCCAGTTCAACTGCCTCTGATTCCGGAGTTTCTCCTTCAGTGGGCTCTATCTCCTGAGTCTCAATTTCAACAGTTTCTACTTCTGGGGTTTCCCCTTCTGTTGGTTCCATTTCCAAAATTTCCATTTCAACTGCTTCCACTTCCGGGGTTTCCCCATTAACTAACTTTGCGTTCACGATACATTTCCATTCAAAAAAAAGAGGCTCCTGTTGTGGCAATGCTAAAAAAATCCCTCTTTCTTCTACTTTTTCCAGCGCACCTTGAAATTGTTTCCGCCCATCCTCTCCAGGATGCACATTGATTTTGATTGTTCGTCCGGAAAAACGAACAAAATCCTTTGGTTTGACGATAGGTCGCTCCGAACCCGGCGAAGTAACCTCTAAAATATAGCGTTGCTCCAAAGGGTCTTCAACGTCTAAAAGCGCTGAAACGGCTTTGCTAACCCGTGTACAATCTTCAAGACTGACAGGGTGCCCGTCGACACGATCAATCATCACCTGCAAAACAGGACGTTTTGCTTTTGATAAAATTACCCTAACAACATCATAGCCCATAGAT
Organism: Alphaproteobacteria bacterium; assembly: GCA_051648545.1. Classification (GTDB taxonomy): domain Bacteria; phylum Pseudomonadota; class Alphaproteobacteria; order Holosporales; family JBOFFI01; genus JBOFFI01. Next base: position 59,154 of record JBOFFI010000035.1, read on the forward strand.
TCAATAGAAGGCTCAAGCATTTCTTGAATCAATTGCACTTTTGACATCTATTTTTTGGACCTTCAGCTTGCTTCAATAAAAAAAGGGGCGAAATCTCACCCCTTTTTAAATTTATTTCTGGATAAAAACTATCCGCTCATCATACGTCATTTTTGCAAAAAAGCAACTTTTTTTAACGAAAAAAATAGGATAGTGCGTGAGGACCTTCAGGTGCTCAATTTATTCTATTTTCAAAAGCTTTTCTTTTGCGTGACGCAAGCGTGCTCTATATGCGTTGGACAGCTTTTTTAATTTTTTCGCTTGCTGCAACTTTGCTTCATAAGCCTCAAGAATTTGGGACTGATCAGCCAATTCATCAAGTTCTAAGATTTTGAGAGCCTCTTCTCTATTTAAAGGTGATGCCAGTAATTTGGGTTTTTTGGAAATATGATATTTGTGCTTAATCCATAAAAGCAAAAGCACCAGAGCCAATGCTGTTGCATGGGGGATGCGGCCTGAAATCACAAACAACACTAAACTGATGCTTAAAAGGGTGAGACTGCTCCATTGCAGGATTTCTGTTAATACATGGCTATTGGCTTGGGAAAGGCCTCTTAAAAAAAGCAAAAAAAGAATCAACCCGATGGCGGCGATGAAAAAAAGTGGCACGAAACCGTTTCCCTTAAGCTTTGAATACGCAAGAGCCCATGGTAACCAACCCCAATCCGTTCGTCAAACACAAACGCCCACATTTAAAATACCTTCCAAACCCGTGAAAGGCTAATTTTTAGACAGCTTGGATAGGCCGGCAAGGTGCTCGAAATTTTCTGGGGTTGGGTTTTGATAGGTGACCTCCAATATTTCTAGATTTGAAAAAACCTTAATCATTTCAAAAATAGGTTGTGTTGCTTGCCCAATAACCAAGTGCTTTAAATTGGTTAGCTGGCTAAGCTTTGATAACGCTTTGGAATCATGGGAACAAGATAAATTCAATTTTTCTAATTTATGAAAGGTTCCAAGGGTTTCCATATCCTGTGAAGAAAGATTAAAATGCTTGGAAATTTCAAGGGTCGTTAAAATGGACGGGTCAAGCTATTTGAGGTGCTTTGAAAGGTTATCTCTGGAAGAAAAATAAAGACCACTTTAGGGATAGAATTTATCTTCTCCAGGTTTGGCATATTCAAATTTTATTTCTTCTTGAGAAATTTTGACAACGGCTTGGGAGGCTTGCCCGGGTAAGCCTTGAAGCTTAAACCAAAAGATTCTTCAAGTTCACACCAATTAATTTTTCCTGCCAAAATAAACAAGGGATCTAGAGGGTTCAGCTGGTTGGACAAATGTTTTTTAAAAATTTCACTTTGAGATATATCGATTTTTGACGGTTTCATATTGCAAGCTTTCGATGGGGGATGCTCCATTTTTTGTAGTTATTTTACCTTAGTCAGCGAAAAAAAACGCAATACAACAGGTTCCTCTATTTTTTAGGGCCGACTAGATAAGGGGTAATTGCGTTTGTAGCCAAAGCGATAAACCCGGTGTCAATACTAATCTTTCCATCTGATGTATGGACATCGATTGTACGGCTATGACCTCCTATATAATCATTTTTTTCATAAATTTTGATAGTGTGATGAAGATATAACGAGTAGGCAATTCCTAAACCTGAAATACCTGTGCCGATAATCGCTATATTTCCACGTTTTTCCAAAAAATCAGTCATGATTTATGACCCAAATATTTTTGAAAAAGACTGTTCAATTGTTGGATAAGAAAATTCAAACCCATGCCGAAGCACTTTTTCAGGCAATACTTTTTGTCCATTAATCATAATTTCTTCTGCCATTTGTCCAAAAATCAATTTAAAAACAAAGGCTGGAGTTTTCAAAAAGCAGGGTCTATGGATTGCTTCTGCAAGAGCTAAAGAAAATTCTTTGTGGGTGATGGGGTTGGGGGATGTGGCGTTGACTGGCCCATCAATATTTTGGTGATGGATTATAAATAAAATTAATTTAATGAGATCAGTTCTATCAATCCAAGATAACCATTGTTGTCCATCACCAATTTGACTGCCTAGACCTAGATAAAAACTGGGCAAAACTTTTGCCAACATTCCGCCATCTTTTTCAAGAACGGGGCCAATTCTTAAAAGCACTGTTCTTATTCCTAACCCAACAGCATGGGATGCTTCATCTTCCCACGTCTTACAAAGTGAGCTTGCAAATTCTGAACGAATAGTTGAGGCACCATTTTCTTCAGTAAATGTTTTTTCATGATGCGCGCCATAATAACCCACTCCAGAACCACTAAGAAACAAAGTTGGTTTTATTTTTTTAGATCGCATAAAATTCACAAGAGCTCGTGTTGTTGCAACCCGGCTGCTGTAAATGCGTTGTTTCGCATTGTCTGTCCATCGCTGTGCAATAGTTTCACCTGCGAGATTAATGAAAATATCGATATCAATATTTTGAATTTCATTAAGATTATTGAGATAAAATTTTGTTGGGTTATCTACTAATCCATTCAATTTTTCGTTCCGCGTGAGGATATATAATATATAGCCTTCTTTCAAAAGATGTTCGCAAAGCTGTTGGCCAATAAAGCCTGTGCCACCTGTTATCAATATTTTTTTTTGTTGCCTATTCATGAAGGATCTCCTTTTTTTTGATCCAAAATTCTTCTTAAATTTTGCTTTGATCGGTCATTAAAATGATCGCTTTTCCCTAAGCATGCATCCTTTCCTGAATTTCTGGAATGAGGCCGCCCATGACGTAAAGGGAAGAAATCAAAAGAGCGTTATATCAGCCGGCTCCTCGCAAATCTTTTGATTTCTCCTCTGCCGCCTGATGCGCCAACACAGCAGCCCATTCAGCTGTGTTTGTGCCCCGAGAAGATAAAAAACAAGCCGCAACATCAGAGCAATATGCGGCTTTTATAAGCCTGTCTCCCGATCCGCTAAATCTTCTTGCAACGTGCTGGCTATATGAGACACGCTACATTTTAATAGACACATAAAATTCTTTAAAATTTAAAAAATTTTATACTTTTTTTAGCGTTTATTCAAATCTCATCGGGTGGTGAGGACTGTTTTCATAATCTTTTGTCTCCCTTAGCGTTTGTCTATTTTTATCGAATAGAATCTAGATAGAGCATATCATGTGCTAGCGACAATGTTTTTTAAAAAAGTTGAACCTTGCGCAGAGAAACGTTACAACAAGCTCACACACATGAAAAAAAGGTTTTTAAGGTGATGAAGCTGTTTCTAGATTCAACTTCTTTGGAAGAAATTCAAGCAGGTGTTGAGACGGGGTTGATTGATGGGGTTACAACCAACCCTTCCCTGGTGTTGCAATCAGGCCAGCCCCAAGAAAGTTTAATCCGTTCCATTTGTGAAAATGTGGAAGGCCCTGTCAGCGTTGAGGTGACGACATTAGAAGCCGTAGACATGGTTCAAGAAGGCCGAACGTTCTCAAAATGGGCCCCTAATGTGGTGGTCAAAGTTCCCTTGACGGTGGAAGGGTTAAAAGCTTGTAGAAGCCTCCGCGCTGATGGTATTCCTGTCAATGTAACCCTTTGTTTTTCAGCCACTCAAGCCCTTCTTGCTGCAAAAGCAGGTGCAATCTTTATTTCCCCCTTTATAGGCAGGCTGGAAGACACGGGGGGAGATGGCCAGCTTCTGCTAGAAGACATGGATCGCCTGTTGGCCCAAGGCGTTTTTGAAGCTCAAATTTTAGCAGCTTCCATTCGTAGCCCTGCCCATGTTTTGATGGCGGCTCGGGCTGGCGCTGATGTCGTAACCCTTCCCTTCAGCGTGTTTCAGCAACTCTACCAACATCCTTTAACGGACAAAGGACTGGCCATTTTTATGGAAGCTGTTGCCAAAACTCCTACCCGCGGCTTAGAAGGTGGCCAGAAACCATTTTCTACGCGAAACTAGTGGAAACTTAAGAATTTGTGGCAGTCTCGTGTCTGTTTCTTTTGTAAATCATCACGTGAATACTCAGCAGCATCAAGCTCAAGATGAGCCAAGGAAGGTTTTTAATGAGATGTTGCAGATTTGATGCCTTAACCTTATGTGTTTCTTCTAGTTTCCAGGTTGCAAGCTCTTGTTTTTTGCGCTGCTCAATTGCTTCTAATGGCATTTTTTTCAGTTCATTGTACAGGATTTCAGAATGTTTTCTGGCTTCAACATAGCGCTCAGCCGTTTCAAATTCGGAAGGGGGCTGACGCATTTCCAGCTCTGGGAAAAAATAGAAAGAGGCATGGTTGATAGATCCCGCCAAGTTAATCAGCGCTATGAGCGTATAAACAAAGCAGGAGAGTAGCGTATAGGCTTGCAACAGATTTTTAAACATGTGGGCACGTTTCCTTTGTTTTTATGTTTTCTCTACACTCACTCAAGATGAACGCATTGTATTAATTACACATAAATTTAAACTGTTAAACAATTTCATTTAGGATACCCCTCTAAACCGTAATTTTTAAGAAAAAATTCCAGTAAGCCTCCAAAGAGCGACATTTTTGGATGACGTTTTTGAAGTCTTCATTTGAAATCCCATTGTTCTTCAGGTGATCTGTTTGCTGATCAAGGTGCTTATCTAATTTTTCAAATAAAATAAGTCCTTTGTGGGCAAGCTTGATTTGGGTTGAGCGCCGATCATGGGTGGATATTTCTTGTTGGACATACCCGTTGGTGACCATTTTTTTCAAATTATAAGAGACGTTTGACCCGAGGTAATAGCCTCGGTTGCTGATCTCTCCCACGGTCATCTGGCTGTTACCGATGTTGTATAAAATGAGGGCTTGTACGTTGTTTAAGTCTCGAACGCCCAAGCGGTCTAGTTCAGCCTTTAAAAGATCAAGAAAAAGCCGATGGAGCCTTTCCAAGATCATAACAAAATCGAGATAATTGTCTTTCATCTTATCCTCATTATTTCTTTGTTTATCAAATACTTACCTAATAAATTAAGGGGTAATTTGTTAAATTTAAATTAATTAGGCAGATTTTTTTCCACTTAAAATGTTGTTTTTAAGTATTTTTTTGAAAATTTTGTTCCAATCACCCTTAGGCTAAAAAAGAATGGGTGGGGTCTTGCATTCAACAAAAGAGTTGTGGCAAGGTGTCGGTGGATCAGTTTTTGCATAGGCGGAAACGGGTTTGTCGCCGTCGTGGCTCAGTGGTAGAGCACACCCTTGGTAAGGGTGAGGTCGAGAGTTCGATTCTCTCCGACGGCACCAGTTTCTTCATGCATCTCAGCGCTGTAACAACGCCATTAATCTGGCGTTCGTGATGTTTTTCCTCAAAACAACAGCGCCTTTTTGTCAAATTTTAATTTTTGACCTTTTTTGATTTTTGTTCTATAAAAAACAAATAAATGCAATAAAAAAAGGTTTAAATGATGAAAAATAAACTTAAATTATCCTTCTTTTTTTCTTTTCTAATGGCTTGCGCAGGTCATTCAGTCAATTTAGAGATTGATTTGATGCCAGGAAAAACACAAAAAATAACAAAAAGCGGCTGGTTCGAGGTTTCAGGGATTGAAGATCCCTATAATTATAGCGAGGCGCGTCTTTCTAAAAATTATAATGCTGAGGCCCACAGCCTCACCCTCGAAAATATAACCCAGGCTTATTTGGAACAAAAAGCTGAAAAAATTCAGCTAAAAGAAGAGAATGGAACCTTAAATTTTGTATTTGAGATTTCGATAACGCCTTTTACGACTGGAAAATCTGAGGAAGAAACTCACTACAAATATGTAGTTAAAGCGTCTGTCCCAGATGCAAAGGTACATTCTGGTGAAACGATTACGCTAAAGCCAAAAAAAATCCAAATTTTGGGAACCAGTTACAGAACAGGTCCTATGGATGATCGCAAATGGGTAGATATCAAACTCGACTAAATTTTTTGAAAAAACGCCCAGCATTTGCCGGGCGTTTTTTTTAGCTGTCCATCGTCGCTCTGGAGCTTAAACAGCCATATGGCTCACTTCCCGATAGCTTTGCAGGGCTGTTGAAAGAATCGTTGTTCCTTGGCGAACGGCGGTGGAAGCGTTGAGGACCTCCAGAGCCGTTTTGAGTGAGTCAACGCCAGGTTTTTTTAAAGCCATTTCTGATGCCTTGGCCGCGCTGTTGAGGCTTTTTGAGATTTCTCCAACCGTTCCTTTGAAAAAAATATCAGAAAAAGTACCAGTAGGCTCAAGGCTTTGCTCCTTGGGTTGGGTGAAAGAAGAGATAGAGAGGGAATGTTTTGAAAGAGGCGGAAGGGGTACGATAAACGACATAAGTTGATTTCCTTTTTTGTGAGGGGTTAACGACGCATCAGATCATGGTTACGCAGGTCCATGGTGGTGGAAAGGGAATAAAGTTGGGAACCTAAACCACTTTCATAATTTGCTTGGTTGAAATCCACCATTTCAATAGCTGGTTCTACATTGGGCATCTTGACATACCCTTTTTTATCCGCTGCTGGATGAAAAGGCTTATGAACCATGCGAAACGGCGCATTATCCTTCCCAATTTTATGGGGTTTAAGCAAATTAACAGAGGTTTTTTGGTCTACTTGTTCTTGAAACGTCACTGTTTTCCTGGTATAGGGGTCTCCGCCTGGGGTGTCTGACGTCACCATGGCGTTAGAAAAATTTTCAGCGGCGATCCTGGCGCGAAGTGCATTGTTATTCATCCCTTGCTCTAAAATTTTCTTCGTTTCATAAAGGGCAGATTGGGATTTGGGTGGCTGGGTAATATAGGCTATTGTCATAGTTTTGCGTTCCTCAGGTTTGAAGAATTTTATCGATTTCCGCCCACACTCAAAGCTTTTTCAAGCATATCCACGTGGGTTTTATACATATTGTTGACTTGGGTATGCTCAGATCCAGCCTGGTTTGCAGACGTTAATTGGGTCCTGGCATTCACATTATTGCCGGTAATATCTTCCTCCGTTTCAGGAGACAGGCGCACCCCGGCATCTTTACGTTTTCCCACATCAAAATGGGCTGGGTGAGTTCGTTTCATAGAAAAGCTTTTGTCTTTTACCATTTCTCCAAAAGGAACAATTTCTTTTTCCCGGAAGCCAGGTGTGCTGAGGTTTTCAACATTTCGAGCAACAACTTTTAGATGTTTCGTAATATGGTCCATGCGTTTTCCCATTAGACCAAAGATATTTTCTGCCATTTTTTTCGCCTCTGCTGCCTCAATTGAGAAAATCACTTTAGTGAGCCAAGCTTAAGAAAATGTAAAGTATTTTCGATAATGTTAGGGCCTGAGTAGAGCAAAAATGAAAGGTAAGTTTTCAATGTTATATCTAACGCGCAAGCCCGGAGAATCTATTTTAATCAACAATAATGTCAAACTGACAGTCATAGACATTAAAGGGAAAAGTGTGAGGCTCGGATTCCTTTTTTCCCCAGAAGTACGTGTCTTGAGGGAAGAAATTTTTCTCAGGATCCAGCAAGAGGACCAAGAAGCCGCAGAAGCTGGAAAATACATCCAAGAATTAGAAGCGCTTGAAGTTGCTAAACGCATGAAGAAGCTTCAGCATGCCTCAGAAAGCGAAGAGCACGAAACAGCGGTTCCGTTTCAAAAAAAATCGAATAGTTTAATGAGCGGATAATGGAAAAGGCTGAACTTATCGGTGTTCTTATTCAAGAAGCCTTACAAGCATCCCATGAAGTTTACTGTGATTTTCGTGAATCTGATTTTTTTGATTCTTTTCCAGCTCTAAAAAAACAAGAGGAAATCTTGAAGCATTATATCTACACCTTGTCTCGTATAGCAGCCCAACAGGTGGAAGGGGAACCCATCCCGCCTGGTACGACAGAAAAGCTTTTAGAGATGGTTCAAGGGTTTCGCCTTTGTGTTCAAGATATGTTGGATTTGTTGCAAGAAACCCAATTGTTCCTCACTCGGAAAGAAGGAGCTTTTGAAGCCTACGGAAAAACAAGCCAATGGCGCGATTAAGCACGATGCATCAAAGAAAAGGAAAAAAATGTGGAATCAATTGAAGGGTTTCAATTTATACGCTTCATCCTTGCCTTTGGTATCGTTCTGGCCGGGCTTGGCCTGTTTGCTTATATAGGAAAGCGTGTTTTAAACCGTCAAGGTTTGGGGCACCTGAAATCCGGAAAAAATTTGCGTATTCTCGAAGAAATAAGTTTGGCGCAACAGCGGCGCCTAGTTTTGGTTGACATCAATCAACAAAAAGTGCTGCTGCTTTTGTCTGCTAAAGGAGATTACATCCAAGTTATTCCCAACAGAGAAGGGAACCTGCATAATGAAAAAAAATAAGTTTTTAAAATGTTTTATTCCGTCATGGATTTTTGGAATTTTCATCGTTTCCACATCCTGTCTGGCCCAAACGTTTTCCCTAGATCTTGGAGAAGGTGGCTCATTTTCAACCAAATTTTTTCAACTTTTGGCGATTATCTCTGTCTTAAGTTTGGCTCCCTCCATTTTGGTGATGGTCACCTCTTTCACGCGCATCGTCGTGGTCCTTTCTTTTTTAAGAAACGCCATGGGTCTGCATCAATCTCCTCCCAACGGTGTATTGATCAGCTTAGCCCTTTTTTTAACCGCTTATATCATGTCCCCCGTCCTTGAAAAATCATATCAAGAAGGCATCGTCCCCTACACCCAAGAAAAAATCACAGAAGCTCAAGCGTGGGACAAGGTGGTTGACCCCATTAAAGGGTTTATGCTCCAAAATGTGAGAGAGAAAGATTTGCAGCTTTTTGTAAACCTCTCTAAAGCACCTCCTCCTGAGCATCCAGAACAAACCAGCCTCAGCACATTGGTGCCAGCTTTTATGATCAGCGAATTAAGACGAGCTTTTGAGATTGGCTTTCTGCTTTTTGTTCCTTTTTTAATTATTGACATGGTTGTGGCGTCTATCCTGATGTCCATGGGGATGATGATGCTTCCCCCCATCACCCTGTCGTTGCCGTTTAAAATCATCTTCTTCGTATTGATCGACGGTTGGGTTTTATTAGCAGGAAGTCTTGTGAAAAGCTATGGTGTCTAAAAAAAATAATAGAAACAGTATGATATTTTCTTTGCACAGGCTATAAAAATCTCCTAGAGTGTTCTTTAAAATAGCAACAGGGTATAGGCTAAGTGTTGGACCAAGCGTTTCTTGCTGCGGAAGACACTATTCCGGGCGAACATGTCTCAGATGATCAATTTTTGGGGGGAAGGCTTCGAATCTATCAGCCCCTTACAGGCTATCGGGCGGGCATTGACCCTGTCTTTTTGGCAGCAGCTATTCCAGCTGAAGGCACAGAGCATATCCTCGACATGGGCGTTGGGGTAGGGGTGGCATCATGTTGTTTGTTGGCGCGCTGTCCCCATATTCAGGTAACAGGGGTGGATATCTCTGCTTCTCTCACACATCTGGCAACCCTCAACCATCAACGAAATCAATTTAGAGATCGATTTAAAGCCCTTACTTGCGATGTTCAACACCTCCAGTTGGATACTCAATTTGACCATGTCATGTCAAACCCCCCTTTCTTGCGAAAAAACCAAGGAGATGCTTTTATCTCTCAAGCTAAAGCCCAGGCGACGGTAGAAAGCCTTACAGATCTCAAAACTTGGATTCAGGCTTGTTTGCGACACTTAAAACCCAAAGGAACGTTGACACTCATCTTTCGGGCTGACCGAGCTGATGAGCTGATTGCATTGTTATATCAGGAAACAGGAAGCTTATCTTTAACCCCTCTGCTTCCCAAAAAAGGTTTCCACGCTAAGCGAGTCATTGTTTCCTATCAAAAAGGCTCTAAGGCTCCTTTTGAGCTGCGGGCGGGCTGGGTTCTTCATGAGCCAACAGGTGAGTTTACCCAACAAGCCCAAAGCGTTTTAAGAGATGGAAAGCCAAAGTTTCTGAGGGGCCTATAAACACCTGGGGCCCCTCAGAAATGTTTGTACGGGGGAAAAACGCTTTATTCTTCTGAACTTTGAGCGGCTGAATCGCTTAGAATAACAGCTTCTTGTTTTGCACGTGTGCTCCATTTATCTATGTGCTCTTGGAGGAAGGATTTAAGGTTTTCGGTGGCTAGTTCGGTTGCTTCGTGATTCTTTTTGATAACAAATGCCCAAGCATCTGGAATAAATTGCGCAAGAAAGTCTATAATATCAGATCGTTTATGACCACTAACATTCTCAAAATTTTTCTTGACTGCAAAAGTGGATAAATCATCTAATTCTTCGGCTAAAGAAGTATACGAGGTACTGAGAAATTCATCATCAGGGAATTTTTGCCTCAAAGAATCTAAGATCATCTTTCCATAATTTTTAATTTTTTCAGGTTTATACAGAGTAAAATTACAAGCTAGGGTATTTAATTCAGAAATAGAAATCTTTTGAAAACAAGATATTTTAGAAGGCTCCCTACGCATGTCGTCAGGAGAAAGAAAGTTAGACCATTTTTGCGGCAGTGATTCTGCTGAATTTTCATCAATGCTATCAAGCAAATTCTGGTAAAACGTGATTTTTCCAAGGGGATTTTTTTCTTTTTTATTTCTTCCTAAGTCGTTTTCCCACCTGTCACTCGTATCACGCAAATAGAAATCTTGAATCATCTGTGTTCTATACCCATAATGTATTGCTTTTTCCCGCAAAAAATTTAGCATGTCCTGAGATGCAACAGGGGGAAGGAATTCCGGGCTTAAAGTTTCCAGCTTTGAGGTTAATGATTTGACGGAATCTTCGAGTTGGATAGAAGAATACGATGGAGATTCTAAAATTTCTTTAAATTCCGTGTTTTTCTCCAAAATTCTCTTAAGCGTTACCCCATCGCTCTCAGATTTTTTGAACGAAAGCTCTGCTCTCTCGACAGCTTCAACCAGGTTCTGGACCCTTGAAGTTGCTGCTTCATAATCTTCAGAAGCTACGTGAACAAGCTTATCAAATATCTTCTTTGCATTGGGGCCCTTGCTTTCTGAAGCATTGTGTGCTTCCTCCAACATCCGTAAACGGTCTCCTGCATAAGAAACTGTTGTGGCTGTTGCGCAAGTAAACATCAAGAATAAAAATTTTTTCATTTTGTAATCCCATTTTAAATTTTTATGAAATTGAAAGAAATCATAAATTAACAAAAAATTAATACAAAATAAATAAAATTACATATTGTTTTTTAATCATTTTTATAAAATCGCAGGAAGAAGATTAAAGCGTTATTTTATTAGAGAAAATTTTCTTAAAACAAAGAAAAAGAGGCGCCGCAGCCGCAAGAAGATTTGGCTTGGGGGTTTCGGATAACGAACCCAGCTTCCATAAGGCTTGTCTCATAGTCCAATTCCACTTCTGTGAGAAATGGGAGGGAGACAGCATCTGTTACAACCCCAATGTCCTCAAATTCTGCAAGCTTCACATCCTCATCAAGCTCTGCAAGATGATCCTCAAGTTTCAGGTCATACTTCATCCCTGAGCACCCCCCCGCATCCACGCAAATTCTGAGCAAAAGAAACCTTCCAGCTTTTTTTTGAAGCTGCTTCAAATGCTCTAAAGCATGGGGAGAAACTGAAAATTGAATAGCCATGGGGTTTTGCTTAACGCTCCTTAAGAGATCCATCTCTTCTATGGTAAAAGAAGCAACGGCAAAATGAAAGGTGCTTTAAGAAGTTTAATGCTTTTTTCGTTTGCGGTGGGAAGAAGCTTTCAGATCTTTCCGCGTTTTTTTCTCCAAAAGAGGACGTGCCATTTGCCCACGGTTAATGATGTGAGCAATGGAAAGGTTGGAACCCACCCCCATGTGAGCCTTTTTAGAAGGATTTTTTGAAACCAAAGGCAGGGGAGCAGCAAGGGCGCGGGAGATAAGGGAAGGAATGGCGTGAGGGCCCTCTAGATGGGTTTTAGCAGATAAAGAAGCAAGTTTGATCTCTTGATTTTGATTTCCTGAGCGTGGCACTGCTCCTGTCAGGGAAGCGAGGTTTTGGGGAGCCACAAACGCGGTGTTGATCAGCTCTGTTGTGTGAGCATCTCGCCAAAAACGATTCTTTCCCCCCATCACCACGACAATCAGGCGATGTCCCTTTCGCTTAACCGAAGCCGCAAGGTTAAATCCAGAAGCTGCGATATAACCGGTCTTCATGCCATCGACACCTTCTACTTTCCCAAGGAGGTGATTATGGTTTTTGTGGGTAACGCCGCGAAACTGAAAGTTCGTCGTCTTAAAATAAGTTTGAGAAGCAGCTGGAAAATCTCGCCAAAGAGATTTACTTAGGATAGCCATATCCCGCGCCGTCGTTTTTTGCAATTTATGGGGAAGGCCAGAGGCATTGTAAAACTGTGTTCGTTGCATCCCAAGTGCATGGGCTTGACGGGTCATACGCTTTGAAAATTGCTCTTCAGTTCCATCCATAAATTCAGCAAAAGCCACCGCAGCATCATTGGCAGATTTTGTAACGAGGGCCAAAATAGCCTGACGAACCGTTAGGGTGTCTCCTTTTAGCAACCCAAGCTTTGAAGGCTCTTGACGTTGAGCGTGGGTCGAAACGGTGATGGGCTGATCAAGGGAAATTTTCCCCTCACGCAGCGCTTTGAAAGCCAAATAGAGGGTCATCATTTTGGTTAAAGAAGCGGGAAAAACCCTCGTATCAGCGCTTGCTTCGTGAAGAACCCGACCTGTATCAGCCTCCATAACAATGGACGCGTAAGGAACAGAAGGCCTGTTTGCAACGAAACGTTTCTTGGAAAATGCTTCTGAAAAGGGCGCAAAGACCCCCGAAAGGAGAAAAAAGAGGAAAGCACGTAAGAAAAAATTTTCACTCAACCACGCACACCGTAAAGAAAGTTTTTGTATCATTCTTTTAAATCTTTTACTTTATTTATCCAAAAACTCTAAAACGTTATTCCCATAAAATCAACAATAATTTGCCATTTTTTCCAAAAAAACAAATTTCTGGGGTTTTTAAAACCGCAAAAAAGACTTATTCTCTTTTATCCGTATTTTGTTAAAATTTTCTTAGCGGCCAGCAAATAACTATCAGAAAAAGGGGATTTTATTATGGCGAAAAATATCAAAACGTCCATGGGTGCTGCGTTGATCGGTTTTGTGGGGATTTTTTATGGTTTTCAAGGTGGGTGGGCGTTGGAGGGGTTAACCTGCGCCCAACTCATTCGCTCTCACCCACTTCCTTATACAGATGGGCGTGTTGGCTATTTTTGCGAAAGGGCTTTTCAAGCGTGTTTGTTGGACAAAATCACCGTCGTTTCTAGGGAAGAGCTTGCGAGCAGCCCTGAAAGCCAAGAAAAAAAACTTGAACTTCAAAATTTATCCATGTTGGCCGCAAACAACCGTGCCGAAAGAGAAAAATATTTAGCAGCTTGCGTGCTTACGTTTAATTTTTTTGAAAATCCTAATAATGCGAGTAAAATTTTTAACGAAGGGTTTTAGATAACCGTATAAAAGAGATAAAAAAACACCAAGGAAAATTATGTCTGATGAAGAGAAAATGCTGGAAGGGCTTGGGCGTTACTTCCAAACATCTAAGGCCGTTGTGGGGCTTTTGGGTAGGGCAGCAGGAGAAAAATATTTAGGTATTTCTTGGGATCAAGCCTCCCACGCCAAGCAATTAAGGGAGGTGTTATCTCAGCTCAAAGGGCCCGCCATGAAAATCGGTCAGATCTTGGCAACGGTGCCTGATATGGTTCCTGAGTCTTATTTCCAAGAATTTTTACAACTCCAATCCTCTGCCCCTCCCATGGGGTGGGGGTTTGTGAGGCGTCGCATGCGGTCTGAATTGGGAGATGATTGGGAAGCTCGGTTTATGCATTTTGAAAGAGAAGCTAGTGCTGCCGCATCTTTGGGGCAAGTGCACAAGGCTACCAGCTTAGAGGGGGTTCCCCTTGGGTGCAAATTGCAATATCCCAACATGCGGGAGACCCTTGAAACAGATCTAAAGCAATTAGGGTTTGTGTGCCAGGTTTATGAGCGAACCGGCGGTGCTATCTGGACCCAGGAAATTCAAGCAGAGATTCGGGAGCGTCTGTTTGAAGAGCTTGATTATCAACACGAAGCCCGCAACCTCAACCGGTTTCGCGCCATGCTGGCCCATGAGCCAGGCATCCAAATTCCTGAAGTGATCCCGTCCCTTTCAACAACCCAGCTCCTCACCATGACGTGGCTGGAAGGAGAGCCCTTCTTAAATGCGAAAGACAGCTCCCCGGCTGTTCGGGAGTGGCTTGCAGAAAGGCTGTTCAAAGCTTGGTACAAACCTTTTTACCACTATGGTTTGCTCCACGCCGACCCTCATTTTGGAAATTATAGGGTTCAGCTGGGGGAAGATCCTCAGCTGAATCTTTTAGATTTTGGATGCGTTCGCGTATTTCCGCCTTTTTTTGTGAAAGGGGTTTTAGACCTTTACCAAGGATTTTTAACGGATGATCCAGACCTGCGGGCCTATGCCTATGAAACCTGGGGTTTCAAAGCTCTCAATCAAGAGCTGTTGGATGCCCTCAACCACTGGGCGCGCTTTTTATATGGTCCCTTGCTCGACGATCGCGTTCGGCCCATTGATGAGAGTTTTTCGGGCAATCCAGGCCGGGAAATTGCGGGGAACGTTCACGAAGCCCTCCGCAAGCAAGGGGGCATTCGGCCGCCGCGCTTTTTTGTATTTATGGATCGTGCTGCCGTTGGGATTGGGTCAGCCTTCATCCACCTGCGTGTCTCCCTCAACTGGCATCGCCTCTTTCACGAGCTGATTGAAGGATTTACCTTACCCCAGCTTGAGGAGCGCCAACAGCAGCTTCTTTCTGTGTAGTTTTATAGCCTTGATATCCCCAGCAGATGGGCTAGCCCATCAAAGGCGAGGGCCGCAAACACTAAAAAAAGGTAGGCAATAGAAAACATGAAAGATTTGAAGGCATAAGCCGTTAGTTCCTCTGCCTTCAACAGTTTGTGGTTTGAAAAAATAAAATACCCGCCTAAAAAGCTGCAAGTGGCCATATAAATCCAGCTCACGCCCTCCATAAAAACCCAGCAGGGCAGGAAAGATGCGCCCACCGTCAACCAGGTATAGGCATAAATATGGCGCTTGGTTGCCTGAACCCCTTGAACCACAGGCATCATGGGGATGCCTGCTTTTTTGTAGTCTGCTTGTTTTAAGAGAGCAAGGGCCCAAAAGTGTGCCGGTGTCCATAAAAAAATAATCAAAAAAAGTACCCAAGGGGCCAAAGCAAATTCAGGGGAAATGGCAGCCCAGCCAACCACGGGGGGAAGCGCCCCTGAAGCGCCTCCGATAACAATATTTTGAGGTGTTCGCCGCTTCAAGAGCATCGTGTACACGACAACATAAAAAAAGATCGTAAACCCCAGCCAAAACGATGCCATCAAATTTAAAGCAAGCCCTAAAACGCCAACGCTTCCCATAGCTAAAAAGAGGCCAAATCCTAGAGCTTCTGGGGGCTGAATGCGGCCTTGGGGGAGGGGGCGTTGTTGGGTGCGAGACATGCGTCCATCTAAATCCCGCTCATACCACATGTTGAGGGCACCCGCGGCACCGGCGCCCACCGCAATGCACAAAATAGCGGTGAGGCCAAGGAGAGGGTGCAGTTGGCCTGGTGCCAGGATAAACCCAACCCAACCTGTAAACACCACCAATGCCATCACCCGGGGCTTTAACAGCTCCCAGTAATCTTTAGCCGTTGAAAGGTCAGACTGAAACCGCCACAATTTTTGTTCCGAAGCAAGCAAACCCTCGCAGGCGTCATTTAACATGGGGGAGTTCATCGTAAGCATGGAAAGGAGGAGGAGATGAGAGGGTCCACTCAAGGGTGGTGGCGCCTTCGCCCCAGGGGTTCGGCTCTGCTTTCTTCCCAAAACGTAAGGTGTGGTAAACAATGTAAGCAAACAAAAGGCTTGCGCCAAAGGTTAGCAACGCCCCTGCTGAAGACACCATGTTCCACCCCGCATAGGCATCAGGATAGTCTGGAATGCGCCGTGGCATGCCCGCCAGCCCCAAAAAATGCATGGGGAAAAAGAGGACGTTAACCCCCACAAAGGTGAGCCAAAAGTGCCATTTTCCAAGACACTCCGGATATTGGCGGCCCGACATTTTGCCGATCCAGTAATAAAACCCCGCAAAAATCCCAAAAACGGCTCCCATGGAAAGCACATAGTGGAAGTGTCCCACCACATAGTAGGTATCATGCATGGCGATGTCCAACCCGCCATTGGCCAACACGACGCCCGTTAGCCCCCCTAAGGTGAAGAGGTAGATAAACCCAACAGCAAACAGCATAGGGGTTTGAAATTTTAAAGAGCCCCCCCACATGGTTGCGATCCAGCTAAAGACCTTGATTCCCGTGGGGACGGCGATGATCATGGTTGCAATAGTGAAGTAGGCCTTGGCATTTACATCCAACCCCACGGTGAACATGTGGTGAGCCCACACCACAAACCCAACCACCCCAATAGAGACCATGGCGTAGGCCATTCCTAAGTACCCAAAAATAGGCTTCCTTGAAAACGTGGAGATCACATGGCTGATAATTCCAAACGCGGGTAAGATCATGACGTAGACTTCCGGATGGCCAAAAAACCAAAACAGGTGTTGGAAAAGAACGGGGTCTCCGCCACCTGCAGGGTCAAAAAAGGTGGTGCCAAATCCGCGGTCTGTGATCAGCATGGTGATGCCGCCTGCCAGCACGGGGACGGAGAGTAATAACAGAAAAGACGTGATCAACATTCCCCAAACGAACAAAGGCATTTTGTGGAGCGTCATCCCTGGCGCGCGCATGTTAAAAATGGTGGTAATGAAGTTGATGGAGCCTAAAATGGAGGAAATCCCCGCCAGGTGGAGGCTAAACAGCATAAAATCAACGGCAGCATCCGGGTGCCCCAAGGTGGAGCTTAAAGGCGGATAAAATGTCCAGCCTGTGCCAGCGCCGCCCCCTACAAAAGCAGAAAGGCACAGCAGCAGCAAAGAGGGAACCAACAACCAAAAACTGATGTTATTCAGCCGAGGGAAAGCCATATCCGGTGCACCAATCATCAAGGGCACAAACCAATTGCCGAAGCCTCCAATCAACGCAGGCATCACCATGAAAAAAATCATTAAAAGGCCATGGGCTGTGATGATCACGTTATAAAGCTGATGGTTGTCCCCAAGCAAAAGCCCCCCTGGGTGAGCCAGCTGAAGCCGCATCACCACTGAAAGCACAGTTCCCAACAGACCGCCAAAGATTGCGAAAAAAAGATATAACGTGCCGATATCTTTATGGTTGGTAGAAAAAATCCACCGTCGCCACCCGGTTGGGGTGGGGTGGGGATGTTCTGCTTGAGGGAGAGATCGTTCCTGCTTTTTAGGATACGTTTGCTTTGAACCGTTTAGCTTTGTCATCGCAAGCTCCCCCCTATCTTCACACCATCTCCTAAACACGCTGTTTTTTGCTTCAATTCAAGCCACTGGACGAATTGTTCCCGAGGGATTGCTTTCACCACGATGGGCATAAAGCCATGGTTGATGCCGCAAATCTCAGAACATTGTCCATAATAGACGCCCTCTTGTTTAATTTGAAACCAGGTTTCGGTCAGTTTTCCTGGAACTGTATCTTTTTTGATCCCCAAAGCCGGCAACGCCCAACTATGGATAACATCTGCAGAGGTCAGCAGAACCCGAACCACCGTTCCCACGGGAACGATCAGCGGATTGTCCACATCCAGCAGACGAAGTTGATCTGGCTGAAGATTTTTCGTGTCCACCATCAGGCTGTCGAAGGAAACTTGATGGTCGGGATAGTCGTAGGACCAATACCACTGATGCCCCACAACTTTAACCGTCAATTGGGGGTCCACCGCTTTATCCATAAAGTAAAGCAGTTTCAAAGAAGGGATTGCCAATGCAACCAGGATGACGGTGGGGATTGCCGTCCAAATCACTTCAAGAAGCGTGTGATGGGTTCGGGTGGAAGGGGTCGGGTTTTTTGAAGCCCGAAACCGTATGAAGACATAGATCAAAAGCACGCCAACAAACACAGCTATGGCGCCCGTAATCCATAAAAGCATGTCGTGGAGGTGATAAATTCTTTCCATAACAGGGGTGGCAGGTTGCTGCATCCCCATCTGCCAGGGAACGGGCTTTGCGGCCCACCCAGGGGAAATTTCCACAACACCTAAAAATAAAATTAAAACAGAGCAAATGCTTCCCAATCCACGCCACACCTGGTGCGAAACGGTTTGCAATAATCGATATCCAGACCCCCAATGTATCAAGAAAAGACCTATCTGCATGTTGTTATGTATCAAATTTTCCCTAACATACCCCTGCGCCACAGTTCCGTCAAGGGATCCTGTGGCGCTTATCGCCAGCACAGGGGCATTGAGAATGGCTTGCATCCCATCAGAGCCTATGGCTCTTGATGAAGATCGATCAACTCTTTACAAAAAAGAAGCAGTCCATAAATAAAATGACAGTTATTGATGATTCCCTTCGGGAAGAACAATAGGTAATCTTCCATATTCCCCATCTTGACCATCTTCTATCATTGATTTTGGACGGGTTGATTTATTCCCTTCCGGAAGAATAGTTGGGATTTTTTCATATTCATCACCCCATTCGACGACCGACTGGGGTCGCATTGGTTGAGCAACAGTTGATTTAGGGCGAGCCGACTGCTGCGAGGGAGATTTGATGACGGTCTCAGGAATTGTTTCAACTTTCCCTTGGAAATTCTCAGCACCAGGAAGGAACTCAGGTGGGGTGCCGTAGGTATCGTTGTTTTCTGTCTTTTTTGAGGAGAGGGCTTCTCGGATATGAGGGTCATTCGTAGATCCATAGAGATCTGCGGGCGAATCTGTTTTTCCAAGCTCTACATCTGTCTGTTGCTGAGTGTTTGTCTCTAATTTTTTCAGCTGATGCTTTTTGCATGCTTTAAAGCCGAGGAATCCTCCAATCGTGCACAGGGTAGCCAAAGAAACGCCTAAACTTACTGTTGCGGCGACGCTTGACCCCACTCCCCAAAAAGTGAGGAGAATTTTTTCTGGATCTGTTCCCGACGTGACTGCTGCTGTGGAAGCAAAGCTTGTCGTTGCCACAGGATCAGAATAGGGGTCAAAGATGCGCCCATAAACATCAGGAGTGCCCGTTCGATCGTCAACCCAAACGACCAACACATTTCCATTTTTCAGCAATTTCACCTGGGGGTCAATCTGAATGCCTGTTAACGTTCGGCTGAGGCTAACCTCGTCACCAAGGAATGTACCATTAGAAGCTACAACGCGCCCGTACAGGCTTGAAGAACCTGTCTGATCACCATCCCATACAACAAAGGCATGCCCGTTATTTAAGGCGGTGACGGAAGCATTAGCCTGATTCCCGTCTGTCACCTGGTTGATCTTGATTTGATTGCTTAAAACCGAACCATTTTCTGAGAAAAAACGCCCATAGACGTCGAGATTACCATTTTGATTGCTCTGCCAAACCACAAAAATTTTGCCATTGCCAAGAGGTGCCACAGAGGGTTTAGACTGATCTCCAGCTGCATTTGGGTTGAGGGTAAACTCATTGCTGAGCGCCGTCCCATTGGGTAACATCACTCGGCCATAGACATCAAGGTTTCCTGTTTGGGTGCCTTGCCATGTCACAAAAACGTTGCCGTTGTTTAAAGCTGCTCCAGATGGGTAATATTGCCGTCCAGATGTATAATATTGATTGATTAAAAAATTATTGGTAAGAGCAGTGCCATTTGGAGCCAGTACGCGTCCATAGATATAATTATTCGTCCCCAAACTCTCAAAAGCCAGAAAAACATTACCATCATTTAAGCTTGCCAATAAAAAAGAAGGTGGGTTTACTTGAATGATCGAAACCTCATTACCGATGCCTATCCCAGTTGGGGTTGTTCCACGCACGTAGATGTTACTGTTATAATCTATCCACGAAACAAAAGCATTACCATTGGTTAACGCTGTTACAGAAGGAGAATATTGATCGCCTGCTGCATTCTGATTGATCATCAACTCATCACTCAGGGTCGTACCTGTGGTGTTGAACACACGTCCAAAAACATCATAGGCTCCCGCTTGATTTCCCTGCCAGGTCACAAAGGCATTGCCATTCCCCAAGGCTGCTATAGAGGGGTTTATCTGGGTTCTCGTCGTATTTTGATTGACCAGGAATTCATCGGTCAGAGGTCTGATAGCATTGACGGTGGCGACTTGGGTAGCGAGAACCGCTACCAGGGCTTCACCTGGGTTTTTTAGGGCATAGGAAACGCCTCTGGAGAAAAGGCCCGCAAGGCCTTTGGAACCTTCAAAAGCAAGCTTTGAAGCGCTTTCCAAACCCTTCAACACCCAAGCTCCATAGCCCATGGGGGCGGCTGCTTTGGGGGTAAAAGCTGAGCTTCGGCCAGCTTCCTCAAAAGCCGCTTGGAACACCCCTTGGGCTGCCCTTTGGGAGTGCTTGTTTTCTTTGACACGATCCTCCCTAATAACCGTTTCATGGCCTTGGGAGCTCCCTGGCATACCGTAAACCGGCGCCAAAGACATATTCAACACTGCAAAGCTTAAGGTCGCGCACAAGACCCTCCGGCTGAATCTTGCACCCTTCACCCACCCAAAACCATTTTCTTGAAACATAGCACCCATCAGAGACATCCTTTACCACTTTTAAACTTATCTAATTGAAAAATATATTTTTTAATAAAAATTTTGTGATTATTAGACACAAATGATTGATTTGTCAAGTTTAAAATTAGGAGAAATTTACGCCTTGCCGGCACTTTTAAGAGTGCGCTTATTCCCCCACATTTCGGGCGAATCCGCCCGGCTCAACGCACACGGACACACAAAGTTACAATTTAAATAAAATTTTTTGTAATTTGTTGAACAAGCGTTAGCCGCGTGATAGCTTCTTCTTACCATGCGTCGTAATCTCCGTTTCAAAATAGGCTCTGTGCTGATCACCCTGTCCCGGGCTTCTTTTCCCTTCTCCCTTGTTTTTTTAACAGGTTTGGTGGCGGGCTTTTTGTCAGCTTGGTTTGCCCAGCCCGAACTGTTTTCTTCCGACAATGAAAATCGGAAGATTTATGTATGCTTTTCTCCGGGGGGTAATTGTGAACAGCTCATTTTAAAGGCCATCTTTGAAGCCAAAACCAATATCTTTGTCCAAGCCTATGCCTTTACATCAAAGCCTGTTGCCCAGGCTTTAATGGATGCTTTTCAGCGAGGAGTTCAGGTGCGTGTTTTGTGTGATAAAGGTCAATTTTCCATGAAGTATTCGGTTGTTCATCGCCTTCAATCTTTTGGGATAGAAGTGGTGCCAGATTTGGTGAGGGGGCTTGCGCATAACAAGATCCTTCTCATTGATGGCAAGCGCCTTCTTTTGGGGTCTTACAATTTTACCCACGCGGCAAACCATGCAAATGCAGAAAATTTGCTGTGCATTCAAGACCCAAAGCTTTACAAAATTTATTTAAAAAATTGGGAAAAGCGTTACCAAGAATCTAGAGACAAAATGTAGCACCCAACTTTACGACGCCTTAATGCCTAACAACTCAACATCAAACACCAACGTCGCGTTAGGGGGAATGACCGGAGGAGCACCGCGAGCTCCGTAACCCAAGGCTGCTGGAATCGTAAATTTTCGTTGTTCTCCCACTTTCATGGTGGCAACCCCTTCGTCCCATCCCTTGATCACTTGGCCAACGCCAAGCGTAAATTCAAAAGCATCGCCGCGGTCTCTTGAGGAGTCAAATTTCGTACCATCTTCTAATGTGCCCGTGTAGTGGACCACAACTCTGTCGCCTTTTTTAGGCAAATCACCTGTGCCTTCTTTCAGCACCTCATACGTCAGACCAGATTCAGTCTTGGTCATTTGATCTGCTGTTGCGTGTTCTGACATCGCAAGTCCTCCTATTAACGCAATGGTAAATTTTAACCGCATCTAATTAATCCCTATTATCTGATAGCTATTGCGTGTTTTGATTTTTTCACTTCGGTTTAGTCATACATGATTTGTTCAATTTGTACACGAGGAATTTGAAAATTGCTGCGTGAGGCACCACACAACCATCGTTTTGCCATACGATTCCATCAAGCTTTTATTCTTTTAATCATTTTTTTCAAAAAAAATTCGAAAACACTTTGAACACGTAATGATTCGTTGTACTTTTTCTAAATCATGCAATGGGTTGAACTGTGAAGGAGCTATGGCACAACATACGATCGAAATCCGAGGGGCTCGGGAACATAACTTAAAAAATATTGATGTCACCTTGCCTCGGGAAAAGCTGGTGGTGATCACAGGGCTCAGCGGCTCAGGCAAATCTTCCCTTGCTTTTGATACCCTCTATGCCGAGGGGCAGCGGCGCTACGTGGAAAGCCTTTCCGCCTATGCGCGCCAGTTTCTTGAGATGATGAAAAAACCAGATGTGGATAGCATCGAGGGGCTTTCCCCCGCCATTTCTATTGAACAAAAAACCACTTCCAAAAACCCCCGCTCCACCGTGGGAACCGTGACAGAGATTTATGATTATCTCCGGCTTCTCTTCGCCCGGGTGGGTATTCCCTATTCTCCGGCGACGGGGCTTCCCATCCAAGCCCAAGCGGTTTCCCAGATGGTGGACCGCTTGCTAGAATGGCCGGAGGGCACAAAGCTTTACCTGCTTGCTCCCTTGGTGAGAGGGCGCAAAGGAGAATATCGCAAGGAGCTGACAGACCTTCGCAAGCAAGGCTTTCAGCGGGTGATGATTGATGGTGCGCTCCATGAGTTGGATCAGCTTCCCACATTGGATAAGCAAAAAAAGCACACCATCGATGTGGTGGTAGACCGGTTTGTGCTTGCTCCTGATAAAAGCCAGCGCCTTGCAGAAGCCTTCGAAACAGCCATCAAGCTCAGCGATGGCCTCGCCTATGCGGAAAATCTTGAAACCGGGGAACGGCTTACTTTTTCCTCCCGCTTTTCCTGCCCTGTCTCGGGGTTTACCCTGGATGAAATTGAGCCTCGTCTCTTTTCCTTCAACAGTCCCTTTGGTGCTTGCCCCACCTGTGATGGGCTTGGGGTCCAGATTGTGTTTGATCCAGAAAAAATTGTTCCAGATCCATCCCTTTCGTTAGCGGATGGCGCGATTGCGCCTTGGGCGGGAGGCTTTTTCTTTTATTACCTCCAAACCCTTGAGTCTTTGAGCCATCACTATGGATTTTCTTTAAAAATGCCTTATCAAGACCTTCCTGAGAAGGTTAAAAAGATTTTGTTGCATGGTTCTGGAACTGAATCTATTCAGATGAATATTCAAGATGAGTCCCGAAGCCATCGTTCTAAAAAGCCTTTTGAGGGGCTTATCCCGTCCCTCGAGCGCCGCTGGAAGGAAAGCAACAAGGACAGCCAGCATGAAGAAAATGGGCGCTATCAAACCAGCAGCCTTTGCAAGGCCTGCCAAAATTATCGCCTGAAGCAAGAGGCCCTCGCAGTTAAAATTGCAGGATTTCATATCGGCGAGGTGACAACCCTCTCCATCCAACAAGCCTATGCTTGGTTTCAAGAACTTGGAGAAAAATTAACACCCCAACAGCGGGAAATTGCCGTTCGGATCCTGAAGGAAATTTCAGAGCGCCTCGGGTTTTTGACAAGTGTTGGGCTGGGTTATCTGTCCCTTTCGCGTTCTTCAGGGACCCTCTCAGGGGGCGAAAGTCAGCGCATCCGTCTAGCCTCCCAGATTGGCTCAGGGCTGACAGGGGTGCTTTATGTGTTGGATGAGCCCTCCATCGGGCTTCACCAGCGGGACAACGATCGTTTGTTAGAAACTCTCAAGCGTTTGCGAGATTTAGGCAATACGGTGATTGTGGTGGAGCACGATGAAGACGCCATGCGCCAAGCGGATTATTTGGTGGATATGGGCCCCGGGGCAGGGCGTCATGGGGGGCAGATTGTAGCCCAAGGAACTCCCCAAGAGGTGATGGACAACCCCGAAAGCCTCACGGGGGCTTACTTAACGGGGAAAAGCCAGATTCCAGTTCCTTCAAAGCGTCGACCAGGCCATGAGGGAAAATATTTACATCTGGAGGGCGCGACAGCCCATAACCTGAAAGAGGTGACGGTGGACTTCCCTCTGGGGCGTCTGGTCTGCGTGACAGGGGTTTCTGGTGGCGGAAAATCATCCCTGGTTATCGAGACCCTTTATAAAGCCCTGGCTCAGATATTTTATAAAAACTCAGACAAACCGGGAGACTATAAACTTCTTGAGGGAACTGAACATATCGATAAAATTATTGATATTGACCAGTCACCCATTGGGCGCACCCCGCGTTCTAACCCCGCCACTTACACTGGCGTGTTTACCCCCATCCGGGATTGGTTTGCAGCGTTGCCTGAAGCCAAGGCCAGGGGCTATAAAGCAAGCCGTTTCTCTTTTAATGTTAAAGGAGGGCGCTGCGAGGCTTGCTCAGGGGATGGCATGTTGAAGATTGAGATGCACTTCCTTCCAGACGTTTATGTGACGTGTGATGTGTGTCAGGGTAAGCGCTATAGCCGAGAAACCCTAGAGGTGCGTTTTAAGCAAAAATCTATTGCAGATGTGTTGGACATGACTGTTGATGAGGCCCTTGAATTTTTTGAAGCGATGCCGTCTATCCGAGATAAGCTACAAACCCTCTCCAAGGTGGGGCTTGGTTATGTCCACGTGGGTCAGCACGCCACCACCCTCTCAGGGGGGGAAGCGCAACGCATTAAATTAGCCAAAGAACTCTCTAAACGGGCCACAGGCCGGACGCTCTATATCTTGGATGAGCCCACCACGGGGCTTCACTTTGAGGATGTTAAAAAGCTTCTGGAAGTGCTCCACGCGTTTGTCGACCAGGGGAATACGGTGCTGGTGATTGAGCACAACCTGGAGGTGATCAAAACCGCAGACTGGATTATTGACCTGGGTCCTGAAGGGGGAGACGAGGGGGGGCGCATTGTGGCCCAGGGGACGCCGGAGGCGGTGGCCCATACGCCTGGAAGCTACACGGGCGCTTTCTTGAAACCGTATCTTTCCTAAATTTTACAAAAATCAGCTATAAACCAGCACGGTTCAGTGATACCCTCTGGGGATCATAGCACAAAAATAAGGAGGCTATATGCCACGCATTCAAGGAATTCGAGGAAGGGAAATTTTAGATTCCCGTGGATTCCCCACCGTTGAAGTTGATGTGACCCTTGAGGGGGGAATCCGAGGGCGTGCCTGTGTCCCCTCGGGAGCTTCTACGGGCAGCCATGAAGCGTTGGAGCGCCGGGATGGTGATATGCGACGTTACCAAGGCAAAGGTGTTTTACAAGTTCTACGCTCCATCCATGAGGTTATTGCGCCGGTTTTGCAAGGCATGCCTGCCCATCAGCAAGCTTTGATAGACAAAACGTTGATCAGCTTAGATGGAACGCCCCGAAAGATTAATCTGGGTGCGAATGCGTTGCTTGGGGTTAGCCTTGCTTGCGCTAAAGCCGTATCGATCTTTCTTAAAATTCCAGCCTATCAGTGGATCGGTGGCATGGTGAGGCAGCTGCCAGTTCCTTTGATGAATATTTTGAACGGTGGCGCCCATGCCAACAATCAGCTTGATTTTCAAGAATTCATGATTGTTCCCTGGGGGGCTACAACCTTTCGCCAATCCCTTGAAATGGGTGCTTCTGTTTTTCACACCCTGAAGCATCAGCTGGACAAAAGCGGGCAGGGGACCCATGTGGGAGATGAAGGAGGATTCGCTCCTTCTTTTCGCTCCACCCGGGAAGCGTTGGACAGTTTGATGGAGGCGATTACCCAAGCCGGTTTTAAACCTGGGCACGATATAGCTTTGGCCCTGGATGTAGCGGCCTCAGAATTTCTTGAAGAGGGGGTGTATCACCTGAAGGGAGAAGGAAAAAAAGGGGATGCTGCTTGGTTGATTGCTTATTATCAGGCGCTTGTTAAAGATTACCCCATCGTCTCCCTTGAAGATAGCTTGGGAGAAGACGATTGGCAGGGATGGCAAGCCCTCACCAAAACCCTTGGAGGTACTGTTCAATTGGTTGGCGATGATTTATTCGTGACTCACCAAAGCCGCCTCAGCCAAGGTATTGAGCAGGGGGCAGCCAATGCCATCCTTATCAAGCCTAACCAGGTAGGAACCCTCACAGAAACCCTTGATGTAGTGAAGGAGGCCCAAAGGCACGGCTATGGCACCATCATGTCTCACCGTTCTGGAGAAACCGAAGATGGGTTTCTGGCGGATTTGGCCGTGGGGGCTCGTTGTTCCCAAATTAAAACGGGGTCGTTGGCCAGGTCTGAGCGGCTTAGCAAGTACAATCAGCTGCTTCGCATTGAAGAGGAGATGGAAAAGCAATCCATCTTTTGGGGGAAGCAAGCCTTTTCAGTAAGCCATCAATTTTAGGGTGGCATTTTTCAAATTCAAGGAGAGCCTCCTTTCTCTCGATTGTGTAAAAATTAACAAGATATTGTGTGTTGCAAAAAAAAACAGACTAGATATAGTGGTTTTTAGATTTTAAGAAGTGGGTAAGTTTTTTTAAAAATTCACAAAAAAGCGATTCCACAATGCGAGAGGAAAGCAAGATGCGGCAGGCAGGTCATCAAAAAAATCATCATCCCGAATCGTTTTTTGCGGGGGTAGATCTTAGCCGAGATGCGCTTTTGACAGATTTTGGAAAAAAGACCCTCGAGAACCAATACCTTCTCCCAGGGGAACGTTATCAAGATTTGTTCTTCAGGGCGGCGAAAGCCTACGGAGATGATGCTGCTCACACGGCTCGCTTGTATGACTATATTTCCAAGCTTTGGTTTATGCCTGCAACGCCAGTTCTGGCAAACGGTGGGACTACCCGGGGCCTTCCCATTTCTTGTTTTTTGAATGAAGCGTCGGATAGTTTGGAGGGCATTGTTAACCTGTGGAATGAAAACACATGGCTGGCGTCCCAAGGTGGAGGGATTGGAAGCTATTGGGGCAACCTGCGCTCCATCGGTGAAAAGATCAGCCGCAATGGAGAAACCTCTGGGATTATCCCCTTCATCAAGGTGATGGACAGCATGACCTTGGCTATTTCCCAGGGCTCATTGCGCAGGGGATCGGCGGCTATTTACCTTCCCATCTCTCACCCAGAAATTGAGGAATTTATTGAGATTCGCAAGCCCACGGGAGGCGACCATAACCGGAAAGCGTTGAACCTGCACCACGGGATCGTCATCCCGGATGCTTTCATGGAAGCTGTTGAAAAAGATCTTCCCTGGAACTTATGCAGCCCAAAGGATGGCGCCGTTATTCGAGCCATTTCTGCACGCGCTTTATGGATCCGTTTACTTACCATGCGGGTGGAGATGGGGGAGCCCTACCTGCTGTTTATTGATCACGTCAGCCGAGGAAGGCCAGAGCACCAAAAAAAGCTGGGCCTTGAGGTGAAAATGTCCAACCTGTGCACGGAGATCACCCTCCCCACCGGTAAAGACCCTTTTGGGGAGGAGCGAACGGCGGTGTGCTGCCTTTCTTCTCTCAACCTCGAATATTTTCAAGAATGGGAGAAGGAGCCCCTTTTCATTGAAGATTGCATGCGTTTCTTAGACAATGTGTTAGAAGACTTCATCCACAAGGCACCCGCAAGCATGTCTCGGGCCGTTTATGCTGCAAAACAGGAGCGTTCTATTGGCCTTGGGGTGATGGGGTTTCATTCGTTCTTGCAATCCTTGCGCACCCCCTTTGAAGGTGTCATGGCAAAGGTTTGGAATGAGCGCATCTTTAA
Organism: Alphaproteobacteria bacterium; assembly: GCA_051648545.1. Classification (GTDB taxonomy): domain Bacteria; phylum Pseudomonadota; class Alphaproteobacteria; order Holosporales; family JBOFFI01; genus JBOFFI01. The sequence goes on from JBOFFI010000035.1 coordinate 86,822, forward strand.
GCACATCCGCACCCAAGCGGATGCTGTTTCTCACAAGCTGGCCCAAGAGCGAGGGCCTTGCCCAGATGCCCAAGCTTGTGGCGTGATGGAGCGGTTTTCCAACAAGCTGGCCATTGCGCCCACAGCCTCTATTTCCATCATTTGTGGGGGGGCTTCCCCTGGTATTGAGCCTTATGTCAGCAATGCGTATACCCACAAAACCCTCAGCGGCTCGTTTCCCGTTCGCAATAAATATTTAAAACAATTGCTTCAGGAAAAGAACCTAGACACCCCAGAAATTTGGACCTCTATTGTGCAACACGAGGGCTCGGTTCAGCATTTGGAAGGCCTCACAGATCTTGAAAAAGACGTTTTCAAAACTGCGTTTGAGCTGGATCAACGGTGGCTGATTGACCATGCTGCAGATCGCCAGCCGTTTATCTGCCAAGCCCAATCCTTGAATATTTTCTTGTTGAGTGACGTGCATAAGCGGGATTTACACCAAATTCACATGCGAGCCTGGAAAAAGGGTGTAAAAAGCCTTTATTATAACCGTTCTCGTTCTATTCAGCGGGCTGAAAACACCTACTCAGCCCAAAAACCGCTTCAAGTCGTTTTTCCAAAAGAAAATGTCCAACCTGTGCTGCCTTTAAATTATGAGGAGTGTTTGTCTTGCCAGTAGCGAAGTTGATTGGCAGCTAAAAATAATTTTATACAAGAAAGGTTTTTCCATGGCCGAGATTGAGACAGTTTCTCCCCTTTTTACCCGCAACCCCATTTATAAGCCTTTTCGCTATCCCTGGGCTTATGAAGCTTGGCTCACCCAGCAGCGTATCCATTGGCTCCCTGATGAGGTGCCCCTTTCGGATGATGTGAAAGATTGGAATTTCAAGCTTGCTTCTTCGGAAAAAAATTTGCTAACCCAGATTTTTCGTTTTTTCACCCAGTCTGATATTGAAGTTAACAACTGTTATATGCAGTATTACAGCCGCATTTTTCAGCCCACTGAAATAAAGATGATGTTGGCTGCTTTTTCTAATATGGAAACCATCCACACCCAGGCTTATGCCCATTTGCTGGACACGGTAGGGATGCCAGAGACGGAATACCAAGCTTTTCTTAACTATAAAGAGATGAAGGACAAGTGGGACTATATGCAATCCTTTGGAGGAGATTCCCTTCAGGATATTGCAACGGCTCTAGCCCTGTTTGGTGCCTTTACAGAAGGACTTCAGCTGTTTGCATCCTTTGCAATGCTGATGAATTTTCCGCGCTTCAACAAGATGAAGGGTATGGGACAGATTGTATCCTGGTCGATTCGGGATGAGACCCTCCACACCCACGCTATTATTCGTTTATTTCGTACATTGATTGAAGAGCATCCGTCCATTTGGACCCCTGGGCTCAAACAAAAAATTTCGATGGTGTGTGAAACGGTGGTGCACCATGAAGATGCTTTTATCGATTTAGCATTTGAAATGGGCCCCATTGAAGGCCTTACAGCTGAAGAAACCAAGCGCTATATCCGTTATATCGCGGATCGACGGCTGCATCAGTTGGGTCTTGACCCCGTTTATCAAATTGAAGCAAACCCGCTTCCGTGGATGGATGATATGATCAACGCTATGGAGCATACGAATTTTTTTGAAAACCGTGCCACGGAATATTCAAAAGCCTCCACTCAAGGAACCTGGGATGAAGCTTTTGAGGATGAGGTTGCGGCGGCAATTTCTGCTTAAAGGTTTGCTGAGGAAGGCCTCCCCCCGTGGGGGGCCCTCTATTCCTGCTTGTTTATCAGATTTCTTTATGATTTAACCCTAGGGCGCTTGAAAGGTTTTCCGTCTTGCGTTATGTCGAACGTTACATTTGTTTCCAAGGAAAGGTTTTCAACTGAGGTCGGTAAGTTTAGTGCAAAACTAACAGGAATTTTGCTTGGAATTTTTAACATAAAAATATCTAACGCTTTCATGCCGTCGATGTTTCTTTTCAAAAATGGATTTGAAAGAAATCTTAAAGGGGTTGTTTCTAAAGGCCTATATTGGATGCTTGAGCTAATTTTTAGATGCTTTAATTTGCCTGTTAGGGTTAAATTTGAAAAAATCTTTTGAACATCAAGCTGCTTTCCCCCCCAGGCTTCTCCTTCAAAAGCCAAATAGGTTACAGAGAAAGGTTTTTCTTCAATAAGTTGTCGTAATCCAGAGATCACCCTTCCAGGGAGCTCGACGTTAAGCTGAAGAGCCTTCATCTGTTCCGAAAATTTTAAAAATGAATTTAATTCTTCTTTAATTTCTCTCATGTTTTTGCGTGTTAAACTGTTTTTCCAAGAAGGGACGATTAGATTTTTGTCAATCATTTCTCTAAAATCTTTGCATACAAGCCTAAGATTTTTTAATAATTCCAAGTGATTTTTCACCGGAGCTTGGAAAATGGTGAACAATATTTCATTGGGCAATTTTGGCATATCCGGAATCTTCTGCGGCGTGTTGAGAGGAGATGCTATTAAATCGTGAGGAAAAAGTTCATCTGTTGTTAGAGACAGCTGATTAGCGCTAAATCTGGCGCCATTGGTCATATTTGGAATCTTGCTCGGAACATAGAAAAAATCATGAGGGAGAACTTTATTTGTTGTTAAAGGCTTCATAGCTTTTAATTGATGGGTATTAAAGCCAACGAACACCAACCCGGCACCTAAAAAATGCCTTATAGAATAATTTTTAAACATATTGAATCCATTTTTTAATAATAATTAAAAAATGATGTCAAAAATATGTTTTTTTGTCTATTTTTTTTATTTTAGGCAATTTTTTGTTTTTTTAAGCTCAAAAAAAAGAAAAATTACTCCACAAAATCATGCTGGATCTTGGCGGTAGTTTTGACGCCTACGTCGTTATAATGCTCGGCGAGCCAGTCTTTCCCGGTCTTCCTGCCTTCGTTGTAGAGATGCTCCAAAAAGCTCCAGTCTGTATTCAAAGCGCTTGAGATTTCAAGCTCTGAAAAGGTCTGCGCATTGCGGATAAGGTGAATGTTGAGGCGTTTGATCTTTTTTGGGTCCAATAACCCATCATCCATGAGTTTTGAGATGAAGTTGATCGAACGCATCTCCCGCATTAAACAAGCGTTATAGGTAATTTCTTTGTGGCGGTCGATGATCTCCCGGGCGGTTTTGGGGAGGCCTTCCCGATGCATGGCTGTGAGCTGAATCACCATCACGTCTGGCGTGTCGCATTCATAGATTAAGGGATAAATGGCGGGGTTTCCTACGAACCCACCATCCCAATAGTGTTCGCCGTTGATCTCAACCGCTTGGAAAAGGAACGGCAGACATGCGGAGGCTAGCAACACTTCAACCCGAAGGTCTTCCAGTCGAAAAATCTTTAATTTCCCTGTATTAACATGGGTTGCACACAAAAAGAGTTTAATATCTTTAAAATGCGAAAGCCGCTCAAATTCAAAAAAGCTTTTTGCAAAGGTTTCCAGGGGATTGATATTGAAGGGGTTCATCTGGTAGGGAGAAAACATCCCTTGCAATAAACCCATCATGGCATAGCCTGGCGAATCTCCCAGGTTTGGATTTCCTGTGAGTTGGTTATATAAAGAAGGCTTAAAAGGACTGGTTGCACCATTGTCACTGATGGTTTTCCAAAACTTGCGAAGCTCTGCGCGGGCCCCCTCTTCTTTTCCCTTCATGTAGCCCTGAATGAAAGCAACCGCATTCATGCCACCTGCGCTGGTGCCACTGATACCTTCTATTTCCAGACGTCCATCTTCTAGCAAGGCGTCTAAAACGCCCCAGGTGAAAGCTCCATGTGCGCCGCCACCTTGAAGGGCAAGAGCCACCCGCTTCCGTTTCTTCGTGCCAGAAGTTGATGTGGATGCTTCTGCTGTTCCAGGGGTCTCTGGCGCAGCTTGGGATGGATTGTTTTTACCGTGTTTTGTAACCATTTTGATGCTTGTTTCCTTCCCTCAGACAAAAACCGTTCGTACAATTTGCCTGTTTAAAGCATAGCTAGCAGGTTATTAATTTTCATTTAAAATCAGGGAAAGCATTTGGTAAGGTTTGTGTTTAATAAACTCAGCAGCTATGGCTCAATGGGGGCAAAACGCCTTTGCCGCTGCTATGAATGCTTCAAAAACTTTGTGGTCACAGGACGTGATGAAAAATTCAGGATGCCACTGGACTCCCACTCCAAAGGGATAATCCAGCATTTCAAACCCTTCAATCACCCCATCTGGCGCCAGGGCGTTGAGGCGCAGCCCCTTCCCAAGGGTCTCAACCGCTTGGTGGTGGGCGCTGTTAACGTGCGCTGTTGCTGATCTCACGATATCCCTTAGATAGGTTCCCTCTAAAATCTCAATCCCGTGACTTGTTTCATGGCGCGGATTCGGCTGTTCATGGGGCAAAGCGTTGGGAATAGTATCAGGAATATGCTGAATGAGGGTTCCACCAAGGGCCACATTTAAAAGTTGCGCCCCTCCACAAATGCCTAAAATAGGCATCTTCCGTTCAAGGGCTTTGGAGAGAAGCGCTAGCTCAAATTGTGTGCGTTTGGGTTTCAGATGTACCTTCGGGTGAACCTCTTTTTTTCCTGAAAAATCAGGGCTCACGTCAAATTTTCCACCTGTAATTAAAAGCCCTTGGATGCAAGAAAGGTATTTGTCAATGTGCTCCTCCACATAAGGAAAGAGAAGCGGGGCCCCGCCTTTTTCAGCAATCGACGTGCAATAGTTCTCCCGCAAAACATACCAGGGATAGCGGGAATAACGAGCCGCATCCCCATCGTTCTCATAATCTAAAGGAATTCCAATAAACGGCTGCATGACATCAAAAAGCGCTTATTCAACGGTTAGCCCGAGGTGCTCCCGCACTTTCGCAGCCGCCTCCTCTCCATCCCAATCAACTTTTCCCCGATAACGAAACACTTCTTTTCCTTCCGCATTCAGAAAAATCGTGAGGGGAAGCCCCCCGCCAGCCGCACAAAAAGCCTTTGCAATTTCGCCTTTATCATCGTGGTAGAGTTTTAGATGTTGGATGTCTTTATCTTTAAAGGCTAAAAACCCACGTCCCACCTCAGGCTCAAGGAGAATCGTTAAAACATCTCCGCCCTGCTTACGCATCTTCACCGCAAGGGCGTCAAGGGAAGGGAGCTCCGCAACGCAATAGCCGCACCAAGAAGCCCACAGGTTAATGATTAAAGGCTTCCCTTTAAACTCATTTAAGTTGTGAGATTTCGCACCTTTTTCAATGAAGGAAGGGTTGCCGACAGCAGCACTCACCCCAGAAGAGGGAAGCAAAGACGCAACCGCATACGCAAGACCAGCCGCAAAAGCGACGCCACCTAATATCATCCAAGTATACCTCTTTAAAAACACAATATCTATTGCACCCCAACATTTTTGCCCATTATAATCCAGTAGATAAGCCATTTACAAGGAGAATTTTACATGACATATCCCTCGAGCAGGTTAATCGCTTGCTTAACGCTGCTTTGGGTGGCTGTTGGCCTTAGCGCTTGCGGGAAAAGAGGGGAGCCCACCACTCCTTGCCAAGTCCCGAGTGATTTTCCTCGAACCTACCCACCTGAAGCTGAAAAAAGCTAAGTTTTTTCAGCCAAAGGGGAGGGCGTTTTACGTTCTTGATACCCTAAGAAAAGGATAGCGGTCATAATTAAAGCAGTGCCCCCAAGGGTCCATAGGCTGGGAACCTCGTGGAAGCAGAGAAATCCAATCAAAATGCTGGCAATAAGTCTGGTGGATCCAAAGGGGATGAGGAATGTGACATCCGCGCAAACGAAAGCTTTGTTCATGCTGAAGTGAGCCGCAGAAGCAACCCCCCCCAACAAAAAAAGCCATAACAGCTGGGCAAGAGTTGGTGTCACCCACATAAAAAAGCAGGGAATGCCTAAACAAGGGGTCATCAAAAGCATCAGCAACGCAACAATCAATGCGGGGCTATCAAACTGTGTCAGGTGTTTGCTCATCAAGGTTGACGTTGAAAAGGCAAGGGTTGAGGCGATGGGGATTAAAAAAATAAGCTCAACGGAAAACCATGCACAGTCTCCTGATAGATAACGCGCGTGGGAAATGACGACACCCCCACAAATGCCCAACAAAATGGCAATGGACCGGTTGACACCCAGTGGCTCTTTTAAAACTAACCGGGCACCAAGGGTGGTGAACAGAGGCCCCATGAACCCCAGAGATACTGCCTGGGCAATGGGGATAAACGCTAAAGAAAGGTACCAAAGGACGATGCCAACACCAGACGCAAGGGCCCTCCATATATGTAAAGTTAGGTGCTGAGTTCGCCAGGTTTTGGGGCCATGGTAGATAAACCAAGGGATCAAAAACAAAAGGCCGAATAAATTTTGAAAAAAAGCAAGCTCAACGGAAGGGAGCATGTTTTCTTGAGTTGAAAGGTAGCGAATGATGCCGTTGATACTCGCAAAGCAAAGGCATGAAAGGGTCTTCCAAAAAGCCCCTTCCCACCGAGATTTATGAATCTTCATAACGCAGAAACCAAACAGTCATTAACATAATTCCGCCCACAGCCAAAACCAGAACGGGTGATACCGTTTCACCAAAGCAAACATAGCCCAACAGCGACCCAAACACAAACCGTACGATAGACAGTGGCATCAGATAGCTGATATCCGCCAATTGTAAGGCGCGGTTTAAAGCATAATAGGCAAATCCACTCAGCAACCCCAAAAAACCCAGCCATGGAAGTTGATTCCACGTTGGAAAAGTACCCAGCACCACCGTTGGGATGGAAAGAAAAAGGCTTCCCCAGACAAGCATGGAAAGCGTTGCAGCCCATGATTCAACCTGCTTCAACACTTGCTTAGCTATCAAGTGGGACGCGCTCAAAGCCCCCAATGCTATCAGGGGAACAAACGTGTACCACCCATAAGATAGATCAAAAGAATTCCCTCTCCAAACTGTTTGAAAATGTTTAAAAAACAGCAAACAGGTTCCAGCCAAGCACAATCCAAGGGCTATAAGGCGCCCGTTTTTTAAATGCTCTTTCAAAAAAAGGTGGGCGGCAAAAACGGTCAACAGCGGGCTGAGCAGCTTGAAAACCGACAGGGTAGCAAAGGGGATATGTTTTAAAGACACGCACCAAAGCCCAATCCCAACGCTGGCGAAAAAGGCTCTGGTCAAAGCAAGAGGGGAGGAAAAAAGCCTAAGGAAGCGTATGTTTGATGATGAAAAATAGCCCGCACCCCCCAGAAAAATAGCCCCAAAGCAAAGCTCAAAAAAGGCCAACTCAAAAGGCGAAAGCGGATCTTCCCCATGGGTTGATAGGTGGCGAATTAAAGCGGCAATCCCTGCAAAACAGGCATAAGAAAGCACCTTCCATCCCAGGGCCTGTTTTTTTTGCAAAGATTGAAACAAACCACAGAACCCCTTTTAACAAACACTCATGCATTCTAAAACAAAGATATTTTTTCGTCAAAAAAAGTTTTTTCACCGCTCAATGGAAATTCTAGCTTGGGTATAGCCGTGTTTAAACACGGTTTCCAAAATTGCATCCGCCTCGTTCACGTGCCCCAAAGGCCCCACCATGACGCGATACAAAGCCCCATGGGAGGTGGATTGTTTTTTGATAAAAACTTTATGCACAAGGGACAATGCACGTACATTTTTTTGAGCATCTAGAAAAAATGCATGGGTTTGCACCTGAATATAAAGATGTGGATGCCCTGTTTTTGCTTTGACACCAGCGGTTTCAATGGCTGGATCTTTTGCTGAGATAGCCTGTTTTAGCACCCCCTCAACAGATTGAGGAGAAGCAGGTAAGGGCTTAATCAGATGATCGATGCTGAGAGAGGTGTGGGGCTGTTTTTGAGAAAGTGGTGATGCCGTTGCAGGAGAAATTAAAGAAGGATCTTCAGAAGCTGGCTTTGAAGCCAGCAACGTGGGTCGTTTTTTAACCGAACGTGACGCAAGTTTCACACCACTTTTTCTTCCTTCTTGTCTCGCAAATGCCCGCACATTTTCAGGTAAGCTGATACTTTCTTCCGCAAGGGCTTGGATTTGAACCATCGCTGTGCCTTTTGCATAAAACCCCAAAAGCTGAGCGGCCCGCACCGAAACGTCTAAAACTCGATTGTTTTTAAAAGGTCCTCTGTCGTTGACCTTTAATTTCAGCATCCGGCCATTTTCTAAATTGGTAACCAAAACCACGCTAGGAAGTGGGAGGGTTTTATGGGCTGCAGTTAATTGATACATATCAAACGGCTCTCCTGTCGCCGTAGGCAAGCCATGGCAGCCATCCACCCCTCCATAATAAGAAGCAACGCCTGTTTCTTCTAGTTCATAATGGTGCTGGGGATAATACCATGCGCCTTTGATTTGATAAGGTCTGCTGGTGGCCCGTTGGGGGCTGAACGTCTGACACTCGTCCAGGGATGCACACCCTGTCAACAACAGCATTCCCATAAGAAAAAAGATGGATAGCCCTCTGTTGAACGCGCTGAGACAAAAAAACATAAAAATCTATATTCCTGTTGAGCACCCCTAAAAAAATAAACCGTTAAGTCTAAACATGGGTTAAAAAAGGTTTAACCTTTTCAAGAAAGCTACAAAAACCTTCTGATAAAAGCAAGTTTTTAAGCTTGCAATTTTTCATGCCTTGCTTCAAATATTTTTCGTCTTTTTTTGTTAAAAAATGACAAATCACAGTTTTGAAACAAGGAAGAATAGTTATTCTAAGAAGATTTTTAATATTTTTTATTAAAAATAAGTGGGGGGTAAAAGCCCACGGATTGGAGACTCCTGGCCAATTGAAGCTTCCCAAAGTGCGTAAGTTGGGAGAAGGGGTGTTGACAGGTTAAAAAGGATTAGGGAATAAATAGAAGCATCCTAAATCATTCGTACATCTGAAGAGGAGGATTAACCTTTGCAAAGTTCTCGTAGAACAGACTCATCTTTTTACCCATGGTTCATATGGTCTTTTGCGGGGCTTTTTTACCTGTATCAGTTCGTGTTACGCGCCTCCCCTAATGTCATGGCTGATCAGCTTATGCGGGATTTTTCCATTGATGCGTATTCATTTGGAATTTTAGCTGCCTGCTATTATTATACCTATTCTCTTTTCCAGATTCCCGTTGGGCTTATGTTGGATTCTATCGGGCCTAAGCGCGTCTTGCGTGTTGCAGTTGGGCTGTGCGCCCTGGGGGCCTTGGTTTTTTCCGCAGCGCCTAATTTGTGGTTTGCAGCTTTGGGAAGAACCCTTATTGGAGCGGGCGCTTCCTGTGCTTTTTTAGGAACCGTGCGTTTAGGAACCCTCTGGTTTCCCCCTGAAAGGCTTGCTTTCGTTGTTGGTGTTTCTGTTGCCCTTGGAAAAGTGGGGGGCATGTCTGCCAACCTGCCCTTGGCCATTTTGGTCGAAAATTTTTCTTGGCGCCAAGCTACGCTAATCCTTTCTCTTGCGGGTCTTGTAATTTGGTTGCTTGTTTGGATTTTTGTAAAAGATGGTCCAAGCGACCGTCTTCCTCCGCGACCCACAACAGGGTCTATGTGGGAATCTACCGTCCCCACATTGTCTTTAATCGTTAAAAGCCCTGCTATTTGGTGGATTTCTTTGTATGGTTGCTTGATGTATGTTCCTCTTTCGGCTTTCACAGACGCGTGGGGAACTTCTTTTTTGATGAAGCTCCACAACATTGATAAGCCAACAGCTTCTGGTGTCATCAGCATGCTCTTTGTTGGAACGGGAATAGGTGCCCCTTTGATTGCATTTTTCTCGGACTACCTCCGCGGAAGGCAGTTTCCCATGGTGATATCAGCAATTTTCTCGCTGCTTGCAAATGGTGCGCTCATTTTTATCCCTGATCTTTCCTTAGAGACTTCAATCGTCTTGCTTTTCCTCATAGGGTTTTTCATGACAGGACAGACCCTTGTTTTTGTTGCTGCCAGCGAAGCAACCCCTCCTCACATGAGCGGAACTGTAACAGGCTTTGTCAACATGATCGTGATGACAGGAGGGGCCATTTTACAACCCCTCATCGGATATCTTTTAAATTGGTCTTGGGATGGAAAAATGGAAAATTGCTTTCCATCTTATAGCGTCAGTGACTTTCGCTTGGCGCTTTCGACAATTCCTTTATGTATGTTATTGTCCCTTGTGGCAGTTGCCTTTGTTCCTGAAACACACCCCAACCGACGTAATAAAGCCCAAAAGCCTGCTATTAAATCAAAAGAAGCAGAATAGGATAGGGGGAAGAGGCAATGGAAACATTACCTCCTCCACTGGCTGCGTTGATTGGGTCTGCCCTAGCATCAGCCTCATCAGCTCAGCTTCAAGGGTGGGGAAACCAACTGTCTACAGCTTATCGAGATGAAACGTTCTCATTGTCTCCACAGCAATGTCTTGCTTACCTCACCGTTAGGCTTCCTGCAACCTATGCCGTGCTGCGGACCGTTTTAAAAAAATTAAAACTATTTAAGGGGGAAGGGGAAGCGTTTAAAACGTTGTTAGATGTGGGAACAGGTCCTGGGACTGCGCTATGGGCCTACCAAGAAACATTCCAAGGTTTGGAAGCCTTCACAGGCGTCGACCAGAGTGCAACGTTCTTAAGGCACGCAACGAAACTTTTAGAACCATTTTCAAGCCAATGCGTTGTCACCTTAGAACAACGAAATTTTTTAAAAAAAGGATCCGCTTCACTTGCCCCTCATGAGCTGGTTATCCTCAGTTATATTTTGAATGAGCTATCCTTGGAAGCCGCAAAATTTGCTTTAACTGAAGCATGGAGGCTTTCCACGTCAACCCTTGTGCTTGTGGAGCCTGGAACATCCAAGTGCTTTGAAAAATTCTTGGTATGGCGAGAGCACCTGATCCAATTGGGAGCTTTCATATGGGCTCCTTGCCCTCATCTGCAAGCTTGTCCCCTTGCGAATAACCCCACAGATTGGTGTCATGTCCATGTGCGCCTTCCCAGAAGCCGTCGTCATCAATCTATCAAGCAGGGAACGTTGGCTTGGGAAGATGAGCCCTACCTTTATCTGATCGCAAGCAAAACACCCTGTCCACAAACAAGCTGGAGCCGGGTTTTGCACACACCTCAAAAAAATCCCGCTCACCTTCGTCTTTCCCTTTGTCAACCTGACGGAACCTGCGGTTGGCAAATCCTTACCAAAAAAAAGGATGCCGCGCGTTATCAACAAGCACGCAAGGTGAAGTGGGGAGACCTTTGGCCATCTGTTGATTAACCTTCTTTAACGCTCCTTAAAGAAAAACTGTGATTCCACTTGATTTTTGCTGCAAAAACCGATACACCTGGATACATAGTTTGGGTCCCCATCGTCTAGAGGCCTAGGACACCGCCCTTTCAAGGCGGCAACACGGGTTCGAATCCCGTTGGGGACGCCATCGTCAGCTTGCAAGCTGATAATCCGCTAAATTTTTAAAAAAAATCTAAAGTGTGAAGGGGAGGGGAAACCCCATAAGATAGAACCGCTTGTTTTTAAGGCTGAAAGGGATAGACATAGTCCCATCTTGCTCTCGATCAAGAAACACATGGGAAAGCTTTAGAAAAGTAAGATCTCGGTCGCTAACGCCTTGATCTGCCAGCAGGTTGAAAAGTCTTTGAAAGCCTTGCATTTTAAGTTTAAAATCTCCCTTGAGCGCCAGATTTTCATCGAGTGATAAAGATCCGTCACAAACAAAATCCATCTGGGGGAAAACCAAAGAAATTTTATCAAACTGTACTTGCCCTTGATGGTTTCTCCAAGTTTCAAGACCATTTTTTTCCTTCATGAAAGCATCAATATGGGTTATTTTAAAGGCAGTTTCAAACCCAACGCGGGTGTTTCCCTGCAACCGCATTTCTTTTATCCACCCCTCCAGCTTTCCGGCAGCAGAAGCCTCTAAAAAAAGAGCTTCTTTTTGGCTTCGGGATAAATGAAAATCGAGATGGGTCCCTAAAATTTTCAAAACCGGGATATTATCTTTAACAAAAAAGAGAGATTCTACATCAAAAATGATGCCTTTAAAACGAAATCGCTCAAGCAACACACTTCCCCGAAAATAAGATCCTTTGCCTTTGTAATTTTGAAACGTAATTCGGGGCATATCTTCAACCCGAATCCAAAACTGATGTTTAAGGGGGAAAAAAATGCCTGCTTTGACGATAAGGGCCGGCGCATAAAAGCGAAAATCCCCAGATTTTATCTGTATCTCATGTAATTTAAAAGTTAAATCATCTGGAAACCCTGAAGCTTTCATTTCACGGTAAGAAATTTGAAAACCATATTTTTCAGTATTCCCAAGAATTTTTTCTAAAATATTTTCAAAAAGCCAGCGTTCTATAAACCAAAATGTTGAATAGGTGAGCACAAGGGTTATAAAAACAAATCCCAGGGATCGCTTAAAAAGGTTAGGCGTTTTGGCAGACATGTTGCTGGCCCTCACAACTCGCTTGATGGGATGCGTCTTCAATGCGCTGTTTCAGTTGTTTCATGAAATCAACGCGCTTTAACCCTGGCTGAATCGGTGGCGCAAAAATGAGAAAAATAGTACCGGGTTTTTTACAAAATTTCCGGCGCTCCCAAAAAAAACCTGAATTTAGCCCTATGGGAACAACCGGAACCTGTAGTCGGTGGTAAAGGGTGTAAACACCCGTGTGATAAGTCGATGGAGCCCCTGGTAACGTACGCGTCCCTTCCGGAAAAATAACAATGGGCCTTTTTTCAGCAATAGCTTTTTCTGCTTTTTTGAACATCAGCGAAAGGGCTTTCAAACTTTTACGTCCAGAGCGCACAACAGGAATCATCTCAAGTTTTCTTAAAAGAAGACCAATAAAAGGAATGTGCATCAAACTGCTTTTTAAAACGATAGCAGGATCTTCAAATAAAGCGCTAAACACGATAGTTTCCCATGCAGATTGATGTTTGCAAGCAAGTATCATCCCTTTTTCACCGTGGGGAATGTGCTCCAACCCCTTAACTTTGTAGTTAATGCCTAAGATGATTTGCGCCATTTTTAACGTACCCTTGGCCCACACCCTTCCAACCTTCAGGGTAAAGCTTCGGGGTAAACAAAAAAGGAGCAGGATAGGAAAACTGCAAAGGCTCGTCCACCCATAGAAGATAAAATTGAAAAGTAAAGATTTGATAAAACCCATATTAACCTAATTTTCGAAAAGTTTTTTCAAGTGTCAGACGAAAAAATGAAAAAAGAAATTTGTTGTACTCTTGAAATATTTTGTAAAAACGTTCTCTGCCATCAGAAACAACAGGATGAGGTGTAATAACCACTTGGGGCATTTGGCTTTGTAATTCAAAAAGGCTTCGGGCCATGTGATAATCAGATGTAACCAAATATAAGCTATGAATCTTCCGTTTTTCAACCCATTCGCGCACTTCTTCTGCATTTCCAACCGTGTTTTTTGCTTCATGCCCCAAGGTTAAGCCCGGATGCTTAAATTGCTCAGAATAAAACTGATCTTTTTCTGTTCCGACACCGGAGATCAAAATTTGGTTTGCGAGCTTTTTCTGGGCAAGAAAAAAACCTTGCTCAATGCGCCCCCTATCCCCCGTCAATACGACAATAGCCTCTTGGGGCAGCAGCGTTTCAACGGATGGAATCTTTGCATATATAACCCAGCCATAAAAAAAGCCAAAACCACTCAACCAAATTGTCAACAGCACACAAAGAGAAAGAAAGAGCTTCGCGAAAAAAGAAAAAATTAGTTTCATGTTCCCTGCAAAATTAACCCTAACTGATTTCAAGATTTCGAAGTGACCACACAACCGTAAAGTGGGTCACCAAGTGTACGAGTGTTAAACTCACAACCAACATGAAAACAAAGAAAAAAAGAAGTTGATATAAAAAAGAGGGACTCAAAAAAAAATTTAACAAAGAAGCGTCCAGTTGTAAAAAAAGCAACAACAGCGTGCCTAAGCAAAAAAAACAAGCTATCCAGAAAGCTTGCAAGGTGTTTTTAAAAGAATGCCTTTGAAATTGTCGAGAAATATAACGGTCTGACGCGCCCATCAGATGCAAAATTTCTAAAATAGAGCTATGGATGCGAACGCCAGTTCGAACAGAAAATATTATAACTAACAGTGCTGCAATCAAGAAAAAAAGCACAGAAAACCAAACCGCTTGTTGGGTCGTGCTAAGCCAGTTGGTTAATTTTTGTAAAACTGCCTGGTGGCTAAACACCGTTGCTTCTGGATAAATTTTTTTCACGTCAGCCTGCAACTGGGGAAGGGCTGAGGTTCCCTGCGCACCCAAAAAAACATCTACCATCACAGGGATCAGCATCAATTTTTTCGAAAAAGAAACAAGATCCAGGCGGTTGGCTGTTTGTTCTAGTTGCTCTTGGGAAAGAGGAGAGGCTTGCATCACTTCTTTTCTAGCGCTTAAAATTTCAACCAGATTTTTTTCTATGTCAGCGCGTTCCTGGGGTGTTTCAACTGGAACGGTAATTGTGAGCTGGGATTGGCTCGCCAGGGTTACGTTTTTTACATAAAAAGAAATGCCAAGGGCGGCGACCCCTGCAAACAAAATCATAAAAAGGATCATTCCAAAAACCCAAGGAACAAAATCTGCTGAGCTATCCTGGTGGAGGGGAAGATCAACACTTTTTTTGAAAGGGGGTTGTTGAATCATCAAACAGCCTCACGTTTGGTTTCGTTGTTGAAAAGCTTTTGGGAAAAAGAAGCAAGCTTTCCATCTTCTAGGTGAAGCACGGTATGGGGAAATTTTTGGAGCAATTCCTTGTTGTGTGTCGCCAGCACAACGGTTGTCCCAATCTTATGTAATTCTTCAAAAAGGTGAAAAAGTTTTAAAGCGCTCATGTCATCTACACTGCCTGTAGGCTCATCAGCCAACAAAAGCTTAGGCCTTGAGATAACCGCTCGGGCAATAGCAACCCGTTGTTTTTCGCCGCCGGAGAGTGCGTGGGGGGGAGCATCTAAAGCATCAACCCCCACCCATTTCAGAAGCTCTTTAGCCTGGTCTCTGCTTTTAAAGCCATCCAAGCCACGAATACGAAGCGGAAGCGCTACATTTTCGATAACAGTTAAATGACTTAACAATTTAAATTCTTGGAACACGATGCCCATGTCTTGCCGCAAGCGATTTTTTTGCGAAAGCGTCATTTTGGAAATTTCTTGACCGAAAAGCGTGAGCTTTCCCCATGTTGGTGCCAAGTTAAGATAAAGCAATCTAAGTAAAGAAGATTTTCCGGAGCCACTTGATCCGGTCAAAAAATAAAAACCACCCGTCTCAAGAACAAAATTAAGGTTCTTGAAGAGAAGTCTTTGTTGATCATAGCTCAAACCAACTTGATCAAATGTAGCAATTGGCTGTACCATAAAGACACCTTGTACACGAGATTTTCATTCGGGAAAAGAGGAAAACACCGTTTAATTTCATTTTACCCTTTATTTTTATAATGCTTAGCGTTTGAATCTGCTTGGAAAAAAATTAAAAACGAAAAATTAAATTGATATTTCTAAAGGAGGCTTTAGAATGATCTTCATGAAATTGTTTGATTATAAAGCCCGTTAAGGAAATAGTATGTTTTCGTCTCTGATCCAGAAGATATTTGGCTCTGCGAATGAGCGCTTGGTGCGTAAGTTAACCCCTGTCATTGAAACCATTAACGACTTGGAACAACACGTTGCGTCCCTCACAGATGAACAGCTTCAGGCTCGCACGTCTTTGCTGAAGGAAAGGCTTGGGGCTGGAGAAACGCTGGATGATATTTTGCCGGATGCTTTTGCGACCGTTCGAGAGGCCTCCAAACGTGTTTTGGGGATGCGCCATTTCGACGTTCAGCTCAAAGGAGGGATCATCCTTCACCGTGGCATCATTGCTGAGATGAAAACAGGGGAGGGGAAGACTTTGGTGGCAACCTTGCCTGTTTACCTCAACGCGTTGTCTGGAAAAGGTGTGCACGTGGTAACGGTTAACGATTACCTTGCCCAGCGTGACTCAGACTGGATGGGGCGAATCTACAAATTTTTGGGGCTTTCCGTGGGGTGTATTGTGCACGGCCTCACAGACGAGGAGCGCAAAGAGGCTTATAACGCCGATATCACCTATGGAACGAACAATGAGTTTGGGTTCGATTATCTTCGGGATAATATGAAATTTCAGCTGGAATCTATGTGTCAGCGCCCCTTCAATTACGCCATTGTTGATGAGGTTGATAGCATTTTGGTGGATGAAGCCAGAACCCCTCTCATTATCTCTGGTCCTGCGGAAGATTCTTCAGATTTATACCGGGCAACGAATCTGCTCATTCCCCTCTTGAAAGAGGAAGACTATGAAAAAGATGAAAAAGCGCGTTCTGTCACCCTTACGGAAAAAGGGATGGAGCACATCGAAGAGATCGTGAAAGAACAAGGTCTTGTCAAAGGTGACAAGCTCTATGATGTCCAAAATATCGCCTTGGTTCACCATATTAATCAAGCGTTAAAATCCCACAAAATTTTTGTGCGGGATGTGGATTATATCGTCAATGAAGGCAAAGTTGTCATCATCGATGAATTTACAGGGCGCATGATGGAAGGGCGACGCTATTCAGATGGCTTGCATCAAGCCATCGAAGCCAAAGAAGGCGTGGATATTGAGATGGAAAACCAGACTTTGGCTTCCATTACGTTCCAAAACTATTTCCGTCTCTATCCAAAGCTTGCAGGGATGACAGGAACAGCCATGACGGAGGCTTCAGAATTTGGCGATATTTATCGCTTGGATGTGGTGGAAGTCCCCACCCATGTTCCGGTTCAACGCAAAGATTTAGATGATGAGGTTTACCGCACCTTTGAAGAAAAAGTGGAAGCGGTGGTGACGCTGATCAAAGAATGTCAAGGGCGCAATCAGCCTGTTTTGGTTGGAACCGTCAGCATTGAAAAATCTGAAATTTATTCGGCGTGTTTGAAAAAACATAAAATTCCTCACCAGGTGTTGAACGCACGTCACCATGACAAGGAAGCTATGATTATTGCGGAGGCTGGGGGCCTTGGCGCTGTAACCATCGCAACCAACATGGCGGGGCGTGGCACTGACATTAAACTGGGGGGAAATTTAGAAGTTCGCCTTCAAAAAGAGCTGCGCGGGATAGAGGATTCTGAAAAACGAGCTGCTCTTGAGAAAAAAATTCGCGAAGAGATCGAAACCCAAGAAAAATTGGTGAAAGAAGCAGGTGGGTTGTGTGTGATCGGGACAGAACGCCATGAAAGCCGCCGCATTGACAACCAGTTGAGGGGACGCTCAGGGCGTCAGGGAGATCCTGGGCTGTCTAAGTTTTTCTTGTCCCTTGAGGACGATTTGATGCGGATCTTTGGCTCAGAACGTCTGGATAGCTGGCTTCAAAAGCTGGGCATGAAGCCAGGTGAAGCTATCACCCACCCTTGGATTAACCGCGCTTTGGAAAAAGCTCAGCAGAAAGTGGAAGCTCGAAATTACGATATTCGTAAGCACTTGCTGCGCTATGATGATGTGATGAATGCGCAACGCAAAGCCATTTATGAGCAACGGCTAGACTTTATGCAGCAAGATGATCTGCAGGACGCTGTTCTCCACATGCGAGATTCTATGGTAGAGCGGATGCTTCAGCGTTGCATTCCAGAGGGAAGCTACCCTGAACAATGGGATGTTCATGGCATGCATGAAGAGGCCCTTCGCATTTTTGGCCTTGATGTGCCTTTCAAGGATTGGGCTGAAGAAGAGGGGATTGCTCGGGAGCTTGTCCACACACGGCTTCAAGAGATTTTGCAAGCTCACATGGTCCGAAAAGAGGAAGTTTATACGTCAGAAGCGATGCGCTTGACGGAAAGAGGCATCTTGCTTCGCACCCTGGACCACCTGTGGAAAGATCACCTCCATTCCCTTGATCACCTTCGCCAGGGGGTGCACTTACGCGCCTATGCCCAGCGAGACCCTTTGAATGAGTATAAACAAGAAGCTTTTGGGATGTTTGAAGAGATGCTGGACCGTCTTCAAGAAAATGTGACCTTGTTCTTGTGTCATTTTGAGCCCCATTCAGGGCACTCTCAACCTTCTTTGGGAGATTTTTTCCAAGACCATTTAGGGAGATCTGGACAAGGGAGGTTTGTGTTTCAAAAGGATGCGGCTTCTTTTGGAAGTGATGATGTGGGGGAAGCTTTGGCTGGTTTCTCTCCAGAAGAACAGGAAGAACTCCCGCGCAATGCCCCTTGCCCCTGTGGCTCTGGAAAGCGGTTCAAAAATTGCCACGGCCAGCTTTAAAAGAGAGGCTTTTTTTTGGAAACGTCCGTTAAAGCGATCTGGTTTTATTTAAGCCCTTGGTGGAGATCTGAAGAAAAGGGGTTTGCCTGGACTTCACTCATTTTTTTGATTGTCTTGAGCGTTCTCTCCGTTTATTTAGCGGTGGTGATGAACGCATGGCAAAAAAAATTTTTCGATGCTTTAGAAAAAAAAGATCTGGATGCTTTTTTACAACAGCTGCTCTTCTTTGTTCCCCTAGTGTCCGTGATGTTGGCAGAATTTTGCACCCGCAACTATATGACCAATTGGATCAGCTTTCGGTGGCGCCGATGGATGACCCGGGAGATGAAAGAAAAATGGTTTTCCACCAAGGGATACTACAGGGTCCCTCTGGAAACCCATGAGCTGGACAACCCAGATCAGAGAATTGCCCAAGATGCAGACACATCCACGGCTGGCATTTTGTCGTTATTTTTGATTTTTTTTAAAGAAGGGATCAATTTTTTCACCTTTTCAACGATGTTGTGGGGGCTCTCCCAGCACCTTCCGTTGGTGATCGGAGAGCATCGCTGGATGATTCCTGGCTTTTTACTTTGGGCGGCGTTGGGATATTCTTTTCTGGGTATCGTGATTATTTTTAAAATAGGAAAGCCTTTGATCGGCCTTGACCGGGAGCAAGAAAAGCGGGAGGCAACCTTTCGCTACCGACTGATTCGTGTGGTCGAAAGGCGAGAAGAGATTGCAAGCTTGGGAGGAGAATTTGCGGAAGCCAAGGGGCTTGAAAGCGTTTTTCAAACCATCACCCAAAATTATTATGCCATTTTAAAGCGTCATATCTATATCAACTTTTTTCAAAATTTTTATTTGAATACGGGGCACTTTATCCCTATTTTCATCGCAGGCCCCACTTATTTTGCAGGGCTGATCACCATGGGAATTTTGATGCAGATTAAGGGCATGTTTGGGGAAGTTTATGATTCCGCATCGCTTATTGTGTTTAAATTTCAACAAATTGCCAGCATTTTGGCCTCTCTTCAGCGCATTTTAACCTTCCACAGATTGCTTGAGCATGGGGCTGATCAAGCAGCTAAAAAAATTCAGCGCAAAGCTTCTTATCTTCAAATCCAACAACTCACTTTGCTTTCACCCAAAGGCGATGTGATTTGGCAGGTGCCCCCCTTTGACCTTAAACCGGGGGAGCATAAGCTGTTGATGGGGCCTTCGGGCATTGGAAAAACCACGCTGCTTCGGGTGATGAAGGGGATCTATCCGTTTTATGAGGGAATTTTTAAACGACCTGAACAGATGCTGTTTGTGCCCCAGCGGCCTTATATGCCTGTGGGGACGTTACGTGCATGCCTATCTTACCCTTCAGCACCTTTGGGAGATGATCTCTTAAAGCCCTTATTGGAAGCTTGCAAATTGGCTCATTTAACCCCACAGTTGGATGAAGAAGCAGATTTTCAGCAAATTTTATCCCTGGGAGAGCAACAGCGCATTAATTTTGTTCGGATCTTAGCCCATCAGCCCAAGTGGTTGGTTTTGGACGAGCCAACATCCCAATTAAATGAAGATTATCGAGATGATTTGCTGCGTCTTTTGAAGGATCGCCTTCCAAAATCTGGCATGCTCATTATTACCCATCAAAAACTCCCTTTATTTCCTGATATCATTCAAGCGATCCCTTCAACGGCACAGGCTGTTTATGCTAACCCTCTCTCTTGAAACAGCTTTACAAGGGTTTGGCGCGGCGCTTCACAGGGAAGATGTTTTGCTAGCCCATCGTTTTAACCCAGAGCCTCGTCAGGCGTCAGGTGCGCTGCTTCCCATGGTGGAAGAGCTGTTGGAGGAGTCAGGATTGTCCCCCAACGCACTCCAAAAAATTGTAGTCAACAGAGGGCCAGGCTCTTTTACAGGCATTCGGTTGGGGATGGCAACGGCCCAAGCCCTTTCTTTGGGGCTAGGAATTTCGTGGGAATCTGTCACAAGTTTTGAAATTGCGGCCTATGCTTCTGTTTGCGAGCTTCAACACATGTTCAAGCCAGCACTGCCGGTGTGGCTGCTTGTGGATACAAAAGGGTTTCAGATGGGGTGTGCGGCTTTTTTTTTGGAAGAAAAAGCTATTTTAGAGCCGTTTTATGGAACGCCTCAAGATATCGCCAACACATTATCTGGAAAAAACGGCGTGATCCTAGGAACGGGGCTTGAACGTTTAAAGGCTCATTTACCAAATCTGGATGCATTTTTGTTTCATGAGCTTTCAACAGCCTCCCTCGCTTCTTTTTTGGGGGCCTATGTCCAAGATTCTGATCGTTTTACATTACACGGAACAAGCCAGGATGAATCTCCCCTTTATGGGCTTCATCCTTATGCGCTTTCGTAAATAATTTTCTAGTCTATCCCAAAAAAACTATTTGCGACAATTCAATTCGGCGTTACAGTATCTTCTTTAGGCACTTTTGAAATCGAAGATGTTGAATTATCATGTCAGTATTTGATTTGTCACGGTCAAACCGTACCCCCCTCGGCAAGTGGTGGTGGACTGTGGATTGGTGGATTCTTGTATCGCTTTTTCTCTTGCTGGGTGTCGGCGTGCTCTTTGTGCTTGCTGCCAGCCCTGCGGTAGCTCAGCAGCATGCCTGGAGCACGTTTTACTTTGTTAAGCGTCACCTGATTTTATTTTTCCCCTCTGTTTTTTTGATGGTTGGCATATCCCTTCTGAATTTGCGCCAAATACGCCGTTTGGCCCTTATGCTATTCGGGTTCAGCCTCTGCCTCTTGGTGGCAGTCCTTGTGGTGGGGGCGGAGATAAAAGGGGCAAGGCGTTGGATGAATGTGCTAGGTTTCTCGCTTCAGCCCTCTGAATTCATAAAACCAGCCCTGATTATCTTATGCGCTTGGATGTTTTCAGAGCAAAAAAAAGACCCGACTTTTCCAGGTAACCTTATGGCGATGTTCCTTTATGGCCTCACCGTGGTGTTGTTTATGTTGCAACCCGATTTAGGCATGGTGGTCCTTACAACAACCGTCTGGTTTGTACAATTTTTCCTGGCGGGGCTTTCTATGGTTTGGGTTGTCTTTTTTGCTTTATCAGGGGCGGGCGGGCTGTTAGGTGCCTACCTTTTGTTTCCTCATGTGACCTCTCGCATTGATCGCTTTTTAAACGCTGGAGAAGGTGACCGGTTTGGCGGCCAATTCCAGGTTCATCAATCCCTTGAAGCTTTCTCCCGGGGAGGATTTTTGGGACAAGGCCCGGGAGAGGGAACCGTTAAAAAATGTCTCCCTGATGCCCATGCTGATTTCATCTTTGCTGTGGGCGCTGAAGAATTTGGGATCCTTTTTTGTTTAGGCATTGTGTTGATCTATGCTTTCATTGTTTTACGCTGCTTGTTTAAGCTGTTCCAAGAGCATGACTTATTTGCGCTTCTCGCAACGGCTGGCCTGGCGTGTCAGCTGGGCCTTCAAGCTATCATCAACATGGCCTCTACCCTTCACCTTATTCCACCTAAGGGGATGACCCTGCCTTTTATCAGCTATGGAGGCTCTTCTCTGCTGGCAATCTCCATCGGCATGGGGATGTTGCTGAGCCTAACCCGTCGCCGAATTGAGGGGATCCCTTGACCATGGAAGCTATTGAACCCATAGCTGAACCCATGCGTGTTGTCTTGGCAGCGGGGGGAACCGGAGGCCATTTATTCCCTGCAGAGGCTGTTGCAAGGGCGCTTCACCCTGCTCGGGTTACCCTGGTCACGGACGAAAGGGGGGCTCGTTTTGCCCATGGATCAGCTTTTGAAACGGTTTTAACCCTTGCATCCCCAAGCTCCAAAGGCTATTTCGGCAAGCTGGTGTTTCTTTGGGGCAGCTTTTTTCGGTCTTTACGGTTTTTGTATGCCTTCAAACCCCAGGTCGTTTGGGGCTTTGGGGGGCTCGCAACCCTGCCCGTTCTTTTGGCTGCCTGGGTGTTGCGTATTCCAAGGGGAATTCACCAGGCAGATCGTGTGTTAGGAAAAACCAATCACCTTTTGTCTTATCTAGCAGAAACCCTCGCCATCACCTTTCCTGTTTGGACTCAGGCGCCACGTCAGCCTTCTTCGCGCATCGCCCAAGAGATCACAGGCCTGCCTGTTCGCCCCGACATTGAAGCTGCTGCCAACGCACCCTATCCGCAACGCACCCAAGGCGAACCTTTCCATCTGTTGGTGCTGGGGGGAAGCCAGGGGGCAACAGTTTGGGGAACGATCCTGCCAACGGCTGTCTTTCAACTATCTCCTGAAATTCAGCAACAGCTTCAGATTGTGCACCAATGTCCCCAAGGGAATCTTGAAGCCCTTGAAAAAGCCTACCAGCAAACCCACGCGAAGGTTACCTTAACACCGTTTGTTGAGGAGATGGCCCAGGCGCTGGTTCAAAGCCACGTGGTGTTTGCCAGATCAGGGGCGTCGACCCTCGCAGAGCTCAGCGTTGTGGGAAGGCCCGTGTTTTTGGTTCCCTATCCCTCGGCCATGGATGATCACCAAACTGCGAACGCAGCGTATATTGTGGAAAGCGGTGGGGGATGGATGCTTCCCCAGGCAGACCTCACCCCAGAAAAAATAGCGGCTTTGCTGGGCCACTGGATTTCCTCATCGGAGATCCTTGAAAAAGCTGCCCAACAGATGGGAGGATGCCTTCCGTCAGGGGGGGCTGCTCGCTTGGCCGCGCTGATTGTGAAGAAAAAACATGGGGAAAAAGCTTCCAGGTTGCAAAAACGGCTTTTGGGATCGATTGACTTTTAATTTTTTATCATCCATGATGGGGCCTAATTTTGTTTAGCAAAAACAAGAATGGAGAAAGTTTATGAAGCGTACGTTCCAACCCAGCCGACTCGTTCGGGCAAGACGCCACGGTTTCAGATCCCGTATGGCGACTCCCGGTGGGCGGAATGTCATTTCGAGGCGGCGCGCAAAGGGACGCCTTCGGTTATCTGCTTAATTGGGGTGAGTGCGCCTTTTGGGTGTGCTCAAAACCCTTAGAATTTAAGAACAGGAAAGTTCCAGTTGGGCATTTGTACATTAAAGAAACGGCGTCAATTTTTGGCGGTTTCTGGTGG
Organism: Alphaproteobacteria bacterium; assembly: GCA_051648545.1. Lineage (GTDB taxonomy): Bacteria > Pseudomonadota > Alphaproteobacteria > Holosporales > JBOFFI01 > JBOFFI01. The sequence goes on from JBOFFI010000035.1 coordinate 110,101, forward strand.
TAAAAAATGGGTTGCCCCAGCTTTTATTCTTCAAAAAGGCCAAGCGGCTTCTTCTGACACGGCACCTTCTTTTGGGTTTGTTGTAACCCGGAAGATGGGTAAAGCTGTTGTTCGTAACCGTGTTCGACGCCGTCTTAAAGAGGCCATCCGTGGTCTTTTGAAAGAAGATTTTCCAGTTCAACTGGCGCATTATGTGTGTGTTGCCCGCGGGGAGGCGAAAGAAATTTCTTTCCCTGTTTTGCTAGAACAACTGAAGCGGGCGTTTGTTTTTCTACGGGGAGGTTCAAAGCGTCCCAGGGAAACGGCTTTGTCCCTTGAGTAGCGCCATCATGATTTCTTCTTTTTTAAAGCTTTCCTTGGGGTTTGTTGCTTCCCTTGCTTTAAGGTTTTACCAGGTGTTTCGCCCCTTTTTTGTGGCACACCCCGGCCCAACCTGCCGCTTTGTTCCCACGTGTTCAGTTTACTGCGTTCAGATGCTTGGGCGCTTTGGCCTTTGGAAAGGGCTTTTGCTTACAGTGAAAAGGTTGTTAGCCTGTCACCCTTGGGGCGCTTCAGGTGTTGATTTTCAAGATGAATCTGCTACAGTCATCCCGGACGTTACCCTTCACGAGAGCAGTGTTAAAGGTAAAATGCTTCAAAAAAAGAAAAGAGATTTAAACGTATGATACCTGGAAATCGTAACATTATCATCACAGTCGTTTTAACGTGTATGATTCTATTGGGATCAGAATATTTGCTGCGTCCTAAGCAAGCTCCGGTCTTGGAAGCACCTCAAGCTGTTTCTAATGCGCCTCTCCAAACTCCTCAGGTCCAACCTGATCAACGTGTTGTAGGACGTCCTATAAGCCCTTCGCTTCCTGTGGGTTCAGCACCAAAACTTCCTCGTGAGCGGTTACTCCAACAGGGAGAGCGTCTCAAAATTCAAACGGCTTCGTTGGAAGGCTCCCTAAGGCTTCAAGGGGCTATGTTTGACGATTTGTTGCTGAAAAAATATCGGGAGCAATTAGACCCCTCCAGCCCCCAGATTGTCTTGCTGTCTCCTGAGCATAGCGAAAATCCGTATCAAGCCTTTATGGGTTGGTACAGTCCTGACACGAAGCTTCGCCTTCCAGATGCTCAAACCCTTTGGAAAGCAGATCAACACATTTTAACGCCCCAACAGCCAGTTCGCTTAACCTGGGAAAATGGTCAAGGTGTTACGTTTGAGCAAATGGTTGCTGTGGACGATAACTATTTATTCACCGTTACCCAGCGGGTGTTAAACCAAAGTGGATCACCTATTTCCCTTGGAACCCAAGGGCTTGCTTTACGTACGGGAACACCTCAAACCTCAGGATTTTTTATTTCCTATGAAGGCCCGCTTGGTGTTTTTAACGGCACCCTGAAGGAAGTTGCCTACAAAGATTTGGTTGAAAAACCCTTGATAGAGCAAGCAACCTCCCAGACTTGGATCGGGATTACAGACAAATTTTGGCTGGTGAGCTTGGTTCCTGAACAAACAAAAAAAGTTGATAGCGCGTTTCAATATTATGAAAAACAGGCTGGAATGCCTGAAGCCTATCAGGTATTTTTTCGTGAAAAGCTTGAAACCCTTGCGCCTCAAGGCGTTTTGGAGGCAAAAAATTATGTGTTTGCAGGGGCTAAAGAGCTGAATATCCTTGATGACTATGAAAACCGTTACCAGATTCGCCATTTTGATTTAGCCGTAGATTTTGGCTGGTTTTATTTCTTAACAAAGCCCATTTTTTATGCTCTAGCCTGGCTGAAAGATTGGACAGGTAATTTTGGATTTGCCATTTTAGTCTTTACAGTTTTGTTGAAATTGCTGTTCTTCCCCCTTGCGAATAAGTCTTATCAGTCTATGGCGCGGATGAAAAAGCTTAAACCCCAGTTAGATGCTTTAAATAAACGCTATGCTTCGGATAAGACCCGCCTGCATCAAGAAATTTGGGCCCTTTATAAAAAAGAAAAAGTAAACCCCGTTTCAGGCTGCTTGCCGATGTTGGTTCAAATTCCGGTCTTTTTTGCCCTTTATAAAGTGCTCTTCGTAAGCATTGAGATGCGCCATGCGCCTTTTTTTGGCTGGATCCAAGATCTCTCGGCCCCAGACCCCACAACGTTATTCAACTTGTTTGGCCTGTTGCCTTGGACACCTCCTTCGTTTTTAATGATTGGTGGATGGCCTTTGATTATGGCAGCGACGATGTTCTTTCAACAGAAGCTGAACCCTCCCCAGGCAGATCCCATCCAGGAAAAAATGTTTCTCTATGTGATGCCGGTGGTCTTTACAGTCATGTTGGCGCAGTTCCCCGCAGGGCTTGTCATTTATTGGGCCTGGCATAATGCGCTCACCATTTTGCAGCAGTGGATTGTTATGTATTATTACGAGAAAAAAACTGCGTAAGTTTTCTCAGGCTAAAAAAGCACGCTACACCTGAATCTGTTTAGACTGTAACCAGGCGAGAAACGAATCTCCTGATAGGGGAATTGAGATGATCCGACCTTGGATGGTGTCACATCCCCAGGCTTTTAAGAGTTGGTGTTGCTGCTGGGTTTCCACGCCTTGGGCAACAACTTCAAAGCCAAGCTCTTTTCCCAGCTGAATGGTGTTGCGAACGATGTGCCCAGGCGCGTTGTCTTGGGTAATTTGTTGAATCAGCTGATTGCCAATTTTAAGGGTATCAAGGGGGAAATCAGTCAAATAACGGTAAGAAAAATGTTTATACCCTGTGTTATCAATGGCAATGCCAATACCGATTGATTTTAGACCGTGAAGCGCTTTCGAAATGGTTTCTAAATCGAATGTATGCTCATGAATATGAGAATCTTCTAAGCAAATTTGAACACAGCCTGGTTGAAGCTTGTGTTTTTCTAAAAAAAATTGAACCGTTTCTTGGAGATGAGGATCCTGTAAATTACTTAAGGAAAGTTTGAAGGTAAGCCTTAAGTGAAAGCCCTTCTGGTTCCATTCAGATAATATTTTAAAAGCGTGGTCTAAGGTCCATCGGGTTAGGGGAGAGATGAGCAGTGTTTTTTCTGCCAAAGGCATAAATTGTTCAGGAGGGACAATGCCCATTTTAGGGTGGTTCCACCTGACGATAGCCTCCACGCCTGTTAAATTACCTGAAGTAAGGGAAATCTGAGGTTGAAAAAAAAGCGCTAGCTGGTTTTTATAGAACGTTTGATTGAGATCGTGCAGCAATTGCAAATTTTGGCGAGGAATTTCCTCAAATGATTGGAGATAATAGGCAAAGCGCTGTCCCTGCTCGCGTGCTTGTTCTATAGCAAGGAATGCTTTTCTGCAAAGCCCTGGCCAGCTTTGGTCATCTGTTGGATACTGGGCCGAACCATAGCGGAGTTCCATGAAAACCGAAATACCTTGGAGCTGAACAACCTCTCGCATAATTTCTTCGCAACTATCCATGAGATAAGCAAGTTCTACTTTCTGATCCGCTAAAATCACAAAATGTCGTGTATCCAGATGCCCTACAAACCCAAGGGAAGCAATTTTTTTCATTCCTTCTCCCATTTGTCGGACAAGCTTATACATCTCTTCAAATCCGAAAGATTGCTTAATTTCATCAAGATGCTTCAGCTGAATCACCACACAGCGCAGCTCTAATTGTTTGCTTTGTTTGACCCGTTTGTTAAAATAATCCTCTACACCTGAAAAATTAGGGAGCCCTGAAAGGGGATGAATCTTTGAAAAATTTCCAAGGGTTTGTATCGTTTCTCGGTAAATTTTGCTTAACCACCCACACAAGCCCCCCACAAAGGAAAAAACTCCAAGTCTAAAAACCCATAGATAGGGGTCTTGAAAACGTTGCAAAGCAATATCTTCTGGAAGAAAGGGCCCAACCAAGATTCCAGAAATGAATCCGGCTAAAATTCCCCATTTAATATCAAGTATTAATCCAGCCAAAATGATGGGAATATAGAGGAGGTGGATGTAAATTGTGTGGCTTCCCTCGCCAATAGAATAGATTGCATAGGTGTTGCACAGAATAAAAATTAATAAAATTAATCCAAACCAGTGACGTGTTTTATTTTTTTGAATAAAAATAAATGATGAATAATTTAAATTTGAAGATAACATCAGGAATTAATCTGTCGATTTTTGAAATTTGCCTCTAACTGTAATGCTTGTAACAGAGAGATTCTTAATTTTCGCTTAGAGGCTTTTTGGGCTTTTGAAAAGCAAGCAGATTTTAAATTATAACCAAACCAGCAGAAGCCATAATTTAAGAAAACGGAATCTGTTTTTTCAGCTGGGTGAGGGCAATCGCAGCGCGTAATTCAATTTGTTCTAGAATATCTCTCAGATATGGATCGTTTATCTGGCTGGCACCAAGATCTTTTGTATTTTCAAAAATTTCCAGCAGGGCGGGAGGGAAATCTCCACCCAAAAACTGGGTTTGTAGCATTCCAAGCAACCCCAAAAGGGCTTCGCCTCTTTTTTTGGCTTCCCGTTTTTTTTCTAAGCTATCTGGAATTTCTTGAATTTTTAGGAGGGAGTGGGCCATGTGGACCATCACGCTTGAAGCCAAAGAAGGCGTTGTTGGGTGAGGAGAGCCAAGGGAAAAAACAGCATTCCCAAAATTCTGTTTTTCTGAAATAGCAGCTTTTGTGAGGAGAGGCCGAGAAAAACACGCATCAATTTTCATTTTTTTTTAACTCTCTACAACACATTCAGCAATAATTACCCCCTATCATAAGATAAAATTTTAAGAATCTGCTTAAAAAATCTGTTTTTTTAAAAAAAGGTCAAACTATAAAGCCAGCCGTTGAAGAAAAAGCATAAGGCTGTTATAGAGATAATAAAGTCTTTTTTTGGGTGAAGATTTAGCAAAAGAGGTAATTTAGCGTTTCCATGTCCCTGTCTTTTTCCTATGTAGATCAAGCGTACGTTTCTGAAACCCTTTCATGTACGGGAAAACTTTGGAAGCTTATCGATTATGACATACGAAAAGCCCAATACCTTATGCAAACTTATGAACTTTCAGCTTTAACAGCTCAAATTTTAGCAAAGCGTCTTACAAACCCAGAAGATGCTCCCCTTTTTCTCACACCGCTTTTAAAGCATCAACTGCCAGATCCAGAGCATCTCCCAGATCTTCAACCCGCCTTAGAACGAATCTGGCAGGCGTTGCAGAAAGGAGAAAAAATAGCCATTTGGGGGGATTATGATGTTGATGGTGCAACATCGTCTGCTTTGTGGGTTCGTTATTTTAGGGAACTTGGGGTAGAGGTGGAGGCCTATATCCCTGACCGGTTTGAAGAAGGCTATGGCCCTAACTCAAAAGGCCTCCAAACGCTTTTTCAAAAAGGGAGTCGCCTTGTCATTACAGTAGATTGCGGCACGACAGCTTTTGAGCCCCTCGCATTTGCAAAGGCTCAAGGAATGGATGTGATTGTGATAGATCACCACCGAGGAGAAGCTTTAAACCCAGCGTGTTTTGCCCTTATTAATCCTTATCGCTTGGATGTGGAGGCTGATCTTATGGAACCCTATCAAGGGCTTGCGGCGGTGGGGCTTTCTTTTCTTGTTGCGGTGGGCCTAAACCGTTTGCTTCGGCAAAAGGCCTATTTCAACAAAGGTCAAGAGCCAGATTTGTTGTCGCTCTTAGACCTTGTGGCCCTTGGGACGGTGTGTGACGTCATGTCTTTGAAGGGGCTAAATCGTACCTTTGTAGCCCAAGGGCTTAAAGTGTTGGCCAAGCGCACCAATTTGGGGCTTCAAACCCTGTGCGATGTGGCGGGGTTAAACACCTATCCAACTGCTTACCATTTGGGATTTTTGCTGGGTCCTCGCATTAATGCGGGAGGGCGTATAGGGGATGCTTCCCTAGGAGTTCGCTTGTTGACCTGTGAAACGCCTCGAGAGGCCGAAAAAATTTCCCAAAAACTTAACACCCTTAACCAAGAACGTCAGCAAATTGAGGCTGAACTGGAGCAAGAGGCCTGTGCTCAGGCTTTGCTCCAGCTGGAAGAAGGGGCGACGGTCCTGGTGGTTTCTGGAGAAGGGTGGCACCCAGGTGTGATTGGTATTATAGCAGGCAGATTGAAAGAGCGGTTTCATCGCCCAACGTTCGTGATCAGCTTTGAAGGAGGGCAGGGGAAAGGGTCTGCCCGCTCCATCCCAGGGTTGGACATCAGCTCACTGATCCATGAGGCTTGTCATCAAGGCCTGCTTTTAGGAGGAGGGGGGCATGCCATGGCCGGCGGATTTTCTCTGGAGAGTTCAAAATTAGAAACTTTCCAAACATTTTTACAACACAAAACAGTGGCGTTTTACGCATCCAATTCAGGGACGCCTGTGATAGACATTGAGGCTTGTCTAACGTTTCAAGGGTTGTCTTTTTCTATGGTGGAAGAAATTGGGAAGCTTGCACCTTTTGGGGCAGGTAACCCGCAGCCTCGGTTTTTATTTCAACAGGTTCGGATCTCTAAGGCTGCGCTTTTTGCGGAACAGCACGCGCGCCTTACCCTCAAGCAAGCAGATGGATCTGGGATAGAAGGGGTTGCTTTCCGATCCAAGGACACCCCTTTGGGTAATGCTATTTTCTCAAACACCCAAAAGCCTGTGGATATTGTGGGAACGGTACAGCTGTCCCACTGGGGAGGGGCTTCTAAAATTCAATTAATCGTAGAAGATGTGCGAACCGCCACAATATAGACGAAACGTCCTGTTCTAGAAGATGAATTTTGTGATTTTTAAGAAATCCCCCTTGCAATTTGGGTAAAAAACGACTAGGTTTATTTTGCCCATTGGAAATAGGGCGTTATGTTTTCCTTGCCGGTATGTCCGGTTTTCCGGGGGAATTTTTCACCTAATTCAGGTGTTCCTTTCCGGAGATAAGCCATAAGGAGAGTCAATTTGGCCAATTATGAAATCATTTTTATTGTGAGGCAAGATGTATCATCTGCCCAAGTTAAAGCCCTTGCAGAGGGTTATCGTAGCTTAGTCCAATCCCAAGGCGGAGAAGTCGCCAAGGTTGAATACTGTGGACTCAGAAGCCTTGCTTACCGGATTCGTAAAAACCGGAAAGGCCACTATGTGTTAATGCATGTAGGTGCTGCTTCTGCTACCCTTCAAGAGATGGAACGTCAGTTGCGTCTCAATGAAGATATTTTACGTTTTTTGACGGTCGCGATTACGTCTTTAGATCCTCAGCCTTCAATTTTAGCCCAATCTCGTTCGATCCGTGAACGTCCTTTTGGTCATAGTGGAGAACATTCTGGCGGTCGGGAGGAGCCTCCTCCTTTTGAGCCAGAATCTGAGTCTTTAGCAATAGCACCGTAAGGAGATAGCGTCATGCAGCCAACAACATCTTTTTCTCAATCAGCTTCCGCCGGGGCTCCGCCTAAAAAAAGTTTCTTTAGGCGTCGTAAAGTTTGTCCTTTTTCTGGTCGAGATCCGCTTAAAATTGATTATAAAGATTCGAGACTTCTTCAGAAATTTGTCACAGAGCGTGGAAAGATTATTCCTCGCCGCATTACGTCTGTTTGCTCAAAGCGGCAGAGGGAATTGGCGATTGCTATCAAGCGCGCACGTTTTCTGGCTTTAATGCCTTACGTTGGGGAATGAACACGCAACGAGAGCGGGGAACCTTTAGGTTTCCTGTGCTTCTTTAGTAGTAGGTTTGGTTGTTGTCTTATGCGTCATGATCATGTTTTATCCATTGCGTTATCCGTTTTTTCCGGTGTTTTCAGCTTTTTCATGTTGTCATTAGGGGCGGTTTTTGCGCTACCTTTTCTCTTTCTGGGCTATTTTGCCCAACTCCCCTTTTTTCTGCTTTGCTTTTTCGCATCTTATGAAGAGGTTTTGCTTGGGGGAGCCGTTGCGAGTTTGCTCCATTTTTTGTTTGCAGCGGAAGGGCAACTCGTTAGCTATGTTTTGCTTTATGTGACGCCCCCTGTTTTGTTTGCTTATTTTCTCAAACACCATAAATTGCTTCAAAAAAAGGGAGGCCCACGGGCGTCTTCAAAGAAGGCGATAGCCCCTTTGATTGGCCAATCTCTTCTTCTGATGGGGTGTTTTTTAACTGTTTTTTTTCATGTTTGGATTGCTCAGACAGATTTAGAAAAAGTCTTGGGAGAACCTTTTCAAAGGCTTGCCGCTGCCTTTCCAAAAGAAGAAGTTTCAATAAATCAGACGCTTTTTCCTTGGGTTCAGCACTATTTTTCAGGGATCATCAGCTTTTCGTGGATGCTGATGACGTTGTGTAATTTGATGATGGCCCAGTTGTTATTCAAGTGGTTTCAAAAAAATCCGCAGTTAAATCTTTCTTTCAATTATTGGAAAATTGCAAGTTGGCAATATTGGCTGTTGGTTGCCTCCCTTGTTGGAATTGTTTTCTTTTCGGGAGATTTAAGTATGATGGCAAAAAATTTGGCCATCATTTCTCTGTTTCCTTTTTTGCTGGAAGGCTTTTCTGTTGTACACAGAATTTACAGGGCCTTTTCAAAAGAGAGATGGGGAATTGTTGCTCTGTACGGGCTTTTAGTGTTTCTGGTGTGGCCTTTGTTGGCTCTTGTTTGTTTGGGGCTTTTTGAGCCTTGGATTCATGTTCGTCGCCGTTTGGGTGATCCTTCATAAGATTGAAAAAGGAGAAAAAAAGATGATGATCAGCGTTGTATTATGTGAGAATGTTAAAAAGCTAGGAAAAATAGGCGAAATTGTTCGCGTGCGTTCTGGTTATGCCAGAAATTTTTTGCTTCCCCAAAAGAAAGTGCTGCGAGCTTCGGAAGAGAATCTTCAACTTTTTGAAAAACAACGCTCAGAACTGGAGGCGTTAAATTTAAAAAAGCTTAAAGATGCTGAAGAACTTGCCGTTGCGTTGAAATCTTATGTGATAACGATGGTGCGTCAAGCGGGGGAAAGTGGCCAGCTTTATGGCTCCATCACGGCTAAAGACATTGCCCAAGCTTTTGAGAAAGAAGAAATTGCGGTGAAGAAAGAGCATGTAGTTTTGGATGCTCCTCTTAAAGCTATCGGAAATCACACGATTCGCCTGGCGCTTCACTCAGATGTCTTGACGACGATTTCTTTAATCGTGGCCCTCTCTTCAGAAGAAGCAGATCTAGCCAAGCAGAAATTTTTACGTGCAAGAGCCCCTAAAGAAGAAGAAATTGTTGTTTAAAAAGCGGCAGCTAGGTTTGTTTCATAAAATTAAAATTATCGGGCTGTTTTGATGTATACATCTGATTGTGTTGTGGTGATCCCTGCTCGCTTGGCTTCTTCTCGTTTGCCTGGCAAGCCTTTGGCGGACATTCTGGGGAAACCCATGATTCTCCATGTTTGGGAGCGAGCTTCCAGAGCAGGTATTGGCCCTGTTGTTGTCGCTTGTGCAGATGAAGAAATTGCTGAAACCGTTGAAAAAGCCGGCGGAAACGCGGTTTGGATTAAAGACCCTGTCCCAACAGGTTCAGATATTGTGTTTCAAGCCGTTGAAGTGTTTGACCCAGGGCAACGCTATGCTTACGTCTTAAATGTCCAGGGAGATTTGCCTGTGTTTGAGCCGTCTCTCTTGGCGCCTCTGCTTCGCCCGCTTCAGGCGGATGGCACTGTTTCCATCTCTACCCCTGTTGTACGCAAACTTGACGCGAGTGATCTGGAAGCGCCCCACGTTGTTAAAGCAATGTTTGAAACAGAGCCAACCGCTCACCAAGGTGTGGTTTGGGGAAAAGCAGTTGGATTTAGCCGAGTTCCCTACACGAAACCTTCTGAGCCCTGGTATCAGCACATCGGCGTTTATGCCTACCGTAGGGAAGCTCTCAAGGCTTTCGTTGGGATGCCTCAAAGTGATTCAGAAAAACGCGAAAGCTTGGAACAGTTAAGGGCTATGGATAATGGCTTGACCATTGCTGGTGTTGTGGTGGATGTCCCCCTTCCTTTGAGCGTTGATACACCAGATGATTTAGAAAACGTAAAAACTTTTTTGCGGGCTCATCCAGAAAAATGTGTTGCCTAGGGTCAAATGGGGGGAGTTGAATAGGTGAACTTGATTGTGGTCGGAAAAATTGTGGCCCCCCATGGCCTTCAGGGGGCTGTTAAGCTTAAAAGTTTTACGGAAAATCCCTTAACGCTGTTTTCTTTTTCCAGCTTGCTGATCTCGGAAGGTGCACCCCCCTTAAAAGTCAAAAAACACAAGCCTGATAAGGAAAAGGGAACGTATATTGCGATGGTTGAAGGCGTGATATCCAGAACCCAAGCAGAAGCGCTTCATGGCCAGCTTCTCCACGTTTCAAAAGAGATGCTTCCAAGCCTGGACGAGGATGAAGAAACGTTTTATCACACAGATTTGGTGGGGCTTGAAGCTCGAGGGCTTGATGGGCGCGCGGTGGGTGCGGTTTATGCTGTTCACCACGTTGGGGAAAGCGACGTTTTAGAAATTATTCCCCAGGGTGGAGATAAAAAATCATCTTTTTTAATTCCCTTCACCCGTGATTTTGTTCCAAAAATTAATTTATCTGAAAAATTTATCGTGCTTGATGCTTGGGAAGCAGCATTAGAAAAAGATGAAGAACGCTAGTGGAAACAGCCCGTCGCTTTCACAGCGTCGTTTTGACGCTTTTCCCAGAGCTATTTCCAGGCCCCTTGGGAGCCTCCATCCTAGGGGAAGCCCTTGAGAAAGGTCTTTGGAGCTTGGACGTTTTAAACATTCGGGATTTCGCTTTAGATAAGCATCAAACAGTTGATGAGCCTGCTTTTGGCGGAGGACCTGGGATGGTGATGCGCCCTGATGTTTTGGACCGGGCGATTGAGGCAGGATTGCAGCGACTTCAAGAGACTGAACCAGCAAAGCCTCCCACAATGATTTACCTTTCTCCAAGGGGAAAAACACTCTCTCAAAAAAGCGTGACAGAATGGGTTGAATCTGGTATGCCTTTGGTTCTGTTGTGTGGTCGGTATGAAGGGGTGGATCAGCGCATTTTAGATGCGCGGGGTTTTGAAGAAGTGAGCTTGGGTGATTTTGTTTTAGCGGGCGGAGAGCTTGCTGCCATGGCCCTTCTTGAGGCTTGTGTGCGGCTTGTTCCTGGCGTGCTTGGAAAAGAAGCTTCTCTGGAAGAAGAGAGCTTTTCCCAAGGTTTATTGGAATACCCGCATTATACGCGCCCTAGGACATGGGGGGGAATGGCAGTGCCAGAAATTCTCCTTTCTGGGCATCATGGAAATATTAAGGCTTGGCGGCAGGCTCAGGCAGAAAAATTGACCCAAGCCCGGCGACCAGACTTATGGACACGTTATCAACAACGTGGTATGAATGAGGAAAGTGAGGATTAAATTATGAACATGTTACAACAATTTGAGCAGGGTCACCTGAATCGTCTTATGGAAGGAAAGTCTATTCCTGATTTTCGACCAGGGGACACCCTTAAGGTGCTCGTTGAGATTAAAGAAGGTGATCGCAAGCGTACACAGTCTTACGAAGGTGTTTGTATTGCTCGGAAAAACGCAGGCATTAACTCGTCTGTCACAGTTCGCAAGATCTCCTATGGTGAAGGTGTGGAGCGGGTATTTTCCCTCTATTCTCCTTTGATTACCATTCAGCGGGTTCGTCAAGGGGTTGTGCGCCGTGCGAAACTTTATTACCTTCGGGAACTTCGTGGTAAAAAAGCCCGTATCGCAGAACGCACCTTTTATGGTCATCAAGCGGCTTCGAAACAACCAACGGCTGAAACCGTTGAGGTTCCTTCTGTTTCTTAAAGATTTGCTGAGAAAGAGGGGGAAAACGGCGTGTCTGACGTTGTAGAGATCGGCAAGCTTTTGAACGTTTTGGTGAAACAGCTTCCCCATGCTGAAGGGCTTCCTTTGCCTTTTTATGCAACCCAGGAAAGTGCAGGACTTGATCTGTGCGCTGCTGTTTTGGAGCCCATTCTTTTGAAGCCGTTTCAGCGGGTTTTGGTTCCCACGGGTTTATGCATCGCGCTTCCCCAGGGGTATGAAGGGCAGATTCGTCCTCGTTCGGGCCTTGCCCTCAAGCAAGGTGTAACGGTTTTGAATGCGCCAGGTACGATAGATGCTGATTACCGTCAAGAAATTAAGGTACTGCTGATTAACTTGGGGGAAGAGCCGTTTTCTGTCGAGCGAGGAGATCGCATTGCCCAGCTTGTAGTTGCTGCGTTTTCTCGCGTTGGGTGGGAGCTTTCTGCCCAGCTAGAGCGAGAAGAAGGACGCGGGGGGTTCGGCTCAACTGGAATGAAGGCTGTTGTCTCTTCGTAGATTGCGGGCGAGCCAAGGGTTGCTACGCACTGAAAGCAAGAAATAAATATGTCACTTCATAACGTTTTTATGTTCTCTTCACGAGTATATTCAGTTCGATGTAAGCGTTTGCTTTCTTCTGTTTTCTTTCACGGGATTGTTTGCGTCGCTTTTTCGCTTGCCTCCACAGAGGCTATTTCTGCTGTGCGGCCAACTGCTGCTGGATTTGCGTCTCTAAAATCTTCAGAGGTCAATGTTAGGACGGGGCCTGGTTCCCATTACCCCATTTGCTGGGTGTTGGTTCGAAAAAGTCTTCCTGTTAAAATTTTGGCAGAATTTGATAATTGGCGAAAAATTGAAGATTTTGAAGGAAAGCAAGGCTGGGTTCATCAAAGCTTGTTGAACGCTAAACAAACGGTTCTTATTTTAGAAAATGACGTTATTTTGAGGAATGCCCCTTGTTTGGAAGGCAGTGCTATTGCACGTTTAGAAAGGGGGGTGATTGCCTCTTTGCTGGAAAGGAAGGGGGAGTGGTGCCATATTAGCATAGAAAAAACAGCAAAAGGCTGGGTTCCTTGTGGGGCAGGGTGGGGGAATATCCCAGAAGAGAAAAAGCCTAAAGGATAGTTTTTTGGGTTCAAATTTTCCGTAATTTTGGCACCTTAAAGAGCTTCTCGGGGCGTACTAAAAATAGGCAAAAATTCTTCTAGGACGCCTTTATAAACGTCTCGTTTAAAAGAAACAATTTCTTGGATCAAAGCTTCAGGGGTTGACCACTTCCATGCAGAAAATTCAGGATGCTCTGTCTCCAGACAAATATCTGTATCTTTTCCCGTAAAACGAAACAAAAACCAGCGTTGTTTTTGTCCCTTATGCCCCCGATCCCATGATCGGCTGCCTTGGTTTGAGGCTTTTTGAGGAAAATCATACGTACGCCAATGCTGGCTTTCGTGCCAAAATTCAAATGCATCTGTCCCTATTTCTTCGATGAGCTCACGGCAAGCCGCGGCTTGATAAGGCTCCTCAAAATCAACACCTCCTTGGGGCATTTGCCAAGCTGGCGTAGTTTTGTCGATCCGTTGGCCCACAAAAATTTTTTTCTCTGTGTTAACCAGCATCATCCCAACGTTTATTCTGTAGGACACGCTTCCTCCTTATTCTATATCTTTAAGGAGCATCATGGTGGGTCGCCTTCATCACAGCTGTTAAAGGCGCTAAAACAAAGCCCTTGGGCAGGGTTTTGACCCATGCCATTAATTCCTTAAGAACAAAGGGAGAAAGGGGTGCCACAGCAACCACAGACCCTTTATGCTGAGCAATCATTTGAATTTTTTTGAGCTCTTGGTCTATGCTTCCTGGATTGCTTCCAAAAAAGTGGTTGGCTACCAAAAAAGAAGTGCCTCCTTTTCGGGCAAGCTTGGAAGCTACGCTATAAGGAGACATCAACGTGTCTAAAAAGAGCATCCCGCGTTGGCGTAATGCTTTTAAAACAGGCTCCATGGATGCTTCATAAGTTGTAAAAGAGCTGCCCGACGCGTGGGTGACCCCGACGGCCATCCCAACTTTTTGAATGCCTATAGCAAGCCGTTCCAGATTTTTTTCTTCGGTCAAACTGTTGAGAAGGGTTTGGGGACCTGGATCATTTGCAGGGTAATTGTCCGGTTCCAGGGGGATGTTCACCAAAATTTCATGGCGAAATTCTTTAGCTTTCCTCGCCCATCCTGCAGGATCTTGAATAAATGGCGAAATGGCAAGGGTCACCTCTGCTGGAAGCTGTTCAAGGGCTTGCTTGCTGAAATCTGGCTGAGTTCCCAAATCAAGCAAAACCAATGCAATCAAAGACGTTTGAGGGGGGATGGTGTAGGGTTGTCCATGGATATCAATAGGTCTTGGGTTTGCAACCTCTCCCTTGGGAGAAGGAAAAAGACTGATGCCTGTTTCAGCTTTTGTTTTTTCTTGGAAATTTTTCTCTTGCAGGTAAACATAGATGGCATAACCACCCCCTGCCAACAATGCTAACAGCAACAGGAGCATCAGTTTTTTCCAAAAATTTCTCCTTCTTCTATTTCGTCCATAGGAGGTCCGACTTTTTGCCATCTTCTGCGATCCTTTTTCGTGTGCGTTTTATCAAGAGATTGGGACTATCCTTTTTTAGGTGTGGGAGCCAGTCCGCTTACAACGTCTTTTTTCTCTATCTTATCTTTGGGTAATTTATTTTTTTTCAGATTGTTTTGATAAATCCACATGCCGCGAGCAAGCTCAATGGCGCGCATTTTTTGATAATCTTCAACCTTCCCTTTTGACAATTTTGAAGGGATCAAGCTTTCTGGCTCTGAGGGTGAAGGGCTAGCCGTCGAAGAGGTTTCTTGGGGCGGGTTGTTGTTTCCGTTTTGATCTTTTTGTTTGAGGGCGCCCGCAAAACTGCTTTCCCGAATTCGATTAAACTCATGTAATTTTTCCAGATCAGCAACCTGTTCAATCATAATATCAGGTGTGATGCCATCGTTTTGAACGGGTTTTCCATCGGGTGTATAGTACCTGGAAATGGTCAATTTGATAGCGCCCCCATTGTTCAAAGGTCGAATCGTTTGCACAGACCCTTTTCCAAAGGATTTTTCTCCAACCACCAGGCCCCTGCCGTGGGCTTGAAGAGCACCTGCAACAATTTCTGCAGCAGAGGCAGATCCGCCGTTGATCAAAACCACCACCGGCGTGTCTTTCAAAAGCTCGCCCTTCGTTGCAAAGAGGCTTGTGTTTCTCTCAGAATCTCTTCCTCGGGTTGAAACAACTTCACCGCCGTCTAGAAAAAGATCCACCAAGGCCACAGCCTGTTCCAAAAGACCGCCTGGATTGTTTCGCAGGTCCAGCACAACGCCTTTCAGATTATTTTTTAGCTTTTTTTGAAATTCCCCAATGGCTTCTTTCGTTAAGGCTGCAATTTTTTCATCAAAATTTGAAATACGTATATAGCCGACATCGTTTTCTACCTGAGATTTAACAGATTTAACGCGAATCAGTTCGCGCACCAATTTAACCTCAAAAGCATCTGCATTTTCTCGCTTGATCAGCAATTTAACAGAACTTTTGGGTTCTCCCCGCATTTTTTTCACCGCATCTGTCAGGGTAAGCCCAAAAACTGGCTGTTGATCAATGGCGATAATGAGATCTTTTTTTTGCAACCCTGCTTTGTAAGCGGGTGTGTCATCGAGGGGTGTCACAATCTTAACCAGGCCGTTTTCCATGGTGACTTCCATGCCCAAACCGCCAAATTCCCCTTTGGTTTGTTTCAAAAGCTCTTGATAGTTATCTGGGTCCAGATAAGAAGAGTGGGGATCAAGGGACATCAACATGCCGTTGAGTGCACCTTCTAGAAGTTTTTTTTCCTCAACAGGCTCGACATATTCTTCCCTCACCAAATCTGCGATTTCTTTAAACGCTTGAACCGTTGTTTGAGGCGTGTAGTGAAGGGGTGTTGAAGCCCGGGCAAACTGTGAAAAAAAGCTACATTGCAACAGGATGCCTAGCCTTAAGATCAGGTGAAACCTCAAGCGCATTTTAAAAAAACCTTTCTGTTACCCACCGGCGAGCATTGTACCATACCACATATCTTCATTTTTCAAAAAAAGAAACGTAAATAACCTGAAAAAAAGCTCTTGTGGCTTTTGTTTAGCAAACAACTGCTAATAAATTGTGAAAAAATTGGAAAACATGATGTTTTTAGGATCAATTTTAAAGGTCATCCCCCAGGGATAAGCGCTCGCTTTTCGTTTCCCTTTTTAAAAAAAGTGTTTTGGATTCTTCCACAGGTTTTAAAAATTCAAAGTCTAAAACAGGGTTGTCTTTTCCATACCCCGCCATGGTTGCAACCGTCTCACCTTGGAAAAGCGTATCCCCAGGGTGTACATGGATTTTTTCAAACCCTGAAAGGACGCTGTAATGTTTGTCCCCATGATCAATGATTAAAGCTTGCTTGATACCCTTTAAGGGACCTATATAGGTAATTTTTCCAGCTGCAGGGCACATGACAGGGGCCAGAAACGCTGTTTGAATGGAAACTTTTTCGCCTGTTGCTGAGGTGACAGGAGGCGCAACAAACGTTCCTTCTGCAGGAAGCTCAAGTTGATAAGCCTTTTCAGAATGAAGTTCAACATCTGGCTGAAGCGCCGAATTTCCAACAGTAACTGTTTTTTCATCCCGCTCCAAAGAGGACAGCACCAGTTGATACCTCCGAAGTTCGGCGTGGGTTGTTTGGGTTAACATCTCGTGCTGTTCTGCTTTTGTCTTAACCTGCTCTAAATTTTTTGACATTTTCTGCAAAACGCTTGTAGAAAGCGCGAGGGCATGGACATAGGCCTCTGGTTTGATGTGATTGGCCAGAATTGCTGTGGGTGTTTTTTTCAACGAAAAAAATAGCTTGAAAAAAAAAGAAGAAAAAGTTTGTTGATCTCGCTGCAGTGTTTCAGCCAGAAGCTGTGAACGATTTTTCAAATTTTCAAGACGCAGGTTTAACAAACTAAGGTGATGTTGGAGCATGTTTTTTCGGGCTTCCAAAGAAGCAGCTTCATCTAGGGAAGAAGGGGATATTTCTTGGGCAGGCGGGGAGGGTTCTTGGGCACAGATTGCTGCGTTTGTTCCAAGGAGCAGCGCACAACAAAAAGCTCCTGCCCCCAATAACACTCTCCATGTCTTTTTTTTAAGCATTACCTGCTCCTTTACCTAAGGATTGGTTTAGCATAGCGGACGCCCTTTCATCAGGAGGGATGGCTGTAGCCCTAAAAGCTTTAAAACGGTTGGCGCAACATCTTGCAGCTCTCCGTGCTCTCGCAACACTTTTATGTCAGAGCGCCCATTGACCAACACGCAAGGGACCTCGTGACAGGTGTGGGCTGTGTGGGGTTGACCGGTTTGTGGGTCACGCATCACTTCGGCATTCCCATGATCTGCGGTAATCAGCAAGGTGCCTCCTGCGGCCTGGATGGCTTGAACCACCTTGCCCATGCAGGTGTCAACCGTTTCAATAGCCCTAACAATAGCTAATTTTTCAGCGGTGTGTCCCACCATGTCTGGGTTTGCATAGTTAACTAAAATAAAATCATAGGCTTTAGAGGTAATCGTCCCCACCAGGTTTTCCGTTAGCTCAGGGGCGGACATTTCTGGCTGAAGGTCATAGCTCGCAACAAGAGGAGAGGGAATAAGAAGACGATCCTCTCCTTCAAAGAGCGCTTCACGCCCTCCGTTGAAAAAAAAGGTAACATGGGCATATTTTTCTGTTTCCGCGAGGCGGAGCTGTTTAAGGTGGTGAGTCGCTATCACCTCTCCAAGGGTTTCTTTTGGAATCTCTTGGGGGAAAAGCGGGCTGATCCATGCCCGATGGGCTTGTGAAATATCCGTCAAAGAAAGCAGCTCACGCAACTCTATAATTTTCTGGGGAAATCCTTTGAAATGAGGATCTGCCAAAGCGGAGGTTAATTGGCGCAGCCGATCGACTCGAAAATTCATGAATAAGAAGGCGTCTCCCGGGCGAACCCCAGGGTAGGGTTTTAAGGCAAAAGGAGGAATATCTTCATCCCGGGTGATGCCGCGTTGATAGGCTTTTTCGATGAGCTCTTGGATAGAAGCCTGTTCTTGGGTATTGTGAGAAAATGAGGGGAAAATGATATCTTGATAAGCTTTTTGAGTGCGTTCCCAGCGTTGATTCCGGTCCATCCCAAAAGCCCTTCCGCCAACCGTTGCCCATTGAAGCAAAGGGTAGCGTGCGAAGATTTTTTGAATTTGAGCAACATAACCAGACGCGCTTTGGGGGGGAACGTCCCTGCCATCCAAAAAAGCGTGAAACCATACGGGAATGTTTTGCTTTCCAAGAAATTCAAACAGGGTTGCGAGATGAGAGATGTGGGAATGAACCCCTCCATCGGAAAGTAGTCCAAAAATGTGAAACGCTTTTCCTGCATGTTTTAAAACTGCGCACGTTTCTTGAAGGAGGGGATGATTTAAAAAGCTTCCATCCTGGATAGCCTGGTTGATCCTGGGGAGATCTTGAAGCATCACGCGCCCAGCCCCCAATGTCATATGCCCCACTTCAGAATTCCCCATTTGTCCGGGGGGAAGCCCAACTGCTTCTCCGGAAGCCTTAAGGGTTGTTGAAGGATATTTTTTACAAAGGTCATCCCAAATGGGAGTTCTGGCAGATGTAATGCCGTTTTCTGGAGAAGCTGGCGCAACGCCCCATCCATCTAGCACACATAAAACAAACGGTTTTCGGGTCGACATAACCTCCTGCTCCCTTCGTGGGGTTTTACCTTTGCTTGATATTTAAAACATATCGGATGATTTCTGCAACAGCCTTGTAGTGTTCAGGTCGAATTTCTTGATCAATCTCAACGGTTGCATGGAGCACCCTGGCAAGGGGAGGATTCTCAATGAGGGGCACAAAATGCTCTTTTGCAAGCTCCCGGATTCTGAAGGCGATAAAATCAGACCCTTTCGCGATTACAATGGGTGCGCGCATGTTCATGTTCCACTTTAAAGCCACGGCATAGTGAAGGGGGTTCGTGATGACGACAGTGGCCTCAGGGACGGTCTGGGCGATTTGGGTCGCATCTGCAAGTTCATTACGTTTTTGGCGCTGGCGTCGTTTGACCAAGGGGTCACCTTCAAGATGTTTTTGCTCATCTTTCAGTTCTTGGTGGGACATTTTAAGATTTTTCAAATTTTGGAACCATTGATAGATGTAGTCTGCAATAGCCAGGGCAGCAACGGCGATCACAATGCAAAGAAGCATCTTACCTGTAAGTTCTTGAATTTTATAAGCGGCTCCAATAGGTTCAATACCACTTAAAGCGTTGACCTGCTGCACCTCTGGTGAAAGAACAAGGTAGGCCAGCGAAATAATGAAGGCTAATTTTAAAATCCCCTTGAAAAATTCCATGAAACCATTCAGGGAGAAAATTTTTGAAAATCCCTTGAGTAGAGAAACGCGACTGAGCTGAGGTTTGATGTTTTCCAAGACAAACCGAAAATGACCTTGGATTCCTCCTGCTGCAAGAGCTGCTGCCACAAAAAACAAGAAAAAAACGCTTAAAACAACTATAATGCTTAAAAACAGCTCTCGACAATCTATCAGCAGCTGGGTTGAATCTAAAGATTGGGTTCCTATGCCTGCTATCCAATTTTTCAGGATCCTTCCTATAGCGCTTGTAAGGGAAACGCCCCCAAACCAAAACAAAGCAAGAAAAACTGAAATCATAAAAAAATGATTGATTTCTTTTGAATGGGGAATTTGGCCCTTTTCTCGAGCTTTTTCTTTTCGATGGGGGGTTGGCTCTTGGGTTTTTTGTGATTTATCTTGTTCTTGCTCACCATCCATAGAATTTCTCTACCTTCCGCTGAGTTGGGCAAAGGAATTAAAAAGAAATTCCATATAAACTGTAAAGATGTTGCTGAGGGCAAACATGAAAATGAAGAAACTCAGCAAAATATCAAGGGGTTGAGAGATGAAAAAGACATGCACCTGTGGTATCAAACGGTTTAAAAGACCCATCGTTATGTAAAAAACAGTTCCAAGAATCAAAAAAGGGCTTGAAATCTGAACGGCAACTTTAAAACCTTGTTGAATAAGCCGAAGCATGGTTTGGGACATGTCCGCCAAAAACAAGTCTCCCCCTGGGGGAAAATAGCGATAACTTTCCATAATGCCTTTAAAAACAGCGTGGTGAAAATCATTTACAAAAATAAGTGCGAGGACGCACATGTAGAGGAAAGTTCCAAGAAGCGAGCTTTGCTCATCTGAAAGCGCTTGGTTCATAAAAGCGTTGGAAAGCGCGGCCTGGTGGCTGATAATAGCCCCTGCAATTTCAAGCATTTGGAGCAAGATTTTTGTAAAAAGCCCCAAAAAAATGCCCACGAAAATTTCTTGTAATAAAATATTCATAGAAATAGGGGGCGATCCCAAAATGCCATAGGCTTGCAAGGCAGGGGTTAGACAAACGCTGATGCAGAGGATCAGGGGGATACGTATTTGGGAATTAACAATCAAAGCACCCATGCCAGGAGTTAAAAGCGAAACAGTCAGCCAACGCGTGAATACGAGCCCGTAAGGCCATATGTCTTTTAAAAGTAAGTTATAATTAGCCGCACTCTCCATAGACGTTAGACCTTATACCCCTTGCTATTCATGGGCTGAGATCGTGACAATTCTGTCAAATAAACGCTCAGAAAAACCTTGAAAAACCTTCCCCATAAAAGGAAACAGAAGTAGAAGCGCAAAAAAAATGCTGAGAATTTTAGGAACAAAGGTGAGGGTCATTTCTTGGATTTGGGTCAAAGCCTGAATAAGAGAGATGACAAGCCCCACAACCAAAGCAGTCACCAAAATAGGACCTGCTAAAACAAGGGTCACCCAAAGGGCATCCCGTGCAATATCTAGAACATCTGTACCATTCACAGGGAGGCTCCCTCTGTTGTTATTACTTTTTTATCCTGGAAGAAATTAGCCCTTAAAAGCTTAAAAAAAAAATTAATTTCCTAAGGCTTATTTTTTTTAGATGGAAATCTTGACATTTCTGTGAATTCCTTATAGGAAGGTAGAGGTGAATTTAGCGTTCTTCTACGTTAGCGTTGGGAAAAGGATAGGTTATTAATCATGATTGCAGTGATCGAAACAGGCGGAAAGCAATATACCGTTTCAAAAGGCCAGAAGCTTGTTGTTGAAAAGCTTGAGGCTGCGCCGGGGGAGCAAATTCGTTTTTCGAAAGTTTTGCTATTGAAAGGCCAGCAGGGAGATATCCAGGTTGGAGCCCCTACTATTGAAGGTGCTACAGTGGTTGCTGAATTAATTCGGCAAACTCGCGGTGATAAGGTGATTGTTTTTAAGAAAAAACGGCGCCACAACTATCGTCGTAAAAAAGGGCATCGTCAGGATTTGAGCCTTCTTCAGGTATGTCATATAGGGCTTCCCGGTGAAGCGGTTCCTTCATCTTTTGTTTTGGAAGCCGCATCTGTCTCAGACTATGAAAAAAAGCAGGCCTCTGAAAAAGCCAAACCAGTGGCTGAAAAGCCCGTGAAAAAAGTGGAAGCAGCAGAAGCAGCTCCTGCGAAAAAGAAAGCAAGTGTTTCTAAAAAAGCGTCTGTGGATGAAACTTCAGATGCACCACAGAAGGAGTAACTAGCAGATGGCACAAAAAAAAGGTGGTGGAAGTACCCGAAATGGTCGTGATTCTGCGGGCCGACGCTTAGGCGTAAAAAAATTTGGTGGAGAAGTGGTTGCGCCTGGTAACATCGTTGTTCGCCAGCGGGGAACAAAATTCTATCCTGGCCTCAATGTAGGCATGGGACGGGATCATACTCTGTTTGCGCTTGTGGAAGGGAAAGTTGCGTTTTCTCAAAAAGCAGGTGGCAGAAAATTTGTTTCTGTTGAAATGGCAGAAACCGTATAGAAGACTCCGCTCAGAATTTTTTTTTAAAGCAAGTTTTTTTTCCGAAGGTAGTGTAAGGAGATACGTGTGGTGAAGCAAGAGTGGGGATTTAAACGGGCATGCCAGGGGTGTAGTGCTCGCTTCTATGATTTGGCTAAATCTCCGATCGTTTGTCCTAAATGCAAAAGCGTCTTTGACCCCGAATTTTTTGTAAAAAGCAGGCGTTCTTCCAGAGCTTCTGCTGCTCAAGTTGTTTTAAAAGATGCGGCAGATTCTCGTTTGTTTGATCCCCTTGCGGAAGATGATGGAATCGTTTTCCCTGTTGAAGAGGTGGAAATGGGAGACGATGTTCTGATTGAAGACACGTCTGACCTTGGTGGAGAAGATGAAGTCGTAGAAGTGATCGATCACCGAAACGAAGATAGCGCTTAAGATCATCCTCTTGGGTTTGCGAGAGGCAGGTTTAGAGAGTCTCGCGATGCAGCAGCGAAGATCGCTTGTTTCTCTTTATCTCGTACATTTTTCAAGTCATGCTTCTCAGTATTTAAACCATTAAGCGGCGCTGTTGGATTTTGGAAAAAATAGCTTCCGTTGTAAAGCCAAAAAAAGAAAAAAGATCAGCGGCCGGTGCAGAAGCTCCGAAGGTTTCTAAGCCACAGATAAGACCTTCTCTGCCTACATAACGTTCCCACCCGAGGGTGCTACCAGCTTCAATAGCAACTCCAAACCCGTTGGCAGGGATATCCAGGAGGCGTGTTTTATAATCAGGAGGTTGTTGCTCAAACAAACGCCAGCAAGGCATGGAGACAACCCTGGCGCCGCACTTCCCCTCTTGTTCCAGCTTTTCTGCCACGCGGCACGCAATTTGAACCTCCGAGCCCGTTGCAAAAAGGGTCACTTCGTGGGGAAGGCTTGCTTCTCGAAGAATATAAGCCCCCTTTGCAGAAAGAAAGCCTTTTTGGGTGCGAAGGGTGGGCAAGCCTTGACGAGACAGGGCCAACAGTGAGGGGGTTCGAGACGATGTGATGGCCAACTCCCAGCATTCAGCCACTTCAACACTGTCCGCGGGCCTGAAGACATTCAGGTTCGGCATGGCGCGCAATGCCATGAGGTGCTCTACCGGTTGGTGGGTGGGGCCATCCTCTCCCAACCCAATGGAATCATGGGTCATGACGTAAATGGACGGAAGCTCCATAAGGGCCGCCAAACGGATGGCGGGCCTGGCATAGTCTGAAAACGTTAAAAACGTTCCCCCGTAAGGGATCAAGCCCCCATAAAGGGCAAGACCATTCACTGCCGCCGCCATGGCATGCTCGCGAATGCCGTAATGAATGTACCCTCCCTCAAATTGGCTGGGTGCAACCACCTGCATGCCGCCAGCCAAGGTATTGTTAGAAGGCGTCAGATCTGCAGACCCCCCGATCAGCGTGGGTAAATGGGGAGCGATAGTGTCTAAAACCTGTTGAGAGGCTTGGCGCGTTGCCAGCGTCGGCTTTTGGGTCAACCACCCATCTATAAGGGTTTCGAGGGCGCCTTTCCAAGGAGTTTCTTCCCTTTGGGAGGGGTAAAGATATAGCTGTGCTTTTTGTTTGCGTGGTTCATCCAGTTGCTTATAGCGCTGCTCCCAAGCCTTGTAAGCCTGATCCCCTTTCGTCCCCACGTCGCGCCAGGCCTCTTGAATGGGTTCTGGAGTTTCGAAAGCAACCGAGGAAGTCCACCCCAGGGCAGCGCGCGTTGCTGCCACTTCTGTAACGCCTAGGGGAGAGCCGTGGGCCGCTGCCGTGCCTTGCTTATGGGGCGCGCCATACCCAATATGGGTTCGACAAGCAATGAGGGAGGGGAGGGGGGACTCTTGGGCAGAACGAATAGCGTTGGCGATGGCCTCTGGATCATGGCCATCAATGGATTGAACCTGCCACCCGCAAGCCTCAAACCGCAAGGGGGTTGCTTCTGAGGTGGAAAGGTGCGTGGGGCCGTCAATGGTAATGTGGTTATCATCAAACAGTATGATAAGATTGTTTAGCTTTAAATGACCCGCCAGAGAAATCGCTTCTTGTGAAAGCCCCTCCATCAAGCACCCATCTCCCACAACCACGTAAGTGTAGTGGTTGAGCAGGTCTGGATCTTTCAACCTTGCGGAAACAAGCGCCTCGCCTAAGGCAATGCCAACCCCGTGGGCAAGTCCTTGGGCCAGGGGGCCTGTGGTGATTTCAACGCCCGGGGTATGGCGAAATTCTGGGTGCCCTGGGGTGAGGCTATGGAGCTGTCGAAAAGCCTTCAGCTGATCCAACGTCATGGAAGGATAGCCTGTCAGATAGAGCAAGCCGTAAAGCAGCATAGAGCCATGCCCCGCCGATAAGATAAAGCGGTCACGGTTGGGCCATTCAGGATGCTGGGGAGAGAAACGAAGAAACTGCGTCCATAACACCGTTGCAACATCCGCCATCCCTAACGGCATCCCCGGATGTCCAGAGTTTGCTTGCTCCACAGCATCCATGGCCAAAATCCGCAGGGCGTTAGCCATGTCGCGCATAGAAGGAGACGAAGGCATTACGTTAATTTCCTTTCAAAGGGGAGGCAACCCCAGGTATCAGCTCTGGTATATCAGCCTCTTGGGGTTTAGGTAATGGGATAAGCTCTTGCTGCCACGCCATGTTTTGCATATCCCAGGAAAAAATTTGAGGGACTTGGTCTAGAGGATTCAGCTCCACCCATTCCCAAGCAGCATTCTTAGAAAAAAGAGGCGTGTCTTGCATCAAAAGAGAAAAAGCATAATTTCGATAAGTGATGCCAAAATAGCGCTGGAGGATAAGGGCTGGTATCAGTTCGGTCAAGTCTCTGAGAGTTTTGATAGGCTTTCCTCCAACTTCTAGGATATGAAGGAAATAAATATTATGTCCCCCAGGAAGGGGTGGAAACACATGGCTCAAGCTTGAACCTTGGCGAATATGGGTTAGCAGCACTTCTCCTTTATTCGCCCCCAGCACCCGACGAGAAAATTCATCCGCTGCATAAAAAAGGCACCCTGCAAAAAACAGCATACGTTGAACGGTGCTGGCATGTAAATCATAGAGCTTAACAGAGACATCCTGGAGTTTTCCAGAACGCAGGAGGGTGATGCGAACTTCCGGCTCTTTAGCCTGATTCAAAAGCGCGTCCATCTTATAAAAAGAGGGGCCAACTTCTTCACCGTCCACCGCCAGAACCACATCTCCTGGAAAGAGAATTTCATGGGCAGGTGAATCTTGAAAAACGCTTTGGACAACCAACAACTTCCCCAAGGAATCAGGATATTTTTTATAATAATCCGCCACAAACTCAGGGGAAAATTTAAAAACACGGGCCAGCTCATCAATAGATTTGTAAGCAACCAAAGCCCCTGTGCCTTTTCGAACGGGTAGCGATGCTTTTTTTAGATCCTCAAAAGCATCGCACGCGAACTCAATCGGAATCGCAAATCCAAAGCTATCCATATCAGATGAGTGAATAAGGCCAACTACGCGCCCTTTTTCATCACACAAAGGCGAGCCGCTTCCGCCTCCCCTCGTGTTGAGGCTGATGCGAATAGACTGAGTTGGGAAAACGCCAGAAGCATCATAAAGCGTGCTGATATGCCCTGTTTGTAAAGAAAAAGATTGGCCTGCGTTTTGCCCCAGAATAAAAACGGAAGACCCTCTCACAGCACCCTTTGGATGAAGGGGTAGCGCTTGAATATCATGGGTTAAATGCTTGGGGTCAATTTTTAAAAAAGCGAAATCCTGCCAGGGATCATAATACAGCAAGTGTGCTTCTACCCGGCGCCCGTTATAAAATGTAACCTCAAAAGACCCGATAGCAGGGGCGCCCACAACGTGACGATTTGTAAGAATGATGCCCTTTTTTTGATCAACTAAAAAGCCGCTGCCGCAGATCTCCCCCGGGCTGCCATAGGCTGCGTATAAAAGCTTAGATGTAATGCTCACCACGCTGGAACGCGCTTTTTCAACAACGTGCTGAGGAATTTCTTGATAAGCTTTTACCTGGAGAACCCCACCGGATAAAAAAACAACCGTTCCCAACCCAACACAAATTTTCAAAAAAAATGACACGCTAGACGACCTTGTTTTTATTGTTTCTAAACATCTAGAGCTGTTTTAGCACAAACGAAATGGGTTAGAAAGTGCAATGATAACCTGCACATTTTTTATAGTTGATGCAAAAAAGCAACTATATGATTTTATAAGCATTTGTTTTGATTGATTTTTTGAAATTAAAAGTTGTATTTTAGCAACTTAATTTGCTTAAATGCATTTTTTAAGGCGTAATAAGTTGCATTTTAGTTAAAGGTTCGTTAAATTTTTCTCAGTAGTAGGGTTTAGCTCAGTGAAGTAAATCGTTTTAAAAGCTAAAAAAATGTTTAAAAACAACAAGATGTTGTTTTTAAACACCTCGCCCTCATGGTTATAATATTTTTAATATAGGTTGATTTAATGATGAAAAAAATTTCATACGCGCTTGTGGGTGCAACACTTTTAACATCTGCAGCAATGGCTTCAGACATGACCCCGATGCCTGCTCTTTCTCCTAAATGTAATTTCTCAGGCTTTTATTCAGGTCTGACCTTTGGTCATGCTTCCGGGCATTCAAGCTTAAAAGTTGATCCTGTAAAGCTTGATCTTGCTCTTAAAGGCATGAATGGTGGTGTCTTTCTTGGGTATGGTAAAGAGCTTGGCACAAGCCGTGTTTACCTTGGCCTTGAAGCAGCTTACCTGATGTCTGGCGAAAAAATGGAAGCAAAATTTGATTTGCCAGCAACCGCAGCAGCACCAGTATCAGGAGAAGCAAAAGCCTCTTTTAAGAAAAAAAGCAGTTTAGAAGTTGCTGCCCGGATGGGTATCGCCATGAACAATGCCATGCCTTATATCAAAGCTGGTATCGTGAATAGCCAGTTTCAATTGAAAGGTAGCGTCGCTCCTTCTGTTGCTGCTGGTGCTCCGCTTGTTCCTGTTGCTTTCAGTGAAAAAATGCGCCTTAACGGTTTGGTAGTGGGTGCAGGGATTGACCTCAAAGTCTCTCGCAACATGATGATGGGTCTTGGGTATACCTACACCACTTACAAAGCTTTTGAAAAGAATGCCAACGTTAAAAATCTTAAACCCGTTTCCCATAACGTGATGTTCCGTCTTGGCTATGCTTTCTAATTTCGGGAGAAATTTGAAGCTGAATTAAGCAAAAAAAGACTCTTATCTCTTGAGGTAAGAGTCTTTTTTCATAGCGTCAATCGAGAACAACACCCAAGGCGTGACACATCTCGTTCCATTCCCGCAGGCTCATAGCTGTTTCTTGGCGCTTTACCTGCTCACCCCGTATCAGTCGCTGAACCACGTCCAGAGCACTTGCTGAAAAAGAAACAGCGTTGACGCGATAGTCCAGAAAAGCCTCATAGGCAAAAGGAACCCAAGATGCCAAAATGTCAAGCAATACCTTGGCGTAGGCTTGGATTTCATACTGGGCGTGGGGGTCTGCCCGCAAGGCCAAAAAATGCATCAGATTATGCAAATCTACCTTCCAATACCATTGGGTATAATAATTTAAGGTAAGGTTCATGCGAGCCAGTTCTCGGGCGAGACAATCTCGCTCAGGGTCTATAAGCTCTCCTGCTTCAGTCTGGTTTAACAGCAAAGCGTAGGTGTCATAAGCTTGTTCTGCATCCCGCCGCAAAAGACGAGTGACTTCGGCACTCTGCTCAGAGGTTAACATTTCCCCGCGCCCTTGGCGGTTATGGGTTGCCTGGGCTGCGATATGCTCAGGTTGGGGAATGTAAAACTCTTTATCCATAATCGAATAGCGCGCGGAATATTCATTGACATTAGCCGTTCGGTGACGAATCCACTGGCGCGCAATAAAAATAGGTAATTTAATATGAAATTTGATTTCACACATCTCAAACGGGGTAGTATGGCGATGCCTGAGGAGGTAGCGAATGAGACCTCTGTCTTCGTGGATTTTTTTTGTCCCCTTGCCATAAGAAACTCGCGCGGCTTGCACAATAGAAGCGTCTCCTCCCATATAATCCACAACTCGGATAAACCCATGATCCAAAACAGGAAAAAGTTTTTCTAAAATATCTTCAAGGGCAGGAACCGTTAAACGCGCAGTTTTAGAAAAAATTTCATCCGCACAAAGCGAAGGCGAAGGGGACATAGGATACTTCCTAAAAGCAGACAGAATTTTGGCGCGCCCGAGAAGATTCGAACTCCTAACCCCCAGATCCGTAGTCTGGTGCTCTATCCAATTGAGCCACGGGCGCCGCGAATGTCTTACTAACCTACGATAATGCGCCCTAAAATTCAAGGCCGTTTTTTTGAAAATCTAAAAACGCTGGTTAATGCCTTGAGCAACGTTAGCATTGGGGGGCGGATAGCCCCCCTTTTGGCTAAAGTCTCAAATTAATTTTCAGCTGCTTCTTCAAAAAACCCCTCCAGAAGCTCATCTGTCATGTCAACATTAAGCTGTTTGAAAGCCTCATGGGCCGCCACGTGGCTTTCTGAACTCAAATTTTCTTTCCTAAATAGCGCCCAGAATTGAGACACGTCTTCTCCTCTTTTTTTCATCTGCTCGATAAAAGAAGGCACCTGTATCAAGAGGGCATTATAGATATCCTCTTTACTTGCACTCAAAGGCACGTCAGGGTGAATGCCAGACAAGGCTTCGACCAACATTGTACGAGATCCGCCCAAACAGGCGTTATAGCTTCCTTGACGAATATTTGCTTGAATCGCTGCTTCCCCACCAGCTCTTTGAGTTTCGTAAGCTTTTTCAGCCTCAGGTTTCATTTCCCAGTACATGCGCCAAGGCCCCACAAAACCACCTTTGATAAAACTCAAAACAGCATCAGAATCGTTTAAGCTTGAGACAGCAGCCCACACGAGATTAATCCTCTCCCGCTCGGCGGCTCTGCTTTGAAGCCGATTAAATTGGGAAAGTGCATCTTCTCGTTCTTCTGGTGTGAGCCTATCTAGACTTGTGCAAACTCCCTCAAATGTAAGTGCGCCAAGGGGAGCAGGATTTGGAT
The DNA here is from genome assembly GCA_051648545.1 of Alphaproteobacteria bacterium. Lineage (GTDB taxonomy): Bacteria > Pseudomonadota > Alphaproteobacteria > Holosporales > JBOFFI01 > JBOFFI01. The sequence continues at coordinate 138,773 of JBOFFI010000035.1, forward strand.
ACTGCTTCTGAAGCGCCTTAAACGCATTCTCATAATGGCTTTCTGTCTTAGAAGCGTGGACCGTCTGGTTTCTGATCTGAGGCAAGCGCTTTTCAAGAGGTCTAGGAGCTTGTCTAGTAGCTTCAGCCTCCCGTCTAGCAACCTCCAAAAGCTGCATTAAAGCCTCGCTTGCAGCTGTTTGTTCCTCCATATCTCGTAAATGACCTATGGCTCTTTCTAAATCCCCACCAATCCATTGTCCTCCAGGGAACCATGTATTTTGTAAGTAATTCGTAAGGCCTTCTCCGTCTAAACCTTCTGACATAAAAAACGTAAATTTTGAAAAATCCCTTTTTTCCAGGCAGATGTTAAGCAGTTCAGCTCGATCAAATTGGCCTAAGGAGACCCACGTCTCAAATTCATTTTTTGTCATATTGTCAGATCTTAGTTCTTTAACTCCCATAAAAAAAGGAGCCAACAGCGAGATAGAATTTTCGTGCTCTGGAGACCATCTTGGATCGCTGTACGACAAAGACCTCAGAGAAGAATCAAGAGCACATATATTTTTTGCCCAAACTTCGTAGTTTCTATCTGCATTTGCAGGCGGCTTACATATGCCATAAGGTCTACAATGCTTAGGGATGCCTTTTAAAAATAGATTGGTCTCTTCTAGCGACCCAGTAATCCAAGATAATGCTAACCGATGCGCGATCCCATCAGGACGAAAATTCTCTGGGAGGTTCTGGTATAATTTGAGAGCCTTGTTGTCTACAATCCCCCACTTCCCGAGTTCATGCCAACTTATTCTATCATTAAAATGTAATTCCTTTCGGAGAAAATTGAAAAATTCCATGCTATCCTCTACATCAGCGAACTGAATGAGATCCCAACTTATGCGCTTTTTAGAAGGACGTCGATGTATGGGAAGCCCATTGTAAAATTCGATGGTCTCTGCTGCGCTGCTGCGCTTAAGTTGCTCCCATTTTATGGGCTTTCTAGGACGCTCATTGTCTGGAAGGCTATAGAAGGAGTTGAGGATCTCTGCTACGCTTTGTTCCTCAAGTTGCTCCCATTTTTTACGCTTTCTAGGATGAAAATTATCTTTAAGAAAATTATCAAATTTCTCATTATCCCCATACTTAAATAGATACCACTCGTAGGGCTTTTGAGGCCGCAAATTCTCTGGGAGGAAATTGAAAAATTTAATGCTATCCTCTACATTAGGATACCGAATGAGACGCCAGGTTATGCGCTCTTGAGGGTGTAAGTTTTTTGGAAGCCCATTAAAAAATTTGATGGTCTCTGCTGCATTTTTGCGCTTAAGTTGATACCACCTTATGGGCTTTTTAGGATGTAAATTTTTTGGAAGGATATGGAGAAATCCAAGAATCTCGTCCAGATTTTCGTGCCCGATTAACGGCCAAGTTATGGGCTGAACAGGGCGTAGATGTTCTGGGAGGCCCCAGTAAAATTCTTGGGTATCTTTCCCATTATTGTACTTGGCCTTGGGCCAATACGCAGGCTTATGAGGGCGCTTATCCTCTGGTAAAGCATAGAAAGCTTCTAAAATATTTTTTGCCTTCTTATGTTTTTCTATGAGACTACCCCAACAGCCATATTTCCTATATGATTTAGTTCCCGCTAAATGCTCTCCAGTACCATTTTTAGGCATAGCTACTAACCCAGGGCTTGCCACCGTAGCCAACAAAGTAAATAAAATCAATTTTTTTGTAAAATATTTCATATTTTTAATCCCTCTTAATAAAAAATTAACAAATATAAAATACATATTAATAAACGAAATGAAAAAAAATTTTTTTAATTCATTTATTTTTATGAATTTTTTTTGACTTTAAAACATTAAAACTCACTCTTGAGTCTTACAAAAGATCTTGGGCGTTTAAAAGCCATTTTCGCCATTGTTCTCGAACAAAGTGGCGTGTGAGACCTCGATGCAGGCGCAGGGATTCTTGGTTTAAGAAATCCACAAGCCGTTGGGCTGAAAGAAAGGAGCGTTCCATGTGTTGGATCAGAAACGTCAAAACTTCATCTTCAACTTCTACCTGTAAATCTGCAAAAAGCTTTTGGAGTACTTGGTGAAGCAGGTCATCATCTGGTGGAAAAATTTGAGCAACGGGAAGCATTTTTAAGCGAGAATGCAAATCTGGTAGGCCAATCTTCCATCGGGCGGGGGGCTGAGGTGCCAACAATAAAAGCCAGCCTCTATTTTCTTGAATGGCGTTATAAAGGTGGAACAGATAAGTTTCATCTCTAAAGAGGTGCGCGTTATCAATGACGAGGGCAGGGTGTTTCAAGACCAGGTCTGTGGGCGTCCATGCGTTGCAGACAGTTTCCTCCACCCAATACCCTTGGGTGTGATGTTGCCACACATGGCCTAAGTGGGTTTTTCCACACCCAGGAGGGCCATAAACTGCTAAACAGCGCTGGGGCCAATTGGGCCAACGTTGGATCCATGCAAAGGCTTCTTGGTTGCTTGGGCTTGTATAAAAACGCTCCGAAGACAGGACAGGGGGAAGATCTAACGGCAAAAGCAGTTGGGTTGCATCACGCATCAGGCTTTAAAGCTTTTGGGTTATAAAGAGAGCTATCTAAATAGGCCTGGACCATAAAACGTATGCAGACCCCCAAAACTGCCGCTACGGGAAGTGCCAGCAGTACTCCTGTAAACCCGCTTAAAACCGCGCCAGCAAACAAGGCAAACATAATCCAAACAGGGTGTAAGCCTGTGTGTCCTCCCACAAACTTCGGGGTTAAAAAGAGACCTTCCAAAAGCTGACCCCCTGCATAAACAAGCCCAATTAACCCAATACCTCCCCAGGTGGTGAATTGGATGGCTCCCAGAATCAAGGCAATCAATAAACCGATTAAAAACCCAACGTAGGGGACAAATGCAAGTAAACCTGTAAGCGTCCCGATGATAAATGCTGAATCCAGGCCAACAAAAGCAAGGGCTGTGCTGTAATATAATGCCAACACAACGCACACCAAAAGCTGTCCCCGGGCATAGGCCCCAAGGGTTTTATCAATTTCACTAAAAAGGATGCGAAACCTCGTTACCTGGCTTCTAGGGATGAGGGTATCAAGCTTTGCGAGAAGAATCTGCCAATCTTTCAAGAGATAAAATGCCACAACGGGTGCTATGAAAATGAGAGATAAGATATTAGCTAAAGCCAATCCACTTGTGAAAACAGTTCCCAAAAACGTCAGAAACCAGCTAAAAACTTGCCCGAAAGAGCCTGTCGCCATTTTTTTTAAAGAATCAAGCTCTTCCACAGATACATATTGGGAAAAATTTTCAAAAAAAGGTTCTATTTTTTTTAAGACGTGCTGACCATATTCTGGAAAATGTCCTAAAAGAAAAAGCAGCTCTGACTTAATAAAAGGAATGGTGATAAACAAAAGTATCAAGACCAAAAAAATGAACGTACCAATGATGAGTGCAGAGCCAAGGGCGCGCGGAAGATGCCACTGTTCAGCTTTCTGGACCAAAGGGTTAAAAATATATGCAATTAAAAAACCTGCCACAAAGGGCATCAACATCCCCTGTAGGAGATAAAAAAGAACCCCGAAGGACGCAAAAAGAACGCCCCAAAATAAGGGAGCTCGCTTGTGCAGCAGGGTGAGGGAAAAAGGATTATGCGTTGGATGAATCACCAATAAAGTCCTCTTTGTTTTACTTAAATTTCATGCTGCGTCTTTTTTTGAATTTCATCGTGCTTGATTGAAACCGGGAAGACGAAAGGGGAGGCTGAAGGTTAGAAAAAAGAGAGGTTTCTTTCATAAGCAAAAGCCACATCCGGCTATAAAAAGCAGCGGAAATAAGCGTTGTCAAAGCCACTGAATAGTAGAGACCTTCAGAAATTGCGGGGTAAGAAAAATTGGGATAGAGAGAAATAAGCACCACGCAAATTTGAAGCAGTGTATTCAATTTGCTTACCCATAACGGTTTTACCTCAAAAGGTTTTTTTGCTAACCACAAAGATGCAACGCCTGCTAAAATCAAGATATCTCGTAAAACTGCTAAAAACGTGATCCAAGATGGAATCACTCCATAAAATGTGAGGGCTATAAGCACAGAGCTCAAAAGAACTTTATCGGCCAAAGGATCTAAATAGGCCCCCAAGCGAGAATAAGATTTTAGATAGCGTGCAAAAAAACCATCCACAAAATCTGAGCAAGCTGCCAAGCAAAATAAAATGAAAGCTTCTTGAAAAAAATCTTGAGAAATGAAGTACACAATCACAAAACTGGAAAAAAGCCTAAAAAGACTGATTAAATTAGGCAGGGTCACGAAACAACCCTTTTGGACACAAAGGCGTCTCCTGGTTGCGGGTGAGAAGATTTTTCAATATTCCATTGATGGGGCAGCTTGGTAACTTTAAATCCTAACGTTTCAAGGTGAACTGCAAAAGGGTCAGCGGACCCCTTCCAAGCAAGGGATATTTTTCCTTGATTTTGGGAAAGGCTCAAAATTTGCTGATGAACCAGCTGTTCCCCAAAGGTGTCCAGGGTTTTCCTAAGCTGAATCCAATCCCCGAAGGATGCTATCCTAACGTTTAGCAAAAGTGAGACACCTTCAGGAGAAGACATCCCATTTGCTGCATCCGCCAGTTGAGAAGAGGCTTCACCTACGTCTGATGTTTTTTGTTTCAGCCATTTTTCAAGGGCTTTACGTTTAAACGTAAAATGAAACATACCTCGATATTGGGCGGAATTGACCTTTTCTTTTTTCACTGAAAAAGACTCCACCATATCTAAAAGCGTTGTATCCGAAGGTAGGGGAGGGGGTGTGGCTTCTGAGTTATCTGCATAATAAAGGGATGCTTCCCGTAGCGCCCTTCGGTGTGCTTCTAAAATAGCCTCATGGCGTGGGTCAGAAGACCACTTGCCCTGGGGAGCTTGAAGCTCAACCCAAAGCTTATAAACTTGGTTTCCCCTTACAATGGGGGTTGCGCCTTCTGCTTTTATAGGCTGTGTATTCAAAAAAAGAACAACACCCCCAAAAATCAACAGACGAAAAAAGGCAGAAAAATAAATAGAGCAAACAAGAAAGGGTCGAGAAAAACGCTTCATGGGCCCCCGAGGCTTTAAGATCTTCCGGAAAATTTAGCTTATTCTACCTATCTTGCCAGCAAAAAACAAGGACTGTTTCATTTTTTTAAGACATTGAAAAAAATTTGATTTTTTTGAATTTGAATGCTATAGAGCATCCTATATGAGATAACGGAATGAGCATTAAAATGCCTACCCATGCCTTAGACAAACCCATAGCTCCCCCTTTTGGTAGCTTTAAACCGAAGCTAGGGGGGCGTGCGATTTTGGCTTTGGTTCGATTGGGGCTTGGCAGAGGTGGGATTAGCAAACGCCTTCGGACTATATGGTGCAAATGGATTCCGATGACGATAGTTGATGTGGTTTACCACGGTTTAAAGCTGAGGCTTCAACCAGAAGGTAATTTCATTGAATCCAAGATTTTATTCAGCTCTGGCTTGCGGGAAGCAAAAGCGCTTTCCTGGCTTCAAAACATGCTTCCCCCTCTTGGGGGTATTTTTATCGATATTGGTGCCAACATTGGCTATTATGCTCTCATGGGGGCAAAATTTGGAGCAGCTAAGGTGCTCGCGGTGGAGCCTAATCCAGAGCTTGCCCAAAGGCTTCGGGAAGCCATTGAAACAAATGGCTTTGGCCAACAAATTTCAGTGTTTGAAGTTGGATTAGGGCCCCGGGAAGAGACCCTTCGATTTGTGATAAGCAAGGAAGATAAAGGCAGCAGCTCTGCAGTCAAACAAAACCTCACAGGGGAAGCGATTCAAATTCAAGTGATACCTTTACGAAAATTATTAGCTTCCCAAGGTGTTAAAACCATCGATGTGTTAAAAATTGATGTGGAAGGCATGGAAGATACTATTCTATTTGATTTTTTTGAGAATGCTTCACCCCAGCTGTTTCCCCGTTTGATTATCATGGAAGAAAACCAATCGCTGTGGCAGCGGGACATCTTAGCTTGGCTTTTGACACATGGATACATCTTGGCTGAAAAACTTAAAGACAATGTCATTCTGATTAGAAATTAATAATTCACCTCTATCTTGGTTTTGAAGGCGTCGCAGTTGCCTCAAGACAGTGTTTGATGTAAGGCTCTCTTCCTTTCGAACAAGCAGTTTTGCAAATGCTTTTGATGCTTGATTTGGAGCACATCTTTTTTGTGCAAAACCCAAGACAAAAAGATATGAGCGCCGTTTCGAGCACTGCATAGCCACCACCAGCGATGAGCCCTCCGATTGCACCAGGAACAGCGCCTACAGCTGCACCAGGAATGCTTCCCAGCTTGGACAATTCTCCAGAAGCCTCTTCATCCATCACAAGTGATGTTCCAGCAGAAACTGCCCCCCCTGTAAGTAAACCACCGTAGTTTGAGCCCACTTCCGTTCCTTTAATCATCCCTGTCACAAGGCTTAAAGGGGGAATGGCAATAGATTTTTGGCCCATGCACCGTTCGCGCTTTTCTTTTATTTTATCGTCACCAATCTCACACTCTTTTTTGCAAAACGTTTGAAATTCTTCAAATTTACAAAGTTTTTCACCGCAAACAATGGGACAAACAAGAAATTTGTCTGATTTAAGCATGCTATCTAGCGCTTCTATATTATTTGAGTGGGCTATATCGGGATTGAAATCGTCCCGGCCGCCAAAAGACGCGTTTGCAAACGTAAAAAGGCAAATGGCTATTTTTTTTCTATTTAACATGGCTCAAACTCTTCCTGATTCTGTTCACTTTATAAAGAAAATACTGACAACAAGATGTTGATAAATAATAAATTATTGCAATTTGCTGATTTTTGATGGATAGGGTTTGTTAGATATAATGCCACTTAAAGGCTGGGTTGATCTAGCGCTCAAGCCCCAAGTTGGAAAAAGTGAAAGGCTGATTTTCCTGAAATTTTTTGGAAATAAGTTGAAGCTTTTTCAGGCGCTGGGAACGCGTTGTTTTTCTCCATTTCAAGAACCATCCAGGTTTGGGGGTTGATCCACCCTTGCTTGGCTAGAATATCAAGGGTTTGGGTGGCTAGATTTTGGCCATAGGGAGGGTCTAGAAAAATAATATCTGCTGGGGTGTCCGTGGGGGGAATCTGAATAGCGAGGGTGGCATAGACTGTGACATCAGCTTCTTCTTTCCAATCCACACAAAGCCCTTTGATCCGCTTGCAAAGCTCTGGATTGCGCTCTAAGAAAAAAACAGGTGAAGCACCCCTTGAAAGGGCCTCCAACCCAAAGCTCCCCGTTCCTGCAAAGCAATCAAGGACTCGAACGTTTTCAAAAGAAGGCCCCATCGCCTCCTTTAAACACCTGTGGGTCAACACATTAAACACCATCTCCCGATTGCGGTCCGTCGTGGGTCGCAGCCCATCCACCTCAGGGAAGGGGATAACCCGTCCTTTAAGACGCCCGGAGAGAATGCGGCATTTCATCGTAGCTTTCACCTAAGCTTTTCTCTCCTTATCTCTATTTAAATGGCCTGCGGTGCCTCATGGTTGGGCACATACAACACAATTTTTTGGGGTCGCTTGTTGGGTGTGTCAGAAATATTAAAAATGTGGAGGGTTTCCCTTGACCTTAAAAATTGTTCGTCCCATTTGACTTCACACAGAACTGTTCCGCGGAAAGGTGTGAGGTGCAGATGGGGCGCTTCATCAATCAGCTCCCGGCCAGCGCCCAGCACGCGGTTGTCTTGAGCAACGCGAACGAAAGAATCTGTTGCAATGACGCACCCTTGAACCCAATCAATCAAATCATCTTCTGACATGCCCGCTTGGACTTGAAAACCTAACACAAAAGAATCTGTGAGCCAAGCTTCCCGAAGGGGAAGGCTATAAACACGGTCTTGTTGTTCAAAGGGGAGAGCAATGTAAGATTCTTCAACATTGTTTAAAACAGTGTCCATGAAATCAAACAAGGGTTGAAAGGTAGTTTGTAAATTAGCATGATCATAGGCTGGAAAAACAGGCACATTAATGACATGGCGAAGGGTTGCTCCCTGGGAAGCAAGATGGATGAGTGCTTTAAACAGCTCGTAAGGGTGCACACCTCCCTTTGCATTCAATGCAGCTTCCAGGGGGAGGAGGCCTGTGATTAAGCGCTTACGAATGCTTTCTGCTTCCCTGGAGCTTTGGGTATTGAGAGCCTCCAAATTCAAATTTTGGATTTTCCCTTGCAGGTAGCTAATTTTATCCCGCAAGTGCTGCACAAGCTCTAAACAAGCTTGCCCAAGGGGAAAAGCAAGATCGATGCGCAAAAGAGGGGGAATAAAAGATGTTTGCACAAAGGCATTGCCAGCCATAGAAATTTCCGCAAGGGGCATTGAGACATAACGCGCCGGTGGCGCTTGGGACACAATCAATTGTAATTTTGGTTTAAGGCGCGCCAAGGGGATTGGATTTTCCCCCGTGTTGTTGTCAGAAACGGGAAGCGCCTCAATGGATTCATAGCGCGGTAGCGATTTATTCTCAAGGCCGTCCTCAAAAAAATGGACTTCAGGGAGACACAGATAAATCTTTAAAGGAGTTTGTTGCAATACAGAAGCATGGGGGGCAAGGGGAACTTCCAAAACCTCGTCAGAACCCTGGGGGAAGAAAATAACCGTTCCATCCGGAAGAATGCCCTCTAAAGAAAGCACCCTGAACAGCCCATTTGCAAATTGCCCAGCATCCACAAACAAGTTGAAGACTCCCCAGTGGTAGGGTGACGCGACGGCGAAATGGTATTCTAGAAGTTTATGATGAAGTTGGTCTGCCTGTTGAAAATGTTGAGGCATCAACAACATACCTTCATACCACTGAACAGGATAGGGGAGAAATTTGAAAGGACGACGCATAACGATCTATTTCCCGTCTGGTTGAGGGGGGGAGGAAGGGGATTTAGGATGTTGGATGAGGGGTGTCACAAGAGAAACTGGACAGGCCTCTTCAAGAGGCATTAGTGGTGCTTCACCTGCCAAGCGGAAGCCTTGCTTATCTAAAGAAACGAAAGCATGGGGAATCTTTCCGACATCAGCGCGATGCTCTCCAGGGGTTTTATAGTCTACAAATAAAACGGCGCCTACAGCACTACAAGTCAACCCCGCCAGCTGGTAAGCCTTTGCCTGGCCAGGAACAACTTCCCAGTGCCAAATTTGAAAAACACCATAATGGTCTCGGCGCAGCTGTTCTACAGAAGCATAATAAGCCTCAGCTGTCATTTTTTTGAACATTTCATAAAGGGGAGCTGTGTAGACGATAACTAAATCTACTGAAACAGCTGTGTTCAAATTGGCATCCGAGGAAGCTTTAAAAGAAACCGCTTCAAGGGACACTTGATCCCCCATTTGTTTAGGAAGCAAAGCGCAAGCGCTTGGCCAAAAAGAAAAACACGAAAGCAGTAAAACACGAAACCAGGGGAGGACTAAACGAATACATTTCATTGGGACAGGCGCTTCTCCCCAGGGGAAGTGGCAACTACAATAGCCGTCAGATTAGACTGCTCAGCAATGGATTTAGCTGCAGCTTTGGCTAGCCCAAACGGGTGGTAGGAACCTGCTCGTACATAAAAAACAGGCGTTCCATCGGTGTTTTTACCTTCCACAAGGAACGTCGGAATGGCAAGCTCTTGTTGCAGCTGGTGCATCAGGTCAACAGCATTGACCCGCGCTGCATAGGCTCCCAATTGAACAGAATAGAGCGTTTGGGGTGAAGGGGGTAATCCGTCATGGGTGGCGGGGATAGCTGAAGAAAGAGAGTGTTCAGATGTTTGAGGAGATGTAACCGTCGTCGTGAGGCCTGGGATGATAGGTGTAGCGTGGGGCGTGTTAACAACGTTTTGCAGATTTTCTGGCACGCTTCTCCCTTCTGGCATAGCCTGGTGTTCTGATTCCATAACGCGCTGGGCCGCCCCTGCAACCCTTCCTATATTTCCGCCGGCGGCACCCACAATTTCAAGTAAAGCATTAGCATGGCTGGCGCTTAGGGGAGATTTTCCTGGAGCGAGGGAAAGAGAAGCGAGCGAAGACGTTGCTGTATTTTTTTCAGCAAACCAACAGCCAACCCAAAACCCTGATCCAAAAAAGCAGATGCCAAGAAGCATTAAGCTGAATCCAATGGATAAAAGAGATAGCCTGCCCACGCCACTATAAGTTTCTTTTCTATCTCCGCCCCTGCTTCTATGGCCATATTCAGGCCCTTGAAAAGAGGCTTGGATAGCGGCGGGGTGTATATAGCCACGTTGCTGGCCCAAAACTTCAACGCCTCCTTGATGACGAGGTGCTGAAGGACTCCAGGAGATTTCTTTAGTATGCGCCATATGCCTCTTTTCTAAAAAAATTTAGACACATTTCAATAAAATTTTACAATATCATAGCACCCTCACCCGAAAAAACAAGCAGACCTTTTTCAATTTGATAAAAACAGAGATAAATATTGCCTAAGATTTGAATTTATTCATTTTTCTTAGAAGTGGTACTTTGTGTTAACCAGAGAAGTGCCCATCTACAATCCAACTCAGGGAGGTTTGAAGACAACGTTGGGGCTTCCAGTTCAATCTATCCAAAGCTTTTTGGACGGATGGAATGCGCAATTGGGTATCTTGATAATGTTCTCCCAGGTAAGACATTGCATCTTGAACCTGGAGGCGTGTTTGACGCGCTTGGTCAGGGCATTGGGGATGGGCCAAAACGGTTTGAAGCAGTGCTTCAGCCAATTCGCGAATGGAGACATCATTGGCTGGATTTCCGATGTTGAAAATCTGTTGGAAAGCTTTTCCCGCAGGGTTATCTAAAATGTAGAGCAAGGCTTCAATGCCGTCTCGAACGTCTGTGAAGGCACGGCGCTGGCTTCCACCATCCACGAGGGTGATGGGGGCTCCGTCAAGAATGTTGCCCAAAAATTGGGTGACAACTCTGGCTTGTTTGCGCTTGGCAGGTTCTAGGGAATCAAGCCTGGGGCCTATCCAGTTGAACGGCCTAAACAGCGTATAATCCAACCCATCTCGCTGTCCATAGGCGAAAATTAAACGGTCCATCATCTGTTTAGCGCAGGCATAAATCCAGCGCTGTTTGCAGATGGGGCCAAGGGTGAGGGGAGACGTGTCCTCGTCAAAGACGGTATCAACCCCCATGCCGTACACTTCTGAGGTGGAGGGGAAAACAAGGCGCTTTTTTTGAGCGACACACTGGCGTACGATGGGCAGATTGGCTTCGAAATCTAGCTCATAAACCCTTAAAGGATCTTGTACATAAAGCGCAGGGTTAGCAATGGCCGCAAGGGGAAGCACCACATCGCAAGCCTCCATAGCTTTTTGAAGCCAAGCTTTTTCTTGAAGCATATCCCCTTTTTGAAAGTGAAATCGAGGATTTTGAAGGCAGGCTTGAAGATTGAAATCTGAAAAATCTAGCCCCCAAACCTCCCAGGTTGGCCGTTTTTCAAGAATAGCTTCAATCAGATGGCTGCCAATAAATCCATTGGCCCCTAAAATTAAAATGGTTTGTGCCATCTGTTTCTTATCTTCTTTCAACATGTTAATCAAACAAACTGGTGATGGATTGTTCCTGGGAGATGCGACGAATCGATTCTGCCAACAACGGAGCCAGAGAGAGAAACCGAATTTTAGGGTGATCTGCCATGGCTTCTCGGGCGGCGATGCTTTCAGTGACTACTAAACTTTTAAGGGCTGATGTTTTAACCCGCTCTAAAGCCTTTCCAGACAAAACCCCATGGGTCACATAACCATACACAGCTTCTGCCCCAGCTTTTTGAAGCGCATCCGCCGCATTACACAGGGTTCCGGCAGAATCCACAATATCATCCACCAAAATACAAATTTTCCCCCGGACATCGCCGATGATGTTCATTACTTCGCTCACGCCCGGTTTTTCCCTGCGTTTATCCACGATTGCAAGGTCTGCCTCCAGGCGTTTGGCCAGGGCCCGGGCCCGGACAACACCTCCTACATCTGGGGAGACAATCAAAGGCATCTTGCCTGGAAATTGGGCCAAAATATCCCGCGTAAACAAGGGGGTTACAAACAGGTTATCAACGGGGATATCAAAAAAGCCTTGAATTTGGCCTGCATGGAGATCAAGGGTCAAAACCCGGTGGGCCCCCGCGACATGCAGCAAATTCGCCACAAGTTTGGCAGAAATGGGGGTTCGTGGTCCTGTTTTCCGGTCTTGGCGAGCATAGCCAAAATAAGGAATGCAGGCTGTAATGCGTTTAGCAGACCCCCGTTTGAGGGTGTCTAAAATAACCAACAGCTCCATCAAATGGTCGTTGGCAGGGTGGGAAGTGGATTGGATGACGAAAACATCTTCGCCCCGGATGCTTTCAAAAATCTCAACGAAGACTTCTTGATCTTCAAAGCGTTTAACCGTTGCAAGGCTCAGCTCAATGCCCAAAAATTCACAGACTTGCTTGGCCAGGATAGGGTGGCTATTTCCTGCGAAAATCTTCAAGTCCGGCCTCTTTCGTCAAAGCACATACACACATTACATTTTGGTAAAAGATGCAGCGACCCAACCCTTTTGTCAAGCTGGTGTTGGGGATCTTTTAGTTTTAACCAACATGAATTTGCCGAAAATTGCCCTGATTTTTTTGACTTTTTATCAACATCTTGTATGTTAGAATTAATTTATTGATTTTTAACGAAAAAAGGAAGTTTGATCATGTTGAAAAAAGCATCCCAACCTTTAAAATCCATCAAAACTGTGGCTTGCTTTGTTTCCACCCTGGCGTGGGCAACGGCGGTTTTTGCCGTGGGGGAAAACGATAAGCTTGCCCTAGAAACCCCCAGTGAAAAAAGAACCCAACGCCCGCTAAGTGATCTTGAACAACAAACATCGGCCATTGTGGGCGAGATTTTAAAATCTCTTTCCTCTCAAGATAAACAAAATTTGAAAGCCACCAGCAAAACGCTTTATGATAAAGTGACCGCTTTTGCAACACGTATTAGACTGAAAGATCGTATACCGTTAGATTCGCCCTTTTTCAAAAATTTAAATCAGTTCAAAAATTGGGTAGAGGTTACGCTGGGGGATGATTGGAATAGCGAATTAAATAAAGATGGCAAGCATGCCATACGAACAAGCCTCCTTAATTTTTTGCCAGAAATGACAGGGATTAAAACTCTTTATTTGAGAAATAATTTCGGGGGAATTTTATTTGATAAAACGATTATCGAAGCTTTGGCAGACAAGCTTCCAGCTGGTTTAGAAGAGCTTAATTTGATGGATAGACATATTGGAGATGCGGGGCTAAAGATTTTGGCGCCCAAGCTTCCTGCCTCCCTCAAAACGCTTTGGTTACATAATAATAACATAGGTCCTGAAGGCCTTCGGGCGCTCATGGCGGTATTTCCAAATTTACCTAATCTTGAAAAGCTTAATCTGGATATAGAGCAATCTATAGACAACAATACCTTATCCTTTATCAAAGCGTTATCTAAGATGCCAAGGTTTATTGATCTTAGCTTAGAACTTAGCATTTCAGGAACAAACGATGCGGCGGCTGTTGCTGAATTACCAGCTATCTTATCCCAAACTTATTTAAAGAATTTGAAACTCCAGCCTAGCAAATTAACATACACTGAAAAGCAAAGCCTTAGAAACCTTAAAAATGTTAAGGATGAGCCTATTAAAATCGAATCCTAGGCAAGACGAAACCATAACTTAAAAGGGTGTCGGTTTTTTAAACCTGCGCCCTTTTGTTTTTATCCCATGGAGGGAAAATCTTTCTTTTTGCTTTTCCTATAAAAATCTTTTATAAGGTCTTTGTAAGGCAAGTATTGAAATCAATTGTTTTTCATAAAACTTTTAAGGGAAGAAATATATATGGCGGGAAGTGTAAACAAGGTAATGCTCATTGGTAACTTGGGCAGAGACCCTGAGGTGCGGCATTCACAAGATGGAACTAAGATTGTGCAGCTTTCCGTTGCAACTTCAGAGCAGTGGCGGGACAAAGCAAGCGGTGAGCGCAAAGACCGCACAGAGTGGCACCGGGTGGTCATTTTCAACGAGCGTTTGGCGGATGTTGCGGAGAGATTTTTGAAAAAAGGGTCTCGCCTGTTTATTGAAGGGCAGCTTCAAACCCGTAAGTGGACAGACAGCACCGGCCAGGAAAAATATACGACAGAGGTTGTTTTATCCCGTTACCGTGGAGAACTCACCATTCTTGACAGCAGAGGTGGTGAAGGAGCGGACGGAGATTTTTCTGGAGATGGCTTTAAGCCCGCAGGCGGCGGCGCTTCAGCATTCCAAGAAGATGACATTCCTTTTTAGGTTTTTGGAAAATTAAGGGGGGTTAAAAAAATGACGCCCCCTTTTTCTAAAGCTAAGATTTTAGATAATCAAAAATAACACGTCCTTCTGGGAGCGTTAGGTCTGCGAGGAAGTGGGATCCTCCTATAATTTTTCGCACAGGCAAATCTGCAACGGGTGCATTGACGTGGGGAATTAAATGGAGCCGTGCAGGCCCGCCCCAGGCGCCTTTTACCTTGATGTTAGTTAGGTTATAGGCAACCAATTGAGCAATGTCGACGCTTCCTGTAACGGAGGGGATGATCTTCAGGTTGACCTGGGTTTTCGACAACCGTTTGGTGATTTCATCAGTATCCGTATCTGTTCCCAGAAGGTTTTGGTATTTATACCCCATGGTTCCCATGGCCACCAGCTGGCCTGCATAGTGAAGGGTTCCTGTTAGGGTGTCATGAACGACGCTTAATTTAGGCTCACCGTTTTTTTTAGGAAAGCCCCAAATTTCTCGTCCCGCCACCACAGGTGGATGACAGTCTAGGTACATCTGGGAAGTGAAATTGACGTTCTCTCCCTTAAATTTGCAAGGAATCACAACGCCTGTTTCGGTGTAGTCTCCGAACCCAGAGCTGTCTGGCATGCGGATAAATTCATAAAGCACAGCGTTTGAGCCGTCGGGTTCTAGGGGCTCAGGAATCGCTTCTCGAATGGCATCAGGATCTGACGTATATTTGATGATAAAATATTCCCGATTCACAAAATGATAGGGGCCTTTGGGATAGCTGGGGCTTGCCGCCGGAATGGAGGGAAGCTTTTTGACGTCCTCGATGCGCATGGAAAATCCTTTCTCAACGTAGATTCCTTTAAAAGAATCTTTGCAAGAAATTTACCAAAATAAAAATTAACACGGTTTTATTTTGATTTTATTTACTTTACAGTTTTTTTATTTAATTATTTGTGCATTGGTTTCTATTCCATTTTTTGTTTCAAATAAATTTATTTCATTTTAATCGCGGCCTCTGTGTGAGGGGCCGGGGTGTCATCTTTTATTACGAAGGGGTATGATTAGATGTTTAGAAAATTCTTTATATTTTGTGCAAGCTTATGCTTAATTTTTATTTTTGGGGGACCTGCTTACTCTATTGAACTTTCTTGGCCAACCGAGTCTTCTTTTTATGTTTCATTTAATGCTTTGAAAAGATTCCGATTTGATGAAAACAAAACGGTAATCCGAAACGTAAAGCTTTCTAAGTATCCTAAGCTAGAAACTTTTATTCGTTCTCAAGCAACGCCTGAAGGACGAAAATTTTTTTTTGACGAACGGATGGAATTTTCGATGTCTTCTACGTATTCAGCGAAGGGATTTGGGCAGCCGTTGACTGTTTTGGCTACAAAATCTATCGAAAAAGGATCTTTTCTCGGTGTTTTTTTGGGTACAGTGCGTTATTTATCTGAAACAGGCAGCTCACCTGAAGACTTGTTAGCTGAGGATAAAGAAAACTTTATTACAAAGATGGGGAGACATGATATCGATTTTAAAGATTTGTGGCTTTATTATGAAGAGCATCAAAATCAATCTATGTTAAAAAACTTGCAGTATATGTCGTGCGTTCGATTGAAAAAGAGCAAATTTGTTGTTAGCGCTTGCAAAGCCTTAGGACCAATGAATTTTATTAACTTTGCAAAATCTGAAGATCAGGGAGATGCCAATGTTTATCTTGAGTGGTTATTTATTCAAGACGTTCAAGCTCCCCTTTGTGTGGTGCGCGCGCTAAAAAATCTTAATCCGGGGGAGGAGCTTCTTCGTCGGACAAAAAGACTTCCTTTGTTTGAAGATATTTCTTCGCGTGTGGAAAAATTAAGAAAATCTATTGATGAAGTGGCAGAGGAGAATAGACCTAGCACTGAAAGCCTAAAAAATACTTGTGAATACATTAACAAAATCGCCAAAGATCTTGGAGTCGATAAACAAATCCAGATTTTTCCCACAGAACAAGACCGTGAGGTGATCGATGTATTGAGCTTGTTAAGAGAAAGTAAGACCTGATTTTCGCTACCTCCCCAGGGGTTTGTAAATTAGCTCTGGTGCTGGACGTGAAAAAAATTTAGACTGGGGTTTATTTAGCGTTAAAGAGGGTTATGACATGACTTCTACGCCCCATGGTGTTGTGCCGTCTGGGCCGCTTCCTAAGCCATCTTGGATTCGGGTGAAAGCTCCTGTTTCTAAGGCATATCAGGAAACCCGGGAGATCATCCGTAACCTTCAGCTGAAGACAGTCTGTGAAGAAGCCGCTTGCCCCAATATTGGAGAATGCTGGTCAAAAAAACACGCGACCATCATGATTTTGGGGGAAGTTTGCACCCGTGCCTGTGCGTTTTGTAACGTGAAAACAGGGCGCCCAGATCAGCTGGACCCCCATGAGCCTGAGCGGGTCGCAAAGGCTCTGGGGCAGCTGGGGTTGTCCCATGTGGTCATCACTTCTGTGGACAGGGATGATTTGCCAGACGGGGGAGCTGCCCATTTCGCCGCTGTGATTCAGGCGATTCGACAGGCGGCGCCAGCCACCACCATTGAGGTGCTCACCCCTGATTTTTTAAGAAAAGAAGGCGCTATTGAAACCGTCGTGGACGCCCGCCCAGATGTTTATAACCATAACCTCGAAACCATCCCGAGGCTCTATGCTTCTGTGCGTCCTGGAGCGCGCTATTTTCATTCCTTGAAACTGCTGGATCAGGTGAAAAAGCAAGACCCTTCAATCTTCACAAAATCCGGTTTGATGGTGGGGCTTGGGGAAACGCCCCAGGAGGTGTATCAAGTGATGGACGATCTGCGTTCGGCGGGTGTGGATTTTTTAACCATCGGCCAATACCTTCAGCCCACCCCCAAACATCACCCTGTTATGTCTTTCCCTTCGCCAGAGGTGTTCCAAGCCTATGAAACCATGGCCCTTGGGAAGGGGTTTTTGGTGGTGGCAGCCTCTCCTTTAACGCGTTCTTCCTACCACGCAGAAGATGACTTCAAGCGGCTTCAGCAGGCACGTCAAGCCTTGCTGAAAAAAGCGCAGGTTGCAGCGCATTAAGAAAGCTATATCATGCCAACCCACGCGGAAGCGCGCTTTTTTCCCTATACCCAGCAACAGCTTTTTGATCTGGTGGCAGATGTGGAGGCCTATCCTCTCTTTCTCCCCTGGTGCAAAGAGGCTTTGGTGCACAGGAAGACTTCTGAAGACATGGAGGCGGATTTGGTGATAGGGTTTGGCTTTTTGAAAGAATCGTTTTCTTCTCATGTGCATTTTTCTCCCTTAGAGCGCATTGAGGTGCATTACACCAAAGGTCCGTTTCGCCATTTACAAACCTGTTGGCGTTTTGTGCCAGATCCCCAAAGGGGCGGCTGTGTGGTTGATTTTTTTATCGATTTTGAGTTTCAACATCCCCTTTTTCGGCATATGATGGAGGTGGTGTTTGAAGAAGCGGTTCGTCGCATGATGGGCGCTTTTGAAAAACGCGCGAAGGCTTTGTTTTAAAAATCAGATGAGGGTCAGGGTGCAGTTTTTGTTTTCTCATGTGGTAGCCGCTGCAGACCATGCAGGCGTCACCTTGAAACGTCAACTTTTGGAAAAGCTTTCTTTTTATCCTGAGCTTCAATGGGCAGATGAGGGGGTTTTTGAGGCAGCTCCTTCTGTGGACTATCCAGATCAGGTGCCAAAGGTTGCAGCTGCCGTTTCCCAAAAAAACGTGGCGGGGTTGTTGATTTGCGGAAGTGGCGTTGGCATGAGCATCGCGGCAAACCGCTATCCCCATGTGCGCGCGGTGTTGTGTCAAGATCCATTGACAGCAAAATTGGCAAGACAGCACAACGATGCCAATATTATTGTTTTTGGGGAACGCCTTGTGGGGGTAGACATGGCCTTCGCCTCTCTCCTCACATTCTTGATGACACCTTTTGAGGGTGGCCGGCACACCAGCCGTATAGAAAAGCTCTCACGGTTGGGCAGCTTAAATTTCGTTTGATTTACAAAGCCTTTAAAAGTTGTTGATCATTTTTATGTTTTCTTATAGTGATAAGAAGTTGTTTATTTTTCCATAAAGAATTTTTTATATGACTATTTTAGAAAAATTTTCGGCTTTTTCGGTTTTTCTTTTAAGTGCTTTGTGGTTCCAGTTTGATTTGGGGCATCAGGGCTTCCCAGCTTCGTTTAAAATTTCTTCTTCATCAAAGGAAAGTGCGTGGGTTGAAAAATCCATCAACAAAAAAAAAGATCAGCCTTTTTTTTTGAAAAATGAATTGCTTGAGGGTAATTTTTCTACTCCTTTTTTGCTAGAGCCTTCTGAGCTCCCTCGACAACCAGAAGCTCGTTTGGTTTTCAAGCCTTTGGGCAAGGAAGCTCTCGCCATCCTGTCCCCTAGCAGGGGGAGCCCGAGCAAATTTCAAGATTTCTCTTCATTTCCTCAAAAGGTAGAAAATTTTTGGGAAGCATCTGAGCCCGTAGCAGCAGAAGCATTGCTCACCTTTCATTTTAGTTTAGACACCTTGGTGGGGGTGCCCCTTGAGGCGCTGGTTGAAGAAGGTGCCCCAGATGAAGAGGCGAGGGCAGGGGCAGAAGAGAGCCCTTTGGAGCAGTTCCCTGCCAAACTCCCCATTGAAGTGCCAGAAACACTGAGGGAGGCGGGGGTGCTTGTATTGGCAGAGCCTCCTCTTGCTAAAAAACACGATGCGCTTGTACCTGCTGATTTGGAGGAGATGGATCTTGTTGAGCTTGTGGCGGTGGTGGTGTGTCCAGCCCCTCCTGCTGCAAAGCTTGAAGGCGTGGAAATTTTGAGGTTTTCGGCGCCTGCCAAAAAAGCTTTCGTTTTCTCGAAGCTTTTTATTGAAGAAGCAGAAGGGCTGAAAGAAGCGTCTGTTTTGGGGCCGGCGGCTCCTGTGCCTGTTCAAAAACCACCTGTGATAAGCCTTAAAGCCTTGGAAGACATGGAAATTGAAGTTGTTAGCGAGCCTGTGACGCGGGGGGCTCCCTGTGACATGGTTGAGCACGTCAAAGCGTCTGAGAAAAACAAGCTTGCAGCCTTCGTTGCTGTTCCTGTTGAAGAAACGACCCTGTTGCGAAAAACCTGTCTTACAAGCGTGAAGCCCGAGCTCACAATAGAGACTCCAGCGAAAGCCAAAAAGCACGGTATTCTCAAAAAAGTAAGTACGTTGCTTGCGAGAAAGCTTTGGGCCCCTTCTGAAAAATCGGATAGATCAAAGTTTTCCTACTACGGCGATCGAGGCTTACTAGGGCTTGGTTCAAAAGCTGGGATGTAAATCACATTTGGCTTTTTTATATGTTTCTGGATTCCAGGCTAAGTGTTGTGTTCTGCATAATTGCTGCACAATAATTCTACTGGAGCTGAGCATTTAAAACACCTATTTTTCTTATAGAATAGTCTGTTCTTCGCTATTTCAAACACCTTATCGCAGGATTAGCTTTAAAGAAAACTTACTTGGAATATCTGCCAAGCAAGTCCAACATCAATGCCTCAAAAGCTGGAACGTTCACATTTTTCAAAACAAGGGCATTACAAGGTGCTGTCGTGCCCCCCCAATCAATGGAAGAATGCCCCAGGTTGGGTCCAGATGCTGTTTCAATATAAACAAAAGCTTCTTCTGCTTCGAAAAGCTCTGGGTGCAACAGGTAACCAATCGTGGTTGCGTCGTGTAACACACCCTCCGTCATGCCTGGTTCATAGTGTCCTTTAGGGCGGCTCTCAATAATATCTGCGATGACGCAAGCGGTGGAAGAACCAAGGGCGCGGATTCGTCGGAGCAAATCCGCATGGGCCAAAATTTTACGAGTCACATCCAGGTTGCTCATCACAATGGGGATGCCGGCGTTAAAGACGATGGAAGCCGCGTGGGGATCTACGTAAAAATTATACTCCGAAGCAGGAGTTATATTTCCAATGCTACCAGACCCTCCCATCAAAATGAT
Source organism: Alphaproteobacteria bacterium (assembly GCA_051648545.1). Classification (GTDB taxonomy): domain Bacteria; phylum Pseudomonadota; class Alphaproteobacteria; order Holosporales; family JBOFFI01; genus JBOFFI01. The sequence continues at coordinate 159,014 of JBOFFI010000035.1, forward strand.
GCGCTCTATTTTAGAAGCCACCTCCGGCGCAATGATCAACGCCATGGCAACATTAACAAGGGCCCCCGTTGCAACGAGGGTGATGGGCTCAAGCACCTCCCTCAAGGCGCGCACGATGTAAAAAGCCGCATGCTCTTGCTGGAGGGGAAGTTGAGGCGCCGCTAAGACGCCTCCCCCAAGGCCTGTATCCCCATGAATTTTCTTAACGTAAGAAAAATTCTCATCCACTTCCGCCCCAGCTGCTTCTTCATAGTGGGTCCAGCTCATTAAAGGGCGCGGACACCCTGCAAAAACAGGAATATCAAGGCGCCCTGCCAGCTCACAAATCTTGCGTGCATTTTCTTGGATGTGGCTTAGGGCTGTGTTGCCAACAGCGGTGGTAATCCCCAGCCAACGAATTTTTTCAGGGACAGCCATGGCCATCAACAGGGCCACTGCATCGTCAAGCCCTGGGTCACAATCAAATAAAATGGTTTCGATCCGCTCTTCTTTAAGCATCTTCTGCGCTTGTTTCATCGAATCACCTCCTGACGATGGGGGAGCGTGGCAACCAACAACCTTTCTAAAGTTTCTTTCGAAGGCTTCGCGGCCCCCAAAGCATCTGCCACATAACGAACATTAGGTTTTTCAGGTAATTTTTCCCACCAATCAACGGTCAGCTTTCCTCTTAAAGGTCCTTCTCGCGTTTCGACGGTTGAAAAAGCCGCCCGAAAATTTTCTAATAGGGGAGATTTCATCAAATGAGCCAGCGCTGTGAGCCCTTGAAACGAAGGCCCTTTGCTTCCTGAAAGAACAGCTGTTGCCCAAGGCTGACCCAGATGGTTTTTCCAAGCATCTATCCAACCAGCGGTAGGTGCCTGCCCCTGGCAAAGATCAAGGGGGAAAAAAATAAGGGGAACCTGGCTGGACAAAAGAACAGAAACTGCATGGGGATCTGCCCAAAAGCGTTCTTCAGCGCAAGGGGAGATATCCCCCTGGGCCATCACGGCCCCCCCCACCACCAAGACTTCTGAAATTTTTTCACGGATCCGCGGAGACGCCACCAACGCCAAGGCCAGGTTCGTCAAAGGCCCCAGCACCAATAGGGTAACAGGAGAGCGCGCTTTTAAGAGAGCGTCTATTAAGAAAGGAACCCCATCTAATTCGCCTTCTGGTGGGTTTTCTTGGATCGGTGCATAAGCCATGGGCTTTGAAAAAGCTGGAAAAGGACCCATCATGCCACGAGGGCACCCCAGATGTAGAGGAACAGGATTCTTTGCTATACTTTTAATAAATGTCCCATTGGCATAAGATTGCCCCCTTGAATAAAGGCTTGGGGTCACCACCCACCCCAAAACATGAAACAAAGGAGATGTTAATAAACTATAAAGGACAGGAGCGTCCTGGGCGGAAACATCACTGTCAATGAGAAGAAATTGAGGCATTCAAAAAACCTAACCTGCTTTTCTCTTAGTCTAAAAAAAATTTCACATAAATGCAAGAACATAGATTTTTAATCCAAGCTTCCCCTGTGATAAGGATGGTTTTTTAAAATCTGCTGGGCGCGGTATAGTTGCTCGATAAGCATCACACGCACCAAAAGGTGAGGCCAGGTTGCTTTCCCGAAAGCTATGCGAGCCAAGGTTTGATGGGGGGTTTTATCCAAAATAGAGGAGGAAAAACCTTCTGCCCCTCCAATCAAAAATGCAGGGGAAACAGATTGTCTTTGGCATGTCGCCAGAAGATCGCTCAACGCTTCGCTAGACGTATCTTTTGCGGAGGGGTCCAAAAGCACCCTTGAAAATCCCCCAGGAACCCCTTGCAGCAAAAGCTCTGTTTCACGCTGTTGACGCACAGATGGCTCTATAGAAGCAGAAAATTTAGGGTTAATTTCGACCACAGATAAAGACCAGGTCAAACGATGCTGATAAAACCTAAATGCTTCCTCAAAAGGGGTTTTTTTTAAACACCCCACCGCGCAGATGGCAAGCCGCATCGTCTTTCAAATCAAACCTTCTTGGACCCAAGCCCTTCAGGAGACCAGCTTTCATAGCCCTGGAATTGTGCTTTTTTTTCCTGCAAAAAATGGGACGGATGATAAGCATAGCGCGTGCCCGTCAAGTTGGGCACATGAAGCTTTTCCCAGAAGAAAGGCGCACGCTCCCCTTGGGGTGGCGTTTCCATCGTATGGTGCAACCAACCATACCATGTAGGCGGAACCTTTGAAGCTTCTGCCATACCTTTATATAAAACCCAGCGCCGCTCATTATGCCAGCTGTGTCCCTTGCGGCGTTGGCGGTAATAGCGATTCCCGAATACATCTTTTCCCACAAATCTTCCACAGAAAAAAATCAACAAACGAAGCCCCAACATTTTTTTTCTTATCCCCCGCTTTTAAACAGTTCAATCCTCAAAAAAGGTTTCCTTGAGTATCTCATACAAGCTCTAGGTTTGTCTATCCTCAGATAGTGTGCGTTGAAAATCATCATAATTGATGAGGCGCTTTCCCAAGTTTTTCTCTAAGCTCAATCCCTTTTTGATAGGAACCCCAAGCGTCTAAAATACCCCGTCCAAAGATAGATGGAGGAAGCGAAGATCCATCCATAGAAACTGTGCGTGCCCCTTCACGCAAAATGGATGCAATGGTTTTGCTTGAAAATTCAGGAAAGGCTTCCATCAAAATGGCTGCTACACCCGCAACCATAGGGGTTGCCATCGATGTTCCAGAAAGCTTTCCGGTTGTTTCGTGGGAAGTGGGACCTGAAATTCCAACCCCAGGGGCTGTTAGAAAAACAGAGGCGTGAGATGAATCTCCAGGGTAACAGCTGAATGCTGCTTTTCGTTCATGGGATTTTAGCATGCCAAAAGTTTCAACTTCATAGGCTCCAACGATTAAGACCCGCCCTTCAACTTGTCGCCTTTCAGCCAATTCTAGCAAACTTTTTCCATAATCAGTTTTAACAAGGGAGCTTGTGTCATTTCCAGCAGCAACAACAACTAATTTATCTGCTTGAACGAGGGCTTCTATGAGATCTCGAATTTTGGGGCTGATGGCTCTATCGTGGAAGCTGAGTGCGATGGAAAGGTTGATGACCCGGGCGTTACTCTGGAGCATAAATTTAAAAGCCCTAACAAAAGCTTCGTCTCCTTTCTGAGTTCCTAGTTTGATGGGAAGAATTAAGCTTCCTGGCGCCATACCGCCATATTTTGGGTTTTGGCTAACAAGGATGCCTGAAACATGGGTTCCATGGCTCTCTGAGATAAACCTCCCCCGGGTATAAGCACGAGATTCTGCAACATTTTCGCCGTGGTTGTCTGTGTTGTAGCCAACTTCTTTAAACTGAGACTGAATAAGCGGGTGGTCTGTTTCAAACCCCTCGTCAACAACAGCGACGGTAACCCCCTTCCCTTTAAAACCAATCTGGTGAAGTTGATCAACCTTGGTCCAAGATAAATAAGACACCGGAAATAAGGGGTTTTCTCCCCATTTCAAAGAAAAAGCTAAAAGGGCTAACGCGACGACGATGCCAAAACCCCTGCTTCCTAACTGCATACAAGAAGAACCCAACAAGACCAAAGAAACCTATAAAAAATACTACAAGTCAAAAAAGAATTCAACTAAGATCTTTAGCCAATCGCACCATGGGGGAGAGACCTAAAATGGCCACCATCCTTGATACCAAGCTTGCTTTTCCTCAACCACTGGAGAGGCAGCCTTAGCTTGTTGCGATTCTACTTTCCCGATACGCTCCGTAAGGGTCTCTGGAACAATATACCTTGGATCAAAAGCCTTGGTAAGCTTCCCAGAGCCATTCTGCTGAATTTGGTTGGACCCGTAATGGATAGGTGCAAATGTCTCACCGGCAAGAGAAGCTAACCAACGACTCCAAAACCATTTTTTGCTAAGGGCTTCTTGCACATCATCGTCTTGAAACCCACGCGCCAGTTTTTGAACTTCAGAAGCTGTTTGCAGGGCCTCATATCCAATATGACGGCTTTTTCCATAGAGAAAACTTGCAAGCTGCGGATGCGCAATTTTTGTAAAACCAAACTGTTGAAGGAGCTTCAGAGCAAGGGCTGTAGGGCCGTAGCGATAGCTTTTGTTCAAGTACGCCGCTGTTGATTTTCCAGACATATAATAAACGGGGTCTGAGGCCACCGCGTCCTGGATCACATTGTGACGACCTACAAGATTTTCTGCTTGTTTGGATGCTTCATCATCAAACACTAAAGCCCCTGACATAAGGTAGGCCTGCACGCGATTGGATTCAGCGTTGTGGTAATCCTGACCCCAGATGGATTTAGCAAAATAGGTTCCAAGGTCTGCTACGGCCAACTCACCCATGGCTCCACCTAGGCTATGCCCCACCACTGTAATGTGAAAATTTTCCGGGGCTTGATTTTTAAAACCCTCCAACAAAGCATAAAGGAAATTCCGCGAAGAAAGGTAGCGCTCTGCATAACCTTTTGAAACCCTCCCATCAAACAAGAAAGGTTTATCTGTTGGATCTTTGAGCTCCCTTGCAAACAGCAGCTGGCCATCCAGATTATTATGCCAATCGTGCCCATCTTGGGATCCATGAAAAGCGACAATAGCCTCCCCTGTTTCGGGATGAAAGGCCACAATCCCAGGTAAATCTGTGTTCTCAAAATCAACAGCCCCACTCACTCCACCAAACCCAGAAATCTTCCAACCGCGCTTTTGGTATTTTTCTAGGAGATTTGAAGAGGAAGTATTGCAGCCTTTAGCTAATTCATAACTTAACTGCTCCATCTCAGCATACACCTTAGCATTTGAGAGAAAGCTTTCATCGATCTCAAAACCCACATTCGTTTTTGTAACCAAAGGCTTTTTAGCATGGAGTTTAACAGAGGCTGGAGAAAAAGCTTCTAAATCAAGAATGAGAGATGGTGTTGCATCAGTACCAAAATAGGTTTGTTTTCTGGGAATATAACAAAAGCCTTCTTCTGTTAACGAAGAATCATCGTCATGCTTCACATCAGCAAAAGCAGAAACAGAACCCAATAACGCCAATAAAGAAATTGATAGACGACCCCAAACTCTAAGCACTACTCTTGAAACCCCAATTTAAAAATCTACAAAACAAAACTTGACTACCTAAATTAGATTAAAATAACCAATTTTTCATAATTGTATAAATTTTATTAAATGACAATAAAAAATTATTTTTATTTGTTTTTTAATGATTTTTTTAAAATAAAAAAATTTGTTTATTGTTACAGTATGATTTTTTCTTAGAAAGAACAGGAAGACTATTATGATTCAGGCGTTATGTTCTTGTTTTTTTGCTTGGCAAAAGATTTCTCAGACTTTTCTTTAGCTTCGTTCAACTCTTTTTCAAGTTCTTTAAGCTGTTCCACCCGAACCAGCCCCTCCCACTCTTCTTGGAAGTGCGCACAAACTTTCTTAAACCGATGGACCCATCGCCCAAGGGTGTAAAAAACTTTAGGTAAGTCTTTGGGGCCAATGATCACAAGGGCTAGAGACAAAATGAGGATAAGCTCTCCCCATCCCAACAGGTCAAACATGGGTTAAGATTTCTTGTCTTCTGCAGAGGATGTTGGATTTTTTTCCGCTTCATCCCAAAGGCCTTCTTTAAAAGCTCGCAAGCCTTTGCCAACATCTGCCATCACACGGGGAAGTTTTCCTGCCCCAAAAACGATCAACACTACAACCAACACCAACAACACATGGCTTAAACTAAATCCCATAATTTTTCATCCCTCCAAATCAGGGTTCTCACACAAATTTGTATGATCTTAACTTAAACCCACCCACTTCACAAGAAAGTCAATGACCAGGCTTGAACTATATTTGAGATACAGGGAGATCGGGCCAGGAGAAATCCCAAACAGGGATGGCAAAAACATCAGTGCTAAAAGGATAAAAAATCCGTAGGGCTCTAGACGTGCCAAGGGGCGTGCGAGGCTGTCAGGCAAGAGGCCCACCGCCACACGTCCGCCATCTAGGGGTGGAAGGGGGAGCAGATTAAAAACAGCCAGCAGCACGTTGATAGATACGCTGTAAAGCAAGGTTTTTTTCAGTAATTCTTGGGCCCCCAACGGTGCCCATGAGACCCCGTGAATCAAAAAAAGCGACAGGATTGCCAACATGAAGTTCATGCCAGGCCCTGCGAGTGCTACCAGCACCATATCTCGCCGAGGCGAGCGGAGATTGTCAAAACGAACCGGAACAGGCTTGGCATATCCAAATAAGAACGGAGATTTGGCCAGAAAAAGCATCAGAGGCAATAGAATGGTTCCAAAAAGATCTACATGTTTAAATGGGTTCAGCGTAACCCGCCCCATGCGCGCCGCTGTTGTATCGCCGCATTGCAAAGCTACAAATCCGTGGGCTGCCTCGTGAAGTGTGATAGCCAAAAGGGTTGGCAGAACATAAATTACCAGGGCATCAACCATGAACTTAAGCCTTATGTCATTTGGACGATATGAGGAAAGGTAGCATCCCCTGGCTATCTAAAGCAAGGTAATTTGAAAAAAGCATGGGGACTGTTTATTGTCCCCATAGCATTAGGTAGCGTGTTTATTAAGCAAGTTGCCCGACTAGTTGTTCACACATCCGCACCAGCTTTTTTCTGGAACCTGGTTAACGCAAGAGCAAGGCACACTCCACCAACGACCATCCCATTTCATATGATTTTTCATACATACCTGAGGACAGATCTGTTGGGCGCTCCCTTGATCCCGAATAGTGTCTGTCTCAAAAGCCGCTTTGGCAAATACGTTTCCAGAAATCAGACAAGAAAAAACTGCAATAAAAGCTATTTTTTTCAAAGACATGATGCATCTCCTTTGCATAGTTTATTGTCATAACGAATTTATTTAACGTGTTGTTATAACGTGTTTATTTTGTCAAAAAAAAGTTAACATTTGGTAATTCCGTTTATGGGAGCTCCGCACAAAATTCAATATAAAATATTTTTGACAAATTGATTGTTTTTTTGTAGCAATAAATTTCAGATTCACAAATAAAAACAAGGAGATAACCACATGGAGCCATCTCAACCAAAACTACACCATCATTTGTTTTTTGGCATCACAGCCTTGGCCTTATTATCTACCACCCTGACGCTGAACACTGCAGTTTACGCCGGAAGTGAAGATCCGGAAAAATTAAAAACAAAGCAACGAGTAGCAAACTTGCCTGCAGGGGTTAGCTCGAAAAAACAGCCTTTAGGATCTGTCACCATGTGGTTGGAACGAGGAGATACGCTTTATGCCCAAAAAAAATATCCAGAAGCCATTGAACTATACCAAAAAGCCGTGAAAAAAGGGTCTCATGATGCTGAAGAAAAGCTTCAAAATACGCTAAGCGAATTGGTGATTAAGGGGGATGAGCTTTATCTAGCTCAAAAGCTGGAAGAAGCGTTTTCTTGGTATACCCAATCAGCTTTGTACGGAAGCACAGAGGCTAAAGAAAAAATAGCAGATTTTGGCGCAGAAATAGGAGATGCCTATGCTGCGAAGGGAAACCAAGCGGAAGCGCTGAAGTGTTATGAACAGGCTGCCTCTTATAGAAGCGAAGAAGCGAGAGAGAAGCTGGAAAAATTAAATCAATCAGAAAGGGTGAGGCTGGCGCCTCCTTCATGGTTGAAACAGCAGGATGAAGCTGTTTATCAGCGTTTCCTGAAAGGTGTGCTGGTATATCGCCCAGACCCCAAAAGCGATGTAGGGAAGATTGAGTTGAAGATTGCAGATTTGAAGATCCCTATGGAGGGAACATTTGACCTGTCCCAATGCGGAGATACGGGAGAGCACGTCACTATCGCCACGGGGTACCGGAAAAGTGAGAATGCTGACAACGGAGATAAGATTACTATCTGGATCACACCACGTTTTTTGATTGAAAAGAACCTCAGTGGCGATGCCAGCCACTTCAAGAGCATCATGAGTAGCTGGGATGCCATGTGCGCCCCCGTAGGCCTGTTTTTCAACTGGGACAGATTTAGTTTATGTCAATATGATTATGCAAACACTGAAAATTTTGATGAATTTTTTAAAAAAGATTTTTATGAAAAATGGAGCACAAAATCTGTGAAGATATTCTCAGCTGATGCCATTCCAAAAAATTTATGGAAAAAATTTCGTATCATTTTTTGATAAAATAAAGATTAAAAAAGTTAATTAGACTTCTTTTTTTCTTCCAATTTAAGCCGCCTATGATGCAAAATGGCTTGCGTAGGGAAAGGGCTTTTTGTTAGGGTACCTTTGAGATCTATTTTTAAACGTGCTTTTAAGCATAAAGGAGCTTGTCCCGTGGCTGCCTATCAATATATTTATGTTATGAAAGGGCTTTCCAAGACTTTCCCCGGTGGCCGTGAGCTTTTCAAGGATGTGTGGCTTTCCTTTTTACCAGGGGCCAAGATCGGCATTATTGGCGTTAACGGAACGGGCAAAAGCACCCTCATGAAGATCATGGCAGGGATGGAGACGGAATTTCAGGGGGAGGCTTGGTCTGCTGAGGGCACCACGGTGGGTTATCTTCCCCAAGAGCCTGCCCTTGAAGCAACCCTCACCGTTCATGAAAATATCATGGCTGGCTTGACCCACGTTAAGCAATTACTGGAAGATTTTGAAACCATCAGCCAGAGATTTTCAGAGCCTTTATCAGATGATGAGATGAATGCCCTGATTGCTGAGCAAGCGGACCTGCAAGAAAAGATTGATGCCATAGATGGTTGGGATGTAGAGCGCCGCATTCAAGTTGCCATGGATGCCCTGCGTTGCCCCCCGGGGGATGCTGCCGTCACCCACCTCTCTGGGGGTGAAAAACGGCGGGTGGCCCTGTGTCGCTTGCTTTTGCAGCACCCTGATATTTTGCTATTGGATGAGCCAACCAACCACCTGGATGCAGAATCTATTGCATGGCTGGAGCGCTTTCTTCAGGAATACACAGGAACCGTGATCCTCGTCACCCACGATCGTTACTTCCTCGACAATGTGGTCAGCTGGATTCTTGAGCTGGATCGAGGCCAAGGCATTCCTTTTGAGGGGAACTATTCCGCCTGGCTTGAGCAAAAGCAAAAGCGTCTAGAGCTTGAGGGTCGCCAGGAAGCTTCCAAACAAAGGATTTTAGCCCGGGAGCTGGAATGGATTCGCCAATCCCCCAAGGCTCGCCAAGCCAAAAGCAAAGCCCGAGTCACAGCCTATGAAGCCCTCCTTGCGGAAGAAGGGCGGCAAACCCTGGACCAAGCTCAAATCATCATCCCCATCGCCCAACGTTTGGGAACAAGCGTGTTAGAAGCAGAAGCCCTCAGCAAACATTTTGGTGACAAGGTCTTGTTTGAAAACCTCACCTTCCGCTTGCCCCCTGGAGGCATTGTGGGGGTGATTGGTGCCAACGGCGCCGGGAAAACGACCCTATGCCGCATGTTAACAGGCCAAGAAACACCAGACTCAGGAACCCTCAAAATAGGGGATACGGTTGAGATGGGCTATGTGGATCAAAGCCGTGAAAACCTCAACGATGGCAAAAGCGTTTGGGAAGAGATTTCGGATGGATTTGATGATATCCTTCTAGGCAAGCAAAAAATTTCAAGCCGGGCCTATTGCTCTTCTTTCAATTTCAAGGGCAGTGACCAGCAAAAAAAGGTGGGATTCCTTTCAGGGGGTGAGCGCAACCGCGTCCACTTAGCAAAGCTTTTGAAGTCTGGGGCTAACCTTCTTTTTCTCGACGAGCCCACCAACGATTTGGATGTAGAAACCCTGCGGGCTCTGGAAGAAGCCCTGCTGGTCTTCGCAGGTTGTGCCGTAGTGATCAGCCATGATCGCTGGTTTCTAGACCGCATCGCAACCCACATTCTGGCTTTTGAAGGCAACAGCTCTGCCGTTTGGTTTGAGGGAAATTATGAAGCATACGAGGCAGATCGCAGGCGCCGCCTGGGCCAAGATGCCCAACCCAAACCCTTAAAATATCGAAAGCTTGGGTAACGCGGGGGGCGCCTCTTTGCGCCAAAAAGCGGTCCCGTATTTTATCTCAGATAATTGCATAATGTGGAAATTCAGCGAATTGTTTTGAAATCAGGGCTGTACCTTATGCCCTTGTTTTGAAAAATGCGAACGTTCAGGCTTTTGAAGCGCTGCTTGCCAGATATTCCAAATAAACTTCTTTACAATACCTACAGGCGAAATATCGTTTAACATAAATGCTTTTTCATGATCCTTACGCAAAAATTGTATTGTTCGCCAGCATACAAACCAAGAATCAGCCAATTAATCAAAGGCTACGAGGGGGAAACAAGAAGCAGTTATGCGATCCAAATTAAAAAATCGCAAACCCTTGAAAGAGGCTCGTAAAAAATTGGGACTTTAATCCTGTTTGGCTTCTACTAAAATATCTGATGCTCGCTGAAAAGCGGGGGTTCCTTTGGGCAGCGTTTGTTGCGCCCGTTGGGCTTGTTGGGTGGCGTAAGGTTTATCTCCTTTTCGAAGGCCCATTTCTGCCAAGGCAAGGGACATCATCCCCATTTGCTTTGCTTGCCCATAGGCAACGCTCAGCAAGCGCCAGACAAAGGGCTCTTCTTTATCCTGAAGAGGCAGCTTTTCAAGCAGCTGAATGCCTCGTTTTCGAAGCACCTCTTGCTGGGACTCGATAAAAATTTGAGCGGCGAGGAGCTGCAGCAACACCGCTCTCGGTTTTTCCCGCAATGCATGTTCAACCTCCGTAATCGCTTTCGGGATCTGGCGGCTCTCCAGAAAAATTTGGGCCCGAAGCTCATGGATGTAAGGCTTTGGGTTGTGGAGAAGCTTCCCTGGTTTGAGCTCAACCAATAACCGTTGGGTTTCTTCCAAGGCTTCTGTAAACCGGGAAGAACGGTAGAGGGCGATGGCCCGGGCATATCGGTCTTCTGGAGCCAAGGAGGGCGGGGCTTGCAATACTGCTTCAGGTCGCATCATATAGGCGGCAATTTTTTTCTTAAGCCATGCAAATTTAGTGACCAGCTTGGGGGGCATTCCCGTTTGCTTAGCCAAAGAAAGGCTGTGCTCGATGGCCTCAATCCGATCTTTGCTTAAAGGGTGGGTGCGGGTATAGGGATATTGGCGCGCTTCTGATAGGTCATCTTTTTCTTTAAATTTTTCAAAAACAGCGCGAAAGCCTTCAAGGGGCCAGCCAAGTTGTTTTAAAGACCGCAGGCCCGCTTGATCTGCAGCAGATTCTTGGCCTCGGCTATAGCTTAAGAAAGAGCGCTCCCCCAGGTGAAGCCCCGCCATCACCCCAGCCATAGCGGCGTCAGGCCTTCCGGCAAGTCCCCCGACAAGGGCTCCTAAAGCTGCTGCTGCAAGCCCCCGTTGTTGAGCACGCTCCAGCACTTCCAGTGTGCGCACCATATGTTGCCCTGCAAGGTGGCCTATCTCGTGGGCCATGACGGCGGCAAACTCTTCTGCCTTCTGGGTAAACAAGATCATCCCTGTGTTGAAGAAAATCATGTTCCCAAGGGTTGCGAATGCGTTCAGCTCATGGCTTGCGACTATGTAGAGGTGTGCTTGTTTAGGGGGAATTCCAGCGGTTCTTAAAATGGGTTCTGCAAATTCCTTCAAAATTTCTTCAATTTCTGCGTCCCGCAGAAAAGTTCCTTGGGTAAATTCAAGGGGAAGAGAAAAGCTTGGGGTGCAAAGAAAAAGCCACAGGGCTCCTTTAAAAATAAGCCTTTTGTAATGTAACACCCTTTTTCCCTTTTTTTTATTATGTGTTAGGAGACTCCCCCCTCCAGACGCTTGCAAATTAAACCGATGGTTTTATCCACCCCATAAAGCGCGATGAAAGAGCCCATCCGGGGGCCCTCTTCTTGTCCGAGGAGAACTTGGTAGAGGCTTTGGAACCAGGCTTTCAAATCAGGGAAAGCGTGGCGTTTCCCAACTTCGAAAACCTCTTGCTGAATGTGAGCAGCATCAGCTTCTGCTGGGAGTTTGCTTAAAACTTGCTGCAGGTCTTCCAAAGCAGCGCGCTCCAGCGGGGTAGGGGGGCGATAACGCTTATGGGGTGCTATGAAATCTTGGTAATAGCGAAGGGCAAACCCCACAAGCTCATCCAAAAAAGGCATCGCCTTGGGGCAAGCCTCCGGCGCATAGCGGGTGATATACCCCCATAGCACGGCTTTATCCTGGGTGTGACACACGCTGGCCAGGTTCAGCAACATGGAAAAGCCCACCGGGAGCTTTTCTTGGGGCACGTGGCCTTGGTGGATATGCCATGCAGGGTTTTCCAGCTGAGCCAGGGGTGGTTGATCCTCAAACTTTTCACATAAAGAAAGATAGTCGTCCACCTGGCGGGGGATGCTATCAAAATAGAGGCGCTTGGCCCTGCGGGGGGCCTGATACATGAAATAGGCAAGGCTTTCCCCGGGGGCGTAAGTGAGCCATTCTTCAACGGACAAGCCATTCCCTTTTGATTTTGAAATTTTTTGCCCCTGCTGATCGAGAAACAATTCATAGCTAAAGCCTTCCGGGGGCGCTTTCCCTAATAACTGGCAGATTTGGCTGGACAGCTTGACAGAATCAATCAAATCCTTCCCAGACATTTCATAGTCCACCCCCAACGCTGCCCACCGCATGCCCCAGTCTGCTTTCCACTGCAGCTTGCAAGCACCACCTGTGACGGGCACCTCCACTGGCTTTCCTGTTTCTGGGTCTGTGTAAACCACCGTGCCCTCTGCAACCCGATAATGGTCAATTTTCACCTGAAGAACTTGACCTGTTCGTGGGCAAAGGGGAAGAAAAGGGCTATAGGTTTCGCGACGCTCAGGCCCCAGGGTGGGGCGTATGAGGGCTAAAATGGCTTCGTGTTTCTCCAACACGTTAAGCAACGCTTGGTCAAATAAGCCGCTTTGGTAGCAAGCGGTGGAGCTCATGAACTCATATTCAAACCCAAAGGTATCTAAAAACGCTTTCAGCCGAGCGTTGTTATGGTGCCCAAAGCTTTCATGGGTTCCAAAGGGGTCTGGAATCTGGGTTAAAGGCTTGCCCAAATGCTGCGCCAGCATCTCTTGTTGAGGGACGTTATCGGGAACTTTCCGAAGGCCATCCATGTCGTCTGAAAAACATACCAACCGCGTGGGCAGGTCACTGAGGTAAGAAAAAGCATGGCGAACCATGGAGGTTCGCACAACCTCTCCAAAGGTGCCGATGTGGGGAAGGCCTGAAGGCCCATACCCCGTTTCAAAAAGGACACTCCCTTTTTCAGGTGCGCGGGATGCATAGCGCTTGGCAAGCTTGAGGGCTTCATCAAAGGGCCAGGCCTTCGCCGTTGAGGCCGACTGTTTCCAGACGACCTCATTTAGGTGTGGTTGTTGCAGAACATTAGAAAAAGAGCGATTCACCCAAAACCTCGATGGTTAAACATATGCTTAAAGCTGCTTTAAGCTATAGCAAATTACAGCCCATACATCAAGGTGAGCGAAAGGCGATTCTTATCTTGCGCTATTTTTAGAAACAGTTGTCTCAACTCCCATATCTTCCATGGCCCATAAAGTTAAATTGGAGATCTTCCAGTTATGTAGATCCCCACTCATGGGAAGCCCGGAAATCGCTTCGCCTGTTGAGGCATGTTTCATATTTTGGGCCCAGTGGGCGGCATCTCCTAAAGGCACAGGCCCTCCAAAAAATGCCATAGCTTTGGGGCCTTTGAAAGAGATTTTTTCTCCTTCGTTCACGCTCCATAGTTTAAACTGAGGATTTTCTGGCGCAATGAAAAAATGTCCAAATTCATGGCTGCAGAGAACTTCGCCTTTACCTAACCTGCCATTAAAGTGACTCTCTTGGAGCCAAATATTTCCTTCAATAACTTCTTGATTTGTTGTAAATTTTTCAGGGCCACCACTTGTATTCCAGTCTTTGGTTGTTCCTTTGTTTGGAAATGTGCCAATAGAAGCATGAATAAGGTAGGGCTTGCTATTTTTTTGAAGGCCTAAAACATGCTTTGGCCATAACATGATTTGATCAGAGCATATTTCACGAAGGTCTTTTGGTAACGCAACAGAGCCACTATCTGATGTTTGAGGCCACGTCTTTATATGGGCTTCCCAATCGTATTGGTAACTAATTTGGAAGCGTTTGTAAGCCTCCCAAATTTCACCTTGGAGGCTTTCTCCAGAGCATTCTTTTAACCAGCAATCTGCGCCTTGAAGGTTGAGATTTTCTGGGCATGAGATCTTTTGTGTATAGGAGCAGTTCGGATCAGAAGAGGTGACAGGCGATTCGTGCCACGCTTTATTATCAAGCGCCATCTGACATTGTTGCCCTTCATAGGCAGGTTGAATTTCACATTCAAATTGTTTCCTCATATCTGTCCAACGAACTCCAGAAAAATTAGGTTTTGAATAAGTATTAGTTCGTTCAGTTGTAAAAAATGGAATTTCCTGGGTTGAAGTACGCTGTGACGACATCGTTGAAGTAAGAAAAACCTCGGAAGTGTTGTTGTTATTTGAATTGGGAATGAGATGATGTGAAAAAAAACCAATAATCCCTCCTAGTCCCAATAAAGCCAGAATTACAGCAAAAACGATTAGGGCTTTTTTGAAGGTAGCGTGAGGTGCCGTTTTTTTTCGCAGATTTTTAGAAGGATCTAGATCTAATCCATCATCGCTGAAACTTTGTCTAGATTTTGGTGCATTCTGTTGTGGTAAAAGGTTCATGTAAATAGGCTCATTTGAAGAATTTTCACAAAAAGAAGTATTACCATTATTTAGATTGCATCTGCCAAGGGTGGGGCTCCTTGCAAGCGTTAAGTAATAGGAAGCATTTATTGTATGTTCGTAAGCCTTCGTCAAACAACTTGTTTCATGAGATAGCTCACTCGCAGCAATATCTAACGCAGCTGCTGAAACTTTTTTCCCAGCCTCCAGATTAGAGCTCGATATGCAAGTAATAACTAAATAATAAATTAATTCTTTTTTTAACATTTTCATCTCTTTGTTTTTAAATTTTTACAAATTCTCAAAAATATTTATCTATTTAAAATATTTTATACAACAGTCATTTAATTAAAAATGATTTGTCTATTGTTTTATAAGGATAAAAAATGATAAAACTAAATCGACTAATAGAATTATTTATTAATGGAGCATTGAGATAACAAAATTTTTTGAAAAAATCGTGCGGGTTTGCCATAAATAATTAATCTTGTTTTTTCTGCCGCTTTAGTCTTTAATGCCACTAAATTTTCAGATCCTATTATGGAGTTCAAAAAATGACGCATTTTAAAATTTCTTGCGGTGCTTCGCTTGCTCTGGTTCTTTTACTGAGTGGATGTGCTCGGGATATTTCTTCAAACACCTATAAAGCAAGCCACGTGGGCGAAGCTTCTTTCACCTACCAAGGTGTTGTAGCAAATGTGCGTGAAGTTCAGGTGGAAGAGGGTGAGCGCCTTGAAGAAAACGCAGCAGGCGCCGGGATTGGTGCCCTTGCAGGTGGCGTTGCAGGCTATCAATTTGGTAAGGGCAGAGGTCAAGTTGCAACGACGGCAGCTGGCGCAATCCTTGGGGGTGTTGCTGGAACTTTCGCAGAAAAAGCTTTGAAAAGCCAAAAAGGCCTGGAATATGTTGTGCGGTTAGATAACGGGCAAGTTATGACCGTTGTCCAAGGGCTTGATCCTCGTTTGAACCCAGGTCAGCGCGTTCTTGTGTTGGTAAGTAACGCTGGGCGTTCTCGTGTTGTTGCGGACCAAACAGGCGTAAATTTAGGTGGTACGGGGCAAGTTCAACAACCTAACGTTGTTTACAAAAAATAAATTCTCCGGAAGAAAAAGGCTGTTTGGCGTTACCACGCAGACGGCCTCTCTTCATCAACTTGTTGAAAACAGAGGGGCAGGGAGACGGTATCGTGGGGGACGGATTAATGAGCCTGCGTAGATCTGCTTCACAGCCTCAACTAAAATGACTCCAGGAAGCAGAGAAAACCATTTTTCTCCCATTTTTTCCCATGCAGGAGATGACGCAAGGATAAGCCGTGAGTGGATTGGAGGAATATAGAGTGCCCCGTCATAGCGGACGGGCATAAAGATGTTTCTGCGCAATAAGCTTGAAAGTTGGCTCTGGGTGTAGGGGTGGCCGTGGCCGAACGGCGTGCGCTCCACCCGGGACCAGATGCTGCGTCGGTGGGGGGCAAGAACAATCAAGCGTCCGCTTTCTTTCAAAACACGCCAGGTTTCTCGAAGCATTTGATGGGTTTGTTCAGAAAATTCTAGGGCATGCACGCACACCACTAAATCAAAACAAGTATCAGGAAACGGGAAAGCCGTTTCTTCTGCAAGCACGGATACGGAAGGCTCCAAGGGGGGCCACCTGAGCACGCCTTGTTGGGCTGGCATCAATACTGCAAGGGTGGCTCCCATTTCTGAAAAAAGCTTAAGGTAAGGGAGGGGATAGCCGATCCCTAAAACCGTTTGACGAGGAGAAGGCGTTACAAAAGCACGCAGGTGGGAGCGTAGCAAACGACGCACCCAAAGCCCCAGAGATGTCTGGTAAAAATCCTGGAGATCTAACGCATCCATCCACATAGGGTATGACTCCACTTTTTTTTTAAAATGACGTGTTAGGCTGCCTTAAAAAGGCGATTTCCTCAGGGGTGCTTAAACGCCCTAAAGTCGCATTTCGGTGGGGAAAACGTTTAAAACGGCTGATAATATCATAATGGGCTTGGGCAAAGGCAATGGTTTTTGTGTCTGGCAGCTGGTTGAATAGCTGAAGTGATTGCTTTTGCGCGTCCAGATCTTCTGCATGCATAAAGGGCATGTAAAAAAAGCGTCGGTAGACCGGGGAAAGGGCCTGATCATATTTTTTTTCGACAGCAATCTTTGCAAACACAAGGGCCAAAGCATCTGTTGCAAAAGCCCTTGGTTTTCCTCGGAAAATATGCCGAGGAATCTGGTCCATCAGCAAAATCAGACCAAGAGTTCCTCTTGGATCTTCAAGCCAAGGGTCCAGCTTACCTTCTTTGGCGTTTTCATAAGCTGCTTCAAAACGTTGCTTGATTAATCTATCGTCTTGGGGTGTGCTGGAAAACCAAAAAAGCTTGGGCGTCCCAAACGTACTTTCCTCAGGTGACCCAAACCAGAATAAAAGAATTTCTTCAATCTTGTCCCTGTCTAGGGGGGGGGTATCAGACATGGCTAAACATTCCTCCCATCTTCTTCAGCGGATTTTGAGATGATCCAGCCTCCCCCCAGCACCCGCGTTCCCTGATAAAAGACGCAAGCCTGGCCTGCTGCAACGCCATATTCTGGCTCATCTAACAACACCTCAGCTGTTTGATTTTCTCTCAAAAAAAGGCGGGCGGGTGCGGCTGGCCGGGTGGAGCGAATCTTCACCTGAACATTTAGAGGTTCTTCTAGAATTTCTGGATCGTCATCCTTGTTCGACAACCAGTTAACCTCTTTCAAGTGAATCTCTTGGCAAGCCAAGAATGCCTTGGGTCCCACCACCACTTGGTGTTTAGAAGGGTCAATTTTAAGGACAAACAAAGGTTCCTCTTGTCCCCCAACGCCGATCCCTTTGCGTTGACCGATGGTGTAATGGATCGTTCCCTGGTGCCTTCCCAAAACGTGACCGTTCACATCAACAATGTCTCCCTCTTCCAAGCTTCCAGGGCGCAATTGCTGAACAATCTTTGCGTAAGACCCATTCGGCACGAAGCAAATGTCCTGGCTGTCTGGCTTTTCTGCAACCGTTAGCCCAAGGTTTTGGGCCAACGAGCGCGTCTCTTGTTTGGAAAGCCCTCCCAAGGGAAACCTCAAAAAATCCAACTGTTCTTGGGTTGTGGCAAATAAAAAATAACTTTGATCCCGGGTTGCGTCAAAGGCTTGATGCAGCTCAGCTTGCTGGTGAAACAGGCGTTGTACATAGTGCCCCGTCACCAGGGCTTTTCCACCAAGCTCCCGTGCTGTTTGGAGCAGGTCTTTAAATTTAACCTGTTGGTTGCACCGAACGCAGGGAAGGGGGGTTTCGCCCCGCAGGTAAGCGTCTGCAAAGTCCTCTATCACTGCCTCATTAAAGCGCGATTCATAGTCCAGAACATAGTGGGGAAACCCCATCCGCTCTGCAACTAAACGGGCATCATAAATGTCTTGTCCTGCACAGCAAGAGCCTTTTCGTTGGGCAACCTTTCCCTGATCATAAAGTTGCAGGGTAATGCCGACCACGTCATATCCCGCTTGGGCCAAAAGAGCCGCAACGACGGAACTATCCACCCCTCCCGACATGGCAACCACCAAGCGGGTTTCAGCCGGGGGCGTCTCAAACCCCAAAAGCGCCTTCCAGTCCCATTCCATCTTTTGCTCACCATCCCCATATTAACCATAAGATAGCTAGAAGATACCTGATTTCTGGTTCTGACAAAAGGGGGGAAATCATTCACCGCTGCCCCTTGGTTTCATTTGACTATTTTTTAACAATTTTGTTTTAGTCTATTGAAAATAAAGTGAAAATAAAATTCTACAAAAGGGAGAAAAAAACCGATGGATAAAAAAAGCCGCATCGCCATGATGGCCCTTTGGGGTATCCTTGTTCAACCTGTTCAAGCAGCTCCTGAGCCGCCAACTCCCGGACAGCCTAATAAAATTGAGAAAGTGCTTGAGGGAATTGATCAACTTGATAAAAAGATCTTTTGCTCTGCTATCTGTAACCCGCTTTTTTTTCCTCCCATCCTTTGTCAAATTACAGAAATAAAAGCTCAATGTTTAGACAAATGCCCTGGTGTCACCCATTTGGATGGAAAGAAGATTGATTTAACAGGATGCAAGAAGGCAAAAGCCAAACCTTTTGAAGAAGTTGCGGAGAAAACGAAAGATAATTTTTGCAAGCTGGCCTGCACATCACTTAGCTGCTCAAACTATAGATTTACTATCAGAGGTACAGAAATTTTTTTTCCAGGGGAAGACTTCGGCAAACTAGTCTGCAAAAACCTTTGCAAAAGAGACCTAATTAAAGGCTGCCTAAGAAAAATTGAAGGCAAACCCATAGAACTCCCTTAACAGAAAATCTGGTTGCGGGGGCAGGATTTGAACCTACGACCTTCAGGTTATGAGCCTGACGAGCTACCGGGCTGCTCTACCCCGCGACATCAAAAAAGACATTTGTTAAGAAGTCTTGATCAGTTGTAAACAAGAATTGTGAAAAAAGCAACCACCTTTC
>JBOFFI010000036.1:0-14968 GCA_051648545.1 Alphaproteobacteria bacterium
GAGTCCGTTAACGGCCAGGTGTGAAACTATCTAGCGCGTTTTAACAGAAAAACGAAACGTTATTCCAAATCCCCACTGATGGCTGAACTTGCTCTTTATATCCTCTGGAAACAAAAACTATCTTAATTAAACAATGCCATATTAAGAAGATATTTTATTTATTTTTAATTTTAATTAATATGTAGAAAAGAGGGAGCTCTAGAATCCCCGAATAAACAACTACAGAAAGGAAGCTTTTATGTCTACTACTGTTGCACTTACTCCCAATACTCAGCTTGTATCCGTCAGATCAGTTCAAACGAATTCCAAAGCACCCGCTCCAGCGCAGGATAGCACTTCGCCAACTGGTTCCCCTATCAATCTCACACTTACAGTACCGCCAACTGGTTCCCCTATCAATCTCACACTTACAGTACCGTCATCTGCTATTGATGCAAGTAAGCAACCCACCTCGCCGGCGATTGCTGCAGAGGCTTACCAAATAGGGTCTTGTGATATAGACGCCCCAGCTTCTCAAAAAACTGTTTAACAAAATATGAAATTATCGATCGAATATCACAAAAAGAGGTTGTTATGTCCAACTCAATAACTGCTAAAACAGGTGGCTCTGTTGTGTCTGCTCAAGCGTCTCAAACAAGAAAAGCGGCGTCGCGTCGATTTTTACCAACTTTTCAGCAATGTAATTCTCCTCTTGACGTCACGCTTACAATACCACCTTCTATTGTTGATTCAGCTGAACAGGCTGTTTCCCCTGCATTCGCAGCACGGTCTTATCAGACGCGTCCCGTAGAAGTGAAAAGCAGCAACAGTGGAGTTTCTGAGCTTGGTCCTCGATCTGGAAAACTTTAAAAAATTGTTTTCTTAATATAAACGGGCGTTAAAAATTTAGCGCCCGTTCACGTTTTTAGAGATAGGCATAGGGCCATCTATGGCTGTCGAAGCAACTTAAACAGACAGGCCCAAGCATGCCCAGGATCTAAATGAAATTGCTGATAATCTAGCAAAAATTGTTTAATAGCAGGAACAGGGAAGGGGGATATACCTTTCTCCCGAATCGCTTGAATGGTTTGTTTTTCCAGCCACCCCGTGAGAAGCTCTCCCCAAAACAGAAGGGGTTCTTGCAACAAAAACCCAAGTTTTTCTGGGGTGATGGGGGGAGAAAAATTGGGATGATTTTCCGGGAGCGTTGCTTTTTCTAACACATTCAAGAAAGCGGGGATTTTTTTCCAGCGATCCTCTTGGATCCAAAAAAAAGCTTTTCCTAAACAGCCTTTTGACCATTCCAGGATCGTGGCGGTTGCATCCTCCGACAAGTGGGGCGCTGTTTTGGAGAGACAAGCTTTAAGCTCTAAATCTGGCAGCGGTGAAAGCCGCAGCGTTTGACACCTTGAACGTAACGTCGGCAAAACATTTCCCAAATTCTCTGCTAGCAAAAGAAAGATAACACCGGGGGGGGGCTCTTCCAAAGATTTGAGGAGTGCGTTGGCTGCATGGCGATTCATCCAGTCTAGTCCATCAATCAACAAGATTCGCCAGGGGCCCTCTGTTGCTGTTCGTTGGAGAAATGCGTTAGTTTGGCGAGCCGTTTCAACAGGAATACCCTTTCCCCTTTCCTCAGGCTCCAGCACCAGCAAATCCCCAAAAGTATTGGCTGCAATTCTTTGAAACAGAGGCAGTTGGCCTGGTAACACGTCCAGCGCCTTGAAAGAAGGTGCTCCAGAAGCCAGCAGGCGGATAAGGCGGTAGGCAAACGTACGCTTGCCGATTCCCTGGGGGCCAAGCAGCAACCACCCGTGGGCTAACTTTCCCTTCGCAAGGGCTGTTTCAAACACATGCTGTGCCTGTGCTTGGCCAAAACATGTCTGGTTTTCTGACGGGGGGAGGGGAGGGGGCATCTGGTTCATAAGCCTGAATCCTAGAGGAACCGTAGGAAAAACTCAAGGTATAAAACCTGGTAAAAACTTGAAACATCTCTTCACATTTAGGTAATATTTTATTAAACTGAATAAGCCATAATGGCACAAAAGAGATATCGCAAGCAAAAATTCACCCGTTTAGCCACCTCTATCTTACGAGATCAACGGCAAAGGAACATCGGATGCAAGGGACAAATCAAGGTAAAAACCGCGCAACATTATCAGTGGGTCAAAAAAAATATACCTATTGCCCTCTGAAACCCTTTTATCGGCAGATCAAAAATTTGCATCGTCTGCCATTTTCCCTCAAAATTCTTTTAGAAAATGTGCTACGCCATGAAAATGGCGTTCAAGTCACGCGAGATCATGTGGGTTTTCTGGGGGATTGGTTGAAAAACCAAACATCCCAACAAGAAGTTCCTTATTTCCCAGCCAGGGTGTTGATGCAAGATTTCACTGGCGTTCCCGCTGTTGCAGATTTGGCCGCCATGCGTCGCGCTATGCAAGCCCTGGGGGGAAATCCCACCAAGGTAAACCCTCTCGTTCCGGTTGATTTAGTCATTGACCACTCGGTGATTGTGGATCGCTATGGCACCCCTGGCGCATTCCAAGAAAATGTGGGGCTAGAATATCAGCGTAACGCAGAACGCTATGCTTTTTTAAGGTGGGGCCAACAGGCGTTTAAGAATTTTCGTGTGGTGCCGCCTGGTACGGGTATTTGTCACCAGGTAAACTTGGAATATCTTGCTCAGGTGGTTTGGCACGACAAAGAGACCCAGATGGTTTATCCAGACACCCTCGTGGGCACCGACAGCCACACCACCATGGTCAATGGTTTGGGCGTCTTGGGTTGGGGTGTGGGCGGCATTGAGGCAGAAGCCGTGATGCTGGGCCAACCTCTCTCCCTTCTCATCCCGGATGTGATAGGAGTTAAGCTTGAGGGGAGTATGCCCGAAGGCGTCACAGCGACAGACCTGGTGCTCACCGTCACCCATCTGCTACGCAAAAAAGGGGTGGTGGGTAAATTTGTTGAATTTTTTGGCCCAGGGCTTCAAACGCTTTCTTTGGCGGATCGAGCAACCATCGCAAACATGGCACCTGAATATGGCGCGACCTGTGGGCTTTTCCCAATCGATGGCGCAACTCTTGATTACCTAAAGCTGACAGGCAGATCGTCTGATGCCATTGCCCTGGTGGAAGCCTATGCTAAAGAGCAAGGATTCTGGTACACCCCTGAAGCAGAAGACCCCCTTTTCACAGATGTGATGACCCTCCGCCTGGAAACGCTGGCGCCGTCTCTAGCGGGGCCCAAACGCCCCCAAGATCAGGTGTTGTTGAAAGAAGCAGCCCCTGCTTGCAAGATCGTCCTCCGCCAAGAAAAGCCTCAAGGCATGAAAGAGGTTACGGTTACCCAAGCCCAGGGAGAGCCCTATTTTCTTGCAGATGGACATGTGGTGCTCGCGGCCATCACCAGCTGCACCAACACGTCAAACCCGTCGGTGCTGGTTGGGGCGGGCCTCTTGGCTCGCAAGGCTAGGGAGAAAGGCCTCAAAGCAAAACCCTGGGTGAAGACCTCCTTCGCGCCAGGAAGCCAAGTGGTGACAGATTACCTTGGCAAAGCAGGTCTCCTTAAAGACCTAGAGGCTGTAGGCTTTTATTTGGTGGGCTATGGGTGCACCACCTGCATCGGAAATTCTGGCCCCCTTAAGACCGAAATCGGTCAAAGCATTGAAGAAAATGATTTGACAGTGGCGGCTGTCCTTTCAGGCAACAGAAACTTTGAAGGCCGCATCCATCCTCAAATTAAATTGAATTACCTTGCCTCGCCACCGTTGGTGGTTGCTTATGCTTTGGCGGGCAGCATGCTGGTCGATTTTTTTGAAAAACCCCTTGGGGAAGATGCCAACGGCGCCCCCGTTTTCTTCAAGGACATCTGGCCAACGCAGCAAGAGATTAATGAGGTGATTCAAAGCTGTCTCTCACCCCAGCTGTTTGCAGCCCGATATGCAGATGTATTTAAAGGAGATGCCCTCTGGCAGAAAATGGGGGGAGGTTCAAAAGGGGCTTCCCTCGAGCTCTATGAATGGCATCAAGACAGTACTTATGTGAAATGTCCGCCTTACTTTGAGCATGTAAAAGCGCCTCTCAAGCCCATTCAAAACATCACCGGTGCCAGGGCTTTGGCTATTCTAGGGGACAGCATCACCACAGATCACATCTCCCCCGCAGGTTCTATCAAATCAGACAGCCCCGCAGGGCTCTACCTGCAAAGCCAAGGGGTGAAGCCTGCTGATTTTAACTCTTACGGGTCACGGCGTGGCAACCATGAGATCATGATCCGGGGAACCTTTGCAAACATCCGGCTTCGCAATGAAATGCTCTCAGATGTTTTGGGAGGCTATACAACATATGTCCCCACCCAAGAAACCCTCTCCATCTATGAGGCTTCTCAAAAATATCAGGCAGATCAAACACCTTTAATCATTGTTGCAGGAAAAGAATATGGAACGGGCTCTTCCCGGGATTGGGCCGCAAAGGGCACAAAGCTGTTAGGGGTTCGTGCGGTGATCGCGGAAAGCTTTGAGCGGATCCATCGATCTAACCTGGTGGGGATGGGCGTTTTGCCGTTTGTGTTCTCCAAGGGCTATAATCGCAAAAACTTAGAGCTGAAGGGGACAGAGCTGTTCCATATTAAGGGCTTTGAGGGCAAGCTGAAACCCGGCATGACGGTGGAGCTTTCTATCCAGAGGGAAGCCGGGGAGACTCAAGATAAAATACCCCTCATTTGCAGGCTTGATACGGAAGACGAGATCGCTTTCTTCAACCAAGGGGGCATTTTGCTTTACGTTCTTGAGCAATTACGCCGCAAAGCATAGGTTAATCGGGGCTGATTTTGAAAAAAAGGGGAGCGAAACGCAAAAGGCTTACGAACGCAAAGGTCATGGATAGCTTTATTTATGGAGAAAACTGCCGCATGAAACTTCGCAACACCTCGCATGTTCGCGCCTAACTCCCCTTTTCAGGACAGTAAACGTGAACGCCAGGCTTATTCGTCGCCCTCGTCAGCATCCTCCCACAGCGTACTTAAGGCAAGCCAAAGGGCCAGCCCGAAGAAAAACAAACGGTCACCCAGCCCCAAACTTCCTCCTCCTTCCCTCGAGGGGAAGAAAAAGTATCGAAGGTGTGAAAGTTTCCGTTGCAGCAGAAAAGAAAAATCGTTTAACATCTTGTTTAGCCTTAAATGACTCTTGGGGAGTCGTTGAAGGTTAGCGGCATCGGGGAGTTGGTGCTCCCTGGTGTCGCGTATTTGCCCCTGAAATGTTTATTTCAGGAACGCGAAACAAGCCTAGAAGGTTGATGCAAAAAAAGCCGGTGCCTCCAAGCTTTTCTGACACTTACCACCTAAACTCAACCCCCAATCTAGCAAGATTTGTCTTTAAGATCAATTTAAATTTTACTCACGCACGTGGAGGCTGCGAAGCTTTCGATGAAGTGCGGAACGTTCCATGCCAATGAAATCTGCTGTTTGGGAGACATTCCCACCAAACCTAGAAATTTGGGCTGATAAATATTGTTTTTCAAACACCTCTCGGGCTTGTTTAAGGGGAAGGCCAAGAATCTCTGTTGCGCGATCTTTCTCAACCATGGCAGGCGCCAACCCCCCCATTTCAGGGGGAAGCATGTCCAGGCGAATCTCTTCCCCTGGTTCTCCTGGTGCCATGATCAGGAGACGTTCAATGGTGTTTTTCAGCTCCCGCACATTTCCTGGCCAATCATAGGTTTGGAGGGCTGCCAACGCTTCTTTAGAAAAAGCTCGAGGCGGTAACCCAAAGGCAGCTGCTGCTGTTTCCATGCAATAGTCAAGCAACAGGGGGATGTCTTCTCGCCGTTTACGCAATGAAGGGATTTGAAGCGGGACTACGTTTAGGCGGTAATAAAGATCTTCCCGGAACAATCCCTTGGAGAGAAGGGAGGGGATGTCCATGCGTGTCGAAGCCAAGATGCGGATGTCTACCTGAATGGGGCGGGAGCCTTCAAGCCGTGTAAACATTTGCTCTTGCAAGACGCGCAAAATCTTTCCCTGGGTTAAAAGTGGCATATCCGTTACTTCGTCTAGAAGCAAGGTGCCGCCGTGGGCCTGCTCAAGGATACCTAATTTTTGAGGTGTCAGCTTGTTTCCCTCAACCCCAAACAGCTCTTCTTCAAAGCGATCTGGGTTTAACGTTGCGCAATTGAGGACAAAAAAGGGTCGCGTTGCTCGCAGAGATTGTCGATGAATTTCTTGGGCAAAAAGCTCTTTCCCAACCCCCGGTTCACCCGTAATCAAGACACGGCTGTTGGTGGCTGCAATTTTTTGGATGGCGGTTTTAAGGCTTTGCATGACCTGGCTTTTCCCTTGCAGGATATCCATATCGCCGCCTTTAAGCTTGAGGGCGTGGTTTTCTTGTTTAAGCTTTGTAGCTTCCAAAGCCCTGCAGATGGCTAGCAAAAGCCGGTCTGTTTGGAAAGGCTTTTCGATAAAATCGTACGCACCTTTTTTGATAGCTGTGACCGCCATTTCAAAAGTGCCGTGGCCACTCATCATCACCACCGGAAGGCTTGGGGTGGTTTGTTTGATGTACTCCAAAATGCCTAGGCCGTCCATCCCCACGTCTCCCAGCCATACATCCAGCAAAACAAGGGAGGGAAAACGACGGCCCATGCTTTGGAATGCTGCTTCCGGCGTTGCAGCTTGGTGGGCTTTATAGCCTTCGTCTTCCAAAATGCCTGCAACTAAATTTCGGATATCTGCCTCATCATCAACAATTAAAATATCAAGGGACATGAAATGATGCATCCTTTATTTGCTTTTTAAAAAACAATACAACTTGAGCGCCTGGTCCTTCTTTACGGTCCCTTAGAAAAACGCCTCCTCCGTGATCTTCCACAATTTTTTTAACAATAGCAAGGCCCAGACCTGTTCCACTCGCTTTTGTCGTCATATAAGGCTCAGAGAGACGCTCTCTTCCTTCTTTAGGGAAACCAACCCCGTTATCTGTTACAATGAGGTAAAAATTTTGCTCTTTCACTTCCAGCTCAACCCAAATTTCGCCTGGGGGGAGGGGAGACGACGCTAAGCGTTCTTGAACGGATTCTGCTGCATTTTTAAGCAGGTTTGTCAGAACCTGCCCGATTTGGTAAGCATCACAAACCATCCAAAGCGCTTCAACCCCAGGTTCAAAATGAAAGGTTATCTCAGGAAACGCCTCTTTTTGGAGAAATAAATTTTGCTGACACAACGCCACAAGGTCGTTTTCTACCATAACGGGCTCAGGCATCCGAGCAAAAGACGAAAATTCTCCGACCATCCGACCGATGTAATCGACTTGGCGCACGATGGTGTCGATGCAGGTCTGAAAGGTGGCGGGGTCTTTTTCAATTTGAACCAAATAGCGGCGCTTGAGGCGCTCTGCTGCGAGTTGGATGGGTGTGAGTGGATTTTTAATCTCGTGGGCAATGAGGCGCGCCACGTCAGACCAGGCTGCTTTGCGCTGGGCCGCGAGGAGTTCTGTGACATCATCAAACGTCATGACAATGCTTTCAAATCCACCCAGCTGTTGGCTGGCCCCTCGGATCGAAACCCTGAGGCTATAGAATTGACCGTGCCGCTCAACACCCACTTGCTTTTCAAAGACAAGAAGCTCTGAAAACAGCGCTTCTTCCAGACATTCCCACAGTTCTGGTGCAATGTGTTGGAGGGATTTTCCGACTAACTCAGCCTCCGTTTCTTCGAAAAAATGAAGGCTCGTCATGTTAGCAAGATGAATTTTTCCTTTTTTATCAAGGCTTAAAACACCAGAAGAAACCCCCGAAAGAACGCTTTCCATAAACCTGCGCCTGCGGTCGACTTCATGGTTTGCAGCCACGAGGGCTTTGGTTTGGCTATCCAGCTCTGACACCATTTGGTTGAAAGCATCCCCTAAAGTTTCCAGCTCATCTACCTTGGAAACCGTTAAAATGCGTACCGAAAGATCTCCTTTTTGGATGTCACGCGCGGCCTCAATCAAACGCCCAATGGGCTTTACCAAGCGATTTGCGAATAAAAAGCCTCCCCATACCGCCAAGAGCAACATCAATAGCGTGACCATCGCAAAAATGAAGGCAAATTCTAGCGTCACCTTAGAGCGTTCATCTAAAAGATTTTGATAGGCACCCACAGCTTCTTGGGTTAAAGAAATCCGATCCAAAACCTTTTTTTCAACCAGGTGGCTTACAAGCAAATAAACGTTTTTTTCTTGGGAAATCTGGACAAGGGCGATAACCCTGTCATGTTGTTGATTGGGATAAATTACCACATCTTTTTCTGCAGCTTTCAAATCCTTGTTAAGAATGCCCTCAAATTCTAAGGAAAATGAAAATCGAGATCGCCCCAGAACCTTACCAGAACCTGAAAATAAAATAGCCTCATTTAAAGAACGCAGGTGAGCTTGGGTGGTGAGATAGTGGTTTAGAAGCTCTGGATCTTCCAGCAATTCATCTAATACCTGCTCTAAATCTCGCTCAATGGCGCGAACGCTGTGGATGATGACTTTCTGGTGCTCTTCCAGATAAGCATTCGCAATGAATTGGGATTCTTGGAGGGCTGTTTGGACTTTTTCGTTAAACCAAGCTTGCATTCCCAAATGTACGAAAAAAACAGAAAAAAGCGCCATGATGACGGTTGGTGCAATCACCAATAAACTGAACACGCTCAAAACATGGGCATGGAGTTTTGAACCTGCAAGGCCTTGTTTGCGTTCTAACCAAAGCAAGAGAACACGCCGTATCACCAAAAAAATGAGTAACAATAAAAAAATGCTATTGGAAATTAAGAAAAGAGAGAGGTATCGTGGCGAGATAGCGTAAGCGGCGATCCCCGAAGCAAAGCAAAGGATAGCCAAAAGCCAAAGGGCTGGCTTTGCCCACCGCTGGGTAAAAACCCACCCTGGCACCCACGAAAAAAAACCTAGTTTTTCCGACATACATTCTCGCTGAACAATTTTTTTATCTTCTTCTTTTTAAAACGAATTGAAGAAAAAAGAAAGCGTTGTAAAGCAAAAAGGAGGCGGCGAACAGAGATGGTTCTCAAGGATGGATATTTAAAAGCAGCAGGGTTATCCAAAAATAGCTCTGGATAACCCCCCCCCGTGTGCGCCAACACAACAAAGCTGGACGGTTTAAGATCACATCAGGCTGCTTTTGGAACAACCTCCTCTTGAAACGCTTCCATACCATCATCGGTTGAAGCATTTTTATGAGGCAGGTCAAGTTTTTCAAAATGTCTTAAAGCCCAGGCAAAGGTGAGCAGGGAAGGAATCATCAACACCCACAGGCCCCAGTGGCCCATCCATAGGTTCAAATAAATCAATCCAAAAGAAATGATGACATACATAAAGGCTCTAGCGCCTGCAAACCCCATGGAAATAAACGTCATGCGCTTGAGCACTGGGAAATTTCTATAGAAAATAGCTGATCCAGGAAAATGCCCAATTTCAAAGCTGCCTACAAAAATTTGAAAAGCCATGATTTGCCAGGGACTTGAAGCGTGATCCAATAGATAAGGGCACAGTATAACAAAAATACACGCTAATTTAAAAAAAAATTTAATGATTTTAAAGGGATAAATGCGATAGCTTAATTGGGCCCAAATAATGTTTGCAACCACAAAAAAAATGGAAACTATAAAATTATTTTGAAGTAATTTTGATGGTGTATAACCAAAAGAATCTGTTAAAATGTTACCACAATAGATGAAAATAAAATAAAACCAAATTGGGCCTGTGCAAAAAATAAAAAACATTGCCAGAACTGTTTTGTAATCCACTTTTTGTGAGAGCAAAGACTCTGGTGTATAGTTGCTTTCTTTTATTTTTTTCATATTTTGGATGAATTCAGGCGTTTCTCGAAGCGTCGTTCGTGCCACAGACCCAACCACAGCAACGGTAGCCCCAAAGAAAAAAACAGGGCGCCAGTCATAGGAAAACGCGGTAACTAGGGTAGCAATTCCAAGGGCTGCCATGCCGCCAACGCTTGCAGAAACCTCTAGCCAAGCCACTGCAGGATAGCGTGCGGGTAAAGGCGTTGTTTCTGTTAAATAAATGCCTGCTCCCACAAATTCTCCCATGGAAGACATGCCTTGGATGGCGCGGCATAGGGTTATGATCCAAGCCGCAGCAATGCCGATGCTTTCATAGGTGGGAACGAAGGCCATGGTAATGCAAGAAAAAGACATCATCAAGCTGGTTACCACGACGGTGTGTTTGCGGCCGATTTTGTCGCCGATATAGCCAAAGAGCAATGCACCTATAGGTCTGAAAACGAAGGTAGAACAAAACGCAAAGGCTCCCAGCAAAGAGGCCGTAAAGCCTGTTGCCTTGGGAAAAAATAGCTCATTTAAGAACACTGCCATGTGCACATAGAGCATCAAATCAAAATATTCGAGAAACGTTCCCGCCTGGAGCAGAACCGTTGATTCTTTTTGTGATGTCGTAAGAGATGAAAAAAAGCCCATTGAAACCTACCAAATTTTTTTTCTAGAACGTAAAAAAAAAAGATATAAATGTCAATTTTTTTTCAGTTAATTTTGCAAAAAATTTTATTAAAGGCGAGGGCTAGGCGAACTATAGAATCATCAAATAGCCAAATAATGCTAGGAACAGCCATATTTCCTCATACCAAACCTCAACATGAGGTTTGGTATGAGCATTCTTCTCTCTGCACAAGGATTAGGTTTAACTTTCTCCCTGGGCTTTGGTGAAGCTGATCTGGCCATCAAACAAAAAAAGCTTTTCCAGGTGAACCCACTGGTGCTCTTTGCTCAAACCTGCTAATAGGTCTAGCAAATCTTTATCTGTGAGGTGCTGTTTTTCATCTCGCCTCACCAATCGACAGCAGAACGTGTCGACCAAATCTGGCAATGCCATCCCTCCCAACATGGGGTGGACCACCACCCCACGGTTGGATACAAACTGTAGCTTCAGTGGGCTTGAGGCACACATCGCATCCACGCTCTTTGCGATGGCTGCTGGCTCCAAGTTAGACCCAAGAAACACGTCTAATCCAATCAGCTCTTGCTTGGTGGCTTTAGACTCAGATAGTTTTGCGGAACTCGCAGCCTGCTGGAGGGGTTTATAATCCCTTGCTTTCCAGGAAGAAGACGTCTTTCCAAGGTTGCGGATGACGGCTTGGGTAAAGTCTGTCGTGCTGACTGAGCCCGCATCCCCCATCACGTCTCGTGTAAAAACTTTTTGCTCAAGGGTTGTGAAAAGGGCGTTTTCAATGGCATCTGCAGCTTTAAATTCTTGGATGTGGCGCAACAACATCACCCCTGAAAGCAACATGGCCGTGGGATTAATCACATTCTTCCCAGAGAAAGCGGGTGCTGAGCCATGGACTGCCTCAAAAATCGCCACGTCTTTACCGAGGTTGGCGCTGGGCGCAAAGCCAAGGCCCCCTACCAGGGCTGATCCTAAATCGCTTAAAATGTCACCATTCATATTGGTCATGACAACGACATCAAACTGTAGAGGTTCTTTCACCATTTGATGGGCGCAGTTGTCCACAATGATGTGTTCCGCTTTAATGTCTGGATACTCCGGGGCGATGCTCTCAAACACCCGTTTCATCATCCCTTCTGTCATCTTCAAAATATTAGATTTCGTGGCGCAATGAACGGTTTTACGACCCTCTGCCCTGGCAAGCTCAAAGGCGAGGCGGATAATTTTTTCACAACCTTTTCGGGTGATCAACTTTAACGCTTGGGCAACGTCTGGGCTTTGCATATGCTCCACCCCTGCGTAAAGATCTTCGATATTTTCACGGACGACCACAAAATCAATCCCCATACCTTGGAAAGGTGTTGGAATGTGGGGAAGCTCTTTTACTGGACGAATGTTACCATAGGTTTCAAACACTTTGCGCAGGGTCACGTTTGCGCTCTTTTCACCATAACCTATCGGGGTCTCAAGGGGGCCTTTTAGGGCAACTTTATTACGTTGAATCGAATCAAGGGTTTCTTGGGGAACACCAGATGAAAGACCTTTTTTAAAAACCTCAGCACCTGCCTCGCAGATCTCCCAATGAATTTTTACGCCCGTTGCTTCAATAATTTGTCGCGTAGCGGTGCTAACTTCGGGCCCAATACCATCCCCAGGGATCAATGTGATGGTTCTAGCTGTGGTCATGATTTCCCTCCTTAACGTGTTTAAATCGCGGGCCTCTATTTCATGTTGGTGACTGACGCCTCTTGTGCGACATTATACACGATCTTTTCTGCAAAATCCCTTGGATTTTCTTGAGGGCTGTTATCTCGATTAAAAAAATAGAGGCAATTTTTTCCAGCGTAAATTTTTCTTTGAACGATCTTGTATACAAAGAAAAAATACCCTTGCGCCAAGAATCGTCTGCTTGTATGCTGGTTTTTAGGGTTTTATGCAGAGGTTTTTATGGATATTATTCTGATTCCAATTTTGAGTGTGGCGCGCATTTTGATTGGCTTATATACGTGGGTTGTTGTGATGACAGTCATTCTCAACTGGTTGATTATTTTTAAAATCATCAATGTTCACAACCAGTTTATGCGAAGTTTTCTCGAATTTCTTTTTCGCTTGACAGACCCTCTGTTGTCTCGGATTCGTCAACTCGTTCCCTTCGTGGGAGGGATGGACTTATCACCCATGTTGCTGCTCTTGGGGCTCTATTTTCTTCAGGAAATGCTGACACGCATCTTGTTGCGCATGATGTGATGAAAACAGAAAGTGGGATGTGATCCGGTGGTGCAGGTATTGGATGGGCTCAAGGTAGCAGAAACACTTTCTGAGAATCTTTCGAAATATGTGGCACAATTTAAAGAAATTTCTGGCCGTTCGCCTTGCCTTACTGCCCTTCGTGTAGGGGAGCATCCCCCAAGTCTGGTTTACCTGAAGCGTAAGCGAGAAGCTGCTGAAAAGCTAGGAATCCGCTTTCGGGAAGAAGCTTTTCCTGAAAATGTCTCTTTAAGCACACTGCAAGCCGCATTGATGGACCTCAACGCGGCATCAGACGTTGATGGTATGATCCTTCAGCTTCCCCTTCCTTCTCACTTAGATTCCTCGCTTTTATTATGTTGTATTCATCCTCAAAAAGATGTGGATGGCCTTCACCCCCTTAACCAAGGGGGTCTCATGACCCATTCCTTTGGAGGGATAATCCCTTGCACGCCTTTGGCCTGTTTGAAGCTTATTCAAGCTTTTGACTTTGATGTTAAAGGAAAACGGTGCGTCGTCATTGGCAGGTCGGTGTTGGTGGGGAAACCCCTGGGGATGTTGCTTCTGAATCACCATGCAACGGTTACGTTTTGTCATTCCCAGACCCCTGATTTAAAAACGGTGACCCGGGAAGCAGATTTTCTCTTTGTGGCGATGGGGAAGCCAGGTTTTATCCAAGCTCATCACGTCAAACCAGGGGCCTGCGTGGTGGACGTGGGCATTCATCGACTGCCCTCTTCTCAAAACAGCGATACCACTACTGTTCAAGGAGACGTATGCTTTGAAAGTGTAGCACAGGTCGCAGGAGCGCTGTCTCCTGTTCCGGGAGGTGTTGGACCCCTCACCGTTTTTTCACTTATGGAAAACACCCTTAGGGCAGCTTACCGTTCATGTGGCCTCACTTTATCCCTCTCCTAAATTTTAGTTCAAAAATGTGGGCCTTCTGTCTTCAAGGCGCACTGCTGGGCCTTGAACTTTTGCTTCCCCACCAGTGCCCTTGCTGTTTAAAACGCCTTGAAGGACGCGGGGTTTGTGGAATTTGCTGGGGAAGGCTGCGGTTTATCACATCACCCTGTTGCGCACGCTGTGGCTATCCTTTTTCATTTGAAATGGCCCATGAAGCCAGCCTGTGTGGTGGCTGTTTAAAAGAAGATCCCCCATTTTCAAAGGCTCTTTCTGTCTTGGCCTATAACGATGTCAGCAAACAGCTCCTTTTTGCTTTTAAGCGGGGGCGCAGGTTGGCGCTTGTGCCACTTTTTTCCCAATGGCTTGTGAACCGGGGTACCTCTCTCTTTCAGGGCGCAGACCTTATTGTTCCTGTACCGCTCCACTGGACACGCCTTTGGCAGCGTAGGTTCAATCAATCCGCCGTATTAGCAAAATTTGTTTCTGAAAAAACGGGAATCCCTTCTTCTCCCATGGCCCTCAAGCGTATTCGAGCAACGCCCAGCCAAGGGCTTATGGCTCGCAACCAACGCTTCAAAAATGTAGAAGGGGCTATTCAGGTTTCTAAAAAATACAAGCTCAGCCTTAAAGGAAAAGTAGTTATCCTCTTGGATGATGTCCACACAACGGGCGCAACCCTCAACGCGTGTGCAGAGATTTTGAAAAAAGCCGGCACTAAAGAGATCAGGGTTTTGACGTTAACACGAACCGTAAGGGAATAGACAGGCTTTAGGGAGTTTCTTCATCTTCCAAAAAAATTTCCCGAGCTTCGCGGCCCCGTTCACTTGCAAGAACTTTAACCCGAACACGTCTGCCGGGAGGGAGACGATCAACGCTTAAGCGCCGCAACAGAGCTGTATGTAAGAAAATATCCCGCCCGCCATCATCTGCCTGGATAAACCCATAGCCTTTAAGCACGTTGAACCATTTAACAAATCCCCCGTGCTCTTCAAGAAGCAGAGAATCATTAGAAAGGGTAGCAGGGATCTCCGCATAATTTCCTTCTTCGTCGGAGGAACAGACTTGAAGCACGCGAACTGCTTGGAGGCCACTTTTTCCATTTCCTACCTCACACAGCACTTCGTCTCCAGGGGAGACAGTTTGAAACCCCGCCTGCTCGAGCACTGAAAAGTGAAGAAAAACATCTGCAGAGCTATCGCAAGGCTCCAGAAACCCATACCCTTTCTGCAGGTTAAACCATTTTACCTTGCATTTGACCTGATTCCCAATAAGGCAAACAGGATCTTTCGTTAAGGCTTGCATCACAACCATCTGTTAAACTCCCATTTCAAACGTCGAAATCGATAAAAAACTGATTAAAAAGCAAAAAAAAATTGAAAAAAC
>JBOFFI010000037.1:0-8422 GCA_051648545.1 Alphaproteobacteria bacterium
ACCTCCCTATTCTCCTGACCTCAATCCCATCGAGCGCAAATGGGCCCAGGCAAAGTCCATCCGACGGAAGCTTCAGTGTGATATCAAAAAACTGTTTAATGACCCATGTTTATAATAATTTTATGCTGCTCTAGCTATAACTTCTGAAGCAATCCGAGGTTTTTTAAAATCAGATTCTATTGACTACAAAATATTAGAACTCAGTATTCACCCAGACAATGAGTCTTCCATTGCTATCGCTCAAAATGTGATCGGCGCACATAAAACTGGTGAAGGCGAAAACCACACAAAAACACAACCGCGGCACTTTTACGCAATTTCAAGAGAAGAACTCATAAAAAAAATTTCTACCTTCCCAGACATTAGTTACCCCTAACTCGGCGTAAGGTTTAAAAAATTTCTTGAGCGGGCGCGGATTCATTGAAATCGCCATCGGACAATTGAAGGAAATTTGTGAAATTTCAGCACACGCGTCACAGATCTATTAATAATTTTCTGGCAAACATTACATCCGTGGGCTGAATCGGAAGGTAAACGTCTTCCAGCTGTCATACTTATCGAGGGGAAGCTTCAACGGGGTGCATTGCGGATCTTGGACGGCACGCAGGGCGCTCTCCAAACCTGCTTGATAAAAGGCATGCCGGGTTGAACTCTGGCCTGGAAGCACCTTCACGTTCTTCACCGTTGCGTCTGGGTTCATCTCCATCTCCAACACAACCGATAGATCTCCAGCATCCTTTGCTCCTGCAGGAATCCGCCAGCACCTACGCATCTGTTGACGCAGCAAATCCATCTCGCTCATGCTCAATGTTCCCACTTCGGGGGCAGCGTTCACCGAATCAGACGTGGGGTCAGTTTCATCCAGAAGCTGATCAATTCCGTCATCGGCCGTATCTTCCAGATTTTTAAGAAGCTCATCTACCTTGCTCTCAGGGCGAAGCTTTTTAGGCTTGGCTTTATCGTCTTTTTTCTTAGGCTTGGGCTTTTCAGCTTTTTTTTCTTTTTTAGGAGCTTCTTTTGGCTTCTCCGCGGGCTTTTTGTCTTTTTCTTTTTCCTTAGGTTTTTCGGACTCAGGCTTAGGCTCTGGAGGAGGAAGCATGCCAGGAGCTTCCGGCTCCGGCTCTGGCTCGGGTTTTGGAAGGAGCTCTGGCTTTTTTTCAGGAATCAAAGGCTGTTCCGTGGCTTCAACGGGCTTGGGTTCTTCAGGCTTTACCTCAGGTTTTGGCTCCGGCTCTGGAGGCTTTGGCTTTGGCATGGGTTTGGGTTTCAGGGCTGGTGCTCTGGAGATGCTGTCGATGGGGACAATTTCAACAGGAATAGGGTGTGGCGGCTCTAGGGGAACCTTGCCCCAGGGAAGGTTAACCCAAAAGAGAGACAGGAGAAGCCCATGGAAAAGAAAGGAAAAAATCAACCCAATTGTCAGATTTGTGTCGCGCTTCATAGCCAAGCCCCTCCCTTACTTAGAAAGAGAAGGAGGTGTTGTGTGTTCTCCAGAGGCGGGCAATTTGGGCTTAGATCCAGCAGGCTCGCTGATTAAAGCAACCTTTGTGTACCCCCCCTGACGAATCAACCCCATCAACTCCATGACTTGCCCATAGGCGAGGGTTTGATCAGCCCGAATGTAGACAGGTGCTTCAGGGTTCACCCCGGTGATGGCTTTTAAGCGCGCAACCAGCGCGGTAGAAGGAACCTCTGTTTCTTGCAGAAAGAGTTTCCCCTCTTGGGTGAGGGTTATGATCAAGGGGTCTTTTTGCTCAGGCAAGGCAGGTGCGTTGCTGCCGGGAAGATCCACAGGCACCCCTGTGGTCATCAACGGTGCAGCCACCATAAAAATCACCAACAACACCAACATCACGTCCACCATAGGCGTTACGTTAATCTCAGACATGGCTTGAAACTTGCGTCGCCCCTTGGACCTGCCGCCAGATTTAGAAAAAGAAGCGCCCATCTAACGTCCTTCCTCCAGCTGACGCGAAATGATGGCGCCAAATTCGTGGGAGAAAGAATCTAAACGGTTCCCGTAACGGTTGAGATCATTGGAAATTTTGTTATACGCAATCACTGCGGGGATAGCTGCCACAAGGCCCAGGGCTGTTGCAAAGAGGGCTTCTGCAATGGCGGGGGCCACAACGGTAAGACTGGTATTTTGGGACATAGCAATGGATTGAAAGCTGTTCATAATCCCCCAGACGGTTCCAAACAAACCAATAAACGGTGACGTAGAGCCAACAGAGGCCAAAAAGCCCATGTGCTTTTCAATTTGATCCATTTCCCGACCTGCTGTCACTTCCATGACCCGTTCAATCCGCTGTTGAAGGGTGCTACCCACTTCCTTAGACAAGCGCCCCCCTTGGGACATAGAGCGCCGCCACTCTCGCATGGCTGCAGCAAACACCGCAGCGAAGGGATCTTTGGGTTTAGCCCCTGTTCGGTCAAAAAGCGTGTCAAGAGAGGCCGCAGACCAAAAGCCTTCTTCAAACTGATCTGCAAGCTGTTGAAGGCGGCGCACTTTCATCAATTTTGAAAAAATGATAGACCAAGACCAAACAGACGCCAAGGCAAGCCCTATCATGACGAATTTAACGATGGGGTCTGCAGAAAGAAAAAGCCCCCATAACGAGAGATCGTGAACCATTCCCCCCAACGCAGCGCCTTCAGCTATCGGAGGTAGGGAAGCGGAGATTGGAGCTGGAAGTGTGAACATGTATGTTTTCCCTCTTTCATTTCAAAAACAATTTCGGCTTTAAGATAAAGTTGCTGAACCAAAAGGTAAAGCATCTTGTAAAATTTGTATTTTTTCATAAAGAAGCCCAGGCAACCGACCAGGCCTGCCTGAAGCATACATCCAAACCACTTGAATTTCTATCTCCACAAGACATACTTCATCTCGGTAGATATCTTGACACAAGGTTAAGCGCGTCTTGCTCAGGTGCTTGAGAGACGTTCGAACCTCCAGCGCATCATCCAAAACCGCAGGTTTCAAAAAGCGTACATGACAATCCCGAACCACCAGTGCCCCTTCAGCTTCCTGGCGCAGCCTTGCATAAAGAATGCCTAAAGACCTTAAGAGTTCTGTACGAGCCTGTTCTGCAAAATTTAGGTATTGAGCATGATACACAATCCCCCCTGCGTCCGTATGCTGAACATAAATTCTTATGGGGAACAGAAAATTTTTCACATTAAGGCCTTTCTTTTAGGCTTGCAGATCAAAAAGAGTTTTTTTCTCCAAAGAGGGAAGCCCCAGGTGCTCATAGGCCGAAGCGCTCAGCATTCTTCCTCGAGGCGTACGTTGCAAGAGCCCCTGCTGAATCAGGTAGGGCTCTATCACCTCTTCCAGGGTGTCACGCGGCTCTGCCAAGGCTGCTGCCAGGGTTTCAACCCCAACAGGACCTCCTTGGAAATGCTCCACCAGGTAAGTCAGATACTTCCGATCTAAGGCATCTAAGCCCCGATGGTCTACCTCCAACTTTCCCAAAGCCACATCGGCGATTTCAGCATCAATCTCTTGGGCCTGTTGCACCAGAGCAAAATCCCCCACACGGCGCAAAAGCCGAAGGGCGATCCGCGGGGTTCCTCTGGCACGCTTCGCAATCTCAAGGCTTCCGCTTTTCCCCAAAGGAATTTCCAGAAGGGGTGCCGCCCGCCTCAAAATGATATCCAGCTCTTCCGGGGCGTAAAAAATGAGGTTCAGGGGAATGCCAAAACGGTCCCGCAACGGCGATGACAATAGGCCTGAACGGGTTGTCGCGCCGATCAAGGTAAACGGGGGAAGGTCAATACGAACAGAGCGCGCGGCGGGCCCTTCCCCAATCATAAGATCTAGCTTAAAATCCTCCATTGCTGGATAGAGAATTTCTTCGACCGTAATAGGCAAACGGTGGATTTCATCGATGAACAGTACATCTTGGGGTTGCAGATTGGTTAGCAGCGCTGCCAGGTCACCCGCCTTGGCGATGACAGGGCCAGATGTCGCACGAAACCCAACCCCCAGCTCCTTCGCCACCACCTGGGCAAGGGTTGTTTTTCCAAGCCCCGGAGGGCCAAAAAACAGCACATGATCCATGGCTTTTTCCCGCTGTTTCGCAGCCGACACAAAAATTTTTAAATTTTGCTTCACGGCTTCTTGCCCCAAAAATTGATCCAGGGAAAGGGGGCGCAGGCTGCGTTCCTCTCCTTCAAAATCAAGATGCTGGGGCTGGACTAAACGTTGGGATGCAGGAGAAGAAGACATTAAGCAGCAGCTCCTTGGCTGAGATAACGCAGACCCTGGCGGATCAGCTGATCCAGAGGAAGCTCACCTTCTTGGGAACGGATTTTGTCAAGAACCTGCTGCACCTCCCCACGGCCATAGCCCAAATGACCCAAAGCAGAGCTCGCCTCTTGCCAGACAGAAGCAAGTTGAGGAGAAAGGTTTCTTAAAGCGAGGGCGTTGGCCATGGGCATCTTCGCGACTTTCCCTTTCAGCTCATGACAAATACGGGTGGCAAGCTTTGGCCCAATGCCTTCGGCCTGGGTTAGGCGATCAGACGCTTGGTCTAGGATAGTTTGCATGACCTCTTCTGGCTTCAGGGAAGAAAGGAGGCTTAGGGCCATTCGCGTTCCAACCCCTTGCACTGTTGTCAGCAAACGAAACCATTCTTGCTCTTGGGGGTCTGCAAAGCCATATAACTGAAGGGACTCAGGCCGCACATGGGTCTCAATCCAAAGGGAGACGGGTCCTTCTTGTTGCTGAAGGAAACTGAGGGTGAGGGCTGATGTAAAAACCTGATAGCCCACGCCTTGAACATCCAAAACAACGCTTGTTTCAAAAAAATAACGAGGAACTCCCGTTAAATGGGCAATCATGCAGCACACTCCCCAATAGGCTATGCGATAAGGTTTGAACCATTCTTAACGATCTTCAAGAAAAATACAACCATCCTGAACGGCCAAAAAATAGGGCACGCTGTGCATAACAAAAAAGGGCGACTATAAAGCCGCCCTTTTTCTAAAACCAAAAACAAATCTAAAATATGATTCTCAAAAAACAAAGCTACTTACGTGCATGTTTAAGCACCCTGCTCCTCTGTTATTTTTAAGATTCCTGCATTTTAAATCTGAGCAGGCGAAAGACTCGAAAAAAAACTATTTCTTTTCTTTGCCTTCTTCTTCAGTAGCACCCTCAACAACTGGGAGCTCTTCAGTTTGACCTTCAGCTTTTTTCTCTTGTGTTGTTGCAAAAGAAGACGCAGAAACTAAAGCAAACAACGCGAACAATGCACTAAACAAAACTTTTTTCATTGATATTTTCTCCATTAAAAAAACCCCGTCTCTCGGGACACCCACTTTATGTCTGAATTTTTTATATTTTGCAAGGGGGTTTATCATTTTTTTCAACCTGTTGGAATGCGATTCCACCCCATTCTTTTAAAGAAGATTTTCCCCACAACGTTTTGAAAAGACATTAAATATTTTTAAACGGCTTATGTTGTCAAATAGAAGTTGAAAACCTGATGATTTTTCTCGG
This sequence comes from Alphaproteobacteria bacterium, assembly GCA_051648545.1. Lineage (GTDB taxonomy): Bacteria > Pseudomonadota > Alphaproteobacteria > Holosporales > JBOFFI01 > JBOFFI01. Next base: position 5,507 of record JBOFFI010000037.1, read on the forward strand.
CAGAAGCCTCTTCAAGCAAGCAAACAAGGTATGAAAAAATGAATCCAAAATTGCTCCCCTCCGTCCACTCGCTTTCCTTTTTGCTGGCCAATACTTATGCCTTGCTTCTGAAGACACAAAACTATCATTGGAATGTGGAGGGGAGAGATTTTTTTTCCCTTCATAAATTATTCGAAGAACAGTATAGAGAGCTTTTTGAAGCCGTAGATGAAATTGCTGAACAGATTCGGATATTGGGACACCCCGTGGTGGCATCATTCCAAGCCTTCAGCAATTTAAGCGTCATTCACGAAGCGGCCATCTCTCACAAAACAGACACGCTGCTATCCAATTTATTAGAAGATCACGAAAAGATGATCGTTGAAATTAAAAAAAGCTTGAGGGAGGAGAAAATCTTGGAAGACGCAGGGACCCAAGATCTTTTAATTAGCCGCCTGAGGGCCCATGAAAAAATGGCTTGGGTACTTCGAAGCAGCTCCCGCCATTTTGAAAACTGATTTTTCAAGCCATCAAACTATAAAATAAAACACGTTTTTTCTTGATCTTTTTTGGGGATGTTTTAGTCTGTTGCAAAGTAGACTTCTTTCGAAACCACTTTTAGGGGCTGAGGGGCAGGAACTAACGGAGCGCAAGACCTTCAGTCGTACTTAAGGTACATGAGGATCTAAGCACCGGAGTGACGCACCCATCGGCCTTTAAAAGGAAGTTTCGACAAGAAGTTTAATACAAGAGCTAGTTAGTAGGGAACCTATGAGGGGTTTGGAACTGAACAAAATGATGGCAGCTGTGTTGCTTGCCCTTATCCTTGGGAAAATCGCAGATTTGCTCGGAAGATCCCTTATAAGCCCCAGTTTTCTTGAAAAAAATGCCTATCAGGTGGAAGGTGTTTCCTCTGTTGCCAGCAAACCTGGGGAAAGCGAAAAAGGGCCTGAACCCATAGAGCCTCTTTTGGCGAAAGCAGATATCGAAAAAGGAAAGCTTGTGGCAAAAAAATGTTTGCAATGCCACACTTTTGAAAAAGGAGGCCCGAATCGGGTTGGGCCCAATTTATGGGGCATTGTAGGCGCAAAACATGGACATATAGAAGCTTTTAGCTATTCTGCAGCTCTCAAAGCAAAAGCAGGCGTTTGGGATTATCAGGCCTTAAACCTGTTTTTACACAAGCCAAGAGCCTATGTACCAGGCACAAAAATGGCTTTCGCTGGGCTTGAAAAGATTCAAGATCGCGCTAATCTCATCGCTTACCTGCGCACCCTCAGCGATCAACCTGCACCGCTACCTCCTTCAAAACCCTAGCCTTTAGGAATAGTGTGATGTCTATCCAAAAAAAGAAAGTCGTACCCGCAACTTCTAAAAAGACAACTGCCTTCATGCCACCCTTGTTCGACCGTCTTGTAAAAGAAGACCTGGGGCTTTTAGATGAAGAAGGCCTGCGTCGTTCAATCCAAAAAGAAATTGGACTGATGCTTGCTGCACGCAGCAACCTGCGCCCCCTTCAGCTGGAGTTGCCCCATGAGAATGGTCAGGATTCCCCGACCTTGTTTGCGGTCTACCCAGAAGGAGATCTTGATAGAGAGGTACTGGAAGAGGGGGCATTTTGGGACCCTCAAAATCAGGCTTTGTGGAACCAAATGGAACTCTATTTTGAAAAATGTGTCCAAGCTTTTGAGCCACGCTTGAAAGAACCCCAGGTTCAAATTGAACGCTTTGATATTTCAACCCAAACCCTCTTCCTTTCTATCAAAGGTCGCCTTTTGATGGGTGAACACGCAGAAATCATCTCATTCCCTCTGGCTTTAAATGCTTCAGATCGTTTTGCTGTTTAAACTGGGTGACGACACCCTTTCGTCAGAGCAATTCAGAGGCTATTTTTTCTCTGAATCTTCTAAGGGGCGTGCCTCATCCACAAGTAAAATAGGAATCCCTTCCCGAACAGGATAGGCCAAACCAGCCCGTTGGCTGATCAGCTCTTGATGGGAGGGAACATAGGTCAAAGGCCCTTTTGTAAGGGGACAAATCAACAGCTCAAGAAGTCTAGGGTTTAACCCTGTGGAATCACTTGCTATACCTTGGCTTTTTGGGGGGATACTGCTCTTTTTTTCCTGCATCTACAAATCTAACTCCTAGCTTTGGTCTCCAACGCTTTTTGCGCGTAAATTTTAATGGGTGGGCTCTTGTGTTCTACCGTATCCTGATTCACAAGAATCTCATCAACGCCTTCAAGGGATGGTAATTCATACATAGAGTCGAGTAAAATCGTCTCTAAGATAGAGCGCAACCCTCGAGCCCCTGTCTTGCGAGAAATTGCTTTTTTAGAAATAGCCTGCAACGAGTCTTCCTTAAACGTAAGCCTCACGTTTTCCATTTCAAACAAACGTGCATACTGTTTGGTCAGCGCGTTTTTGGGCTCAGTTAAAATTTGAATCAAAGCTGCTTCATCTAAATCATCCAAGGTTGCAACCACTGGCAAACGACCGATGAATTCTGGGATCAACCCAAATTTTAAGAGATCCTCAGGGTCCACATTTTTTAAAATTTGCCCTGTCTGCCTTCTTTCTACGGTCTGGATGTCTGCGCCAAACCCCATAGATTTTCCTCTTCCCCGGGCAGAAATAATCTTTTCAAGACCTGAGAAAGCACCCCCACAAATGAAAAGGATGTTGGTTGTGTCTACCTGTAAAAATTCTTGCTGGGGATGCTTGCGGCCTCCCTGGGGTGGCACGGAGGCAACCGTCCCTTCCATAATTTTTAAAAGCGCTTGTTGAACACCTTCTCCCGAGACATCCCGGGTGATAGAAGGATTGTCTGATTTGCGAGAGATTTTATCAACCTCATCGATATAGACGATGCCTCGCTGGGCACGCTCTACATTATAATCTGCTGCTTGGAGAAGCTTTAGAATAATGTTTTCAACAT
>JBOFFI010000038.1:0-43252 GCA_051648545.1 Alphaproteobacteria bacterium
TATCAAATTGACATTTCTTTTAAAGGATTTTATCATGCAAATTTCAAAAAAAATTTTACAAACTGGGGCACCTCTCGCCCTCTTTTTGGCTGTTTCAGTGGCTACTGTGTCTTCTGCCCAGGCGGGAGCAGACTTTGGCATTGAGGAAGATTCTAACGCAGCGCCTGTTGAGCCAGCGAAGCCAAAACCAACTTCAGAACAATTCCAGGCTGCAAAAGCCCTTAAAGGCTTTAAGCACAGCAACTGGGAACTCTATTTTTCAGATTTTTTAGAAGCCAAAAAGGCTGGCATTGAGCTTAAAACGTCGGATGATTTATCCGCGTATGAGGAAACTAAGACATGGTTAAAAGCAGTCCCCACCCCAGAACAATTCCAGGCTGGTCTATTCATTAGAACGTATTTTAATCACTGTCAAAGTCAATCACAAATAGCCTATTTCAAGGATATGTTGGAAGCCCAAAAGGCTGGCATTAAGCTTAACACGTGGGGTGACTTATTCACGTATCAGCAAACTAAGGCGTGGTCAGGGGATCAAGCCCCCACCCTAAAACAATTCCAGGCTGGGCTAATCATTAAAGAGTATTTTAATAACTTTCAAACTCACTCACAAATAGCTTATTTCAAGGATGCGTTGGAAGCGCAAGAGGCTGGCATTGAGATTCAGGGCTCGAGTGATTTATTCATGTATCAGGAAATTAGGCCGTTGTTAGAAGGGGTAAAACCAACCCTAGAACAATTCCAGGCTGCAAAAGACCTTAAAGGATTTTTTGAGGAAATCGAATTCTCCCCAAGCAAATACGATTTTCTAGACGTTTTTGAAGCCCAAAAGGCTAGCATTCAGCTTAAAACGTGGGATGATTTATCCACGTATCAGGAAATTAAACCGTTGTTAAAAAGGGAAAAACCAACCCCAGAACAATTCCAAGCTGCAAAAACCCTTAAAGAGTCTTTAAAGGAAATCAAAGCATCCCCAAGCAAACAAAATTTTCTAGCCGTTTTTGAAGCCCAAAAGGCTGGCATTCAGCTTAAAACGTGGGATGATTTATCCACGTATGGGCACGTGGAGTTGTGGTTAAGAAAAGCCCCTGCCCTAGAACAATTCCAGGCTGGGATAACCATTAGAAAGCTTTTTAAGGTCAGCGATTATTCCTCACAAATAAAATATTTCAAGGATGTGTTGGAAGCCCAAGAAGCTGGAATTGAGATTAAAGACCCGAATGATTTACACACGTATCGTGGAATTAAATCGTTGTTAGAGAAGCAAAACACGCTGGATGCCACCCTAGAAAAGCCAGAAGGTGAATAATTTTTTGGTAACGTTGGGCTGAGTGCAGGGTGAAGACTATTAAAAGGAGGGAGAAGCCATAAGGCTTTTCCCTTTTTTTCTGCTCAACAACTCAATGCGCTTAAGTTTTTGAAAAAATCTAGGCATGCTGGGTTTTCTAGGGATTCTTTGTTTTTAACTGGCATATTGTGGATGGTTTGGAAAACCGCGAGCTCCATAATCTTACCATTGCGGGTTTTGGGGATATCAGGAACTGCTATAACTTTCGCTGGCACGTGGCGTGGCGTTGTTTCCTGGCGAATTTTTTCTTTGATTTTCTTCTCCAGGTCTTGGGTGAAGGTCACGCCTTTTTTGAGCTTTATAAAAAGGATCACCCTCACATCCCCCTCCCAATTCTGGCCGATGGCGATGCTTTCTAAGACTTCTGAGACTTTTTCAACCTGCCGGTAGATTTCTGCGGTTCCAATTCGCACCCCTCCTGGGTTGAGGGTAGCATCTGAACGACCGTGGATCACCATGCCGCCATGGGGTGTTCTGGAGACAAAATCACCATGGCACCAAATGTTGTCATAGGTTGAAAAATAGGCATCTTGAAATTTTTTCCCCTCTGGATCATTCCAAAACCCAAGGGGCATGGATGGAAAGGGTGTTTTACAAACCAGCTCGCCTTTATCTTCTTTCAAAGATTTTCCATTGTCATCAAACACATCCAAATCATACCCAAGGCTGGGGCCTTGAAGCTCCCCCTTCCACACGGGGCCGATGGGATTTCCTACCAAAAAGCATCCCACAATGTCCGTTCCACCCGAAACAGACGAAAGTAAAACATCAGGAGAAATCGCTTCGTAAACATAAGAAAAACGCTCTGGAGCCAGGGGAGAGCCCGTAGACAAGATGGTGCGCAAGGAGGCGAGGTTGTGTTCTTTCCCAGGTTTTTTTTCAACCTTTTCACAAGCATCCAAAAATTTGGCAGAGGTTCCAAACAATGTCATGCCCGTGGCTTCAGCAAATTCATACAAAATTTTTCCGTCCCGGTAGAAAGGAGAGCCATCATAAAGCAACAACGTCGCCTCAGACGCCAGCGCTGTCACCAACCAGTTCCACATCATCCAGCTGCACGTTGTGAAATAAAACACTTTGTCACCGGGCTTGATATCACAGTGCAATTGGTGCTCTTTCAAATGTTCAAGGAGGGTGCCTCCTGTTCCGTGGACAATGCATTTAGGAACCCCCGTGGTTCCAGATGAAAACAAGATATAAAGCGGGTGGTTGAAGGGGACTTGAGTAAAACCGGGGGTGGGCAAGTGCTTTCCCTTTTCCAGAGCCCCGTGCCAAAATACACTTTTTTTGCCTTTAATGGGGATTGCTGACGCATTGGCTTGGGAAACTAAATGGGAGAGGTATGGCACAATGATCACGTGCTCAACAGAAGGTAACCCAGCCAAAAGCTCAGGCAGCTTTTCCAAACAATCAAAAAATTTACCGTTATAAAAATAGCCATCCGTGAAGAACAGCACTTTAGGCTGCACCTGCCCCAGGCGATCGAGAAGGCTGCTAGCTCCAAAATCTGGGGAACATGAGCTCCACACAGCGCCCAAACGGGTGGCGGCCAGCAATGCTACCACGGTTTCAGATTTGTTTGGCAACACTGCCGCCACGTGGTCCCCAAGTTTCAAGCCTGATTCCGCCAAAAAGGCGCTGAGTGCGTCAACAGAGCTGTGAAGCTGACGAAATGTTACGGTTTCCCGAACCCTGTCCTCTCCCCAAAAAATGAGAGCGGGAGTATCATCTTTACGGCGCAGCAAATTTTCAGCAAAATTGAGCTTTGCATCGGGGAAAAAACGCCCCTCCCAGAATTGCTTTCCTTTTTGGAGAACGGTTTGGCTTTGTACGGAGGCTTTCATACCAGAAAAATCCCAAAAAGCTTTCCAAAAGGCTTCTGGCTTTTGAATGGACCATTCATAGACGCTTTGAAAATTTTCAAAAACGCCGTGATTCGATTTTATGTATTCCATAAACTGAAACAACTGGCTGGATTGGACGCGCTGTGATGAAGGTTTCCATAAGGGTGAATGCATCCTCGAATCTCCTGTTTCGTCCTATTAGACCTCTTGTCGAAACTGCCTTTTATGGGCTAATGGGTGCGTCACTCCGTTCCTCAGATCCTCATGTACCCTAAGTACATTCCGGTCTTGCGTTCCGTTAGTTCCTGCCCCTCAGCTCCCTAAACGTGGTTTCGAAAAAGGTCTATTACAAAAAAGCTATCAAGAGCCTAGCAAAATGCTCTTTAATATACCCCATGCAAGTTTCAAGCAACCCAACAATAAAAAACCTTAACTACTTTTAACCCAAGCTCTTTTTAATTTTTGGGTATTAAGTTCAACGAATCTCTGGGAGCAGCCGCCCGGCGTAGGCGGTCATTGATGGCACGTCCAAGCCCTTCTTCAGGAATAGACATCGCGGCAATCTGTTGGCAGGATGTTTGTTCAAGCCGGTGTAAGCATGCAAACAAGCGCGCAGCTGCTTCTTGTAAATCTCCCCTTTCACTCAAATTTTCCACCACCATGGGGTTGCCAGCGCAAAGCGTTGCTCCAAAAGCCAAAAGACCTTCATCTGCATTGACTGTCTTGGCATCCATGCGAAGGGGCTGACGGGGTGCGTAATGACTTTCTAATAAACCAGGAGAAGGGGCTGTCCCTTTTTTGAAATCCGTTGCTGTTGGAATGTTGCTTCCCCATATTGATTCTAGTTGTTCTTGGGTGATACCCCCCTCCCGCAATAGCCGGAGCGCTTCTCCAGATAAGTCCAGAACCGTTGATTCAATCCCTAAAACCGAAGCACCTCCATCAACCAAAAGCGTAAGGCTATCTCCCAAATCACCCAAAACGTGCTGGGCTGTTGTTGGGCTTAAATGACCTGAGCGGTTGGCGCTGGGTGCTGCAAGGGGAAAAGGCAGGCGCTTAAGCAAAGCCTGCATCCACGGATGAGACGGAACCCGCACCGCCACCGTTGAAAGCCCCGCACTCACCAAATCGGATAAACGGGAGGGAAATTTTCGCGGAAGGATGAGGGTTAAAGGCCCCGGCCAAAAAGCTTTTGCAAATAAATTTGCGGCTTGGTTCCATTCAACGTCTTGCGCGGCTGCTTCTGCTGATGGGTAGTGAAGGATCAGGGGGTTAAAAGAGGGGCGTTGTTTGAGCTGAAAAATATGCGCGACCGCGTGGTTATCATCTCCCCGGGCAGCAAGCCCGTAAACCGTTTCTGTGGGAACCCCTATAACCTCCCCCCGTAAAAACGCTTCTTCAGCTTGTTTTAGCGTTGAGGGTGTCGCAGGCCAAACGCTGCACGTCCTGTGTTCCATAAAGAATCAAACCCTTGGTGTAATAGTAATCCGGCCGAGATCCGTAAAAAATCTGCTCACCCTGGTAGGTTAACACAATTCCTCCAAGGGCTTCCAGTAGCGCTTGTCCCGCCGCAATGTCCCATTCATAGCACGGTGCAAAGCGCCAAGAAAATTGAGCTTTTCCTGCGGCCAACCAACAAAATTTGAGAGCGCTTTGCACCTGCTGAACCTGTTGAATAGGAAAGTGACGAAAGGGTTCAGGCACTGTCGTTGAAGCTGATCCAACCAGCGCCGTCCACCGAGGAGGAACCGGAGGCGAAGCCAACGGTTTCATGCGGGTTTCTTGGGCATAAAAAGCTTCTCCCTGAAAAGCCAAGTAAGTCTCTTGGGTTAAGGGAATGTGGATGATCCCGGAAACAGGCTTTCCCTCTTGGATTAACGCCAAATTAATAACAAATTCGCCTGATTTTTTCAAAAAAGCTCGGGTGCCATCTAGTGGGTCTAAAAGCCAAAAAGGGGCTTGCGGGTCCAGGCGTTCCGGATAAAAAGCGCTTTCTTCAGATATAACAGGAATCTCTGGCGTAAGCCTAGCAAGCCCACGCTGTATCAAAGCATCAATTTCCTGATCTGCTTGGGTAACAGGAGACCCATCTGGTTTAGTGAAGGGTTGTAAATCTTGGCGGTAGAGCTGACACAAACGCTCACCTGCTTCACACATAAGATTCAGAAGGGACGCTTGCAAGCTGCTCTCTAGCATGGGAAAAGGCTCATGTTCACTTAGGTTACATCTCTCCCAAGAAAAAACACGCTGGCTAAGACGTGCATTTCACCCCCAAAAGTTCATAACGGTCTAGGGTAGCCTTAATTCTGAAATCACCATAATCAATGATATATTCCAAGGGAAGACCATTGGGAAGCATTTGCTGCGCGCTTTCAAGATCGGGTGTTTCGCCTTTACTCTGGGCACCATAGACAGCAAATCGGATGGGCCAAAATTTTTGGGCACCAAAATGCTCCTTAAAACGGTTTAAATTGGAAAACCCAACAGGTTCATGGGGCTTTCCGATGAAAGCGCTGATTTCAACGGGACCTTCCAAAGAGCTGCCGTCAAACACCGTATTGGAGGTAAATTTCTCTCCTTTTTTCGCAAGGCTAAGCAGATGAAGAAGGTGAGCGGTTGGGAACAACGTTCGTTTTTTTAATTTGAGGGTTTTATAGTAAGGTTTTTTAAAAACAACCTCCCCCATTTGGTTCGCATCCAAACGAACAACCCCTCTCAGATCGTCTTCCACAACACCGCCCACTTCTCGGCGCATGTTAAAACGAAAATCACGACCATTCTTGGATTCCCACGTCACATAATTCCATCGAATTTCTTGGCTTTCTTCTTCAGGGGTTGAGATCCATAATTCAGAATTCTGCTGAAGGGTCCACCCGGAGCATGTATCTTGAAATTCCACCACCATCTGGCCCTCAACATCTGTCATGTTGCTTGTTGAAGCCACAGGCGCAAGGGAGAGCGTATAATAAGCTTTATAAGATGCAAGAGGAGCCGACGAAAAGCTGGCCAGTTTCTCAGCAATTCCCGGAAAGGAAGCAAGAAAAGCAACAGGCAAAATTAGATACCGCAACATCAGGAATAAATGCAACAAAACTTTCTCCAAAAGGAAATCTTCCTCTTTTCATGTACGCATTTATTGACGAAGAATCAAGTAAAAAGAAAGACTAAGCCAAATTTTTGAGTTGTTTCTACACAATCCCATTCAACAGAAAAGCCCCCGTTTTACCGGGGGAATTGCCTCACAAAAAAAGAAGCCTATATTTTATTTTCTCTCACCAAGCAGGTGCAACAATGAGATAAAAATATTGATAAAATCTAGATATAAGCGAAGAGCTCCTAAGACAGCCATTTTCCCTTGGGATTCTGAATCTGCTCGCTCTGCGTACATGCTCCGGATAGTTTGGGTGTCATAGGCGGTCAAGCCTGTGAAAACCAGGACCGTTGCAATAGATAAGATGAAATGCAACCCTGTGCTCTTGAAAAAGAGGTTAACCAAAGATGCAATCACAATACCCACAAGGCCCATGAATAAAAAAGACCCCATCTGGGACAGGTCACGCTTTGTTGTGTAGCCATAAAGGCTCATAGCCCCAAAGGTAGAGGCCGTGATGAAAAAGACACGAGCTAGGCTTTCCAAGGTAAACATAGCTGCAATGGAGGCGATAGAAACACCCATACAGCCCGCGTAGACCCAAAACAGGATCTGGGCGGTGGAAAAACTGATTCGATTAATAGAAGCACCTAGGACCATGGCAATTCCCAAAGGAGCCAAGAGAAAAACCCAAAAAAGCGGCGTCCCCACCACAGTTGCAAAAATGGATGGATTCGAAATAACAAAAAAGGCTACAGCACCCGTCAACCCAAGCCCCAAAGCCATATAGTTGTAAACCTTCAGCATATAAGAGCGCAAGCCCTCGTTCAGAACCGTATCTTCTTCAAATCGCTGCACAATATTCTGATTTACGCGACGTACCATGTTTGATTTCCTTTAATTATAAACGATGAGGTACCCCCAACTACACCGCCTATTGTAATGAAAAAATCCCCCCTTTGCAAGAAAATGTACGCGTTTGTACGCGCTCATAGTATATGAGACTGGGCAGCCTTGAAGGCTGCAACAAAAATGCCTAGCTATATTTTTTTTGACAAATTTATATTTTTTTAGTTGGGATCCTTTGACAGGACCCCAACCCAATCTTAACGGCTGAGGTAAATAAGGGGGACCTCTAAAAAACCGTTAAGAAGCTCTCAAACTCTTTTGAGTAAAAAATTACCCAAGAAAATTTTAAACGCTCTAATTCCTAAAAAGATCCAAAAAATGATCTAATTGAAAATCAATTTAAAAAAAACAAAACGGTTTGTCAATTGTTTTTTTAAATTTGTCGCCAGCGCTTAATTGGCATTTCTAACAAAATGGGTTCAGGATTTTGATGTATGAAAGAACAAAGAAGAACATTGCATTGAGCCTTGCTAAATCCATTGCAACGCCTCTACAGTGTAAGAATACACCTGCTGCGCTGTCGCTTGTAAGACAGCGCAGAAAAATTTATAAAGAATCACCTTGGAGTGCTTCTCTAAAGGGGTCTTGTGGGATTGAATTGAGGCTCCATCTCTCGCTTAAAATCCTCTTTTGTCAACAGACAGTGCCCACTATATAGTGCTTTTTGGATTTTTAGTGCGCAAGCTTACCCACAACATGAGCATAATGAGAGTCTCTCTCGTAGGATCCAGCGCCATCCCCTAGTTTTCCCAGCTGAGTGGAAGCAGGGCAAGCTTCTCCCTGTGGTTTAGAGCATTTTTCAGGAGAACCTTCTATTGCCTCAAAAATCCTGAAGCTTATCTGTTGAGCTGTATCTGCACCCGTGGGAGTTCTATCAACTGTAAAAATACCATCACTTTTGAAATGCTGAAGAGTATGTTCAATTTTCATCTTCCACTGCGAAAAAAATGGCTCTGACTCAGCTATACAGCGCTTAAGTGTTAGGGGGCTTGCTTGAAAAGAAGGGACCGTATCGTATGTTTCAGAGAATTTTGTTTTATTAGATTCGTTAAATAAGACATACTCAGTAGAACTGCTCGCGCTTTCGCTTTTATAGAGCAAGGGAAGGCGCTTTGTAATTGTCTCGCTCCCATACTCTCTTTGTATTTCCACATAGAAGCTGGTTTTTTGAGGATTTGCAGCCTTTGAAGGGCAATAGACGCCTTTCTCATCATCGTAAGCAGACTCATCTTCAAATTTATGCAAAACTGAATACCCTGGGGCTGTAACGGATAATAAAAAAAATGCTGCTGCTAGTTTGACATAAAATCTCTTTTGTCTGATCATGAATGACTCCTATCGGTCAAAATTAAAATTAACTAATGTCGTTGAAGTTAAATAGACAAATCTTCTCACATGGCGAAAGATTTATGCTCTGAATCATCATGATATACTTAAATTATTCTTAAATAAAAGAAGATTTTTTTATTTCAAATTTTACAATGAAATAAAATAAGGCTAACGCTGATCGAGTTTTAACTCAATCCTTCGGTTACGAGCTAGGTTTTCAGGAGATGTTCCAGCGTCAATGGGGTGGAACTCCGCAAACCCAGCTGCTGCCAGATGGGGGGAAGGGATCCCCTGGCTAATTAAAAATTTTACCACAGAAAGGGCCCTTGCGATGGAAAGCTCCCAATTGCTCTTAAATTTTGCGCCAGATAGCTTGATGGGCAAAACGTCTGTATGACCATCTACTCGCAAAACCCAAGGAATGTCATTGGGAATTTTCTGAGAAATTTCTTTTAATGCAACCGCAAGCTTTGCAAGCCTTTTCTCACCTTCTTCCCCCAATTTTTCAGAGCCCAATCCAAATAGCACTTCGGATTGCACCACAAAGCGGTCTCCAACGACACGAATATCATCCCGAGAACCAAGGGTTTTTCTCAATTTTCCAAAGAACTCTGAGCGATAGGCCGCAAGCTCTTTAACCTTTTCTTCCAAAGCGAGTTTAAGTTTAGCTTGCAGCCCCTCAATTTCAATTTGTTGATGCTTGCCCGTTGTCTCAGATGCATTTAACACCTTATTTAAGCGCTGCAATTGCTCATTCAGCTGTTGCAACTGGGCTTGGGTAGATTCAAATTTCAACATAGATTGGGTTTTAGAAGCCGTTTCCTCGGAAAGCAGGGTCAAAAGTCTTCCCTGTTCCCCATGCAATTGGTCAACATGTTTCCTTAAATCAGCATTTTTTCTCTTCTCCAAGCCCAGCATATCAGAGAGTTTTTGAAATGTTTCTTCAAGGGAAGTTAGGGATTGCTCACGATTTTGCAGCGCATCACTCAGATAAAATTGCGCCAAGATAAAGACCATCAATGTAAACAAAATCACCAGCAGAAGCGCAGACAGAGCATCCACAAAGCCTGGCCAAATATCAAAGCCAATACTATTTCTTCTGATAGTCTTCAAAGAACAGTCTCCCCTGTTTTTAAGCCCCTGATCCCGCTATTCATACAACTTTACCCTATGAAAGTAAAGTATATCAAATTGAAAAGGTCGAGAGGAGACAAAAAACCTAGAAAAGGCAGTAGGCTAAGCCAAAAATGGAGCCTTGGAGACGGCAATGCCGCCCCCCAGAAAAATGGATGCACGCTTTTCAGTTTTCCTTTTTACAAAAAATCAAAAAGCCTACCCCCTCCTGCTAAAAAGCTTAGGAACCAGCGCGAGCAGCGCCGTTTGGAGCACCTTGGGAGGAAGAAGTGCTTTTCATGCCCTCTTTCGCCTCATCCAAATATTCACGAAAACGCTTTGCATAGATGTCTAGAACGCGCGCCGTCGACTGATTGAGCATCTCCGTTACTTCCCGGCTATGGCGAAGCGCTTTATCCACATGGGTTTTGACAGCTTCTGTCTGATGGCCCATTTTCTCATGGTTGACACCCCCATTGCCCATAGAAGAGCGGGCTTGGGTATTCATCTCTTCAAAGAGATGTTTGAGGTATTGGCTGTTCAGCTGCAAAAGATTCCGCATCATCTCAGCAGAGGCTTGTTGTGCAGTGTTAAGCGCCTCAACATTTCTCTTGTGGGTTGCCATCATCGTATCAAAATTTATACCAGGCATCTTGAAGGCTTGGTAAAACGAAGAAAAATCCGGCCCTCCAAACATATAATCTTGCTTTTGCTCGTGTTTCGAAGACATTGTCGCTCCTCCCCATGACATTTTTTAGTTATTTTCACTTACAGAAATTATGCATCAAACAGGAGAAAAAATCAATTTATTTTCCCTAACTCCCAGGACACCCTCGCTAAAAAATGATTTGAGATAAACGTTGTTTTTTTCTGCTTAATGCGCCTCTCCATAACTAATTGCAGTAAGGGCATCGCGTAGTGCGTTGATACTGCGTGGGCCATAGGTGCCGCCGCCATGGGGGACAAAGGTGCCTCCGATGGTTTTGCCTTGCCATTTAATCGTCCGGTGAGATCCACCACTGCGATTGTCTGGAACTTCACCTCCAAGGTGTTCCCACAGCGTTTTAAATTCTTCGAAACTAACTTTTTGGCTTTTGGAAACGTTAAAGATTGCTTCATGGATTTTGAAAAGTTTTCCTTTCAAAGGAGTTTTTTGTGAAGGAGGAAGCGCCGCCGGAGCCGCAACAGAAGCCAGAGGCTTTTCAGGTTTTGTCACCGCAGGCGTGGTATCAACCATTTCCACTTCCACTTCCACCTCCACCTCCACTGCTTTTTCTGCTACGGGCGGACTTGTATTTGTTTCAACCACGGGCTCAACCTCAGGCGTTGGTTCCGCAATAACACCTTTTGGATCAACAGGCACAACAACTTTTTTAGCCGGCTTAGGGGGCTTTGGTTTTTGGGTTGCTTTCGTTATTTGAACTGCATGCGCTGGTTGTACACTAGGCTGAAGCACCGGCGGAAGCTTTTGCAAAAAAGCTGGGATTTCGAGCTCTGGGAGCCTGGCGTTTGAGCCGTAGGGGCGTCCCATCATCTCCTGATATTCAAAGGGTGTAACACCAATGCTCACTTTGTAATTGGATTTATAAAAAGTAGAATAATCATGGGTAACATAGGGACAGCTTGGGTGTAGGTAAGATTCCATCAAATCCAAATCAAGGCCTTTGTAAAAATTGTCTGCCACATCTAAAATGGCTTCATCTGGGTGGCCTAAATCTGTATCAAGGCCACGCATCCGATCCCAAAGGGTTGGGGAACAAGCAATCCAAGATTTTGTTTTATACAAAAGCTCCCGCATATTGGTGAAAGAAAGCAGCGTTAAAAGCGCATCAACCTGTGTTTGATAAACGTCTGTTGAGAGACGAGACATAATTTTTTCTTCTTCCCAGAGGTCTTCATAGCGTTCCGGATGGGTTCTTCCTTGAAGATAAAGCTTATTATTGTTGCCAGGTGATGCTTGTGCTTTTTTGACGAATTCAATTTTTTCTTTTCGAAGCCTCAAATTATCCAGTCGCGTAGCAATCAAATCTTGAATTGTTCGTTCTAGTAATTCAGGTTTTTGCTTCGTTTCTTCCAGTTTGTCTATGAGAACCCGAAGCATAGCAATATTTTTTTGGGCAACGCGTGAGACCTGATTTTGATCTGCAGCAGGAAAATTTTTCAAGCTCTCTTCCAGAGCATCACAGACTTCTTCTGTATGAATAATATTGCCCTCAACGCGACCTTTTAACCGATTCCATGCGCTTTCATCATAAAAAGATGGGTTGGTGGGGAGTGCAGTCGAAAAATTGACAAGTGAAGCATTTAAACAAAAAGGCAAAAAAGCGAGCAAAAATCTGTTTAATTTCATGAGCAGTTAAATCCAAAAAAGTTCCAAAAAATCAGATACAAAATATGACCAAAAGTCAAATTAGTCAACCGTTTTTTATTTCCAAGATTTCAGCCTCTTTTTGTCATTCTCGCGGAGGCGGGAATTTAGACAATCCTAAGCTCTGGCGCTTCTACTGAAGCGTCATTTTTATAGATTTTCCCTGGATTCCCGCCTCCGCGGGAATGACAAATAAGGATGTTTGAAGGATAGGAAAATGTGGGGATATCTTTTACAAAGCGCGCTCTATAAGCTCCTGGAACTTGGCTCTTGCGAAAGGAGAAAGGGTTCGCTATAAATGGAGGTAAGGATTTATAGTTCGTGGATCCTAATGTCTCACGCAGCCTTTTTTCTAGTGGCTTTTTGAAAAGAAAAGCTTTCTTTTGGTTGCGGCAGTTTTAACTGGAAAAAAAAGGAAATATAATTACCCAATGTCTGTTTATAACTTTACACTCAAGCAATTGTTAGAATCCGGAATCCATTTTGGTCACACGACCCGTCGTTGGAATCCTAAGATGAAACCCTTCATCCACAGCCAACGAGGCGGTATCCACATTATCGACCTCAAGCAAACCTACAACCTGTTGGGAAGAGCGCTTCACGCCGTTCAAGAGGTAGTCTCCAGAGGGGGGCGTGTTTTGTTTGTGGGAACAAAGCGCCAGGCGAGTGAAAAAATTAAAGAAACAGCCTTGAAGTGCGGTCAATACTATATCAACCACCGTTGGTTGGGGGGAACCCTCACAAACTGGAAAACCGTGTTGCATTCTATTAAGCGCCTTAAGGAGCTTCAAGAAAAGATCAACAAGGGTGAAGTGAAGGCCTATACCAAAAAAGAACAACTTTCGTTCATGCGTGTTTATCAAAAGCTCGAACTTTCTTTGGGCGGCATCAAGGACATGGGTGGAACACCAGATCTCGTGTTTATTATTGACACCAACAAGGAGGCTATTGCCATTCAGGAAGCTCGCAAGCTTAACATACCTGTGATTGCCATTGTTGATACAAACTCAAACCCTGATGGCATTGATTTCCCCATTCCCGGCAATGATGATGCTTTGCGCGCCATCGAATTGTATTGCGCATTGATATCTGGTGCTGTTTTGGAAGGTCTTCAAAAAGAGATGCGAACCGCGGGCATTGATGTCAATGCAGCGGCTGAATCTCCCGTGGCGGCTGATGTTGTCGCGGCTGTACTTGCCCAGGATGAAGGGCTTGCTAAGGAATTGATTGGGGAAGAGGCAACAGCAGTCTCTTCCGCTGAGCCTGCCTAATAAGAGGTTACGTAAAACTTACGAACCTCAACAGTGATATTTAAAAGGAAGAGAAATAGAGTTATGTCAGAAATTTCGATGGAGTTGATTAAATCCCTGCGTGAAAAAACAGGCGCAGGCATGATGGATTGCAAAAAAGCCCTTACAGAGGCTGCAGGAGATCTAGAGCAAGCCGTTGATTGGTTGCGCAAAAAAGGCTTGGCCATGGCTGCTAAAAAAGCAGACCGGGTGGCAACGGAAGGGCTTGTGGCAGCAGGCACGGAAGGGTCTTTCGGGGTGGTTTTAGAGGTTAATGCGGAAACAGATTTTGTCAGCCGGAATGAGCTTTTCCAAGGCTTTGTGCAAGACCTTTCCGCGGTCGCCCTTAAAAATCGGATTGATAGCCTTGAAAAACTCCCCACCCAAACGCTTTCTGGTTCAGGTGGCTCGGTGCAAGATGCCTTAACGCATTTAATTGCCACCATCGGCGAGAATATGACCCTACGCCGGCTTGCGACCCTTTCGGTTGACAAGGGTGTTGTGGTTTCCTACGTCCATGCTGCAACGGTTCCCAACGTTTTGGGGCGTATTGGCGTTTTGGTGGCCCTTGCCTCTGAAGCACCTAAGGATCAATTGGAACCCCTTGCGCGTCAGATTGCTATGCACGTGGCAGCTGCAAGCCCAACATTCCTTAAAATCGCCGAAGTAGACGCGGCATCTCTTCAGCGTGAACGAGATGTGTTGATGGAGCAGGCCCAATCTACTGGAAGACCTGCAGACGTCATCGAGAAAATGGTGGAAGGGCGGATTCGTAAATACTACGAGGAAGTTGTGCTGGAAGAACAGGTTTTTGTGGTGGATGGTAAGCGCAAAATTACCCAGGTGTTAGAGGAAGCCTCTAAGACTCTTGGACACCCCATCACCTTAACTGGTTTTCATCGCTTCAACCTTGGGGAAGGGCTTGAGAAAGCTGAGTCCAATTTTGCTGAAGAAGTTCAGGCCCAGCTGAGATAACAAAGCGGGAGAGCTTTTGGATGCAAACGGAAGGTCGCTTGTTTTCGTCGTTTGTCAAGCCCGGCACTCGGGTTTTATTAAAAGTTTCAGGTGAAGCTCTCGCAGGTGGAAAGGCCTCAGGTCTTGATGAAAAGACCCTTCGATGCCTTGGAAGCCAAATAAGATTCTTGCAAGATAAGGGGCTTGAGATTTGCTTGGTGGTCGGAGCAGGAAATTTCTTCCGGGGACGAGCGGCCGAAGATAGCATAAAACGAACCACCGCGGACCATATGGGTATGGTGGCGACCGTTTTGAATGGCCTTGCTTTGCGGGATGTTTTTGAAGCAGCGGGGGTTTGTGTTACCCTGATGTCTGCTTTGGAGATTCCTTCCGTGGTGGAGCGGGTGTGCATTCCAAAAGCTCTCTGTTTATTGACCCAAAAGCAGGTTGTGGTCTTTGTTGGAGGAACGGGGAATCCCTATTTTACAACGGACACAGGCGCAGCTTTGAGGGCCATTGAAACCCAGTGTGACGTGCTTCTCAAAGGAACCCAAGTAGATGGCATTTATAGCGCTGATCCTCAAAAAGAGGCAAACGCTGTTTTTTACCCCGCGCTCTCTTATCAGGATGTGCTCAACCACAAGCTGCAAGTGATGGATTTAACGGCCATTACGTTGGCCCAGGAAAATCAGTTGCCCTTGGCTGTTTTTTCTTTACAATCAGAGCATGCTTTGCAAAATCTTTGGGAAGGGAAGGCCCGCTTTAGCTGGGTTTCATAAATTTAAAAGGAGTTTCACGGTGCCCGAGGCATTAAAAACAGATTTAAGAAAGCGCATGACAAGCGCTTATGACGTGTTCGTCAAAGAGTTAGGGGGATTACGCACAGGACGCGCCTCTCCCAATTTTCTTGACCCTATTATGGTTGAAGCCTACGGTTCTTCAACCCCGCTTCAACAAGTGGGAAATATAAACGTTCCGGAACCTCGCTTGCTAACGGTTCAAGTGTGGGACAGCAACCTTGTGAAAGCGGTGGAAAAAGCAATCCGAGATGCAAATTTGGGGGTAAACCCGTCTGCAGATGGTAACCTTATCCGCGTGCCGTTGCCTGAGTTGACCCAAGACCGACGTCAAGAATTGGTGAAGCTTGCTGGTAAATATGCTGAAAATGCACGGGTAGCTGTGCGCGGCGTTCGGCGGGATGGCATGGACCAACTTAAGAAAATGGAAAAGGATAAGATCCTTTCAGAAGATCAAATCCGGCGGGTTTCAGATGAAATCCAGACCCTGACAGATGAGTTTATCGGAAAAATTGACCAAATTTTAGCGGTGAAAGAGAAAGATATCTCCCATATCTAATCCACCAAATTTTGGGGTTAGGTGCGTTGCAAAAGGAAAGGAAACAGAGAAGATGTGTCAAAATCCCGTTGTTGATGTAGATGCATCTGGACGCCAAGATACCCTGAAATCCTATGCCCACGGCTGGTTCCCGCTTCTGTCTTTTGAAAAAATTGAACAATCCCTCAAGCAAGCCATGCAGGGTGCCGACGACGGGGAGTTTTTTTTAGAAAAGCGCCAATCCCAGAGCCTGCTTTTGGATGATGGCAAGGTGAAGGATGTTTCTTCCCAAGCTTCCCAAGGATTTGGCCTACGTTCAGTTCACGATGAGGCCACGTTTTACGCTCATAGCTCTGAGGTCTCCGCAGACGCGGTTGGCCGCGCAGCCCAAACCCTCGCTTTCAAAAAAGGGGAGCAAACGTCTTCTAGTCTTGCACTTCCGCCTCTTCAACGCCTTATAGGAACCTCGCTTCCCCCTGAAACCCAAAAGCAAGGACAAACCAGCCAGGAAGCTTTTGAAGCGAAGGTGGGCTTGCTTCAAGAGATGGATGCCTACGCAAGACAACTCTCCCCGCTGGTAACCCAGGTAACCCTAGGGCTTTCCCACGGATGGCAATGGATCTGTTTAGCGCGATTGGAAGCGGAGCAACGTTTTGACCTGCGCTCCTTAGGTTTATTGACCTTGAGTGTCGTTGTGTCTAAAGGAGGACGCAAAGAAAAAGGAACCTTGCGGGTTGGAGGCAACTATGCCTTAGAACACTTTTTAGAAAAAGAGACTTGGCAAGGGTATGTTCAAGAAGCCCTGCGGCGTGCCTTGCTTTCTCTAGAAGCAATTTCAGCGCCTGCTGGCGAAATGCCCGTTGTGCTGGGTTGTGGAACGCCGGGAGTCCTCCTCCACGAAGCTGTTGGCCATGGGTTTGAAGCTGATTTTAATCGAAAAGGCCACTCCATTTTCTCCGATCAGATGGGTAAGCAAGTTGCAGCCAAAGGCGTGACAGTGATTGACGATGGAAGCCTCATATGGCAAGGGTTGCAGGCTCCTGGCACCTTAAGTTTTGACGATGAAGGAACCCCCACCCAACCGACCACACTCATCGAAGACGGCATGATGGTAGGGCATCTGTGTGACCGTTTGAACGGACGCTTGATGGGCAAAGCTTCTACAGGAAATGGGAGGCGTCAGAGCTATGCGCACATGCCCATGCCTCGCATGACGAACACTTACATGTTAGCGGGGCAAGCTTGCCTTGAAGACATGTTTCAAGACCTTAAAAACGGTATCTATGCGGTAGATTTTCACAGCGGACAGGTGGATATTGTTTCAGGTAATTTTGTGTTTTCAGCGGCAGAAGCTTATAAAATTGAAAATGGTACATTGGGGCAACCCATTAAAGGCCTGACCCTTACAGGAAGTGGGCCTGAAACCATGAAAAAAATTCGCATGGTTGGGAATGATTTAAAATTTGACCCAAGCGCAGGGTTTTGCGGAAAAGCTGGCCAAAGCGTCGTAGTTGGCATTGGGCAACCCAGCCTGCTCGTCTCCTCTCTCATCGTTGGTGGAACCAATGGATAGCAATTACATAAAATAAAAAATATTCTTACCAAATTTTAATTTATTTAAAATTAAAAAAACAGTTAATTGTTTGTTTTTACATCTAAAAAATAATATCTAAAAAATCTATCTAACTATAAAGCACTTCGCTTCACATTCTATTATATAAAAATTTACCTTTTCAGGCTAACTTAACAAAATTCCTTGATTTTGCAGCGTAAGCTAACGTGACAAGAATGTGTGGAACGGTAATGGGACAGCAAACAAATCTTTCTTTTATTTTTTTGTTTTTTGAAGACTTTTATTATGAAATTTTAAGACAAAAAGAGCGCATCTTATCTAACCGATGGCGCCAAAACTTGCCCCCTATCCTTGCACTGGAAGCTCCCCTTTCCCATGAGGCTTCATCTATTAAGGCAATGGTAGGAGATGGATACCAGGATCCGGATGTAGAACGCATCCTGTCCAGCTTTCAGCATATTCTTGAGACTCAATCTTTGAAAGCTAACCAAGAAGGAGGCGCTTTCGGCGTTGCTTGCTACCGAGAAGCCCAATATATCATGGTAGCCTTAGCTGATGAAATTTTCCTAGGATTGCCCTGGGAAGGGAGACGCTATTGGGAATCTCACTTGCTTGAGGAGAGAACTTTTTCTAGCCATATCGCAGGGGAACGCTTTTTTACATTTTTAGATGCATTTTTGAAAGAACGTAATCCTTTGAAACAAGAAATTGCTTTGCTCTATTTGTCTGTCCTGGGGCTTGGATTTAGGGGAAAATACAGAGGATTTGATGATGGAGGAGCTTTGAATCTTTACCGTGAGCAGCTCTTTACCTTTGTATACCGGCAATCACCTAGCCTTTTTCAAACCTCCCAACACCTTTTCCCCCAAGCAACTCAACACACGTTGGAAGGAGCCCCCGAACAGTGGAATGAAGACCTTAGAAAATGGGGGCTTATCCTTCTGGGGGTTATTTTAGGGTATTTCTTTTTTTCCTACACAGTTTGGTATGGAACAACTTATCACCTGGATATATTGACGGACTCTATCCTGGAAGGTTTGCAGCAATTAAGGTAATCATTTTATGGATTCATTTTTCTTAGTTCTAGATTTGATCTGGCCCATCTTGCTTGCATTGCTATGCTTGGTTGGGGTAACGGGTCTTATTTATCAGTTTACAAAATCCCCTAAAGCGGAAAAAGATGAGGAAATTGCATCAGCTTCCCCAAGTGCATGGCGCAATGCAAAAGCTAAATTACAGTACTTTTTCGCTCGGTACGGCTATCTTCCCAAAGATCAGCTAACCCAATCTTTTTTAAAAGCCCTCGAGTCTATTCAGGGCTTAATTGGGGAGAAGCAATCTCATTATCAGCTTCCTTGGTTTATGCTTATAGGGGTGGAGGGAAGTGGAAAAAGTTCTTTGTTGCAGTCCCTCCAGCCTAAACAACCTATTTTTCAGGATTTTCCAGAAAATTCTCGGGCTTGTGACTGGTATTTTTATGACCATGGCATTGTGATTGATGTCAAAGGTGACCTCATTGTATCCGAAAACGATCTTTACTCAAATGAACAAGATTGGCGCTTGTTGTTAGATCTTCTCGCTAACCATCGATCTAAGCGTCCTTTAGATGGGATTGTATTAACAATTTCTGCAGAAGAGCTTTTAGGGAAAATTCCCCATGAGCTCTTGATGCGACGAGCAGACCGCCTTCACATGAAATTGTGGGAAATGCAACGCACTTTGGGTGTTAGGCTTCCTGTTTATTTCTTGATAACTAAATGTGATCTTGTGGCTGGCTTTTCCAGCTTTTGCCAAGAAATTCCAGAAGAAAATCATCAAGATATTTTAGGTTGGTCTAACCCTTACTCCATTGACACGGCTTTTTCTCCCATTTGGGTTGAAGAGTTGTTTGATGAAATTGGAGGCCGAATCACCCGCCTACAGCAAGAAATTTTTGCCAAAGGCCAAATCTATGATGAACGTGATGGTGTTTTTGTTTTTCCAAGGGAATTTCGTTCGCTCAAAAGCAATCTAAAGACTTATCTGGAACACCTGTTTAAAGAAAATATCTACCATGAAAGTTTTTTCCTGAGGGGCGTCTATTTTTGTGGCTCTCCTGACAAGATACCATCTGCTGTATCGGCATTTGATCATGTTTTTCAAGAGAATACAGAAAGCCAAGGAGAGATTGTTTACCTTTCTCCGGAAGCTTTTGAAAAATCAGAAACCTCTTTTTCTCTCACACCTCCAAGGCCTATTTTTTTTACTGCAAACCTTTTTAAAGATAAAATTTTTCCAGAAAAAGGCATTGTAAAACCAGTTCACGCCCGTTTCTTTCTTCAAACCAAATCGCTTCGCTTGCTTCAGGTCATTGGATTGCTTGGAACAGCTTTTGGCGTTTACGGCCTGATCAATGCTTATGATAACCTTCAAGAGAGCCGAAATGAGCTCTTACCCCATTTGAATAAGATAAAAACGATCATGAAACGAGCTCTCGAAGATAAAGAACGAGCAAGCCTTGATCATGTCTTTTTTGAGCAACAAGCCCAAATTATTTTAAACACCCTTGCAGGATTTAAAATAAGCCCCCTCCAGGACTGGCTTATTCCTGTTTCTTGGCTGAGCCCTCTTGAAAAAAAGATGGAAAAAGTGATCATCTTGGCTTATGACAAAATCATCTTTAGGGCGCTTTTTCAAAAACTTCAAGAACAAGTGCGATTAACAATAGAAGGCAAGCAAAGCAACCCTTCTTATTTTCTAGCGTCACACCCCGCGGGAGGTGGCATAACACCTCTTGCAACCCAAGAATTTAAGACTCTAGAAACTTATGTAAATAGGATGCATGAGCTGCAGATGGTTGCAAGCAAATTGAAAAATCTACCCCATTCAGGAAGCCTTCAAGACTTGGCGTTTATTATAAAAAAACTCTTCAACACCACGTTGCCTCAAGATTTTTATAATAACGAGCAGGTTTATCAAAAAGCCCTCGCAGCTTCTTCCCTCGTTCCCCTTCAATTCAATGATTTTGTACAACCTGCCACCCAAAGACTTCAGCTGCTTTTTGAGCGTTTTTTGGAGGCTGCTTTTGATCTTGAAAAAATGTCTCCTGATTTAGGAAATCTCATTGTAGATTTAAAAAAATTTATGGCGCTTAGTGCCCAGTACACCTTCGAAGAACTTCAAGCCCTCAATAAAAACATCTCAGACGTGACGACCATGTTTAATCACCCTTATTCAGTCTGGCTTTCGAAAGAAAATTTTGAACCGGGCGCTCCTTTCCATGAGATTATAAAACATATTGCTTCTTCTTATTTTTTTAATGAATCGATGGCGGATACGTTAAGCCAAGAAAGCAATCTTGCTTTTCAAGAATTTAAAACACTTTTGTCCAACTATCGAAGTCCTTTAACAGGACAGCTTTTCACTATTTCTGAGAATAATTTATCTTTTTCTCCAGACAGGCTATTACACCTCCAGGGGTTGTTAAATTTACTGTTTAGCGAACCGTTTATGTCACGTGCACAGCTTCAGCCTATTCAAACGAACGTGCCTACAGGGTCTTATCTTTTGTGGAATTTTCAAAGGCTTCAAGAGGTTGAAAATTTATTAAACCATTTTGATTTTTTTATGGCGAATAAGCTCCTCTTTTTTCCAAAAAATTTCTGGGAAACCCTGCGGTTTATTTCTGTATCAAATTTAAGAAAAAACCTTCAAGGTAAACTAGCAAAATCTCAAATTTTTGCTCCAAAATCCCATCGTGTCCAAGGTTCTCTATCTCCTGAAGAGGTGCTGTTGCCAGAAATCCAAAATGTGCGGGTGGTGACCCCTATTTTAGGAAACGTTTTAGGGAAAACTAAATCCCTCGGGATGCTGCAGCTTCATGGAGAGATGAAAAAAATTGTTTTGAAGCAAGCCCTTGGTTTGCTTGCAAGCCTCGATCAAATTTTGGAATCAGAAGCCCCTTATTCCCTTCAAACTGGAGCTTTTGAAGGGGAGGCAAGTAACTTGGAAGAAGCTGATCTTAAACCCTATATCGCATTACAACGGGAGAGAATCCGATACCTTGCAAAAGAGTTTGCTGAGCCTGTTGTCCAACTTTTGCACAGTTTATTTGAGCTTGATCGAGGGCAACCCCCCGCCCTTTATAGAAAATGGTCAAAAATTTTAGTACAACTTAATCTCTACACCAAAAACACCTCAGGAAATTCAATTGCCGCCCTAGAAACATTTATTTTAAAAGAGCTTCCCCAGGTCAAGCTTGGGGCGTGCTTGGATGAAAGCGAAGGCACAGGGGATTCTGCCCCCACAGATTTTTTCCTTCAAAAACGGCTCGAGCTTAAAAAGCGTTTCAGCCAACAATGTCAACATGCCGAAGGGGCTGTTTCCAAAGAAGCCTACCAAGAGATAGCTTCTTATTTTAATGCAAAATTAGCTGGCCGATTCCCCTTTGTGAAAGAAGATGTTCTTTTTTCAAGAGCTGCAGATGTTTCTGTGGACGACCTTCAAGCATTTTACCAAATGTTAGGAGAAAAAGGAGATTTTGCCAAAGGATTTTTGGATAAACTTGGCAGCGCGAATAGCCAAAAAGCGATTCATTTTTTAGAAAAAATGGAAAACCTCCAAAGCGTTTTTGGAGCAATTCTAGAAGCTGAGCAACCTGAAAAAGCATCTCCGCTGTCACTTGATGCAACCTTTCGTGGCTATACCGAACAAGAAGCAAATGGGAACCAGATTATCAGCTGCCACCTTAAGGTTGGAGATCGGCGGTACGACCTCTCTAAAAGCACCACGCCTGTTCAGTGGCGCTATGCTCAACCTATAGAAGTACAGTTCCGATGGGCATCTGGGAGCAGCCTAAGACCCCTTTCTTCTCAGCTTCCGCCACATTTAACCATCTCTGGGCTAGACGCATCATTCCAATATCAAGGCAAATGGGCTCTTTTGAGGATGATGCGTCAGCAAAAAAGCCTTGATATCCCCCAAACAGAAGGCCAGCTTTTGAGGTTTGAAATTCCATGTTCGCAAAATTCTTCGCCTGAGGTTCCAAGTAGAAGTAAAACTATTTGTATCGCTGGAAAAAAAGAAACAGTGAACAGCAATCCAGTGCCAAAAACAGTTTTATTCATGAAATTAAATCCCTCAAAACATAAAAAATCTGGAGAAGAGGAAGCAGAAGATAAAGACGAAAAACCTGTTTTACAATATCCTGACTTCCCAACACAGGCACCAACTGTTTCTTCGCTTTAAACGCTAACTAGGACGCTTCTATGGTTTCTTTTAATGAAAATTTGCTCGAAAAGGCTTTATCCCCATTAAGCAAAGATCTACCTTCTGGGGTTTCCTTGAGGTATGATCCATTTTATGATGCGATCCGCGAAGCACGGCGAAATGAAGACCCCCTGCTGCCCCAAGGTGTCTGGGAGTCTGAAACCAAGAAAGCAGATTGGGGGCAGGTTTCAAACCTGTGTTTACAAGGCTTGCTGGAGCGCTCAAAAGATTTGCAATTAATGGCTTGGTTGCTGGAGTCTTGGACAGCTCTAGAGGGCGTCGATGGGCTTGCCCGAGGATTGCAGTGGTTGCACCGGCTTTCTGAAACGTTTTGGACATCTCTACATCCAGAATTGGATGAAGACGGGGCCTCTTTGCGGTTGGCATCCTATGTGTGGCTTGACGACAAGCTTCCTCAAATGCTATTAACCGTGGCCATTAGCAAGCCTGAAAAAGGAAACCTTAGAGCTTTCTCATTAGCAGAATGGTTTGCGTCTCAACGCCTTGAAACCATAAGCCGGAAACAGACAGACCCAGAAGAATTTCTAAAACAAGCCGTTGAAGAAAAAGGCGAGGCAAGCCCCCAGTCTGTATGGCGAAGCATCCGCGCAACCCCCCCTGTTTTTTACCAACAGCTTAAAGAAAAAATGATGCATGCTTTGGATGAACTTCAAGCCCTGGAAGATTTTTTAAAAACCATGCTGCAGGGGATGAAACCCTCTGATTTACCCTCTTTTTTTGCGCTACACAAGCAACTAAATCAGATTATTTCCTTGTGTGATCAATGGGGAAGCGTGACATATCCAGTCCAAAATTTAAAAAAAATACTGCTAGAAGATCAACCCTCACCAGAAAATTTTGAGACACTCCCAAACAAGCCAGAAACGCATGACGAAAATTCAGAGAAATTAGAGCAACCAAGGGATTCATCCAGGCAAGAAATGCTTGAAACGTTGAAAACCATTTCAGATGCTTTGATCAAAGAAGACCCCAATAGCCCTTTATCCCTTTTACTGAAACAAGCTATTCTATGGCGGGATAAAAATTTTATGGATTTATTTGAATTATTTCGAGAAGACTCACAAAGTTTTCAATCAATCATGAGATTACTTGCGAATAATAAATAAAAAAAATTATTACTTGATTTCTTATTTCATTTATTTTAAAAATTGTAGTCAGGAGGCACTTCCTAATATGTTTGTTTCACGGTTCAAGCACCTTTTTGAGGTGCTTTAAAGAGCAAGGCAACTCAGGTCTTCTGGGTTGCCTTTTTCTTTGAAAAAATTCGGGTTTGTTCGACTTGAGCTTGACAGGCTACCGGAGATCTAGCAACGTTTCTTGTAATTGCTGTCCGCTGAATGTGGATGGGAAGGGCTTTTTTAAAAAAATCAAGAGGATTTTCAAAGATGCCTTCTATTCGTGTGCTAGAACCTCATCTTATCAACCAGATCGCTTCAGGGCAGGTGGTAGATCGACCCGCTTCTGTTGTTAAAGAATTGGTAGAAAATGCCTTGGATGCCGGAGCAACTCAAATTGAAGTTGCCTTACAAGATGGTGGACAAAGCCTGATCAGTGTTCTGGACAATGGACAAGGCATGCTTCTTGAAGATCTAGAGCTATGTGTGGAGCGCCACGCCACCTCTAAACTACAAGATAGCGATCTTTTCCGCATCCAAACCTTTGGGTTTAGGGGGGAGGCTTTGCCTTCTATTGGAGCCGTTGCAAGGCTCCAGCTTATCTCTCGTCATGCTTCATTTTCCTCAGGAGAAGCTTGGTGTTTCTGTGTGGAAGGCGGCATTAAGGCACCCCTTGCCCCTGCGGTTTTCCCTTACCCCTCGGGAACGAAGGTAGAGGTGCGGGACCTTTTTTTTGCGACACCCGCTCGCCTTAAATTCATGAAATCCCAAACGACAGAGCTCTCCCACGCCCAAGATATTTTGCAACGGCTTGCGTTTGCTAACCCAAAGGTCAGCTTCAAACTGACCGAAGGAAACAGGAAGCTTTTTGATTATCCAAGCTTGCCTGGTTTGTCTGACCAAGAAGCACTGCTCAAACGTACAGAGGCTGTGTTGGGAGCCGCTTTTTTAGAAAGCAGCTTTCCGGTTGCTACAGCAAGGGAAGCCTATGCCCTGGATGGCCTGATGGGGGTTCCAACCTACCATCGTGGAACAGCAAACCAGCAATATGTGTTTGTCAACGGACGAGTGGTGCGCGACCGATGGATTGGGTCCTTAATACGCAGCGCCTATCAAGATCACGTCCCTAAAGAGCGCCACGCAGTCGGGGTGCTTTTTTTAACGCTCCCAATGGAGGAGGTGGACATGAATGTTCACCCCGCCAAAACGGAAGTGCGTTTTCGTGATCTTTCCCAGGTTCGAGCCCTCGTGCTAACAGCTTTGAAGCAGGCGCTTCAAGAAACGGGGCAACATCCGAATCAAGCGCTGTCAGACCAAACCCTGCAGGCTTTTTCTGCCGTTGGAGGCGCAGGAAATGCTTTTGTAAGCAGGCCGCCGGCTTCTTATGCTTATTCCCATGCTGCAACCTCTCCTTCCCAACTACGTGAAGATCCTTCTCCTTTTTGGTCTGCACCTCATCCAAAATGTAGCCCTCCCCTCTTTGAAATGTCAGCAGCCCCCATGGATCTGCCCTCGCCTCAAGTAACCCTGGAGGGCTTCCAAGAAAGCCCTCTAGGAGATGCCATTGGCCAGATTCATCAAAGCTACATCGTCTCCCAGACCACGGACGCTCTGGTTTTGATAGACCAGCATGCGGCCCACGAGCGACTTTCTTATGAAAAAATGAAGCATCAGCTGGCCCAAGGGTCTGTCGTGCGCAAGCCGTTATTGATTCCTGAAATCATTCCTCTTCCCGTTTTGGCTGTTACAGCGTTGCAAAAACAATTTGAAAATCTGGCTAAATTTGGTCTGATTTTAGAGGTATTTGGGGATGATGGTGTTTTGATACGGGAGATTCCCGACATGCTCCCCCTAGAAAATCTGACAAGCCTGATCCAAGATTTGGCCGCCGAGCTGGAGGTTCTGGAAACCCCCGAAATAGCTCCTGAAAAACTCCAGATTTTATTACAAGATGTGGCGGCTTCCATCGCATGCCGCTCCAGCATCAAAGCTGGAAAAGCCCTCAGCAAACCCGAAATGAACGCCCTTTTACGACAGATGGAAGCAACGCCCCACTCTGGGCAGTGCAATCACGGACGTCCTACATTTATCCGCCTCAATTTAAAAGATTTAGAGCGGCTCTTTGGGCGCCATGACTAAGCTTGAAAAAGCACACCCAAAAAACTATATCTTTTCTTTGCAGCCTTGACTAAGAAAAGATAATCCGATATAATTTCTTAGTTCAGATGACTTAAGAAAAAATAGCTTATGAATCAGAGGGTAGGAATATATATTACGCAAAAAGTCACTGGGGAATCATATAAAGCATATATTCCTCCAAAGCTACCACCAGAGCCACCCATAAATTTAGCGATGCTGTATCCTTATCTCGAAAAAGCAACCCATGGGCTGGCTGAGTTAAATAGCATTCATAAGACCATTCCTAATACAGCACTTTTCATCTATATGTATGTACGCAAAGAAGCTTTGCTTTCAAGTCAAATTGAAGGCACACAAAGCTCCTTTTCAGATCTCATGCTATTTGAACACCACCAAAAACCTGATGTCTCCCTTGAAGATGTAGAAGAAGTATCTAATTATGTTAAAGCTATAAACTATGGGTTAGAACGCTTACAAGGTGACTTTCCGCTATCTCTTAGACTTTTAAAAGAAATACACGGTGTTCTGCTTTCTGGAGGTCGAGGTTCCGGCAAATTGCCTGGAGAATTTAGAAGATCACAAAATTGGATCGGCGGCACAAGGCCAAGTAACGCCCTTTTTGTTCCGCCTCCGGTAGATTATTTGAATGATTGTCTTGGCGATTTTGAAAACTTTCTTCATGATGAAAACATCCCAGTCCTCATAAAAGCAGGGCTGGCTCATATTCAATTTGAAACAATACATCCTTTTTTGGATGGCAATGGCAGGCTTGGCAGACTCCTGATAACCTTGCTTCTATGCGCAAATGGTATGCTTGATGAGCCTATCTTATACCTAAGCCTTTATCTTAAGCAAAATCGCCCTGCCTATTATGAGCTAATGCAAGAAGTACGGGAATCTGGTACTTGGGAAACATGGCTGGAATTTTTTCTAATTGGTATCTACCAGTCTTCAAAACAAGCCATTGAAACAGCTGAAGCAATTAATGGTCTTTTTACCAAAGATTTAGAGAAAATATCTCATTTAGGGCGCGCTAGATTTTCATGCGAACAAGCCCTCGAATACATGAAACGCCTACCACAAGTTACAGTTCCCTTTCTTGCTAAAGAATTGAAAATGACAGCGCCAACAGCCAGAAGCGCGCTAAATCACATGAAATCCATGGGGATATTGGAAGAGATAAGTGGCAAAAAACGTGATAAAACTTATATCTACCGTAAGTATTTAGATATTCTGGAAGACGGAGCAAACCCATTTTCTACAAAAGTGGAATGGTAATACTTGGTATGATCACCTTCCAATCCAACATCATCTGCATTTGTGGAAGGAAAGGCAAATTGTGGTTTGATGAACGTGTCGCACCTTGTTGAAACCCAAGATTGCAATTGCACAATTTAAAAGAGTTACCAACCTTAACTACAACAAAATTCTGGAGGAGGGAGAGGGATTCGAACCCTCGATACACTTGCGTGTATAACGGTTTTCGAGACCGCCCCATTCAACCACTCTGGCACCCCTCCTTTTGCACCGCAGCTTAACCGTAAACCTGATCTCAACCTATAAGCACCTAAAAATAAACTTACAGATGCTTGACGCTTTGAATTTCATTTCTACGAGCCCTTACACACTATTTACAATTGCGTGGAATCGCGCTAGGTTTATTCGTCAGATCGCAGACAGGAAATATAACGTGCGGAAGAAGCAACATGCAAACGTTTTTTTTGATTTTTCATTTAATTATTGCCGTAACAATGATTGGAGTTATCCTGTTGCAGCGAAGCGAAGGCGGCGGCATGGGATTTGGTAGCCCCACCTTAGGGGGTGCGATGACATCCCGGGGAACGGCTAATTTTTTGACACGTCTTACGGCGATCCTTGCGGCTGTTTTTATGGGGATCAGCTTGCTTTTGTCGATTCTTGCAAGCCAACACGTGAAACAGAAAATCCTAGCGCCGGTGATCCAGTCTGGAAAGGTTGAAGCTCCCCCACGTTCTGGCGAAAATTTAAAGCCAAATAAAGCTTCCCAAGCTCCTTTAAAGCAGGAAAAAAAGCAAAAACCTTCCTCTGCTCCCACGACGAAAAAACCGTCTTAAGGGAGCCCCATGGCATCTCCTCGGATTTCAAACATTTCTATTCCTGTTATGGGAATTTTGTGTTTGAAAGCATGAACCCTATTGGAACAGGTATGAAGTTAACACGGTTTATTTTTGTAACAGGTGGGGTTGTTTCTTCCCTAGGAAAAGGCCTTTCCGCTGCATCCCTTGGAGCCTTGCTCAAAGAACGAGGCTTTCGGGTTCGGCTGAGAAAGCTTGACCCTTACCTGAACGTTGACCCAGGAACCATGAGCCCCCAACAACATGGTGAGGTTTTTGTGACCCAAGATGGGGCTGAAACTGATCTAGACCTGGGGCACTATGAACGTTTCACAGGCGTCCCAACCTGTGAAGCAGACACCCTTACTTCCGGGAAAATCTATTTAAACGTGTTACACCGGGAGCGCCAAGGTGGTTATCTCGGGGGAACCGTTCAAGTGATTCCCCACATCACAGACGAAATTAAATCAAGAATTCTGGCCCATACGGCTGAAGACGATATCGTCATCTGTGAAATTGGAGGCACCGTAGGAGATATCGAAAGCCTTCCGTTTTTGGAAGCCATACGCCAGCTTCGCAATGACTTGGGACCTGAGCGAACGCTTTTTCTCCACGTAGCACTCGTTCCCTACATTGCCACCGCTGGGGAATGTAAAAGCAAACCAGCACAGCACTCCGTGCGAGAATTACAGCGGGCTGGTATTCAACCTGATTTTCTTTTGTGCCGTTGTGATCGACCGCTCTCCAGCGATATCCTCTCTAAGCTGGCTTTATTTTGCAATATCTCTCCGTCTCGGGTGATTGAAGCCCCGGATGTGAAAACGATTTATGCGCTTCCCGGCGTGTATGCAAACCACCAGCTAGATGCTCAGGTTTGTGCTTATTTTGGATTTCCAGAGAGCTCCCCACCATCTTTGGACAACTGGAAAGCGGTTGTGGAGGCTGTTGAGCGGCCTGAGGGCGAAATTACCATTGCCCTTGTGGGTAAGTATGTGCTGTCGCCAGATGCTTATAAATCTGTGATTGAAGCCCTGGTGCATGGCGGCATTGCAAACCGGGTAGCGGTTCGTTTGAAGTTGATCAACAGTGAATGCTTTGATCAGGAAGCTGAAAATGCTCTTGAGAAAAAACTGCAAGAGCAGCTGGGGGATGTCCATGGCCTGATTGTCCCTGGTGGGTTTGGTGAACGCGGCGCCCAAGGCATTATGGAAACCATTCGATTTGCAAGGGAGAAAAAACTTCCTTTTTTGGGAATCTGTTTTGGCATGCAGCTGGCTTTGATCGAGACAGCTCGAAACCTTGCAGGATTTCCCAAGGCGAGCTCGACGGAATTTGGGCCAACTCCAGAGCCGTTGATAGCCCTTCTGACCGAATGGGTTAAGACAGACGGCAAACACGTGTATGACCAAAGACAAGGGATGGGGGGAACCATGCGTTTGGGGAACTATGCTTGTCACCTTCAACCTGGCTCAAAGGCTGCTGAAATTTATGGAACGAAAGAGATTTTTGAGCGTCACCGTCACCGCTATGAAGTGAACACAACCTACCGGAAAGCTTTGGAAAAGGCAGGCATTGTGTTTTCAGGTCTTTCTCCAGATGGAGAGTTGGTAGAAATCATTGAACGCCCAGACCACCCGTGGTTTGTGGCAGCGCAATTTCACCCTGAATTTAAATCGCGCCCTTTTCAGGCGCACCCTCTATTTGCTGCGTTCATTGGCGCTGCATTAATGGAAGAAAGGCTGGTGTAGATGGAACGCTCGTTTGTATTGCCAGATGCTTGTGTAACGGTTGGGTCCGTACGGTTGGGGAATCAACAACCGCTGGCCCTGATTGCGGGCCCTTGTATGTTGGAAAGCCGTGAGCATGGGCTGGAAGTAGCAGAAGCATTGGTCAGCATGACACGCGCCCTTGGGATGGGGCTTATCTTCAAAACCTCGTTTGATAAAGCAAACCGAAGTAGTGGCCAAAGCCAACGAGGCATTGGGTTGGCCCAAGCACTGCCTATTTTTGCAGAAATCCGGGAGACTTTTGGCATTCCCGTTCTCACAGATGTCCATGAAGTAGCTCAATGCAAGCCTGTGGCTGAAGTGGTTGATGTTCTCCAGATTCCTGCTTTTTTATGCCGTCAAACAGATTTAATACAGGCTGCAGCCCAAACAGGTAGAGCCCTCAACATCAAAAAGGGGCAATTTTTAGCTCCTTGGGATATGTATCACATTGCCCAAAAAGCTTGGGAAGCTGGTAACCAACGTATTTTGCTTTGCGAACGAGGCGTCAGCTTTGGCTATAACACCCTGGTGTCAGATATGCGTGCCATCCCCATTTTGGAACAAACAGGGCTTCCTGTTGTTTTTGATGCAACCCATTCTGTGCAACAGCCGGGAGGTCTGGGGGGCAAAAGCGGCGGAGAGCGTCATTTTGTAGAGCCTCTCGCAAGAGCCGCAGTGGCGATTGGGGTCGCCGCTGTGTTCATTGAAACGCACCCAGATCCAGATCAAGCCCCAAGTGATGGCCCCAATATGATTCCGCTGCGCCATTTGCCTACCTTATTAGAAACATTGAAAGCCATCGATTCTCTTGCTAAAGAACTTCCCTATGCGCCTTTTTCTCTAGGGGGTCAACGTGCTGGGTAAAAAAATTCAGCGCTTTGAAAGGCGATTTGTGAGGGATCATGTGTTTTCGCCCGTTTCCCAAACTTCTCATGGGCGGTCTTTCTGGAAACAAGATTTCTGGATCTTTTTATGTATCTTGGCGTTAGATCAAGCAAGCAAGCAGGCTATATTGGCCTGGATTCCTAAATCATTTCATCATGTCCTTACCTCTTTCTTCAATTTGGTGCATGTGCAAAACAGAGGCGTAAGCTTTGGGTTATTCCCCGCGGGATCTCGGGAAGGAACGTTGTTGTTGGTAGCGATTTCTTTGAGTATTTTGATCTTTCTTGGGGTTTGGTATCGGAGCGTGAAGAGCGCGTGGGCCCGATTCGGATTGACTTGCATTATGGCTGGAGCCGTAGGGAATATGATCGACCGCCTTCTTTATAGTGGGGTTATTGATTTTCTTGACTTTCATTTAAAGGAAATCCATTTTCCTGCTTTCAATGTCGCTGACACAGCCATCACCCTGGGGGCGATGATCTTGATTCTTATACAACTGCTGGAAAGTTCAGGAAAACGAAAATAGAGAGCGATTCAAAAAGCTCTACCCAACTTCAAGCAACTGCTCTTCAACAGGCAAGGCTGATAAAATATGGCTAAGCCGAATGCAATCTTTACCAAAAACCACGATTTCTTCAGGTTTCGCAGCGTTGTCTCCTATGGCGACAGGAACGCAACCCGCACGTTGAGCACACTGCACATCCACGCATGAATCTCCTACAAACCAAACATGGTGTCCTGGATCAAGAGAGCTATCTTGAAGGGCTGCCAACAACGGGATATGAGACGGTTTATCAGCCTCTGTGTCGTAAGATCCAATAATTTTTTCAAAATATTTTCCCCAACCCAAGTGTTGAACCTCTTTTCTCAAAAGCTGCCCTGCTTTATTGCTGACAACACCGACATACACGCCCTTTTGGAGGGCCCATTGTAGGAGCTTTTCAGCACCTGGCAAGGGCCGAAGCGTTTCCAGATGGGTATCATGGACCTGATCATAAAAGAACTGTTCGGCTTCAAGGGCTTTATCCTCAAAGATGGAAGGAAAGCTTTCCCTTAAAGACAAATGGGGTTGCTTGCTGAATTGCTCAGGTGTGTGTGGCACATGACCATAAAAAAGGAGTGTTTTGTTAAGGGCTTCATAGCAAGTGAGCCACGTATCGACTAGGGTGTTATCCCAATCAAACAAAAGTGCTTTAGGACGTTGCTGGGGAAAACAAGAAGGAACAGGCATGGTCATAAAACCTTTTAAAAATTACGCTAGATTCATTTTAAAAGAAATGTGTGCTATAAAGCTATTATTTTTTTCTTAACAAAACATTAGATTCTTGTTTTAAGACGTAACGGAAATGGGAAAAGCTTAAACATAGCCGCAGTTAGAAGGAAGCAAAGCCCTCCTCCTCCAACGGAACATCCCAATCCTAAAATCTTGAAGAGAAGATCTCCATCAAATAAGGGCAAGATAGCAGGGCGGGAAAGCTCCAAAAACAACACCAATATACCGCAGCAAAGCAGCAATTTTTGGAAGGCTTGGGAAAGGCGCCGTTCCCACCTGAAATGTCCT
Organism: Alphaproteobacteria bacterium; assembly: GCA_051648545.1. Lineage (GTDB taxonomy): Bacteria > Pseudomonadota > Alphaproteobacteria > Holosporales > JBOFFI01 > JBOFFI01. The sequence continues at coordinate 31,981 of JBOFFI010000038.1, forward strand.
TGGTGCCAAAGCACCCCCACCAGACACCCAGCGTTTACCCAAGCAGAAAGAGCTGTTGCCAGGGCAATGCCCACATGGGCCAAAGGCTTGTAGAGGAAGAAGATGAGTATGATATTCAACAAAACAACCCCTGCACCAATCCACACAGGGGTTTTTGTATCTTGGCGTGCGAAAAAACTGGTGCTAAAGATTTTCACCAACACATAAGCTGGTAACCCACTTGCGAAGGCGATCAGGGCTTGGCTTGTGTGGCGCACATCGTTGGGCTGAAAAGCACCTCGCTCAAACAATACCTTCACCAAAGGAAAGGCCAGGAGGATCAAGCCCAAGGTCGCAGGAATTGTGAGGATCATCCCCAGCTCTAGAGAACGGTTTTGAAGCGCCAAAGCCTTTTCATGGTGTTGAAGGCTTAATTCTTTAGAAAGCTTCGGCAAAAGCGCCGTGCTGATGGCGATGCCAATCACCCCTAGGGGAAGCTGATTCAGGCGATCCGCATAAAAAAGATAAGAGATAGAACCAGTCGGCAATAAAGACGCAAACAACATGTCCACGAAAAAATTGATTTGGAAGATACCTGCCCCCATGGCCGCAGGTAGTAATAATTTAAAAAATCTTCGCAATTCAGGGGAAAGCGTTGGCCAACAGGGGCGCAAATAAATGCCGTGCTTTACACAAACGCCATAAACCCAAGCCAACTGAAGGGCACCTGCAAACAGGACTGACCAAACCAAAGCATGGGCCAACGTTGGAACAAACGGGGCCAGGATGAAGAGGCTTCCAACCATGAAGACATTCAACAGAACGGGGGAGAAAGCTGCCGCTGCAAATTTCTGAAGCGTGTTGAGAACCCCTGAAACAAGAGCCACCAGGGATACAAAAAAGATGTAAGGGAAGGCGATGCGGGCCAACGCCACAGCATCTTGAAAACGCTCGGGGGTTTGGGAAAACCCTGGCGCAAGGAGGCCTAAAAATTCAGGCATCCAAAGTTCTACCAAAAGCAGAAAGATGAACAAAGCGCCAACCATGAGGGTGAAGATTTGCCCAGCATACCGCGTCGCGGCTGAAAGTCCCTGGCGCGCAACCATGCTTGAGAACAGCGGCACAAAGGCTGAGCTAAAAGCTCCTTCAGCAAAAAAGCGGCGAAAAAAATTGGGCAGCTTGAAGGCCACAAAAAATGCGTCCGTCAGGGGGCTGACCCCTAGAAACGAAGCGATGAGGGCATCCCGCAAAAATCCCGTGATGCGGCTGAAGAGGGTGAGGCTTCCAATGGTAAAAACGTGACGTAACATCCCCTGCTCTTTCAACATGGCTCAACCAAGAGATGCTTCAATTTATAAATCACCTCAAGGGCTTCTTTGGGAGACAAAGCATCTGGATTCAGCTTGGCTACAGCAGCTTCGAGGGGGGAGCTTAGGGGAAGCAGCGGTTGGTGAAGTTGAGGTAAAGCGGGTTTTACCTTCTCTAGGGCAACCGAAGCCTTCTCTCCCTCCAGCGCTTGAAGCAGCTGGGTCGCGCGCGCCCAAACCGGCTCTGGGACGCCGGCACGTTTGGCCACATGGATGCCATAGGAGCGGTCGGCCTTACCCGGAAGCATGTTATGGAGAAATAACACATCCCCTTCCCACTCCTTCAAAGACAGGGTATAGCACCGAAGCAGCGGCAGGTCTTTCTCAAGGGCAGTAAGCTCATGATAGTGTGTTGCAAACAGGGTTCGACAGCGAATTTGGTCATGGAGGTATTCCATCGAAGCCCACGCCAGAGAAAGTCCATCATAGGTAGAGGTGCCCCTCCCCAATTCATCCAAAATCACAAAACTGCGGGGGGTTGCTTGGTTTAAAATGGCTGCGGTTTCAACCATCTCAACCATAAATGTAGATTGCCCTCTCGCCAGGTCATCGGCCGCGCCAATTCTACTAAACAGCCGGTCCACCACGCCGATATGGGCCGCCTGGGCTGGTACAAAAGAGCCCATCTGGGCCATCAACAAGATAAGGGCATTTTGACGCAAAAAGGTGCTCTTCCCCGCCATGTTGGGGCCTGTTAAAAGCCAGATGGTTTCTTCTTGGGAAAGGCTGCAATCGTTTGCGACGAACGCCGTTTGCTTCTCTTTTAAAAAAGCTTCCACAACCGGGTGACGCCCTTTGTCAATGGAAAAAGCGACCGAAGCATCCACCACAGGACGCACATAGCCATAGCGTTGGGCGATATGGGCGAGGGCAGCAGAAACGTCCAAAACCGCGAGAGCTTTCGCTATCTGGCGGATCTCGTCTGCCCCAAGGCGCACCTGCTCTATCAACGCTTGAAAAAGCTTAAGCTCAAGGGATAGCGCTTGATCTGCCGCGGTTTTGAGGCGCTGCTCAAGCTGAACCAGCTCTGGGGTTGTGTACCGGATCACATTCGCCAAAGACTGTCTGTGGATAAATTCTGGCGGTATTTTTGTGGCCTGGGACTGGCTCACTTCAATGACATAACCCCAAACACTGTGGGACTTGATCTTTAAGGAATTAATTTCCGTTTGGACGACATAAGCCTGTTGAAGCCCTTGAATCAGTTGATAACCCTCATCCCTCAAGCGACAGAGCTCATCAAAGGCGGGCTCATACCCAGGCGCAATAAAACCACCGTCCCTTGCGAAAGCAGGCAACTCTGGCTTAAGGGCCCTTTGGAGGAGGTCGCCAAGCTCATAGGTTTTAGGGAGCTGAGAAAAACAGTCCCTCAATTCCAAAGAACGCAGCTCTGCTTCAAAGGGCTCTAAAAGCTGACGTATAAGGGGAAGCAGCAAAAAACCCTCTTTTAACGCAGCGAGATCTCGGGGAGAGCCGCGCCCCATTAACAGCCTTGATAGCCCGCGCTCTAAATCAGGACATTGCTTGAGGTGCCGACGCAACGCCTCCACAGTTTCAGGGTGCTCTGTGAAGAAAGCGACACTCTCCAGACGCGCTTCAATGGGTTCAACCGCTGCGAGGGGTGCCGCCAAGCGCATCGCCAACAAGCGTGACCCAGGAGGAGTTACGGTTTGATCCAAAAGCGCCAGAAGACTCCCCTGCTTTTCTCCAGAAAGGGTCTGGGTCAACTCCAGGTTACGTCGGGTAAAACGGTCAATTTCTAAAAAGCCTTTCACGGAGCGCTTGTGGGGTTTCGCCAACACGGGCATCTGTTGCTTTTGGGTGAGGGTGAGGTAATCCAAGAGGGTGCCCCCCGCTGCGAGCTCTTGACGTGTAAAATCTCCAAAGGGCGCAAGGGTGTCCACTTTATAAAAACCTTGGAGCCGCTTTTCTCCATTTTCAACGTTAAACCGGCTGGCTGGAAGAGGCGTTAATTGCTTTTTCCACTCTCCCCAAAGCTCAAAAAAATCAGGATCTTGAAGCCACTGCTGGGAGAGCAGAATTTCCTTTGGATTTAAGCGCACCAAAGCAGAACCTAGGCCACGCATGGTATGGGATTCTAAAAAAAATTCACCCGTTGAAATATCAACACATGCCAACCCAACGGTTTGGCGCTTTTTATCTTCCACAAGAGAGACCAAAAATTGGTGGTGTTTGGCGTCTAACAACGTATCTTCTGTTAAAGTCCCTGGGGTTACAATGCGCACAACGTCACGCCGCAAAGGGCCTTTGCCCGGGCCTTTGGTTGTGGGAGATTCAAGCTGCTCACAAATCGCCACCCGAAAGCCCTGGCGCATGAGGCGCCCAAGGTAAGCCTCGCCTGCGTGCAAAGGCACCCCACACATGGGAATGGCCTCTCCGTCTTGATCTTGTCCCCGTTTGGTGAGGGCGATATCCAAGGCCTTAGAAGCGATGATGGCATCTTCAAAAAACAGCTCGTAAAAGTCTCCCATCTGGAAAAACAGCAAGCAATCAGGATGATCTTGTTTAACTTTTTGATACTGCTGCATCACAGGGGTCAGCGCTGGAGAAGAAGCTGGAAATTTGGTTTTTGACTGGATAGCTGAAACAGCTGGCATAATGTACCTAGTATGCGTGTTCACATCAATAAATGCTTTTCCATCTTAGCAGCCTTCTGTGTCTTTGCAACCTTCCGTTTTTCCGTGTGCCACCAATGCGTGAATTGTCCGAGATAATTAACGGATGAAATTCTTTTTAGGATTGAACCCTGTTTTTTCTGGTGGCTGGTAAGAAACACCCCCCAGATTTTTAAACACAACACTCAGCAAAAACGTATAGCCTGGCTTAACATCTCGGTAGCGATAATAGGTTCTCAGCAGCTCTACCTTTGCTGTTAGGCATTCGTCTTGGTAACCAACCTCAACCCCATGGGAAAGACTTTTCCATTGGTTAGCCGCAGCATCTTTATCAAAGCTAAACGACGTAGAAAGCGTCCAAAATTTATGAAATTGGGAAGAAAGCCCCAAGGAAACTTGCTCAACGGCTTTCAGATTAGGGATTAAAGCAGAGGGCTTTAAAAGCAAATAATTTACAGACACGTTGAAAAGGGCTGGCCCTAAGATAATTTCACTTTCGCTAAGCCTGGTGTGTAATTTTTCACGATCTAAACGGAAACGTTGGTTGATATGGAGCATACCATCAAACCCCGACCAAAGGATTCGCCCCACATAATCTGAGAGGTGATGGTCAATTCCTGTGCCTTTAAATTCAGGGTGGGGGTGTGTAAAAGCATAGCTTTGCCCCATGAAGAACAAAAAAATTCCCATTTTTTGACTTCGATAAAGAACCTGGCCACCATAGCTGAGGCGGCTGCCGTAATCTAACAGGTCGTAACCCGGCAATCGGTTGGGAAGCAGCAGACTGGTCTCGTCAAACTGATAGCCACGGCAATCTTCATTGGGAATTTTGGCAGAAGGCGTTCCTTGGGGAGAGGTCACCAATTGGACAATAGGCTCCACAACAAGGGGAAAGCTTTGGTGTGCAAAAGGCCAGCGCCACTCTAAGCCCGCTTGGGGGAAAAACCGAGCTGTAGTTCCCTGGTGTTTAACAGTTTGGTTTTGATAAAGGTCTGTATCATAAAGATCACCCCGCAGGCTTGAAAAAAAAGAAAACACCTGCCCCATGCTGTTGATGTAAGGAAAAAACCAATCTCCTTTTACGAGGATCCGCCTGGATCTGTCTCCTTCCCTCCTGTAGAGGTTCATCGCATTTCCTTGAAAGCTAACAAAGCTTTGTCGCCCTAGGGGGAGCAAGCCGCTGTCATAGGCAATCACCGGCAAAACGATAGGCGTTTTGCGCTGGCGATCAGACGCTTTAAGCCCCATATAGTGAATGGCTTGGGCTGAAAAAAAATCTGACTCCGAGAAACGCTCTGCAACATAGCGCGATTCTAAAACAGGGTGTGCCGTATACATGGCTGTTTCCGGTTGGGTGTTCAGGAAAAACCGGGACCTTGAATAGCTTTTATCGCTCAAGCGCTGTTCTTGGAATTTGATCCGCCACCGTTCATTGAGATGAAACTCCCCTTCTGCGAAAAAATGTCCCCGAATATCTGGGATTTTTTCCTTTTGAGTGGCAGGAGGCTGCCCTTGCACCCAACGGGATCCAGGGGAAAAATTGCTGCTTCCGGATAATCTTAATTTTCCCTCTTGAAAACGCTTGCGATAGTCTAAGCCTAAAATGATATGCCGCTTGCTGGTTAGATAGGGTGTGAAGGTGAAATCTTGATCTCCTGAGGCTTTGTCCAGCACCCAATAATAGGGCACGCCTACAAAAGTCCCCAGCTCCCCAGAGGTTCCAGCTGTAGGCGTTAAAAAGCCGCTTCGTCTTTTAAGGGAGGTTGTTAAATAGGGAAGATAGCAAACGGGAGCCCCCGCAATCCTCAAATTCGCATCGACATAGGTCATCTCTCCGGCTTCGACATCTCTGACAATCTGTTTTGCTTGAATAGACCATAAAGGGGGATCTTCTGGGTGGTCTTTACATCGCTCACAAGGGGTGTAAGAGACTTGCTCCATTTCTGTGCGTCCCCCCCCCGCTTTTTTTTTAAGGGATCCTGCCGTAAACCTTTCATTACCCGAAAGGAGAAGGCGGGCCTTTTGAATGATTCCCTCCTTCAAATTTCCTTTCAATTCTACATATTCTGCAAAAGAAACATCCCCCGTTGGTTCTCGAAGACGCACATTGCCTGAGGCAATCACTAAATCGGTTTTTTCGTGGTAAGAAATTTGGTTCGCCTCTAGAATCCGCCCTTCTTGCTCAATCTCCACATGCCCTTTAGCCGTTAAAACCCCCAAGCTTTGGTCATAATTCACATCATCCGCATAGAGCATGGCAGGAATGTCAGTGTTTACCTTGGATCGTTTGTGAAAGTCGAGAGACTCGATACCAGCAATGCCTTCGCATGCTAAAAAACAAACAAAAAAGCTTACTAAAAGAATGAGCAAACGGTTATGTGGGTGCGCCACCTAGACCTTACCTTCCTCAAAATGGATTAAAAGGATGACCGCCAAAAGAAACGTTAAGATAGCAGGCGCTTGGGAAGCAAGAAAAATGGGCAAAGAGCCTGTCATCCCTAATGCATGGGAAAAATCTCGCACAATATAAAGTGCAAAACAAGCCCCTCCCCCTGTTAATAACAAGGGGAATGATCTCCTCTGGCGCAAAGGTTGGAGGGAAAAAGCGGCGGCCAAAAGCACCATCGCCCCCAACCATAAAACGCGACCGATAAGGCTTGCTTGCTGCATGCGGTATTTATGGCTTGAAAGCCCCGCTTGATCCAGCAGCGCGATAATTCCAGGGATCTCCCAAAAGGAAAGGGTATGGAGATTTTGGTTGGTACGATGAATATCTGAAAGGGTCAGCTGATGAGGAAGCACAATCTTTTCAAACCCTTGAGAAGGGGTATTGGGCGTGAGAACCCACCCCTGATACAAGACAAGCCCTTCAGGGGTCAGTTTTCCTGCTGTGGCTTGATAGTGGGCTTGAAACTCATATTGTCTTGAAAAAATATAAACAGAGATCTTCTCTAATCTTTCTTCTGAAGCTAGGTATTTCCCAATCTGGTAGATCATGTGATGCTGGGGGGCTCTTTTTTGAACCCACAACCCATCCCGGGAGATTTTTACAGAGGCCTCCTCCCCTTGGTCAAAGTAGATATCATTTTGGTGTTGGTAACGCTTAAACAGATAGGCTGTAACAGGTTGATTCAGCGCAAGGTCCCAAACGCCTATGGCAAAAGCGAGCAGAAGCAGAGGCCAAGAAAATTGCCAGACGGAAAGCCCCGTTGAGCGCATCACAATCCACTCATGGGTTCGATTCAACCGCCAAAAAAGCGCAAGAGCACTTCCAAAAAGAATGAAGGGCAGAAGCTGTTCGAGAAGAAAGGGGGTCTTTAAAAGCACCATCTCGATTTTTTTGGCTAAGGTAAGCGACCCTTTCCCAAGGGAGCGCCGCTGGAGCTCTGAAAAGTCAAATAACCCAATCAAAAGAAGGGCCATACCCGAAAAAGAAAGTAAGCACCAGCCAAACAGGCCCAAGGTATAGCGCGTTAAAAGTAGGCCTGGCTTCATAAGGCAGCTCCTATAACCGCCGATTGCTCCGATCTGTAAGCCTGGTAGCAATGAATCCCGAATAAAGCAAGGGGGCTCAAAACCAGGCCGTAAGCCAGAGGAATCAACAGACCCAACGTTGCATGTTGTTGGAGTAAGGCTAAACTTGCGCCCTGAATAAACGTGCACAGCAACACGCTGCACAAAATGGGAAAGGCATAACTTCGTCGCTGCCCTGAAGCATTCAGCAAGAAGAAAGCTGCCAAAACCCCAAAGGAGAGGCTGTAAAACGGGGCCAACATTCTTTGGTGTGCCTCCGCCTTCAGCTTTTGACGCACCGCTTGAGGAACCTCATCTGAAGGCCACCACAGATCTGAAAGAGACATTTCGTATGGCTTGGGCTGCCGCCTGCCAGACGGAGGCGGCAGCTTTAATTGAAGGGTATATGAGTCAAATTGCAAAAAAGAAGGAACGGCGCGAAGGGGCATCTCTTGTCGCGTTCCTCTTTTTAAAACAAACTGAATGGTTCCGCTTAAGTTCAAACAGAGGCCTTCTTCCGCTGTGATAACCACCGGTTTATCTGCTATTCGCCTGTCATGGATAAACAGCCCCTTCAAAATACCTTGGGAATCTCTTTGGGCCGCATAGAGGGTTACGGAACCTAACGTGGTGAACTCACCAGAAAGCACCATCGCACTGGAATAGCTGTGACGCAGGTCAAGCTCAAGTTGGCGAAACTTTTGAAAAGAAAGAGGAAGCACGTAAAGTGTCAATCCCGCTACAAAAAGGGCGAGCAACCCCCCAAGCTTGAAAACAGGATCCATCAAAAAATATTCCGAACACCCTGCTGAGCGCATCACCACCAACTCATGGTCCGTGATCAGGCGATGGTAGGTTAACAAAACACTTACCAAAAACCCTATGGGTAGCGAAAGGATTAACAGGTCTGGGAGTAAAAAAAAGATAAAGTAAAAAAACTGACCAAGGGAAACGCCGCGTGTGACGATAAGCTCCACAAATCTAAGGGATTGAGCCAGCCAAATGACGCTTGTTAAAGCAAGGGTGGAGGTTGCTGTAAAAAAAAATAACCGCCTAAAAAAATAAGACTTCAGTATCACTTTATAAAAGCCTTTAAATACCCTGTAAAATGACCTTCAAACAGAGCCCGCAGCATACTATAGTTAGATTCTAAAGTCATGTTTTTTCATGGGTCTCGTTGCAAAAGCCCCAACGAACTAGTTAAAAATCTATTTTTTCAACACTTGAACGTGGCTGATAACCTGGCGAACATTGGGTATCTCGCGAGCGTGGGCTTTAACCAGCTCAAGTTCTTGCTGATCTTGAGCAATACCAGTGAGGTAAATAATTTTATCAACGGCTCGAATGCTATAGTTTCTGGAGCGGATGCGTTCATCCATCAGCAAGGCTGTTTTAAGCTTTGCGGAGATCCAAGCATCCCGGGTGTAGTCTTGGAAGCCTGCTGGCGTTCCTAGTTTGATTTCATCAACAACTTTCAAAACACCCTTCGTCTCTTGGGCGAGTCTCACAGCGTCCATTTTAAGCTTTTGGTTCTCGACAATACCTGTCAACACAACAACCCCTTTTTGAACAGAGAGGCTCACCTGATCAATAAGCCTACTGTCATGGGTCATCCAAGCGTAATTGATTTTCGCGCGAATGTTTGTGTCACTGGCAAAGCCCTCAATGCCTCGCTCCTCAGCTGCTGTTGCCCCAACCAACGCGCCAGCCCCAATAACCGTAATAGGGTCGCAAGCGGATAACACCACAAGGGTCATGGATAAACATAAAAATTTAAGCAGCAAACCGTTTTTTTTCATATTAAACTTCCTAAATGCTGAAACAGAAAAAATAACCATACTCAAATTTTTAACATTTGCAAACGGCAATAATTTACACGGGTAAATCAGGGCCACCTCATGAAAATTTTTGAGTAAGGATGGCTGAAAGTAAAGAATGATCCCATCCCGTCATTTTTCTAAGGCGCTTAATAGAGTGCCGTTTCATTTTGTCTTTTGTTAGCTGAAGAAGATTAAGAGCTATGTGTCTGATGCTATGTGACTGTTAACAAAGTTTTGGATCTGCTATAATTTTTCTCAAAACCGTTTAATTTGAGGAGGGCATGCAATGAATAAGCGTTTGCAACCTATTTCTGTTGATTTTTTTAAGTCTCAGATTGTTCCGCTGATCGAAGCATCGAAGAAGAAATCGGGTCGCCCGTCCAAGATTGATCTGTATTCCTTTTTTTGCGGCATTCTTTATGTTTTGCGCACAGGTATATCTGGCGAGATTTACCGGTATGTTTTGGCAACTGGCACGCGTTTCAAACGCTGGAGCGAGAACGGATTTTTCTGGAACCTGCTCTATCAACTGCAAAGCAAGCAAAAGATCTGCATGGAAGTTGTCTTTGTGGATGGATCCATCGTGCCGCACCACCGGCATGGAGGGGGCGCTTTAAAAAAAGGGGGAGCAACAAGCTGTTGGAAGAGGCCGTAAAGGACTTGGAAGCACCCTGCACATGAGTGTTTCTAAGGATTGTGTTGTCAATTGCATGCTTTTTCCCGCCCAAAGACAGGATTGTAAAAGCTTTGAGGAGGTGTGTAAACCCTGGCCGTGGGTAAAAATCAAGCAAGTAGTTGCAGATAAAAGGTACGATAGGGGCCCGTTCGTCGACTTATTCGAGACCATGGCGCGCAGCCCGTTATCCCGCCAAAAAGGATTTGCGCGCTTCCTGGATCTGACCTTAAACCCTCGGATTGCTATGATGTGAAAACCTATCGTGAACGACATTTTATTGAAAGGCTTTTTGGCCGAATCAAAGAGAATAAGAGAATCGCCATGCGATTCGATAAACGCGACACAATGTTCCTTAGCTTTATCGCATTGGCCCTTCTTAAGGCTTACAAATTATTTTGTTAACAGTGCCAGAGGAGCAGCAGAAAACAAGAAAAGAGACGCTTGATCAAGGGGTTTTCTCAAAAAGACTAGCTCACTGAGGGGGGATATTTACTGAATCGCTCAATCCAACCGTCTTCGCCTGTTGGCTCTGCACACAACATTTCGCTGATATCTCTCAGGCTTACAAGCTTTTCTTTGTTTTCTCCCCGATACACAAGATCAAATTCTTCGTGTTGTTCGATCATCCATAAGAAATAATGAATTGTTTTATCGACTGTAGGTATTAAAAAATTTTTAACTACCTCCTGAGCTTCAGGGGATAGGCTCTGAAATTGTCGGCAAAGTTCTTTATTTTCTTTTGATCCCATTTGCCCAATCATTATCAGCTCTACCAACTCTATAGAAGCGTCTCTCACTTTTTTCATAAAAATTTTCCCAAAATCATCGAGGATTTTTTGTTCTTCTGCCATCGGGATGGCTCCTTTCATTTTTTCTTAAGAGTAGATCCCCATGGAATGGTGGTCGGCTGTGTTACACCCATTTTCCTGAGATCCTGAAGGGATTCTGCAACAATTTTTCTAGCAACTTCCCTAGACTGACATCCACCTTCCATCAACGCTTCCACCGCAATTCGTGTATGCTCTCGCATGGTATTAGGCGAACCACTTGCAGCGAATTCTCGGAATAATTTTTGTTGGGCTGCAGTCACCCTATTGTGGTCAATCCCTGTCTTCTTCATCAACTCATCACTAATCGAAAACCCTTTCTTTGGGTCATAGTTGGGATGCCCTTCAAAAGCTTTTTTAGCATGAACATGGTGCCCTGCGACAGCCCGATATTCTCCGGCTAAATTGAGATCCAGCGCCTCTAAGGCAACGTTCCTGGAAGGGGCATGTTGGG
>JBOFFI010000039.1:0-6738 GCA_051648545.1 Alphaproteobacteria bacterium
TCCTGATGCTTGCCCTCAAAAAACCTCAACGATAAAGCAAATCTTCATCCTTCTTTCTTAGACTTTGGAACGCAAAATAGGAGTAGTGCGCGAGCCTCTCTTTTTTCAAAAAAGGATCTTGTTGCCCATGTCGTCGCCCCTTGTAACCCAGCACGCTTCGTTATGTTCAGAGTCTATCCGACGTCTTGTTCCCTATACATGGTATGGGCACGTTACAGCCGTGATTGGTTTGTTGGTGGAGGTGTCCGGCATTTCCAAACAGGTCTGCATTGGAAGCACCGTTCACATTCATACGGATTCCCAAGAGGCTTTGTGGGGAGAAGTTGTTGGATTTCGAGGTAATACAACCCTTGTCATGGGATATGGCAACCTGGAGGGCATTGGCCCGGGTGTACAAGTAGACGTTATACGAAGTGGCCAGTTAATCTATCCCACGGTTGAGTGGCAAGGACGTGTTTTGAATGGGCTTGGGCAACCAGTCGATGATAAAGGTCCTCTCCCCCAGGGGGATCGTGGCTATGCTCTCAAGGCAACGCCACCGCCTGCCCATGATAGGGAACGTGTCTCCCAACGCATTGACCTTGGTATTCGTTCGCTTAACACCTTTACTTCGTGTTGCCTGGGACAGCGTATGGGAATTTTTGCTGGATCTGGAATCGGAAAATCCATTCTTTTGGGACAAATCACCCGCATGAGCCAATGTGATGTGGTGGTGGTTGGTCTGATCGGTGAGCGTGGAAGAGAGGTGCAAGAGTTTCTCCAGGACCACTTAGGAAGCGAAGCCTTGAAGCGCACGGTGATGGTGGTTGCGACGTCCGATATGCCAGCCCTTGTCAGACGGCAAGCGGCTTACCTCACCCTCACCCTCGCAGAGTATTTCAGAGATCAACATAAAGATGTTTTGTGCGTGATTGATAGTGTGACGCGCTTTGCTGTGGCCCAGCGGGAAATTGGCCTTTCTTCTGGAGAACCCCCTACCACCAGGGGCTATCCCCCAACTGTTTTTGCGGAACTGCCACGCTTATTAGAAAGGGCTGGACCTGGAACCAAAGATCAAGGGTCTATCACGGGCATTTTCACGGTGCTTGTGGAAGGTGACGACCATAATGAGCCTATTTCAGATGCAGTTCGAAGCATTTTAGATGGACACATTGTGTTAGATCGGGCTATTGCAGAGCGCGGTGTTTACCCAGCTGTCAATATCCTCAAAAGTATCTCACGGACGATGCCAAATTGTAATTCTCCTGAAGAAACGCTGCTGATCCAAAAAGCCAAACACCTGATGGGTGTTTACGAAGATATGGCAGAAATGATCCACCTAGGTGCTTACCGGAAAGGCTCTTCTCCAGAAGTAGATGAAGCCATTCGCCTCTATCCAAAGCTGGCCCAATTTCTTTCTCAGGAAAAAAATGAACGCTCAACCTTTGAAGAAGGGTTTGGGCATCTCCAGCAAATCTTGAGTTCTTGAAGAGGTTTTTTGTTCCATGGGAAAGAGAGCGCTTGGTACACTCATTCGCCTTACACGCCAACATTTGGATAACCAGCGGGTAGCCCTTTTGGCACTTTCAGAGCAAATCCAACGCTTGGAAGTTCATATTTCTTTTTTGGAAAAAAAAATTGAAGATGAGGCCAAAATTCCTCAAAACTATCCAGATTATCAGCAAGATTTTGATGCTTTCAGAAGACAAGCCCAAGACAGGTGCGTTGAGCTTAGCACATCTAAAGCAGACCTTGAGCAAAGGCTCGCAGGGCTTCAAGAAAAAGTCATCGAGCTTTTTAAGCATAAAAAGTCCTATGAAATTGCACAGCGCACCTCTCTCGAGAAAGCTGAAAAACAGCTTCTTGACGCAGAGCAAAAAGCTTTAGATGAAATTTCTAACCGAATTTTTTCTGCTTATACATCTTAAAAATGGTAGGCAAGTCGCGCATTGAAATACTTTGGTCTGTAAGCTTCTTGAATCCCCCTCTTTTCTTCTTTTTGAGCTCAGCGCACGTATACTGGACACCTGCTGAGATTCTCTGACTCAGTTTGATATCCAACCCAAGGCCGCATGTGAAACCAGACACAGTCCCGTCAAAAAATTTATGTTGGGTCACTTGATTGGTAAACGTTACGGTGTTCCAAGTATACCCCAATTTTATGTAAGGGAGCACAGCTTTCCCTTCATAACCAATCCGTGTGGCAACCTCAAGATGATCTTTAATCCTAAATTTTCTTAAATTCGCCAAAGGGCCGCTGCGCCAATACTGTTTTATAGCGCATCGCGCGTAGCTCACTTCAGCTCCCAGGTGGAGTTTAGAAAATGCGGTAAAGCTACCTCCCACAAAAACCCCGCTAAAGGCTCCTTTGGGTGCATAGTGTGACAATTGCCCGTAAGGTAACATTTTCCCAAAACCATATCCCGTGCTAACCCCTGCATAAAATCCTGCTGCTGGGTTATCAGCCGCATAACACGCTGTGCTCAATCCTAAGATTAAAATAAAAGAAACTTTTTTCATAAAAACTCCTAATAAAAAATTGAAAATGTTAAATAAATCACAACATTTATTTAATAAAAATTCAATTAAATTATCAATTTTTACTTTGTTTTAATCTAAATGTTGTAGAATGAGCACACCTGAGGCATCTTTTCAGGATCGACCTTAAGCAAAAAAAGCGTTATAGTCTGTTTTATGGCTACTGAAAAAAATCTATCAGAAAAAATGGTGATTCTCCTGACGGGCATGTCGGGATCGGGCAAATCTTGTTTTCTGAAATCTTTGGAAGATATGGGCCACGAGACGATCGATAACTTGCCTCTAGCCCTTCTGTTAGAAGCGGTTGAGTTGGACACATCGGCCAGGCCGTTGGCCATTGGTGTAGATATCAGGACCCGGGATTTTAATGGACGTGATTTTTTAGAAAAAATTCAAACATTAAAAGCGATTAAGCGGCTCAGGGTTTGTCTTGTTTTTTTGGACTGTGATCTGGATATCCTCCAGAATCGATATCGGGAAACCCGAAGGCATCACCCTCTTTCTTTGTCCCAGAATACGCTTCCAGAGGTGATCCTCAAGGAAAGCCGTTTATTGGAAGAAGTTAGAGCTAGTGCAGATCGTGTGGTGGACACCTCTTTGCTAACCCCCCCAGAGTTGAAAGCTTATGTGCAAAAATCCTTTGAGGTGGCTGCCCAAAAAATTTTTAGGGTAACTTTTTTGTCCTTTGCATTTCCAAAGGGGATCCCGCGGGAAGCAGACCTTGTGTTTGATATGCGGTTTTTAAAAAACCCCTATTATTTGGAAAGCCTGAAACCTTTAACGGGACAGGCTCCTTCCATCCAACACTACCTCCAGGAAGAACCTGATTTTCAAAAATTTGAGACGCACCTTCAGGGGATTCTTGAAACAGTGTTGCCTTGTTTTAAAAGGGAAGGAAGAGACTATGTTACCATCGGGTTTGGATGTACAGGAGGGCAGCACCGCTCTGTATTTGCAGCGGAGACCTTTGGGGCCTGGTTAGCGATAGAAGGATATACAACATACGTTCATCACAGGGATATGAAAACACAAAATAGGTAAGTTATTAATCATTTAATCATGCAGTCCAACAAGGGAGGGGATGATGGTTTCAGTGGTGTTAGCAACTCATGGAAGGTTGGGTGAAGAAATTTTGGGTATTTTTGAGCAGCTGATGGGATCGCGAGAGCCTGATACCTATGCGCTGCATTTAGAGGGAGAAAACCAAACGCCATTTCGAGACGCTCTCTCCAAATTGGTCCAATGTGTTTCTTCGCAGCAGGGCATTTTAATTTTAACGGATATGTTTGGTGGAACCCCTATGCATGTAGCGCTTTCCTTTCTATCTAAGGAAAAAATTGAAGTCATCTCAGGGCTGAATCTGCCCTTACTGATGAAAGTATTTGAATGGCGGAAAAAAGGGTTTTCCCTTAAACAGATGGTTTTAAAGATTGAAGAAGAAACGGCATGCTTGATTCAAATCAGCAGTCAAATGCTTGAAATTCCAAAGAAAATTGCGTGAACAGTTGGTGTTAGGAGAGCTGAAATGCGCATTGTAGGGTTGACAGGGGCTATTGGATCAGGAAAAAGCACAGCTTCAGCTTTTTTTAAAGCGCTGGGGGTCAGGGTTCATGATGCAGATGGGACGGTGCATCGTTTGTTGGAGACACCTGACATTCGCGGCGCGCTTCGCGAGCGCTTTCCTTCGTTACGGATGGAACCTCGTGTGGACCGACGCCAGCTCGCGGAATCTGTTTTTCAGGATCCAGAGGCATTGCGTTGGTTAGAGGGATTGTTGCACCCGCTGGTGAGGCGCTCCCAGGTAGCGTTTTTAAAACAGCAAGCGCGTTTGAGAAAGCCTTGGGCGGTTTTAGACGTTCCGCTCTTGTTTGAAACCCGCCAGCATCGCGCTTGTGATTGGGTTGTGGTTATGAAAACGCCGCCCTTTTTGCAATCTAGGCGTGTGTTGAGCCGAAAAGGCATGACGCCCCAATTGATGCGAGGGATCCAAGCTGCTCAAGGGCCCGTTGCAGAAAAAATTAAAAAAGCGGATACTGTGCTGATGAGCGGTTTGCATAAAGGGCACCTTTTTAGAAATTTAAAAAGGCTTTTTAACCAACTGCAGGAAGCACCGCGCGGCATGCCCTGTTGGAAGCCGGGATGGGGACAAAATCAAGGTAGGAAAGGTCATTTTTAATCAGTGGAGCGTGAGATTGTTCTAGATACAGAAACCACAGGTCTTGACCCTTTTAAGGGGCATCGTGTGGTTGAGATTGGGTGCGTTGAGCTTATAAACTGCCTTCCCACAGGCAGGGAGTTCCATTGCTACCTTAACCCTGAGCGTGCTATGGCGCCTGAGGCGTTTGCGGTTCACGGTTTAAGCACCGAATTCCTGGCGCAGTTTCAAACGTTTTCTCACCGGGTCCATGAGTTTTTGGAATTTATTAAGGGGGGGCGTTTGGTTATCCACAACGCATCGTTCGATTTAAAGTTCCTTAATGCAGAGCTTTCTTGGCTTGGCCTAGAAAGTCTTCCTAACCCGGTTGCTGACACCCTTTTGATGGCACGGAAGAAGTTTCCCGGGTCTCCCGCAAACTTGGATGCCCTGTGTCGGCGGTTTGGGGTGGATCATAAATCCCGGGATAAGCACGGTGCTTTGTTGGATGCTCAGCTTTTGGCCCAAGTTTACCTGGAGCTTCAAGGGGGAAGGCAACCCACCCTTGGGTTTGAAGACACCCATCAAGGGGTATCCCTGGAAGGAGACAAATCTGGCATGGGGGAAGCTGGCTTTCAAGCAGCTGCCAAACCTGTTCGCCCTATCCGCTTTTTCCCAGTTTCTTCAGAAGTGTTGACACGTCACCATGCTTTATTAAAAGCTTTGGGGGCACCGCCTTGGCAGCTACCGCCAGAAGCCATCAGCTTTGTTTTGCCTGAGCATGATGTCCGGAGAGAAGCCTAGATGGGTAGAGGACGGGGTAAAGAGCGTAGTCCGGTTTCTTCCCACCCTGTTTTACCGTTTTTCCAGGAGCTTCCCCTTGGGATCCCCCTTGCGTTACCTGCTTTGAAGCCAGATCCAGCCTCAGCCCCGAAGCCGGTGGTGGCTCCGGTGATCGTGCAAGACCCCATGCCACCTCTCCAGGTTGAGCTAATCCCAGCGGCGCAGGAGCCTCCCTTTTCGGTCTCAAGCTTGTCGTTTGCGTTGAAGAAAACCCTTGAATCCATTTATGGGCAGGTGCGGGTTAAAGGAGAAATTTCCGGCCTTAAAGCTCATGGCTCAGGCCATCTCTATTTCTCCCTCAAGGATGATCAGGCTGTTTTGGATGCAGTTTGTTGGCGTGGAACAGGGAGAAGTCTTTCCTGTAAGCCCGTGGATGGGCTTGAGGTGATCGCGCTAGGAAAGATCACCTCATATCCCGGACGTTCTAAATACCAGATCGTGGTTGAAGACCTTCAGCTGACGGGTGAAGGGAGCCTTTTAAAGCTGTTGGAGGAGCGTAAGCGCAGACTTCTAGCGGAGGGGCTCTTTGACCCTGCTCGTAAAAAAAAGCTGCCCGCGTTTCCCAAAACGATCGGGCTTATCACCTCTCCAACCGGGGCGGTGATTCAGGATATTTTGCACCGACTCCAGGAGCGCTTCCCGCTACAGGTTTACCTGTGGCCGGTGGCCGTTCAAGGGGAACAAGCGGTGCCCCAGCTCTGTGCGGCACTGGAAGGATTTAGGATGCTGTTTGAGACAGGGCAGCTTTGTCCCGACCTCTTGATCGTTGCCAGAGGGGGCGGCAGCCTCGAAGACCTCTGGGCGTTTAACGAAGAGGTCGTGGTACGAGCTGTTGCTGCCTCTCCCATCCCTTTGATTTCAGCCATTGGACATGAAACGGATACCACCCTGATAGACCATGTGGCTGATCAGCGGGCCCCGACACCAACAGCTGCGGCGGAGATAGCAGTGCCTGAGCGTAAGCTGGTGTTGCAACGGCTCCAGGGGTTGGAGGGGCGCCTTCAGGCCATTGCACGTCGGCATCTTGAAATGGTTTTCCTGAAGCTTTCCTTCTCTCAAAAACAATTTCCGAAAGCCGAGGCCCTCTTGGGGCCTTATCAACAATGCTTGGATGATGCTTATGAAAAGCTTTCTTCAGCTTTATGGAAACGCCTGGATTTATTTCAGCAGACGTGGGAGCGCCTCAACGAAGCGTTGCGCAAGCCAGATAGCCGCCTCGAGCTAGCTCGGGTGCAGCTTGAACA
>JBOFFI010000040.1:0-3197 GCA_051648545.1 Alphaproteobacteria bacterium
ATCATCAAGTGTCGTCCTTGGGAACTCAGCATCTCTGCAAGCTCAGGAACGAAGCCTTTCATGACGATAAAAAGGTCCATCAAAGCGTTGGCCAAAAGTCGGTTGATAGAGCGCGCTCTTTGGATGGTTCGGCTTTGACCTGACGTGGCAACAAAGCGGCCAACGCCGCTGTATGAGAACTTCGACAGGATGCAACATCAGCAAAGGCCTACAATATGGGGCTTATGCAAAGGGGTTTCTCGGCGCGCTAAATCTTCTTCAATTGTTCGTGCGACGGGGGCTACACCACCCGTCAATAGACGCTTAAAATCCTCCAAACTCTCTAACATCCGAAAGATTTCAGACTATTTTTATGCTTTTTTTAAATTATGTTGGGGGGTGAGGGTAAATCCCTATTCTTCCAATACAAAGGAGTTTTTCTGTTTTGCTTTTTTACCGCCCAAGAATTGTGCTGGTTTCCCTGATCTTTTTTGGACCTTTGATTCAAGGGGGGTGCTGATGGTTTCAGGATTTTGTTCAGCTTTCGCTTCTTGTTGCTGGGAAGGCACTGTTAAAGGCGTCAGGGTATAGATGCCCTTTTCTTCTCTGACTGTTACTTTTTCTTCTGTGTCAGATTCTTTTGCCGTCAATGCTGAGTTCCCTTGGGATAAGAGGATAGGGCTGTCCGACGTTTCTATTTCAAGTTTAATATCTTTTTGATCCAAAAAAGTAAGGGTCAAGTCTCCATTACTTAACGTGCTGTAAATCCCACGATAGGTTTTATGACGTTTCAGGGTTGGCAGCTCTTCTGCCTCTTTTTTCCCCTTTTTTATATTTTGTTTCTTATCTTCTTCGCTCAGACCTGTTAACACATAGTGGGACTTAAAAGATAAAAGTTTTTCTGAGGTTTTAAAGGCTTCATAGGCCGTATAGGTCGGATGTTCATACGTCAATCCATTGCTGACCAAAACTACTTTAGGCTTCGTATAGCTCATCCATTCTTTGCTGTTTGTGCCTTGGGAAGAAGCACCATGGTGGCTGGCCAACAAGATATCTGCTTCCAAGAAGGAAGGATTATTTTGGTAATTACGGATGATTCGATTGGTGGTTAACTCTGTGGCATCCCCCGTTAAGATCATAGAGCCTGCTTGGTGGGTTAATTTCATCACCAAACTATCGGCATTGGCATCGTCTGAATAGGACATCCGCATAGGCGATCGCCCTTCTTCTTTGACATGGGTTGGATTGACGGACAGCAAAGAGATTTGAAGGTCTTTCCCAAAATTGAGGGCCTCATCCAAAAACAATGCCCCCGTTTGAACCGCATCCGTTTGTTGGTGGTGCACATGTTCGGCCACTGCTTCTGATTTTTTTAATTTTTCAAAATCTTCAACCGTCGTTATAGCTTCGTGGACAACGGCCGGCAAGTAAACTTTTGTATTATCCTTTTGCAAGCGATTTTTTACCCAAGTGATAAATTTAGCATCTTTATCTTCGTAATGGGACGGTAATCCTCCTAAAATAAGATGTTCAAGGATGTATATATTCTTATCAAATAATTCTGGTAACCAGCTGTAATGGTCTTTATCGCCATGGGTTACCACCACGGTCTTGACATGAAAATCTCCATCTCGATGTAAGGATTTTCTTATATTTTCCATAACTTTGTTTCGTTTTTTAAGGATAGGTGGTTTTTGAGATTCAGGATTTTTCCCCTTGATGGCCCTTTTTTTGGTGATATTTTTCTGGGTGGATTGATCCACTTTTGGAGAACCATCGGAATTTTCTTCCGAAGAAGATCCCAATTCATCCAAAGGAATGCTCCACTCATTTGTGAAAGCCGTGCTGCCAAAATCAACAATCATGTGCTGGTCTCCTGAGCTGACAAGGACCCCATTGCCTTGGCCTACGCTTAAAACTTTCACCTTTAAATCGGTTGCAAAGAGGGCAGAAGACGTTAGTAAACAGCATAAGCCTAAGATCAATTGCTGCATCAACTGCATGTTAGAATCTCCCTTTTTACTTAAAATGATGGGTTAAGTTTACGAAAAAAAAAATAATAAAATCAAAATATTATTCATTTTCTAAGGGTTTAGGGCGGTACGTTGAATTGTGTTTTTTCAAAAATGCACCCATCTGTTTTGGCCATTCATCCAGGAAATATAGCTTGTCAATACTTTGAAAAATTTTTTCATTCTGTTCTAAGATGTGCTTTGTTTTTGAGTCCAGATAAGGTTTTCCAAAAACCATAAATCCCAATTCCATAGCGGATTTGAGGGGACCGCTCAATAGTTGCACTGCAAATTCTTCTTCAAGCGCCGCCTTTATGCTTTTACGTTTTGTTTGTTTTATTTGATCCTGGTATACCGCTTCTTCCAACCGAATCCAATAGCGAAAGCCTAAGGGATGTCCATCTTTTCCTGCCTTCATCATGGCGTCTTGTGCGCGGGAAACATTTTCTGGGTTATCGATAATGGGCTCCCTTATCTTCCCCCCCACATACTTTTCTCCTAGTTTCAGATAGGCTGCTGGCATGCCTTTTTTGCCAAGTTCTACACAGGCTTTCTCGCACGTTTCCATATCTGGATAATGCAAGGCCTGTTCCAGCTTGGCGATATTGATTCCTCGGGAACAGGCTTCCACTAACAGCTTTTGAATGGCTGCTTCATCTTTCATGTGCTTTAAAGATTCGCTGATGGCAGGCCCATACCCTTTGGAAGCAAGCGCCAGATAATCTTGTGCTGTCACATTGACCCTACGAATTGCTTTGTATTTTAAAAGCGCAAATTTGGCTTTTAAGTTTCCCGCTTTTTCAAACCAATGGACTGGACCGTCATGATCTTCCCCCCATACTTCTCTGATAAGCGCCATTGATTGGAAACCGCTTTCCAAAAAGCACATCCCAATGGCGTAACACGCTTCCGGGGTTTGAGGGGTCGTTTTAAGGCTTTCCAAAGCGCGTTCCAAAGCCCACGTTTCCAAGGGACAATCTGAGATAAAGACGTCACTGTTGATCTGCCTGACCTCCCGAAACAGGTAAGCAGCGGCCAAGGCATGGTTGTGGTGAGCGGCAAAAAACAGGGCCCATAACGTCTCATTACGGCGCTGGCGATAATCTTGGGTCCAATCGTGTTCAAGACCCAAAAACCATTCCGGGAAAAATAGTTCTCCCCCAACGGCTTGGCGCCAGGTAGTTTGAAGCGGCCAGGGTTTTTCGG
>JBOFFI010000041.1:0-65551 GCA_051648545.1 Alphaproteobacteria bacterium
CCCAAGCCAAAGAAGCAAAAGCCCCCCCACCAACAGCAAGCAAGTTGCCAGCAATTGCCCATGGCTTTGGTGGGCATCTAACAGCCACACCAACCAGAGGATTGTCCCAGCCAAAAGCCCCCCCAAAACCCGCTGGGTGTAAACCATCCATATGCCCGGCTTTGGCAAGGGGAGCTTACCGGAAGGGACCAATAATGCGAGCACATAAGGCGCTGAAAAACCAAGGGATAGGCAGAAAAAAACGGCGACAATGTCCAAAGGATTTCGTGCCAGAGCAAACCCAACGGCTGTTCCTACAAACGGCGCTGAGCAAGGCGTCGCAAGGAGCGTCGCCAGAACCCCTGAAGCAAAAGCGCTCCACTGGCTGGACAGATGGGGAGAAGGTTTAAGAAGCTTATTCACCCATAAAGGTGGTTGAAATTCATAAAATCCCCAAAAGCTAGCTGTAAAAAAAGAAAGCACAACAATCATCACTGCAAGAAAATAGGGGTTTTGGAAATGTAGCCCCCATCCCACCGCATAATTGAGCCATTTAAGGCTGAGGGTTAATGCCGCTAAAAACCCAAAAGAAACCATGATTCCTAGAATCGTTAAGAGAAAATTCTGGCGCATGTGTGCGGGTGAGCGTTGTTTTTGGTTCGCAAATACCAAAAATTTAAGACCCAAAACTGGCAAAACGCAAGGCATGACATTAAGAATTAGCCCACCCAAAAGCGCAAAACAAAGCATGAGTGGAAGGCTTAGCTGCTCTTGTGCAAGCTCTTGGGCTGCAAGGGCTTCTGAAACCTGGGTTTGAACTTCTTTGTTCTGAACAGATTTGTTCAAAGTCAATTGAAAAGGAATTTCTTGGGGCAAGCAAACCGTTGAGCAGGTGAGAATTTTCAAAACACCTTTCAAAAAAACAGGTTTACCTGCTTCTCTTGCAACTATCTTGAGGGGAACACGAACTTGCTCAGTATAAACATGGGCTATTTCCTGGGCCGTCTCGGTTTCTTTTCCAAAGGGCCACGTGGGGGTTGCATCCTTTAGGTTTTCAGAGCCATGCCACACAACCTCAGGGGGATAAACAAGGGTGTCCGAAGCATCTGGTGGTGCATACATTTTCCAACCATCAGCAAGTTGAATTGATAAAATAAGCCCGCCTTCTCCCTTTTCAAGGGAAAAAGACTCTGTCAGCACATCCAATCTCACAGAATGATTTTCAACACCATAAAGTTGGGATATAATGAGGACGTAAAAAGTCAGGCATAGCTGTGTGAGTTTTCGAAACATGGTGCTTCCAGGCTTTATGATAGGGAGAAGCCAGCTTAAGTATACGTTAAGTTGGTGTTGAAGGTAAAGGTTTTTTGAATGGCTATCGGATCAACAAAAGAAAAAAAACATAAAATTTCTGAATTTTCTGGCTATCTAACGGGGAGTCTTTTGGTCGCCATGCCCCACATTTCAGATGCACGCTTTCATAAATCTCTGGTTTTCGTCTGTGGTCATGATGAAAATGGCGCTATGGGGCTTGTCGTCAACCGGGTATTAGAAGAAATTACCCTTAAAGATCTTTTTCAGCAGATGAACATGGAAGCAAGTCCTGCCTGCGAGAACTATCCTATTCATTTTGGGGGTCCTGTTGAAGGCGGCAAAGGCTTTGTTTTGCACACAGCAGACTATCAGCAAGCAACAACTTTAATCATCAATGACCACTATGGGGTGACAGCAACCCTCGATATCCTCTCAGCCATTGCGGAAGAAAAAGGCCCTAAATTTTCTATTTTAGCCCTTGGTTACGCAGGTTGGGGGCCAGGTCAGCTGGACACGGAACTCCAATCCAATAATTGGCTAGAAATTGAGCCCGACGAAACGTTGATTTTTCAAACACCTTATTGGAAAAAGTGGGAAGCTGCCATTTCCAAGCTTGGTATTGAAGAGATGATGTTAACACCCGATCTAGGTCACGCATAAAACCCATGGCCTAGGTGCTTAATCAAAGCGCTACATTTGGGATGACATTTCAAGCGTCTGGTTTTAGGATGGGGAGATATTTTCACATATGGATCCTCGGATGAAGACATACCAAAAACCAACGAAATCTTTTTCAAAACAGGCAGACCCAGGTATTTGGCTGTGGGGTATTCACCCGGTTAAGGCTGCGCTGGAAAACCCGCGACGAACATGTCACCACCTGTGGTGCACGCCAGATCTTTTTGAAAAGGCACATTCATGGGCGGCTTCCAGGCGCCAGGAAATAACCATCCAAAAAGTCGATAAGCAAACCTTAGACTTGAAATTTCCCCAAGCGGTTCACCAAGGCGTTGCTTTATGCGTTGCGCCTTTGCCTTCCCTCAACCTCTCGGAGTTCTGTCAGCAGGCTTGTGATACATCGGTGGTGCTGATTTTAGACCACGTCACAGACCCCCACAATGTGGGCGCCCTTTTGAGGGTGGGAGCTGCCCTCGGGGTGAGCGCCTTGCTGCTGACTGAAAAGCATGCGCCGCCGTTTCAAGGCGCCCTTGCGAAGAGCGCTTCGGGTGCTTTGGAGCATATCCCCATCATCGTCGTAAGCAACCTTGCCCAGGCCCTGGATGCTTTGAAAAAAAGTGGGTTTTGGTGCATTGGCTTGGCTGAGGAGGGGGCCGTTCCCCTCCCCGAAGTTTCCCTGGGTGAAAAACTAGCCTTAGTTTTGGGTGCTGAAGGTGAAGGGATGCGAAGGCTTACTCGGGAACGTTGCGATGTTTTGGCGTTTCTCCCAACGTCTCCCACGTTTAGCACGTTGAATGTCTCAACAGCAGGAGCCATTGCGCTCTATGAGCTGCAGTCCCGTAAACCGGTTTTGAAGGGCTAGCCATGCTATGACAACATCCCCCCATGTGCATGGTGCATCTCAAGCTTCGGCGCCCCTGCCAACCCAAGGGCAAAAGGATCAGGCCAAAGCTTGGTATGAGCAGTTGCAAACTTCCATTTGTGAAGGCCTTGAACAGATTGAAGCTTCTTTTTTGGGAACAGCTTCAAACGTTCCCGTGTTTCGCCGTAAATCCTGGGAGAGGACCGGCGGCGGCGGCGGAACCATGGCACTGCTCGGGGGGAATGTGTTTGAAAAAGCAGGGGTTAACGTTTCCACCGTCTGGGGCGCTTTTTCACCTGACATGCAAGCGCAAGTTCCTGGCGCCCAAGAAAATCCCCATTTTTGGGCATCTGGCATCTCTTTGGTCATCCACCCGCGCTCTCCCCACGTGCCTGCGATTCACATGAACACACGTCACATCGTCACCTCGTGTTCTTGGTTTGGCGGGGGGATCGACCTCACCCCCGTTTTCCCTAGGGAAGAAGATTCAGCCTATTTCCACGAAGGCCTGAGGGAGGTGTGTGATGCGTTTCATCCCACCTATTACCCCCATTTTAAACAGTGGGCTGATACCTACTTTTATCTACCCCATCGCCAAGAAGCTCGCGGCATTGGCGGCATTTTCTACGACAGCTTAAACAGCGGAGACTGGCAACGAGATTTCGCGTTTAACCAAGCAGTGGGAGAACGCTTTCTGCCCCTTTACCGAGAGCTCGTCATGCGCCACCTGCAGACCCCCTGGACCCCAGCTGAGAAGGAGGCCCAACGCCGCAAACGCGGTCGTTACGTAGAATTCAACCTGCTTTATGACAGGGGCACCCAATTTGGGCTGCGCACGGGGGGCAATGTGGAGGCTATTTTAATGTCGCTACCTCCAGAAGTGGCCTGGCCGCTTCCCTTGAATGAGCGTCCTCTGGGTGAAGATGCCGAAAACGATGCAGCTCTGTGAACAGCTTCAGGTTTGGGCAGAGGCTTTTTTCCCAGATCTTTCAAAAGAAGACGCGCTCCGTGAGGTGAAGGCTGTTGTCTTAGAGGCCCTCCAGTGGAATGTGCTGACTTTACTTGAGAACCTTAAAGCGCCTATGGCATTAGAAAAAGGCCTTCAGGTGGAGGCTTTGCTTCAACGACGCGCCGCAGGAGAGCCCCTCTCGCGCATCCGGGGAACGAAAGGTTTTTGGAAACACACGTTTGGGATCAGCACAGACACCCTTGACCCGCGCCCTGAAACGGAGGGTGTGATTGAACAAGCTCTCAGCTTTTTCCAAGATCGCCCCACACCCCAAACCATCTTAGATCTGGGAACAGGAAGTGGTTGCTTGCTTATAAGCCTGTTGCTAGAGTTTCCCCAAGCTTGGGGATTTGGCGTTGATATCAGCCAAGCGGCGTTGAAGCTAGCGCGGTGTAATGCGTTTTCCCTTGGAGCTTCCCCTCGGGTCTCTTGGCTCTGTGGCCATTGGGCAGACATGCTAAGGCTGAGCCCACACATGGATCTGATCGTCTCGAATCCGCCCTATATCGAAACGGCTGAAATCCCAACCCTCTCCCCTGAAGTGCGTTGCCATGATCCCCTGCTGGCGTTGGATGGTGGAGGCGATGGTTTGGCTTGTTATCGACATTTAATTCCACAAGCGGCGCAACTTCTTTCCCCTCAAGGCTGTTTGATTCTGGAAATAGGAAACACCCAAGGAGCGGCCGTTCAGTCGCTTTTGGCGCCTTTTTTTCAACACATTCATTTGATTCAAGATTTATCTGGACATAACCGCATTATATTCGCCCATGGTCCTGCGAAATTCTAAGTTTTTTTAAAGAATAGGAAGATTTTTTTTCGAAATTTCCAAACAATCCAAAAAAGCAACCCAAACGCAACACCCGCCAACACAAACGTGCGTTGGGTAGGTGTTATACGGTTCATCAAAAAATCCCCGAAAAAATAGCCTGCCGAACAACTTAAAACCGACCAAATTGCTGCCGCAATAACGTTAAGAATGGCAAAACGGGGAAATGTCACACCAGCGGCTCCGATAATCACGGGGCTGATCGTGCGAATGCCATAGATGAAACGAAAGCTTAGGATGAAAGCCGTGTCATACTTATGCAGCAGCTCAAAGGCGCGCTGGGAAGGCGCTTCTAGCTTAGGGAAGCGCTGGATAATTCGCAAACCGAAGTGGCTGCCTACAAAAAACAAAAGCTGGTCCGCAATCACAGTCCCGGTGAAAGAAATGAGAATGATCTTTAATAAGGAAAGATAACCTTGGGAAGCCAAAAAGCCCGCAGTTAAGATGACCGATTCGCCCTCGACCAAAGAACCCAGAAAAACTGCGAGATAACCCCACTCTTGGATAAATGCTTCCATGAATTAAAATCCTCTTGTGCCATGCATCAATATCTCTCATACCTCATCTAGCGTTTCCGGAGGCTCAACCCCCATCAACAGAGAAGCAAAAGAATCTGCCCGAAAAGGTTGAAGATCCTCAATACCTTCTCCCAAGCCAATAGCATGGAAGGGAAGCCGAAACGCCTCTGCAAGGCCAACCAAAACGCCCCCTTTAGCCGTCCCGTCTAGTTTTGTCATAATCAAACCTGTCAACGCAACCGTTTTTTGGAACAGCTCCACCTGAGAAAAAGCGTTTTGGCCAACGGTTCCATCCAAAACCAAAACACAGCTGTGGGGTGCTTCTGGATCATGCTTCTTCAAAACGCGCACAAGCTTACTCAGCTCTTCCATCAAATGGGCTTTGTTCTGAAGCCGGCCTGCCGTATCCACCAAAAGGATGTCCTCGTGGTTCTGACACGCAGCCTGGTAAGCTTCAAAGAGCAAACCCGCTGAATCAGCCCCTTGCTTGCCTTGCTGTAGTGGAACGTTAGATCTGGAAGCCCAAACCGCAAGCTGTTCAACAGCCGCAGCCCGAAAGGTGTCTCCCGCCACCAGACGCAGGGTATAGCCTTGGGCCTTCCAAAGAGCCGCCAGCTTACCGAGGGTTGTTGTTTTTCCACTTCCATTTACCCCAACCATCAAACAAACCCATGGTTTGCCCAATTTTTTTTCAGGAATGAGGGGCTTCTCGCAAGGCTGGAGCAGTTGCTTCATTTCATTTGCCAAAAAAGTCTGAACTTTTTCTGGATCAAAGGGAGTTGGAAATCGCTGTTGGCGGACCCGCTCAACCAATCGAGTGCTCACCGAAACGCCTAGGTCAGCCTGAAGCAGAAGCTCTTCCAAAGCCTCCAACGTTGTAGCGTCTACCTTGCGGTGCTTGAGGAGCGAGACAACTTGGGTTCCTAAGGCCTGTGAAGATTTTTTAAGTCCTTGCTTTAAACGCTTGAACCACCCGCCAGAACCTTCCCCTGAAGATGCTTTTGAAACAGACATTTTCTAGCTAGGCTCTCCCAACTTGAAGCACACCATTTTCAACGGCTTTAACCCTACCCTTCATGATGGTTTTATCAAGGGGGGCAACACCTTCAAATTTAGCAGGTGCAAAATGCTCTGTATAGCCAAAACCCTGTTGCTCAGCTAAAACCGATACGGTTTTTCCTACAAAGCTATCCAGGGTAGCCATCTGCCGAGCCTCCCCCACGTAACGAAGGCGAGCGGCACGTTCTTTGATGATGGACTGTGGCACTTGGGGCATTTTAGCAGCCGGTGTGCCAGCCCTTTGAGAGTAAGGAAAAACATGGAGGTAGGAAAGCCCACACTGCTCCACCAATGCCAGGGTTTCTTGAAACATTTCCTCTGTTTCTGTTGGGAACCCAACAATCAAGTCGGCGCCAAAAATAGCCTCTGGACGCAGCGTTCTCACCTGTTCACACAAGGCAATCGCATCCTCCCGCAGATGGCGGCGTTTCATGCGTTTGAGGATAAGGTTGGCACCAGCCTGAAGGCTTAGATGAAAATGCGGCATCAAACGCTGCTCTTGTTGGATACATTCTAACAGAAGTGGATCGACCTCCACAGGGTCTAGGGAAGACAAACGCAGGCGAGGCAGCTCTGGCACCTGCTGAAAAATACGCTGAACCAGGCGGCCTAATGTGGGCTTTCCTGGTAAATCTTGGCCATAGTCTGTGATATCAACCCCTGTAAGCACAACCTCTTGAAATCCTTGCTGAACCAACACATGCAGCTGATCTATGATAAAACCCGCAGGGGTGCTGCGGTTATTACCACGTCCATAGGGGATGGTGCAGAAAGTGCAACGGTGGTTACAACCATTTTGAATTTCGATAAACGCGCGGGCTTTAGATTCAAAACCTGTCACCAAGTGATGAGCTGTTTCTTTGACTTTCATGATGTCTTGAACCAGCACGCGCTGGGGAATTTCTGGCTTAAAATTCTCACCCTGCAGCTTGTCTTGGTTTCCCAAAACGCGGTCCACCTCAGGCATGGCCTCAAACACCTTGGGACGAATCTGGACAGCACATCCGGTTACGATGATCATAGCCTCTGGATGCTCACGCCGCATCTTCCGAATGGTCTGACGCGCTTTACGTTCTGCTTCTGCTGTTACCGCACATGTATTCACAATGATGGCATTTTCAAGCCCAGCTTGCTTTGCGTGCTGGCGCATCACTTCAGATTCATAAGTGTTCAGGCGACAGCCAAACGTTACAATTTGAGGCTCTTCCATCCTATCATTTCCATCCATTGAATACCCACAAGGAAACTATAGCAAAAAAAAGCACCCACGAGGGGGTAAAAAAAGGAGATTTTTAAAAAATCTCCTAAAAACAAAATTTTCAAGCCAAAACCCAGAGAAAAGCATTTTTTTCTGGGCCAAAGCTCTCCTAAAAAAACCAGCCCTTAATGGTCTTCCAGCGTCCCAATAATCTTATAAACAGCCCTCAATTCTTCTCGAGGGATGCTTTCTTTTCCCCTAGGCTCGTGTGCTGCAAAGGGGGAAACTAACAAGCATTCCTGATCCCAGCCCCAGAATTGACGAACCAACGCGTGGTCATTTTTTGTAAGCACGACCACAGAGCAGCGTGGTGACAAAGGCCTCGTTGTGTGAACAAACAAAACATCTCCTGTCATATATTTAGGAGCATTTTCATCATCCTTCACATAAAGCGCAAAAGCCGTTGGAATCCCTAAAAGCTGCGGCGGACGGAAAGTCCAGTCTGCAGGGTTTATGAAATCGATGGTGGTAGCCTCTTGGGAAGCGCCCGGCAAAAGGCCCAGAGGTGTCGACACACTGTAGACCGGCAGGTCTTTTTGAGGCACAGCGGCTTCTGCTCCATGGTCATGGGGATAGGCATGGCCAATTTCATGATGGCTATCGTGTGCAACCCGAATATTGCGAGAAGACGGATTAGAAGAAGCACCTGAAAGATTCAACAGTTCTCCTGGCTGACACCCCAACACAGCGGAAAGACGTTCCAATAAGTCTGTATTTAAACGTCGGGCTCCTCCTTCAAGGCGCGAAAGGTAAGAAGGCGAGATGCCTGTAAGTTCTGACAAACCCTCAAGGGTCAGTCCACGGGCACGACGAAGCATTTTTAAGCTACTTTGCTTGCTGCGCCGCATCATATAAGCGGAATAGGGCCCTTCAAACTCATTGGTGTGGGAAGATTGTTGTTCTCCCTCATACCCATGATTTACAAACGTGAAGGGGGAGAGTTTTCTGATACGTTTTCCCGAATTCATTTCGTGGCTCCTTTTTATTATCTGTTCCTAGAAGAGGAAATACCTTGCCTCGTTTTTCTAAACAAAGAACTTATGTAAAATATTTTGCCAAAAATTATTTTTTTGTCTAGAGAAAAAAAATAATAATAAAAATTTTATAAATTTTTTTCTTTTTTCGACACATTTTCTTAAAAAAACCATCAAAAAGTCAAGCTTTTTTTCGGAAAAAATTGCCTTATTTTTTTTATGAAGCAAATTATCTTCTTCCAGGCAAGCAAAACTGACATGAAAAAATAGATTTTTTGGGCTTTAAAAAGATCGTGTTGCGCAAAATTATACCAAATCTCAGATTAATTGAGGCGAATGCGAATGCGAGGGCAAGGCGAGGTTTGGGCAAGCATACATGCGCAAAGGATCTAGGCCTGTCTCCAAAGGGGTTAAGCTTCTGCTCCATAACCGATTTCAGTAAGTGCATCTACCAATGCTTTGATGCTACCAGGGCCACAGGCTCTACTTTTATGGGGTTAAAAGGTTCCTCCGATGGTTTTACCTTATCATTTCAGCGCCCAGTGAGATCCACAGCTACGGTTATCTGGAATCTCACCCCCAGGATGTTCCCTAAACGGTTAAACAAAAGGGCAAAAGGGCAAAAGGGCAAAAAAGCAAAGAAAAATCTGTTTAATTTCATGAGTCTATTAAATCCAAAAAATAATAAAAAACTAGAACATTAACTGCTTTTAAAGCACAGGAGAAACATGAAAAAGGATATGAAGGCCAATTTATTGATGCATCTCTAGAACAAATTCTCCAAAAGAACCCTCTGGCAACATGCCATTTTCTTGCAAAATTTTCATGGCAATAAAAGCTTGTAGTTTCGTCCTTTTATCAAAAAAAATTCTGGGATTTGAAGCTAAATAAACCAGGTTTTCAAGAGCTTCTAGATGTAAAAATGAGCTATCATTTTGCTTAAAATAAGCATAAGATTTTTCAAGGAAACGGTCACCCCCCGGTTCGTCAAAAATGTTTTCCAGAGCTGTTTTTGAAGCTTTACGAAGTTTTTTACTTAAGCAATCCCCTGCATAATTGACTGCAATTTCATAGTCTGGGTGATTTGGGTTTTTCAAAAGGCTCAAAAGTAATTTTTTGCCTTTTCCATGTTTTTTTTTGCTTTCATAAAGCGTTTTGGATGAACTAAAATTTTTAGAATCCTTGAGAAATTTAACACGCTCAGGATGCAAAAATTCAAAGCTTTCGCTAGACACAAGCCCATTAGGCTTTGAGAAAGCATTCACAGAATTAACCAAATTAAAAAACAAAAAACAATAAAAAAAATTCATCTTTATACCAATTTTTAAACAAACAATCCAAGTACCATAGATAAAAAAAATATCTATAAAAGACATTTTAAATAGCACCTTTGAAACATTAGACAATTTTGAATGTTTGGATCTCCTCAGCGTGTCCTTCTTGTGTTCTGGCTAGATTCATGGCAGAAAGGGGGAGAAGAGAATCCAAGTCTTGTACAAAAAATAAAGGGCCACTTTTACAGATGGAAAAAGACTACCGCGCTACCATTTTTTTACCCCAGACGCCCTTTCCTATGAAGGCTGGCCTTCCTCAAAAAGAGCCCCAATTGCTGGCATTTTGGGAAGTTTTTCAGCTTTCTCAGAAACAACACAACGCCCGGGTTGGTGCGCCTAAATTTGTACTGCATGATGGTCCCCCTTATGCCAATGGCCACCTCCACATGGGCCACGCTGTAAACAAGATCTTGAAAGACGTTACCAACCGAAGCCAATTTATGCTGGGCAAAGATGTTGTGTTTGTTCCGGGGTGGGACTGTCACGGGCTGCCCATTGAATGGAAGGTAGAAGAAGCTTACCGGGAAAAGGGCAAGAAAAAAGAAGCTGTGGACCCCCTTGAGTTCCGCCAAGCCTGTCGTGCGTTTGCCCAGACGTGGCTGGAGATTCAGCGGAGGGAGTTTCAGCGCTTGGGCCTTATGGGGGATTGGGAAAATCCCTATAGCACCATGGATTTTAAAGCGGAGGCTTCCATTGTTGCGCAGTTTCTTGCGCTCGTCGAAAAAGGTTATGTCTACCGAGGTGTTAAGCCTGTTTTGTGGTCTGTTGTTGAAGGGACTGCCCTTGCGGAAGCAGAGGTGGAATACCAAGAGGTGACCTCCCCCTCCCTTTACGTGCGCTTTCTTTTTAAGAAATTGCCAGAAGCCATGGAGGCTGCGCTGGGAACGCTTCAAGGTTCCGCTGTCATTTGGACGACAACGCCGTGGACTTTGCCTGGAAACAGAGCCATTGCCTACCACCCCAATCTTAACTACGTCTTGCTCCACGTCCAAGCCGTGACCCAAGAAGCAAGGGTTGATGTGGGAGAGGTGCTGCTTTTGGCAGAAGATCTCGTGCCGTCTTTTAAGGAAGCCGTTGGCTTGCAAGAGGCTACGGTTTTGAGCACCTGCACGGGCGCCTCTTTGGAAGGAGCCGTGTGTCATCATCCGTTGGCTGATGCTGGTTATGGCGTGGAGGTGCCCCTTCTGCCTGGCGACCACGTCACCGCAGACACGGGGACGGGGCTTGTGCATACGGCGCCGGGGCATGGGTTGGAAGATTTTGAGGTGGGAAAACGCTTTGGGTTAGAGATTTCTGAAACCGTCATGGCGGACGGGGTATTTGTGGATGCGCTTCCCGTTGTGGGGGGTGCGCATGTTTATAAGGCAAACCCTTTGGTGATTGAGGCCCTGAAAGCTGCGGGAACCCTCGTGTCAAAAAAACCGCTGCGCCATAGCTATCCCCACTCCTGGCGTTCTAAAACACCCCTTATTTACCGCACGACGTCCCAGTGGTTTGTGTCCATGGATGGGGAAGGAAAGCTTCGGGAAAAGGCCCTCAAAGCCATTGAAGCGGTGGCGTGGCACCCCCCTCAGGCCAAAAATCGCATTAAAGCCATGGTGGAAGGGCGACCCGATTGGTGTTTATCTCGCCAACGGGCCTGGGGGGTTCCCCTCACGCTGTTTGTGCATAAACAAACCCAGACCTTGCTCCAAGACTCCCGGGTCAACCAACGCATCCTTGAGATTATCCGTCAAGAGGGAACCGAAGCCTGGTTTTCGTCCTCTCCTCAGCGTTTCTTGGAGCCTTTCCATAACCCTCAAGATTATGAAAAAGTGACAGATATTCTGGATGTATGGTTTGATTCTGGCGTAACCCATGCCTTTGTTTTGCGGGATAGGCCAGAGCTCCAGTGGCCAGCTTCTCTTTACCTGGAGGGGTCTGACCAACACCGCGGATGGTTTCAATCTTCTTTGCTGACGGCTTGCGCGCTCCACGACCAAGCGCCTTACCAGAGCGTGGTTACCCATGGGTTTGTGGTGAATGACCAAGGCCATAAAATGTCAAAGTCTGCGGGCAATGCAACCTCTCCCCAACAGCTAACAGATGAGCTTGGGGCAGACCTATTGCGCCTGTGGGTAGTTTCTGTGGACAGCCAAGAGGACATGCGCATTGGTCCTGACATTTTGAAGCATCTGCAAGACCTCTATCGCCGCCTGCGCAATACATTACGCTATTTGTTGGGAGCAGTAGACGGTTTTTCGGCAGAAGAAGCGATTCCCTTTGAAGAAATGCCAGAGCTGGAGCAGTGGGTATGCCATCGCCTCAAATCTCTGGACACTGAATTGCGTAAGGCCTATGAAGGCTATCGTTTTCAATCTGTTTTTCAAGAAATTCATCATTTTTGCGCGGTAGATTTATCGGCTTTTTACCTAGATCTGCGTAAGGACAGTCTTTACTGTGATGCTGCCTCAACACTGAGGCGCCGCGCGGCCCGCACCGTGATGCTCAAGGTTTTGGAATGCCTCTGCCAATGGCTTGCCCCTTTGCTTCCCTTTACCACAGAAGAAGCTTGGCAGGCCTTTAAAGGACCTGAGTCCAGCGTCCACCTGGAGACATTTTCAGCCTTGCCGGATGCGTGGCTGCAGCCAGCTCTTGGCGAAACATACCAAACGCTGCGTTACCTACGCCAGGTGGTAACCGGCGCGCTGGAGCTGGCCAGAGCGGGCAAAAAAATAGGATCTAGCCTTCAAGCATCAGTCACGGTTTGCCTCCGCCCGAACTACCAACCTGTCCTCCAGCATCTTGATTTTGCAGAATTTTGTCTGACTTCTGAGGCAAATTTGGTGTGGACTGAAACCATCCCCGCTGACGCTTACCAGCTTTGTGACGTTGAAGGCATGGGCGTAAGTGTTGAAATGGCTTCCGGTGAAAAATGTCTCCGTTGCTGGAAGGTATTGCCCGAAGTAGCCCAAAACACCGGCAAGCTTTGTAAGCGATGTGAAAGAGCTGTAGAGCGACTGTAGAATTTACCCGCCAGCAGAGAAAAACGCGAAAGGAGAGGAACCCTTGTGCTCCCCTTTTCGCACCCCCTTGAGGAAGCCACAAGCTGTGCTATAGTAAGGAAGAATTAGACAAACAAAAACGCCCCAGCAGGAAGGGAACAGCCATCATGCAAGAAGGTGGACTCAAAGCCCCCACACGCCACCCTATCCCTTGGCAAGAGGCTTCTTTTTATGATGAAGAGGCTTTGGAGGTCGAAACACGACGCATCTTTGATATCTGCCATGGGTGCCGTCGGTGCTTCAACCTGTGCGACAGCTTTCCCAGACTTTTTGACTTGATTGATGATGCTCCCAGCGGGGAGCTAGACACGGTTCCCGCGGAATCGTTTCGAAAGGTCACAGACGCTTGCACCCTTTGCGATATGTGCTTTATGGTGGCCTGCCCCTATGTGCCCCCCCACGAATTTAACGTTGATTTTCCCCACCTGATGCTGCGCCACCGGGCGGTTCAGCACCAAGCGGGGAAAACCCCTTGGGCAGCTCAACAACTGGCTTCTACAGATCGCAACGGAAAGCTGGGGACGGCGCTTCCTGACCTCAGCAATTGGGTAACCAAGGCCGAAAACACGCTAACCCGGCCCTTGTTGGAGAAAACCTTAGGGGTCGACCGCCGGGCTCATCTGCCGACTTTCGCGTCTCAGCCCTTTGCAAAAGCCCTGGCCCAACAGCCAGCCCCTCCAAACCCTAAAGCCCCTGGCTTTGGGGAAAAGGCTGTGCTCTATGCCACGTGTTATATGAGCTATAACGACGTCCAAACGGGACTCGCAGCGCGGGCTGTGCTGGCTCATAACGGCGTTCAGCTGGAGGTAGTGTACCCTGAATGCTGTGGAATGCCCCAGCTGGAACAAGGTAACCTGGGGGACGTAGCGCGAAAAGCGGAGGCCATCACACAGGCCCTTTTGCCTTGGGTGGAACAAGGCTATACGGTGGTGCCGCTGGTGCCATCTTGCACCCTGATGATACGCCAAGAGTGGCCCCTGCTGCTGCCTGAAAACCCAGTTGTCGAGCACGTGGCTCAGCATACCCGAGATTTATCTGAATTTTTAGTAAACCTCTCCAAGATCAAAGGCTTCATAGACGGACTGACGCCCCTGGAGGCTCCCGTCACCCTGCATATGGCCTGCCATGCAAGGGCTCAAAATAAGGGCCGTCAGGCAGAGCTGTTGCTGAAGCTGATTCCAGGGATTGTGTTGAAAGTGGTGGAGCGATGCTCAGGCCACGGTGGCACCTGGGGGATTTTTAAAGAAAATTTTGACACAGCCGTAAAAGTTGGGAAGCCTGCCACCAAGCAAATCCTCCAAACCCCAGCTGAAGGCTTTGTGGTTTCAGAGTGCCCCCTAGCTTTGAGCCACCTAGAACAGATATGTGATCTAGAGGCTCAAAAAGCGCCGTCTATTTCTGCCGCTCAAAAACACTTTACCCATCCTATTCACTTGATTGCCCGTGCTTATGGGCTTAATACATAAGGATTAATCTATGACCAAAGCTTTTACACCTGCTGATATTCTGCCCCTGGATATTTATGAACAGCAACGCCCTGAAAAGCGTTTAGAGATTCTGGAGCTCAAGAAAAATCGCCGGGTGCACGTGGGTCCCTACGCTGTGTTTTTATTTGAAAATGCGGAAACCCTTTGGTTGCAAATCCACGAAATGCTGCGCATTGAAAAGGGAGGAAACGCACAGCTTGAAGATGAGCTCCGGGCCTATAATCCCCTCCTTCCCCAGGGGAATGATCTGGTAGCCACCCTCATGCTGGAGATTTCAGATGCTGCTGAGCGTAAAGCGCTCCTCGCCCAATGGGGTCATCTAGAAGAAACGGTTTTTCTGCAGGTGGGAGATTTTTCTGTTCAAGCTCGCTCCGTAGACACGGAAGAACGCACAGATCCGTCTGGAAAAACCTCCTCCGTACACTTCCTCCGATTTTCGTTTGATGCGCAAGCCAAGCTTGCTTTTTTGAAGGGGAGCGCACCTATCAGCCTGCGCATCGCTCACCCGGGCTATACGCATCAAGCGCTCATCCCCCAAGCAGTTCATGAAGCTTTGTGCAAGGATCTGATATCGTAAAAAAAGACCCCAAAGCGGTCTTCGGGGTCTTATATTTTGGTAACAAAGATTTTACAGCACCCTGCGCCCTTAATCGCTTTAAGATTTAGCTGTAAAAAGCTCTGGTTTTATGCCATGAGCGCTTTAAAGTGGCTTCGGTTTGCAGAGGTTCAATTTTTTATCACAAGAGGTTGTTGGTAAAAGCTTGCTTTTTAAATCCCAATTTTGCTAGAATAAATCCTGCGTTAAGGGTGTTGGTTTTAGGGAAGGGTTTTCATTAAGGCGTATTCATGCAGGTTTTTGCAGGTTGGTCCTTTGGAGAGTCTTGAAAATTTATAGGCAGGAAAAATTAGGTGGAGAAACCGTTAATCTGTGAACTGGGCACGTTTTACTTCAATCATTTTTCTCGCAAATTAGGCGCAGTGTCGAAGTTTTAGCCAAGCATCGTTGAGAGGGGTTTGTTTTGTCGAAGTCCATTCCGTTTGAGTTGCCTTTGGGCACGGTCTATCCGGTTTTGCCATTGCGAGACGTGGTGGTCTTTCCCCATATGGTCGTCCCTTTGTTTGTGGGAAGGGATAAATCTATCCGTGCTATTCAATCTGTAGCTGGTGAGGGAAAGCCCATCTTGCTGGTCACCCAAAAGCGATCAAATTTGGATGATCCGACAACGAGTGATCTTTATTCTGTAGGTACGATCGGCCAGGTTTTGCAGATTTTGAAGATGCCTGACGGAACAGTTAAAGCCTTGATTGAAGGTAAGCAGCGGGTTAAGATTCTGCGTTACACAGAGGCGCATGACTATTTTGAAGCCTATGCAGATGTTTTAGAAGATGAGCCTGAAGAAGTCCAAGAAGATTTGGAGCCCCTTCGGCGCACACTTTTGAAAGAATTTGAGAGCTATGTGAAGCTCAATAAGCGTAAACCTGCAGAGATTCTATCACCTGTTTCCCAATTGACAGATACGTCTAAGCTTGCAGACACCGTTGCATCCCACATTCCTTTGAAAATTGATCTAAAGCAGAATATTTTAGAAAAGCTCAAAGTTTCTCAGCGGATTGAGCTAATCATAGGTTATGTCAATACTGAGATTGAATTATTTAAAGCGGAAAAACGCATTCAAAACAGGATTCGCAACCAGGTTGAGCAGAATCAACGAGAATATTATCTGACGGAGCAGCTGAAGGCGATTCAAAAAGAGCTTGGAGAATCTGACGAAGCTCGGGATGAATTGCGGGAGCTGGAGGAGCGGATCGAAAAGACAAAGCTTTCCAAGGAAGCTAAAGAACGCGCTAAATCTGAGCTTAAAAAGCTTAAGAACATGAACCCCATTGCAGCAGAAGCGACAGTGGTTCGGAATTATCTAGATTGGCTGCTTTCTATTCCTTGGGATAATCGGACAAAAGTCCGTAAAAATCTCTCAAAAGCTGAAGCTATTTTGAACGAAGACCACTACGGCCTTGAGAAAGTTAAAGAACGAATTTTAGAATTTTTAGCTGTTCAGACCCGAGTTGATAAAGTGAAGGGGCCCATTTTGTGTTTAGTAGGTCCTCCAGGCGTGGGAAAAACATCCCTGGGAAAATCTATTGCTAAAGCAACGGGACGCCAATTTGTGCGTATTTCCGTAGGCGGCTTACGGGACGAATCTGAGATTCGAGGACACCGCCGGACGTACATTGGCTCAATGCCGGGCAAGATTGTCCAAGGCATGCGGAAAGCGAAGTCTTCCAACCCTCTCTTTTTGTTAGATGAGATTGACAAAATGGGTTCGGACTGGCGCGGGGACCCTTCTTCAGCGTTGTTGGAGGTGCTGGACCCGGAACAAAACACCGCGTTCAATGATCACTATTTAGAGGTAGACTATGACCTCTCAGATGTCTTGTTCGTGACCACGGCTAATAGCTTGAATATGCCTCTTCCGCTTTTGGACCGGATGGAGATCATTCGTATCTCTGGTTATACGGAAGATGAAAAAGTTGTCATTGCGCAACGTCACTTGGTTCCTAAACAGCGAGAACTTCATGGATTGAAAGAGGATGAATTTTCTATCAGTGAAGAAGGTCTAAGAATCCTGATTCGCAAATATTGCCGTGAATCAGGCGTTCGAAACCTGGAACGTGAGATTGCAAGCCTTTCTAGAAAAGCGGTTAAAAGCATTGTGCTGAAGAAGGTAGATCACCTCAAATTGACCAAAACAAATCTTGAGAAATATGCAGGTATCCCTCGATATCGTTTTGAGGAGGCAGACCTTACAGATTTGCTGGGCATTACCACAGGCCTTGCCTGGACAGAGGTGGGGGGAGAGCTTCTTTCTATTGAGGCGGTGATGCTTCCTGGGAAGGGCAAAATCATGACGACGGGTAAGCTGGGAGAGGTGATGCAGGAATCTATCCAAGCAGCATCTAGCTTTGTGCGTTCCCGAGCTGCGGCTTATGGCATCAAGCCAACCTTATTTGAGAAAAAAGATATTCACGTTCACGTACCTGAAGGAGCGACGCCGAAAGACGGGCCTTCAGCCGGTGTTGCCATGTGCACATCTATTGTTTCAGTTTTGACGGGCATTCCCGTTAAGGGGAACGTAGCCATGACAGGAGAGATCAGCTTGCGAGGACGCGTACTTCCCATTGGTGGCTTAAAAGAAAAGCTGTTGGCAGCCCACCGTGGAGGCATCAAAGAAGTCTTGATCCCAGAAGAAAATCTAAAAGATCTTGAAGAAATCCCAGAAAACGTGAAAAAAGGCCTGCGGATTATCCCAGTTGCTAAAGTGGATGAGGTATTGGAGCATGCTCTGGTTCGTAAGTTCACACCAATTGAGTGGATAGACGAAAATCTGGGGGACCATCTTGTAACAAACGTTTCGACGGGAGGGGGAACCCCTGTTATCGAGCCATCTCCCACGACCCATTAGGTTTTGCAAAAAGGTTGAGAGATATCTTTTAAAGCGTGGTTGGGCAGAAATGTCGCGCTATATACATCATAGGGGTATGTAAGAGTAAAATCAGTGCCCTGATGGTATAAGCGCCCAAAATATAGCTCCACCAAAGGGTATTCCAGTCCATGGGTGTGGAGGCAAAAACCACCCAGGCTAGGAGGCTGAAGATAACGTGATCTACAAATCCAGACACAAGATTTGAAAGGCTTGTGCGAAACCACAGGTGTTGCCCCTTTGTCAGACGCTTAAGCGCTGCAAAAATCCAAATATCATTATACTGGCTCACCATATAAGCCAGCAGGCTTGCTGCAACAAGGGAAGGAACGGGCAAGAAAATCTTTTCCATGGCGTCCTGTATCCCTGCTTGACAGGGGATTGGCGCTTTTGGATGCGCCACTGTTATCAACATCCAAACCATAAAAAGAATCAAAGCGCCAAAATGGATCCAGATGGCTTTCTTGGCTTTTTCAGCTCCATAAAACTCTGTCAATATATCACTGCATAAATAGAGGGAACTGAATACAATGGTCCCCAGGGCAACGGGTTCAGGAAAATAATCACAAGGAGAAATTTTTAAAACTTGGAGGGTAGCGGTGATGATGGCAAGCACGCCATAGGCAACAATCCCAAACGCCCCCCATAACCTAAAAGCAAGCAGCAAAGCCATATTTGAGATTAAAAATGTCAAAATCATGAGGGTTTCTGAAGAAAAAGGCAGGTTTGAAAAGAGGATTGGTGAAAACATAAAGCTCTTTTTAAGAAAAAAAATAAAAAAACCCCTAACGATGGGATTGACGTGGATTAACTTTCCTCGCTAGTATGCAGAAAAAGGCCGTTCTTGGGAATAGGCCGTGGAAAAAGTTTGGGTAATTGGCCTTTTTCCACTTGGAAGATAATTAAAGGAAATAACGAAAAGGATCATGGCCGTGAATAAAGAAGATTTAGTTACAGAAGTTGCAAATGCTGCTGGGATATCTAAAACAGATACACGAAGCGTTATTGACGCTTTTATTAACGTTGTTACAGACGTACTTAAAAGAAATGACGATGTTCGCTTGGTTGGCTTTGGAACTTTCCTCGCCACGCACCGAAAGGAATCTGAGGGTCGTAACCCTCGGACCGGTGAGAAAATTAAAATTAAAGCTGCAAAAGTTCCTAAGTTTAGACCAGGAAAACAACTAAAAACACTCATCAACTAAGACCATTTTTAAAAATACCTTCTCATGTAGAAGTGATTTGGCAGCATGCCTTTAGTTATCTTGGTTGAAGCTTTTGTTATTGTCACGAGCGCTGAAAAACTATTAACCTTACGTATGTTTTAGGGGATTCATAGGTTGAGTTACTTGCACGCGCTCGTTGACGGTTCCCAACTTTAGGGACAGTAAAAAAATAGAAGATTGAGGTAAGCGCTTTAAGGCATGGGAATGCAAAGAAAAAAATACTTAATTTATATGGCTTGGTGATTTGCGTGGGTTTGGTGCTTGTATCTGGACTAGCTTTTTTAAAAAAAATCAACTAGAATGAGACTATCTTGCCCTAAAAGAGGTTGTTGAAGCGGTGTCTTTTTGTTTTATGCTAACCGCAATGATTTTAGTTTTGGCTTCCCTCGTTGGGGGGCTTTTTCTTTTTGGACGTAGTTCGCCAGAAGCTTCCGCCAAAGGACAGATGCTGATGCGCTTGAGAGTTCTTTTTCAAGGCGCTGCGCTGCTTTTTTTTCTGATCGC
This sequence comes from Alphaproteobacteria bacterium, assembly GCA_051648545.1. Classification (GTDB taxonomy): domain Bacteria; phylum Pseudomonadota; class Alphaproteobacteria; order Holosporales; family JBOFFI01; genus JBOFFI01. Next base: position 19,552 of record JBOFFI010000041.1, read on the forward strand.
TGTGAGCTTGGGTTGATTACGTTACGCTTAAAATTTTTTTTCGCGGGATCTTTTTCCCTTACTTCTTAAAGCGCAAGCCCCAACGTGGCTTTGATGGCTATGTTCATTCACCCTAACCCTGTTCTATTTACTCATGAGGATCTATGCTGATGTATGATTTTGTTTCGATGACATTTGAGAAAGCTCTACACGAGATGGAGGAACTCATCAATTTGATGGAGAACCCTCAAACAACGTTGGAAGAGGCTATTCTGGCTTATGAAAAAGGAGCAAGTCTTAAGCATTTTTGTGAAGGTGAGTTGAAAAAAGCCCGGCTGCGGGTTTCTCAAATCAATATTGCCCAAGATGATCAGCTGGACCTTCAACCATTTGATATGGCATTGCGTGGGGGAACTGCGTGAGCCCTTTGCTGCAGGAAGCGCAACGGGAGGTAGAAAAAACTGTCCGGGGGTTTTTGAAGGAACTGTTGGAAGCACTTCAAGGGCCAAGTTCGCTGAAAGAGGTCATGGCTTATGCCGTCCTTGGGCCTGGCAAGTGCTTTAGGCCATTACTTGTTTTTGGGGCTGGGGAGCTGTTTCACCTTCCAACGCCGCAGCTTCTTCGGGTTGCTGCTTCTGTTGAAGTGATTCATGCTTATTCCTTAATTCACGATGACCTTCCTGCGATGGATGATGCGGATATGCGCAGGGGAAGGCCCTGCGTTCATAAAGCTTTTTCAGAAGCTTTGGCGATTTTGGCAGGGGATGCCTTGATCCCTTTGGCTTTTGAAATTATTACAGACCCCCACACCAGCCCTTTTCCTGAAAAAAGACTTGGGCTTTGCCGCTTATTGGCACAGCTGATTGGTTCTGAAGGGCTTGTTGCAGGGCAAGTATTGGATATCTGTGCAACGCTGCTCAACACAACACCTGAGAAATTGCGAAAAATTCAGGTCCTCAAAACAGGCACCCTTTTCTCTTATTGTCTTCAAGCAACAGCGCTTTTGGGAGATGCTTCCCCTGAACAGCGCCAAGCCCTTCAGGTTTACGGGGACAATTTGGCGCTCGTTTTCCAAATGGCAGATGACCTGCTAGAATTAGCTTCAGTTTCTCAAACAGGAAAACAACACGCCCATGCCTCGGTTACCTGGCCCACTTTGGTAGGGGAAACGGGAACACACGAGGCAAGAGATAGATGCGTAGAACACGCCCTTGATGCACTCACCCTTTTTGGAAAAGAGGCCCAGCTTTTGCGAGAACTTCTTCAATTTTCAGCGTTTCGAACCCATTGAATTTATCTAAAAATCACCCTTGACGTAGTGTTAAGAATGGCAGAAAGTAGGTTTTGTTGCGCCGTTGGTTAGTTAGATTAGGTAATTTATGTTATGACGTCATCTTCTTCTTTTCCTCAGCTTGTCCCTTCGTTAGAAAATATAGCCTCACGCTACCAGATTTTTTTGGTTGATGTGGTGGGCGTTGTCCATGATGGCATAGCCCCTCATCCAGAAGCTGTTCATGCCCTCAATCGGCTGTTGCTTCAGCAAAAAACCATCATTTTCATCTCAAATAACCCCAGGCCCCAGCAACTCGTTTCCCAAAGCTTGTTGCGTTACGGATTAAATCCAGGCTTTTTTGTTTTTACTTCCGGAGATTTGACCCGTTTTCTACTTACTAACGCTTTTAAAAATCAACCTATTTTTCATTTAGGGGCTTCCCGAAACCTTGAGCTGACCCAAAATTTAGAGCTGCATCTGGTGGATGATGTTGCAGACGCTTCTTTGGTATTGCTCACGGCTTTTTTGGAGGAAGAAGAGGATATCCACGAATTTGACCCCATCATCAAAACCTTAGTTGAGAAAAAGATTCCGGTTTTGTGTGCAAACCCTGACATGATTGCCATGCATGGCCCCAAAACTCACCGATGCGCTGGAACCATCGCAGCCTATATCCAAGGGCAAGGAGGCGAGGTCATCTTTGCCGGAAAGCCCCATTTAGCGATCTATGAACAGCTTCCCCTGGTGTTTCCTGAAATAATGTTTGAAAAATCAAAGATGGTGATGATTGGAGATACGCTGGAAACAGACGTTTTAGGCGGGGTGCAATTTCATATTGATACACTCCTTGTTCTAACGGGAAATACAGGCAACTTGCTTCGGGCGCAAAAACAAGACCTGCCCACATACCTCGCTGAACATCCCCAGCTGGTACGTCCAACGTTTTTCAGCGAGACGCTCTGACGCATTTGATCCCAATCTAACGCTTAGAAAGATAGGGCTTGTTATGAAAACTTCTCCCATTCTCCTTTGGTTTCGCCAAGATCTCCGCCTCCAGGATCACCAAGCCTTACAAGAAGCTTGTCGCACGAAATGTCCTGTTCTTGCTGTGTTTATTGAAGACCCTGAGTTTCCTATAGGTGCTGCTTCACAGTGGTGGCGTTTCCATGCCCTTCAAGATTTAGAAACCCAATTAGCTCGCCTGGGAATCAGGCTGATCATCCGACAAGGAGACAGCCTTCAACACCTGGTTCAGCTTATGGAGCAAACACAAGCCAAGCACCTTTTTTTTCATCGACGCTATACTCCAACGGGGCAAGAGCAAGACAAGCTGATTCAACAGCATTTTGAAAAACAAGGCTGTTGTGTCAAAACTTACCCAGGTTTTTTATTGGCAGAGCCTTGGGAAATTGTGAATCAGCAAGGGAAGCCCTATCAAATTTTCACACCTTTTTGGAAAGCGCTGGACCGACGTTTAAGCTTTGAAACACCTTTTTTGGCTGAGGCACCTAAAGCCATTTTTCCTTACGCTCATCAAGCTGATCTAGAAAGCATGAACTTGGCAACGCTTTTCCAAGAACCCGCTTGGGCAGGCTCCTTAGGCGCATTTTGGGAGGTGGGTGAAGCAGCTGCTCACAAACACTTCAGCAATTTTTTACAAAAACCCGTTGAAACATATCAAAGGGATAGAGATATCCCTCACCTGGCAGGAACCTCTTTTCTGTCACCCTACCTTCACCTGGGACAGATCAGTATAAATCGCCTTTATGCTGAGACCCGCAAGGCTTCGCTCCAGACAAATTTTACATTTGACGGCTTTGAAACATTCTTGAAAGAGCTGGGATGGCGAGATTTTTCCTATCACCTGTTGCACCAATTTCCTTCCCTCAAAACCCACCCTTTCCGGCGGAAATTCGAACAATTTCCCTGGGAAGAAAATGCAGCCTGGTTAGAAAAATGGCAAACAGGCCAAACGGGCTATCCCTTGGTAGACGCAGGCATGCGTCAGCTTTGGAAGCTAGGGTGGATGCACAATAGGGTGCGGATGATCACAGCTTCATTTTTGGTTAAACATTTACGCATCCCTTGGCAGCAAGGTGAAGCGTGGTTTTGGGACACTCTTGTGGATGCAGACCCTGCAAGCAATCCTGCCAATTGGCAATGGGTGGCAGGCTGCGGGGCAGACGCAGCTCCCTATATACGCATCTTCAACCCCCTCTCCCAAGGAGAGAAATTTGACCCTGAAGGTCGTTATATCAAAACATTTGTCCCAGAGTTAAAAGAGCTGCCTGCTCCATGGGTTCACAGACCTTTCGAAGCCCCTTCTTTTCTCCTAGCTCAATCAGGGATTGAACTTGGAAAAACCTATCCTTTTCCATTTGTTGCCCACGATAAAGCGCGACAACAGGCCCTCCAGCTTTACCAAACCTTCACAGCTGACGCACACTAGCTCTATATCAGGCTGTAAAAAATATGTCTCTTTTGGATAAAAACAAAAGCTATCAAACAACTATAGGATTCATTTTTCATTCATTCCTTATTTGCTTATATTCACTTTGGTTGTTTTTTGTTAATTAAAAATAAGGGAATAAATAGTGTCAAAAAAAATAGTATCTTCTTTAATCATTGCAAGTTGTTGCTTGAACAGTCTGCCGGTTTATGCGGGCAAGAATTTTTCTTTAGGGGAGCAAAAACAGCATCGAAAAACACAATCAAAGAGATCCAATTTTTTAGAAAAACAAGAAATAGATTTTTCAAATCAAAGGAGAGCCAATTCCTCAGGACCTATGGATCCTAAGGTGCTTTTGGCAGGCCTTACCTTCCTGTCTCTTTTGAGAGCAAATAATTCTGCTCCAACAGAGAACCTAAAAAAATCAAAATGTGACACAAAGGAATATTCCCAAAAAAAATTAAGCGTTTTTTTTGCTTCTCCAGGCGCTACCCATGCTTACATACTCCCCGTTCCAAGCATTAGGATGTTCTCGTCAGGTGAAATCGAAGCTGATTATGGATCTATGGCTTTATCGTTAAATGATTTTCACCAACAGATTGAAAGTAAAGAACGTAATTTTTTTGCGTCATCTGTACCTTCAGGAGGGACTTGTGCAATCTACCAGACTAAATTGGAAGAAACACCTCTTTTTGGACTTGGTGACAGAAATGAAGCGGGAACCCTCGAAACATTTGCAAAAAGAGCAACGGAAGAGAGATTTTCTGATTTTTTTAATTCCAGAAACAAGCAACATATTGTACTTCCTAAGGGAGGGATTTTTGGTTTTGTGAATCTTTTGCCAAATATAGAGGGCGATAAAGGAAAGGGAATATTCAAGGCTTCTCTTGGTCACAATCGATTTAGCCTTTCTGCATATAACGCTGAAAAAATCTCAAAGCCTCACTTGCTTGCCTTCTACAATCAAGAAAAAACAGTTTTTGCGCTTCGAAACCAGGATGATTATATCGAACTTAGAACAGAGCCTGGAAATCAACTTGCTCAACTTGGAAACGAGGCAACGCATTTTTTAAGGAGCCTTTTTGAAGGAAACGTTGTCAAAAATTATTTCCCCGAAGAGGGTACTGTAGCTCCAACAACAGAGCCTTTTTTGCCGCCTGAGGTTGTAATATCTTTAACTCCTGAACCAAACTTAAGCATCAGCTACAGCACCACAGGAGCTCCCATGTTACCTCCCATTCAGAGGCAACTTCCTGAAGCGAATAGCAATGACTATAACTTCAAAAATATAGGCATTGGTTCAGCTGCCGTTGTTGGTAGCGTAGCTGTTGTTGGTGGCGTTGTTTGGCTTGCAAAAAAATGTTGTGGAAAACAGAAACGTTCTAACAGGCGACAAGGCGACAGAAAAATTAGTCTTCCCATTATAAGCTATACCGCCAATTCCTCACAAGAATCTAGAAGCCTCGTGATACAGGGAAATCAAGATATGCTAAGAGAACCTGCCGACGGAGCAGCGATAGCAAAGGCAGAAACGGAATTATACGAACCGCCACGCACAGATGAGCGCCCTAGGCCACCTACATACGTAGAAATTGGTGAAGCTTCTCAAGATCTTTTTTCTGGCAGATATTTTGGCTCTACGGATAGCGGCTATTCAGGAGCTGCGAGCACGTACCTGGAAATGCATCCTATGCCAAAAAAAACAAGTCCTAGTAACACTTTTAATACTTCTAACGCATACGTAAATGCTCCTGAAGTACCACCCCGTCCAACTTCAAAAGAAAGCAACTATGATACACCTCGTTCTCATAGAATTTCGAAAATCGTTCAGGCCTAAAATTCTTTAAACAGAACGCTTCTGTTCGCTGATTTTTTCGTAAAGGCGAAGGGTTTCGTTACAAAAATGATCTTGGGAAAAGTGGGTCAAAATTCTTTTTTTGGCTTGCTTCCCCATGGCTTTGTAAGCGCTCTTGTTTAAAGTTAGAATCTGTTCAAGGGCGCTTAAAAGGCTTCCAACTTGGCCAGACTGGAATAAAAACCCTGTCTCTTCAGGAATGACAATTTCTTTTGAAGCACCATGGTCTGCAGCAATCACTGGACGCTCCATGGCGCCAGCTTCCGCTATAACCCGGCCAAAGCCCTCCGGCTGTGTTGAGGCGGAAACTACGGCGTAGGCGAGCTTGTACAACGTTGGGAGATCATCTATATGAGGCAACAACCTTAATTTTTCAGAAAGCCCCAGCTGAGCAGCCTGCTGTTTGAGCTCTTTCACATAAGCGTCACGCCCCTGGGGGTTTCCTGCAAAAACTAATACTGCTTCTGGGAAACGTTGATGCAACCCCGCAAAAGCCTCTAAAAGAAGTGACTGTCCTTTCCAACGCGTCAACCGACCCGGCAGCAAGATCAGCTTCGTATGTTCTGAAAGATTCAGAGACGACCATAAAGCAGCCTCTTTCTCTTGCGTAACTTTGTCTAAGTTAAAAAAAGCTGTGTCGACGCCCCTGTGGATGACCTGAATTTTAGACCCATCAAACCAATCCAGGTGCTGATATTCTTTATAGATATGTTCTTTCACAAAAGAAGAAATAGCGATAACTGCATCCCCCCGCGCCATGACAGAATTGTAATAACGCTTCAAGGCAGAGGAAGCTGAATAAGGCGCATGGTAGGTAGTTATAAAAGGAATATCAAGGGCACGAGCTGCAACATAAGTGCTCCAGGCCGGTGCTCTTGAGCGGGCATGGACAATTTTAACTTTAAAATCATATAAAACCCGTTGAATTTTCCCAATATTCTGTATCATCTTGAGGGGGTTTTTCTTTTGAACGGGAAGCTCAATGTGCACACCACCTTTTGCTTCGAATACGTTGACTAAGTCCCCCCCCGAGGACAAAACAAACGCTTCCTTTGTTCTCTCTAAAAGCGCTTGGGAAATGTCAAGAGTGCCACGCTCCACCCCTCCAGACGCTTGAAAAGAAGGAATAACCTGCAAAACTCTCGGAAAATATTCCGAACCCATAAAAAACCTTTCCCGAACTTCGTACCCCTTTTTCGCTTTTTTGTATCGCAAGGGTCTCTTATTACTTCCTCATAAGTCTTACATTCCGACTCACATTTGTCAAAACGAATTTTGCAATAGCCTGCCCTGAAAATTTTAGATAGTTCTAATTAAAGGCTTTTAAGCGAAAAACTTTATGCGCCACGAAGAAAAAATTATTCTTGGGGGGAGTTTTGGGGTGCAAAAAGACTAAATTATGCACAGGCGCAAAGTAAAATAAAGCATAGGGTTAATTGCTTTGAATATTAATTGTTTTTTAATTTTTAAGATTCTTTTTTTTTAACCATGATCTCTTGAACAGCAGAGAAAACCTGACGTTTTTATTTTTTCAGAAAGTGATGCTTATTTGTGCATAGACCAGATAATCGCCAGCTGTCCTTTCCTTGAAGAGGTTTTACCATGATTCATCCCCAGAGTTATCCACAGATTCCGTGGATATCTTTTTTTCAAAAAACCCTTGACAAAATTTTTTATTGTTTTTCTATGATCATCATGGACACCTTATCCAAAGTTTTACCTGAATCCCTTGAAAAAGGCGCTGCGACCATCCAAGAAACAGCCAAATTATTGCCTGAAACCCCCGGGGTCTATCGCATGCTAAACCCTCGAAATGAGGTGCTTTATGTAGGAAAAGCGAAAAATTTAAAGAGAAGGGTCTTAAGTTATACACAGACCGACAAACTTTCTCGCCGAATCAAGCAAATGGTTGCTCAAACCGATAAAATGGAAATAGTCCATACCCAAACCGAAGCCGAAGCTTTGCTTTTGGAAACCAACCTGATCAAAAAACTTTCGCCACGCTATAACATTCTTTTCAGAGACGGTAAAACCCTTCCCTACATTTTCTTAAGTGAAGGGCCATGGCCATTTCTCATCAAGCGTCGGAAAAATACCCCCGCAAAAGGTGATTACTTTGGCCCCTTTGCATCGATCGATGCGCTGCACGAGACTTTATCAATCCTCTACAAAGCTTTTTTGATTCGCTCTTGCCCTGACACTGTCTTTGCTAACCGAAAGCGTCCTTGCCTGCAATATCATATCAAGCGGTGTAGCGCGCCTTGTGTGAATAAAATTATACCTGAAGCCTATCGCCAAACTGTTCAGCAGGCGCGGGCTGTTTTGCTGGGAAAGTCGAAAGAGGTCCATGCAACCCTGGTGAAAGAAATGGAGATAGCGAGCGATGCCAAGGCCTATGAGCGCGCAGCGTTGCTGAGGAATAGGATCCAAGCTTTGTCGAAAATTCAGGCTCACCAATCGATCTATACCCAAGCCTTAAAGGATGGGGACGTGTTGGGGCTTGCCTATCAAGCAGGTGTTTGTTGTATCCAGGTATTCTTTTTCAGAAATGGCGGAAATTATGGGACGCAAGCCTTTTTTCCAAAGCAAAGCCAGGAAGAAGAATCTTTGGCAGTTTTCCAAGCTTTCATCGCTCAATTCTATGAAGGGGTTGTGCCGCCGCCTTTTATTTTGTTAAGCCATGGCGTTCCAGAAATGGGTTTACTCGAAGAAGCGTTGAACCTTCGGGCAACTACCCCAGTGAAGCTGCAGGTTCCTCAGCAGGGAATTAAGCAGAAAATTGTTCAACAGGCTCTCCATAATGCAGAAGAAGCTCTGGGGCGCCATTTGGCCCAAAAAGAATCTCAACGGGCAATAAATGAAACACTTGCTAAGGTTTTTGGGCTGAAGCGCCCTCCCCAGCGGATAGAAGTTTATGATAACAGTCACCTTCAAGGAACCCACGCTTTTGGCGCAATGATTGTTGCAACTCCTGAGGGCTTTCTTAAACAGGCCTATCGAAAATTTAAAATCCACCAAACCAACGTGGGAGATGATTTTCAGATGATGCGGGAAGTTATCGAGCGTCGCTTTAAAAAAAGCCTGGAACAAGACCCAGAGCAGCAAACGCTTGAATGGCCAGACCTGCTGATTGTGGATGGAGGGAAAGGGCAACTTTCGGCTGCCCAAGACATTCTTATAAAGTTAGGGCTCCAAAACATTCCCTTGATCGCCATGGCAAAAGGTCCAGACCGAAATGCTGGACACGAAGTCTTTTACCAAACAAACGCCCCGCCGCTTCAGCTGGATTTTAAAGACCCTGTCCTCTATTACCTGCAACGGCTGCGGGACGAAGCACACCGTTATGGTATTTCTGCCCACAGGCAAAAACGCCTCAAAAAAATTCGAGAATCTGGCCTAGATGAAATTCCAGGGGTTGGGAGTGCTCGAAAAAAACTTCTGATACGTTATCTAGGATCTTTGGAAGCTGTACGGCACGCAAGTGTGGAAGATCTTCAAGCTATACCAAGAATTCATTCAACCTTAGCAAGAAAAATCTTTGATTATTTTCAAAGCAGTGCTACATAATGTATAGAATAGTTAATATTTTAAAAAAAAAGTAATTTGCGTGGTGCATCACCTCCCCCATCTCCCCAACATCTTGACGTTTTCAAGAATTGCAGCAATCCCGCTGATCATGTTTTTCTTCTATTATCCATTTTACCTTTCTTCTTTACTTACAGCATGCTTGTTTGCACTTGCTTGTTTGACCGATTATTTTGATGGATATTTAGCCAGAACCTATCAAAACGTCTCACGACTGGGGGCTTTTCTAGACCCAGTTGCAGACAAAATTTTGGTGGCTGTAACTCTATTGATGTTAACAGATTCTCAGACCATTCAGGGGATTTCAATTATTCCAGCGGCGCTTATTTTATCACGTGAGATGATGGTTTCAGGGTTGAGGGAATTTTTAGCAGCACTCCAGGCGTCTCTCCCCGTCAGCCGCTTTTCGAAATGGAAAACAGGATTTCAAATGCTCTCTTTAGGCCTTCTTTTGGCTTCCCGAGAAGTTGCTCTGCCTGATTTTTTTCAGCCTATTCTCTTCTTTGCAGGAATCTATGCCCTTTGGGTAAGCGCTTTTTTAACTGTGATGACAGGGTATAACTATATCAAAGCTTGCAAAGTTTACTTTGTAGAAGGATCGCGCTAATTTTTGAAAAAGATGCGGCCCCTAGATTGCATAATAGGAAAAACATCTTTAGAATGAGGATGCTGGGAGCTTTTTTAGAAAATTATCTATTTTTCGAGCGCTTCCTTCTGTATGAAACTTTCCCATCGTGAGTCGTGCCTCGACGTGGGAAGGGTTGTTACGCCATTAACGCGATTTTTCCGGCCGCACAAGAAAAATCATAGAGGAATAGAAACAATGACACGTGCCAATGCACATCCTGAGACAAACGATGATGATTTTGAAAAACTTTTGGAAGATTCTCTCAAACAACGTGATATTATTGAAGGAAATGTCCTGAAAGGACGAATCGTCGCCATTGAAAATGACGAAGTTTTGATTGACGTAGGCCTAAAATCTGAGGGACGCGTTCCCCTTAAGGAATTTTCAATCTCAGGCCAAGACCCCCAACTGAAGGTAGGGGATGAAGTTGAAGTTTACCTGGAAAAGGTCGAAGACAAAAACGGTCAAGCCCTTCTAAGCCGTGAGAAAGCTAAGCGTGAAGCTGTTTGGCAGCAGCTGGAGGCTTGCTCGAAAGACAACCAATATGTCGAAGGCACGATTACCCATCGTGTGAAAGGTGGATTTACGGTTGACCTTGGGGGAGCCATTGCCTTCTTGCCTGGCAGCCAAGTCGATATCCGTCCTATCAAAGATGCAAATCCATTGATTGGTGTTACACAACCTTTCCAAATCTTGAAGATGGATCGCGCCCGCAGCAACATTGTGGTCTCCCGTCGCAGCATTATGGAAGATTCACGGGCAGAAGCTCGCACTGAACTGGTAGCGAACCTTGAAGAAGGTCAAGTCATTGCAGGTATCGTGAAGAATATCACCGATTACGGTGCCTTCATTGATCTGGGTGGCGTTGACGGCCTCTTGCACGTTACAGACATTGCTTGGAAACGTGTGAATCACCCAAGCGACGTTTTAACAGTTGGCCAGACGGTAACCGTGAAGATCGTCCGTTTTAACCGAGAAACCCAACGGATTTCCTTAGGTCTTAAACAGCTGGATTCAGATCCGTGGGAGAAAGTCGCAGGACGTTTCCCCATTGGCTCTAGGATCAAAGGAAGAGTTACCAACGTCACAGATTACGGTGCATTCGTAGAACTTGATGAAGGGATTGAAGGCCTGATTCACGTTTCTGAAATGGTCTGGAGCCGGAAAAACATTTCTCCAAGCAAGATAGTTTCCACCAGTCAAGAGGTTGAAGTTATGGTGCTGGATCTTGATATGACAAAGCGAAGAATTTCTCTGGGCCTCAAACAATGCACAGAAAATCCTTGGAGCAAAATCATAGAAAAGTATCCACCTGGTACTGTTTTTGAGGGTGAGATTAAAAATGTTACGGAATTTGGTCTTTTTGTTGGCATGACGGATGAAGTGGACGGCATGGTTCACCTTTCTGATCTGTCATGGGAAAAGCCAGGGGAAGAAGCCTTAGCAACCTACCAAAAAGGCGTGACCATCCAAGTGAAGGTGCTGGACATTGATGCTGAAAAAGAACGCATCAGCTTGGGTGTGAAGCAGCTTACAACAGACCCTTATGAATCCAAATTAGGTGAGTTTAAAAAGGGTGCTGTGGTGACCTGTGAAGTCTTGGAAGTTTTGGAAGCCGGCATTGAAGTTTCCCTTTCCGGGGGCACGACAACAGGGTTTATCCGAAAGGGTGAGCTATCACGGGAGCGGAGCGAGCAGCGTTCATCTCGTTTTGCCGTGGGAGAAAAGGTAGACGCAAAAATCATTGCGTTTGATAAAATATCTCGCAAGGTTAACCTATCTATCAAAGCACGGGAGATTGAGGAAGATCGTCAAGCCCTTGCAACCTATGGTTCCTCAGACAGTGGAGCCAGCTTAGGTGATATCTTAGGGGCTGCGATGAATCGCGCCCAAGAAAAAGCCCGCAGCGAAGCAGAAGACGAAGCTAAAGATTAAGCATTGTTTGATCTGAGCGGAGATTCGCCTGAAAGCCCTCCTTCTAGAGGGCTTTGGGCGGGTGTTTTGTAAGGGAAATAGCCAAACTTCTTATGATGCCAGCTATTGCTCCGTATACGTCGGATCTGGGATGAGAGGTGGTGTTTGGCCTTTTGATTTTTCTGGGATGAAAGGTGGCGTCCGACCTTCTGTTTTTTGACGGTATGCAAGGCATTTTTCATAGCTTTTTGGAAAATGCTTTGCACACTCAGAATAGATGCGGGATCCTGGAAGACATGATTTTGTATTACAGTCAACAATGCTTACAGCCCATCCATCTATTACGTGACCTAAACTGAAGCACACAAAGCCTGCTGCGGCATAAATATAGCGCTTCATGTTAATCTATCCTCCGATCTGGAACGATTCTGTAAGCTTCAGGCACGGGTTGTTCTGAGACGCTTTCGGGAGGAGGCCGCATGCCATGGATAGGAACAGTTGGTGGGGGTGGCATCTGAGTATCCAAAGGTGGAGGTGTACCCGTAGTATCCGAATGGGATCGCCGTAAAGGAATATGATCAGGTCCCATATCTTGAATAGGGGGACGAGGAGCAGATGGTACGCTTTCTTCCGTGCCTCCTGACCAAGCGTTATCCCCCAAGTACAGCGCTAAAGCTCCCCCTAAAAGGTAAGTGTATTTCTGACCCATGATTGTATCTCCCTTATTTTCTTCATCACATTGTTTTTAAATGTTATTTTTAGAATAAAAAAAACATCTTAATAAAAAACAAATAATAAAATTAGAGATATCTTCGTTTTATTAGACCTCTTTCGAAACCACTTTTAGGGAACTGAGGGGAAGGAACTAACGGAGCGCAAGACCGGAGTGTACTTAAGGTTGAGGATCTGAGCACGAGATATAACCCTTGGTGACGCACCCATCAGCCCATAAAAGGCAAGTTTCGGAAGAGGTCTATTGCAACAACCACGTCGCAAAGGATAGATAAAGGGGAATTCCCAACATCACATTAAATGGAAAGGTGACGCCAAGGGAGAGGGTGAGGGCCACGGATGTGCGAGCTTCAGGGATCGCCAAGCGCATGGCTGGCGGAACAGCAATGTAAGAAGCGCTTGCCCCAAGGGCCGCCACCAAAACACAGCCTCCAACCCCAAAACTTAAAGCATAGTGGGCCACCAAAACCCCTAGGGCTCCTCCCAGAAGCGGCATCAAAATAGCGAAGCAAACGAGGGGAAGCCCTACTTTTGTAAACTCCCGTGCATAAAGCGCAGCATCTGCCCCCATGGCCAACAGAAAAAGGGACAAGACTCCTTGGAAAATACCCGTATAGAAGGGCAGCAAAGACTCTGTCCCCTGGGGCATGCATAGGTAACCTATCAACATGCTGCCTATCAGCAACAGAACGCTATCATTTTTGAGGCAACCTAGGAAAATATGTAGATTTTTGGAAGGAACTTGAGGGCTTCCTACAAGATTGCCACGCGCCCTGGCATGCTGAGCCAAAAAAAGCCCCACGAAAATGCCGGGGGATTCCATAATCGCCAACATCACAAAAGGGTAAGATTCATAAGAGATATGCTGGCTTTTAAGAAAAGCAACGGCTGTTAAAAAGGTCGCTAGGCTGACGGAGCCATAGTGGGCCGCCAGGGCTGCGCTGTTAAGGGCATCCAGCCGCCAAACATGCTTCAGTAATAAGTAAGAGAGCGCCGTTTGCACAACGCCCCCGCCAAAAGCCACCAACATTGCCTGAAGAGAGAGGGTAAGCTGATGCTGGCCCAGCTGCATGCCGCCATGAAGGCCAATCCCCACCATCAAATAGATTGACATAACTTTCACAAAATTAGCAGGAATCTCAAGGTCTGAACGAACCAAGCGCATCCCAAAGCCAAGCATGAAAAAAAGCAGAGGGGGCATCAACAAATTAGAAAAATCGACCATACACATCCCGTGCCGTTGAACCGTATTACCAAAAAAAGGGGGAAGCTATGTTTAACTCACAGGTGGTAGCGGAGGAGGGACTCGAACCCCCGACCTACGGATTATGATTCCGCCGCTCTAACCAACTGAGCTACTCCGCCGATCCTGATTCTCTTTTGATAGCTTGCCCCCAAGCTTCTGTCAAGAAATTGCTCTCATTTTTCGATGAAAAAGTGTGGGCGATCTATACAGCAAAACATCCATTTAAAAATCTTCTCTTGAAAGGTAGAGCTTTTTTTAGGTATAAGAGGCGTAGGGTTGGTGGCACAGAATGCAGGGTTATTTTTGTTTCTGGTTTTATGGGTATACTGGGATTTGTGAGGTTGGATGCTGTTACATAATTATTCAAATGCAGTTTCTTGTAAGATCAATGCTTACCAAGAAAAAGTACTCTTCTTCAAGCGCTGGTTGGATAAGCCATTTCAGCTGGGGGCTCTTTTCCCAAGCTCGAAAGTGCTGGCAAGAGCTGTTGCGCAACATGTGGTTCGCGAACAGCTCCAAGAGAGAGAATATATTCTGGAAATTGGTGCGGGGACAGGCAGCTTTACCCAAGCGCTCCTAGAAGCAGGGGTGGAACCTCATCGACTGATCTGTATTGAAGTTGACCAACAGCTGTATGAATATATGAAGCGCCGGTTTCCCAAAGTTCATGTGATTTGGGGAAATGCGTGCCAGCTTAAACAATTGCTCCCTGAGCACTTACATCAAAATATTGCGTTAGTTCTATCGGGGATCCCCATGATGAGCGTCCCTCCCATGATTCGAGATGATATTATCGAAGGCTGTTTTCACGTTTTAAAGCCAGGGGGTAAGATTTTTCAATTTACCTACAGCCCTTTTTCTTCTGTCTCTTCAAAAAATTATCGCCTGAAGCAACAACGCTTGGGCACTGTTTTTAGAAATTTTCCTCCTGCGACGGTCTGGTCCTATGAACGCCAGGGCATTTTTAAACTAACGGCTTGATTTTATTTTAATTTTTTTATTTTTTTTTAAGAATTCTTGTGCGAAAATTATAATTAAATAAAATTTTGAAAGGGCTTCAGGAACATGATCTCGGTAAATTATTTTTTTTCGCTAGGATGTTTAATTCTAACATTAACTTCATTGGGACATGCTGCTGAGACACCAGCAAGCCAAAGCCAACCCCTTGGTGAACAACCCAAGGCAATGCTTCAACTGCCACCAGAAGATGTAAAGAAAAATTCGGTGTTTACCCAGGAACAGCGCAAAGAGCTGGAAAATCATTTCGAAGCTTATATAAAATCTAATCCCCACGTGGTCAAGCAAGCCCTGGAAAAATTGATTGCGGCTGAGGCTGCTGAACAAGAACGCAAAGATAAAGAAATAGCAGAAACTCTCATTAAAACCCATGGATCTGCTATCTTTAAAAACGAGGCGCTCCCGATGATGGGGAATCAGGCGGGAGAGAAAGTGTTTGCTGTTTTTGTCGACCCCTATTGTGGCTATTGCCAAGAATCTCTTAAAGATTTAAAGGAGTTTGTAAAAACAGATGGACGCATCAAGGTGGTGGTGCATGATGTAGCCATTTTGGGGGAACCGTCAGAAATTGCCGTCAAAGCGCTTTTAGCGGCTAAGCTCTTGGGGAAATATGTTGAATTCCAAGAAGCCATGAAGCAAGCTAAAGCGCCTTTGGACCTTCCAGGGTTGAAGAAAATTGCTAAAACTCTAGGCCTTGATGAGAAAGCTTTTGCTGAAGCGCTGGAAAAGAAAGAAGTAAAAGACTTGTATAACGCCAATATGAAGCTTGTGGATGCTTTGAAGCTGGATGCAACACCCACCCTCGTCCATGGCCTTGAGATGATTCGTGGCTATATGCCGTTGGAGAGGCTGAAGCAACGCTTAGGATTTCCTACAGCGGAAAAAGGCTCAGAGAAATCGAGCGAAAAGGGCCAACCTTCCTAAGGACTCGGTTGAATTTCTAAGGGAGATGTTTTGTTTGACGCAGAGCCTCTCCCATCACCACCATGGCGGCAATCGCCATATTCAAAGAACGGCATTGGCCTTTCATAGGTATCCGAACTTCCAACATTGCCTGGGCTTGGATCTGTGATGGGAACCCACTGCTCTCGCAGCCAACCCATAGGTGATCACTGGGGTGGTAATCTACGTCTAAATAGCTTTGCGTGGCCTGGGGAACCAGGGCAATGGTTCGGGTTTCAAGGGGCTTTTGAGCCCAGTAAAACTCAAAGGATGCATGCTTTTGATAATCAGCTTGCTCCAAGTAATCCATGCCAGCACGCCGCAGGTATCGACTTGACCACAAAAACCCCAGGGGCTCGACTAAGTCCACCCCAAATTCTAAACAAGCCGCAGCACGCAAGAGGGTTCCAACGTTTTGAGGAATTTCAGGGTGAACCAAGACCAAACGCATGGTGTTAATTACACATGTAAGGTTTTCTATTACTCAGCATGAACCCTTAAAATCTGAACATGGGTCATGGGCTTTTTCCCTCGGCTATAAAAAATAGCCTGGCGAGCTGCTTTTTTCAGCACCTCTGCAACAACTCCATTGCTCGACCGCTCAGATGACGACAGCGATGAAAGGGCCGAAGCTATCGCGCCTTCCACATCCATACGCAAGCCTTCATGATCTTCTGGCTCAGCAAGTCCCCATAAATCCACCTGGGTTCCCTTGAGTTTCCCACTCGAGGATAATGCAACGCAAGCCTGAATAAACCCACTCGTAGCCAGCTGAAGCCTGTTGTGCATCGTGACGCCATAATAGGGAATCAGCGCTTTTCCATCCAGAGCAACCCGCCCTGAAGCGAGCTCACCTACACACTGAGCGCCTTCTTCCCTAGATAGCTCTATCACCTGACCATTACGAGGTGGGAATGCATGGGGAACACCCAATTCAAGGGCAAGCTCTGCATGGGCGATGAGATGGCGATCCTCTCCGTGAACAGGAACAGCAATATGAGGGCGAATCCACCCATACATCTCCTTCAATTCAGAGCGAGATGGATGTCCTGAAACGTGGATAAAGTCAGTATCCCGGTGGGTGACGATATGAACTCCCTGGCGCGCCAGTTGATTTTGCAGCGCAAAGATCGCTTTCTCGTTCCCAGGGATCACCCGGGAGGAGAACACAACCGCATCTTCCTCATCCAACCTAACCCTCGGGTGCTTTTGTTGTGCAATACGAGAAAGAGCTGCGCGGGCCTCTCCTTGGCTTCCTGTACAAACCAGAAGCGCTTTTTCCTTGGGAAGTCTGACAAGATCATGTTCTGTTAAAAACGGCGGTAGATTTTGAAAATACCCAGCAGACCTTGCAGCTTGATCCACACGCTCCAACGATCTTCCCACAAGCGCTACCGAACGCCCTGTGGCTTCTCCAATGGCAGCACAGGTCGCAAGCCGCGCCGCATTGGACGCAAAACATGATATCAACACGCGGCTCTCGGGAAATCGCTTCACAACTTCCAACAAGCTATCACGCACATCTCGTTCAGAACCTGAATGATTTTCTTCAAACACATTGGTGGAGTCGCAAACCATTGCCAGCACCCCTTCATCCCCAACTTTTTTGAGAGCTTCTTCATCGGTAAGCTCCCCTAACATCGGATCTGGATCAATCTTCCAATCTCCCGTATGCAATACAGTGCCAGCGGGGGTTCGAATCGCCAAAGCATTGGGTTCCAGAATGGAGTGGGTGAGGGAAATGAAGGTTATGTGAAAAGGATCTAAATCCAAGGTTCCAGAAAGGGGAATTTCTGTAAGCGGAGCCTTAATGTGGTTCTCTTTAAGCTTATGCCGCAAGATTTCAGCCGTGAAAGGCGTCGCATAGAGGGGACATCTCAACTGTTGCCACAAATGGGGAACAGCGCCAATGTGGTCCTCGTGGGCGTGGGTCAAGACAACACCCACCAATTTATTCACATAAGGCTTAAGGGCCTGGATATCTGGCATCACAACTTCTATACCAGGGTTTTCGTCAAAGGTGACACCTAAGTCCACCATCAACCATTTGCCATTATATTGATAGAGATTGAGGTTCATCCCAATCTCGCCAGAACCCCCTAAGGGAATAAAATACAAAGTATTCTTTTTAAATTTAAGCACGAAACTCCTTTACATCCTTCTTTGTAAAAATAAATTCATTCAAGCTGTACAGGCTAACGCATTTTTTCTCTAGAAGTCAAGGTTCCGATAATCGGGCGCAGGGGTAATGCCCGGAACAACCTCCATCAAAAATGGTCTAAAAGTTGGACGAGATTTAATCCGCGCATACCATTCTTTCGCAACAGGGTGTTTTTCCCACGGCACATCCCCTAGATAATCGATGCTGGACAGGTGGGTCGCCGCCACAATATCCGCCATGGAAAAAAAAGAACCTGCAAGCCAGTTGCGCTGATCACAAAGCCAATCGATATAGCCTAAATGTTCCTGGAGAGCGGCTCTCCCTCTGCGCAAAGCAGAAGAATCTGGTCCTCCCTGGCCTGCCTGACGTTTAAGGATTTTTTCAAACACCAAATTCACGGTAACGTTTTCGTAAAATTTTGTATTAAACCAGTGGCAAAGGCGCCTAATTTCGTTTTTATCGCACAACACCTCCCCCATCAAAGGAGCCTGAGGATAACGCGCATCCAGGTATTCTGAGATGGCATAGTCTCCTACAACCAAGCTGGTTTCAGCGTCGACGCTATCCTCCAAGACCGGTAAAACCCCTGATGGATTTAAGCCCAGCAACCGTTCAGAAAGCTGCCAAGCTTTCTCTTCCATCAAATGAACTTCTATCTTTTTTTCCTGCAGCATCAGCCGAATTTGACGAGAAAACGGACAAATGACCATATGGTAGAGGATTTTCATCAACACTTTTTCCTTCTAACAGGTTAAAAACGCCATTTTTTTGACTATAAAATCGTCCCCTTATGTGTTATGGATCCATTTTAAAGATGTCTGGAATTGGGTCAATGGAAAAAAGATCTTAAATGACATTTTTTGTGACTTATGCCAAATAACAGATTTAAAAAAAGGATGAGGTAATGCCCCTTGATCAACTTGTGATTCTCGCGCTGATCCAAGGCATTACAGAGTTTCTTCCCATCAGCTCTTCAGGTCATCTTGTCTTGATCCCCGCCCTTATGGGGTGGCAAGGGCATCCCCTTTTCATGGATGTGGCCGTTCATTTAGGAACCCTTGGTTCTGTGATGGTCTATTTTTACCGGGATATTGGGAAAATGTTTCTGGGGTTTTTCCACATGCTACAAAGAAAATCTTCACCTGAACGCAAGCTCTTTCTTAATCTTTTCTTAGCAACGCTGCCTGTGGTTTTGTGTGGCTATCTCATCGACCGCTATCTGGCCCATCTCCTTAGAGGGGTTTGGGTGATTGCCTACACCAGCATCGTTTTTGGTCTGCTTCTCTATGGGGTTGACCGTTACCAAAAATCTGATACCCGAAAGATCTCTCAAATTTCTTGGGGACATGCTTTGGTCTGGGGAGTGTTTCAGGTTATCGCGCTGGTCCCCGGCGTCAGCCGCTCAGGCATCTGCATGACAGCGGGCAGGTGGCTTGGGTACCATCGTGTCGAGGCGGCTCATTTTTCCTTTCTGATGGCGATCCCTACCATTTTAGCTGCCGGCACGTTGAAAACCTATCAATGCATCCAAGCTGGGGATAGCCACCTCTTACAACAAGGTCTTCTGGGGGGCGCCATCGCTTTTGTAACGGGGCTTTGTGCCATTTCATGGATGATGCGCTGGCTGCGCCAGGGTTCTTTTTTGCCTTTCGTGATCTATCGCATCTGCCTGGGAATCATCTTGCTGCTTTGGTTTTTCTAAAAATACCCCCTAGAGAAGAAGAAGAAAATTTGCTAAGGAAGAGAGGGAGTTGGGCCCATGTTTGCTTGCCTACCCCAATTTGAAAGGAATTTACTCCATGCGTGCCTCAGCCTATTTTTTCCCAACCCTTAAAGAGATCCCCAGTGAGGCTCAAATTGCTTCTCACCGTTTGATGTTGCGGGCGGGCCTGATCTGCCAGGTCACGGCGGGGGTATATGCGTGGCTTCCCCTCGGGCTGAAGGTGTTGCGCAAGATTGAACAGATTGTGCGAGAAGAACAAAATCGCGCCGGTTGCCTAGAAGTATTAATGCCCACCATCCAACCCGCAGAACTTTGGCGCAAAAGCGGACGCTATGACGATTATGGAAAAGAAATGCTGCGCTTCAAGGATCGGCATGAGCGCGACATGCTTTATGGCCCCACGGCGGAAGAAGTGATCACAGACATCTTCCAACAGCATGTCAAAAGCTATCGTGACCTGCCCAAGCGCCTTTACAACATCCAATGGAAATTTCGAGATGAGATTCGCCCTCGTTTTGGCGTCATGCGGGGCCGTGAATTTTTAATGAAAGACACCTATTCTTTCGATCTCACCCCTGAAGCGGCCAAAGATTCTTATGTCGCCATGTTCAAAGCCTACTTGCAAACCTTTCACCGCCTTGGGTTGCGGGCCATTCCGGTGAAGGCCGATACGGGGCCTATTGGTGGGGATTTGAGCCACGAGTTCCACATTCTCGCAGAAACAGGCGAAAGCACCCTTTACTATGATGCACAGTTTGAAGAGCTCCAAGCTCCTTTCTCCCTAGAGCAAATCGAAAAGCTCTACGCAGCGACCCAAGAGAAACATGTGCCTGAAAATTGCCCAGTACAACCTGTCCACCTGCGCCAAGGCCGGGGCATCGAAGTAGGACACATCTTTTACTTTGGCACCAAATATGCGGAGCCCCTTGGCGCATTTGTTACAACCGCTGAAGGGAAGACGACCCCCGTTGAGATGGGCTCTTACGGGATTGGCGTGTCTCGCTTGGTGGGAGCCATCATCGAGGCCTTCCACGATGAAAAAGGTATTATCTGGCCCAAGGCCGTTGCGCCTTTTGATGGAGCGCTTATCAACATTAAGCCCCAGGATCCAACGTGCCGAAACGTTTGTGAAGAACTTTATCACCATTTTTCTGATAAAGGGGTAGAGATTTTCTATGACGACCGGGAGTCGGTGAGCGCAGGCGCTAAATTCGCAGATATGGATTTAATTGGCCTGCCCTATCAAATGATAGTTGGCCCCAAAGGCCTTACCCAGGGCTTTGTTGAAGTGAAAAATCGTAAGACGGGGGATACCGTTCAGCTGACCGTGGAAGCCCTCAAACAAAACGGATTACCGGAAGAATAGAGAGTCTTGTATATTATGAACGCATACACACATACAGATCTCCTTGAAGTTTTAACCGTTTCTTTGTATCCTTGGGCAGTGGTACGCAGGCTAATGAGGCTTTTTGTGGGAGGGGCGGCTCTTTTTCAAGGGCATAAAGACTCCCGTGATTGATATCACAGTTATAAATTTTAATTTGGGATAAGTGAAAAATCCATGTCGTTTGAGAAATCCTTAAGAAATCTAGCCATCATCGCCCACGTGGACCACGGTAAAACAACTTTGGTTGACGCGCTTTTGCGCCAAAGCGGTACGTTTCAAGACCACCAGCAAGTCAGTGAACGCATCATGGACTCCAACGATCTTGAAAAAGAACGTGGCATCACCATTTTAGCTAAATGCACGTCTATCCTCTGGCAGGGCCATCGTCTCAATATTGTGGACACACCAGGCCATGCAGATTTTGGTGGTGAAGTAGAACGGATTTTGTCTATGGTTGACGGCGTTCTTTTGCTGGTGGATTCTGCAGAAGGTGTTATGCCCCAAACAAAATTTGTGTTGGCTAAAGCCCTGAAGCGTGGGCTCAAACCTATTGTGATTGTCAACAAGATTGATCGCCCAGATGCGCGCTCTGAAGACGTGCACTTAGAAGTCTTAGAATTATTTTCCCTCCTGGATGCTTCTCCAGAACAGATGGATTTTCCCGTTTTGTATGCGTCAGGTCGCCAAGGATGGGCTGTTAAAGAGCTGGGAGACGCCCAAGAGAATCTGACCCCACTGTTTGAAGAAATGGTTCGCAGCATTCCTGAAGTTCAAGGAGACAAAGAAGCACCACTGCGGGTTTTGGTTTCATTGCTAGAAGTTAATCCTTATTTGGGACGCATCTTGATCGGCCGCGTCGCTGAAGGAACTTTAAAGGTTAACCAAACCCTCAAAGCCCTTTCCTTAGACGGAAAAACTGTAGAACAAGCCCGTGTTACAAAGCTTATGCGTTTCCAGGGCATTGAAAAAATTGCTGTAGAGGAAGTTCGCACAGGTGACATCATCGCCATTGCGGGCTTTGAAAAAGCTTCGGTAACCCACACCCTATGCGCGCCAGAGGTAACAGAACCTCTTGAGACACTTCCCATTGACCCTCCCACCCTTTCCATCGTATTTGCTGTTAATGATAGCCCGTTTGCAGGGAAAGAAGGCTCTAAAGTAACCTCGCGAGCGATTCGTGACCGCCTGCTCCAAGAAGCCGAAGGTAACGTAGCGCTTCAGGTTACAGAAACAGCAGAAAAAGATGCGTTTGATGTGGCAGGACGTGGCGAACTTCAATTGGGCATTTTGATTGAAACCATGCGCCGAGAAGGGTTTGAGCTTTCGATTATGCGTCCGCGGGTCTTGTACCAAAAAGATCCCGAAACGGGGAAAAATTTGGAACCCCTTGAAGAATTGCAGGTGGATGTTGATGAACCCTATACAGGTATTGTGATCGAAAAGCTGAGCTTGCGACGCGGAGAAATGGTGGAGATGAAACCTTCAGGAGGCGGAAAAGTGCGGCTCAGCTTCATTATTCCTTCACGAGGGCTCATCGGGTATCAAGGAGAATTTTTAACAGATACCCGAGGCTCTGGTGTTATGAGCCGTCTGTTCCACGGCTATGCTCCCCACAGGGGCCCCATTGAAGAACGACGCAACGGTGTGCTTATCTCCAACAGCACGGGTGTTGCGGCAGATTATGCCCTATTCAACCTTGAAGAGCGAGGCGTCTTGTTCATTGGAGGGAACGTTCCAGTTTACGAGGGCATGATTATTGGGGAACATAGCCGAGAAAATGATTTAGAGGTCAATCCTTTGAAAGCCAAGCAGCTCACGAACTTTCGTGCCGCAGGCAAAGACGAGGCTGTACGCCTTACACCACCGCGGTTGATGACCCTTGAGCAAGCCATTACGTATATTCAAGGAGATGAGTGTGTTGAAATTACGCCAAAATCTATTCGGTTACGAAAAATTTTGCTAAACCCCCATGATCGCAAAAAAGCGGGACGATCTGGCAGAACTGATTGAAAAAAATAAATTTTTTATTTGCTAAAATTTAATTTGTCGGTAGGATATTTGCGTGCCAGTGAATCTTTTGATGGAAAACGATTCTGCGATGTTTTTGAAGTTTTTTTTGTGCCTCATTTCTTACCTGTTGGGAAGCATTCCCTCTGGGCTTATATTGACGCGCATTCATAAAATGGATGATATACGTCAAGCAGGATCTGGCAATATTGGTGCTACAAATGTTTTACGGGTGGGGGGTAAAAAATTAGGATTTTTAACTCTTTTAGCCGATTTCCTTAAAGGTGCGCTTCCAGTTGGTTCTGCTTTGCTTTTATGCCCTGAAATAGCTTCCCTTTCAGCTATTTGTGCTGTTTTGGGACACGTTTTCCCGGTTTGGCTTCAATTTCGGGGCGGGAAAGGGGTTGCCACCAGCCTTGGGGTTCTTTCGGTTCTTTCATTCACATCTACCGTATTATGTTGTTTAGTTTGGTTAGGGGTTGTGCGGGTGACGCGTTATGCATCACTGTCTTCGTTGGCTGCTTTTTCATGTCTTCCTGTTTTCCTGCTTTTTCTTGGGGAAACGCACCTCTTGCTGATGAGTCTGATCCTGTTGGGGATAGCAATTTATACCCACAGGGAAAATATCCACCGATTATTTTTAAAAACTGAATTTAAAATAGGTGAAAAGAGGGAGTTATAAAAAAAATGGCACGTAAGCCTAAAAAAGCTTTGCAAAGGGGAGAAATTTTTGATTTTACTGAAGAGGCCAAGTTGCATTGGTTGCGACTGTTGCGGACAGAAAACATTGGTCCTGTAACGTTCTACCATTTGTTGAACCGCTTTGGTACGGCAGAAGAAGCGCTTAAACGACTGCCCGACATCGCCCATCGCACGGGACGCAAAACACCGCTCCAAATTCCCTCCCTGAAGGACATTATAAAAGAATACGACAGCTATCAAGCGCTGGGGATTCATTTGATTGCACGTCCAGACCCAGATTATCCAGAAATTTTGGGAAGAATTTCGGATGCCCCACCTTTATTGAGTGTGATTGGCCGCGTTGAATTGCTTCGCAAGCCTATGTTTGGGATTGTGGGGGCTCGAAATGCCTCAGCTGTGGGAAGGCAAATGGCAGAAGATTATGCAGAAAAGCTTGGCCATGAAGGCATGATCATTGTATCAGGCCTTGCACGTGGCATTGATACCCACGCCCATAAAGGCAGCCTAACGACAGGTACCATTGCTGTGTTGCCTGGCGGTGTGGACCAAATATACCCGCCTGAAAATAAAGTGCTTTATAAAACTATCTCGGAAGAAGGTCTCTTGATTTCTGAAGCTCCCCTTGGGACAGCACCCCAAGCAAGCCTTTTTCCAAGGCGAAATCGCTTAATTTCAGGACTTTCCTGGGGAATTTTAGTGGTGGAAGCTGCTTTAAAATCAGGCTCTTTGCTGACAGCCCATTTGGCAGCTGAACAGGGGCGTGAAGTTTTTGCAATTCCTGGAAACCCTATGGACCCCCGTTCTCGTGGGACAAACGCGTTAATCCGCCAAGGGGCAGTTTTAGTTCAAAACACAGAAGATATTTTAGAAGAATACCAAAAACACCGCTATGCTCCTCTGGCTGAAGAGGAAGATGGGTATAATGAAGAAGAAGCCTTTGAAGCCATCTCTGATGACGTTATAGACCAAGCTCGTCAAGAAATTTGGAAAGCCTTAAATCAGGTTCCCATTGCCCTGGAAGATTTGTGTAGCGTGCTGCAAATACCCATAGGGATTACAAGAATTGCTGTTATTGAGATGGATGTTGCAGGCTTTATCGATTGGCATCCGGGTGGAAAAATCTCCCTCGCATCTTGAAGAAATAGACGTCTTTAGGTTTCATCACTTTAAAAGCCTTCAGGAAAACCAATGTTTGTAAGGTAAAGCCCTTCAGGGGGTGCTGTGGGGCCAGCCAGGCGACGCTCCTTGCACAAAAGCATTTCTTGTATTTTGGCAGGAGGCCAGAACCCTTCCCCCACGCGCTTAAGGGAGCCAACCATAATACGCACCTGATTATGTAAAAAAGATCTGGATTGGATATTAAAGAGGATATGATGGCCCTTTCGGCTTATGGAGAGTTTGTCTAAGGTACGCATGGGGGAAGCTGCCTGGCATTCACTAGAGCGAAAGCTTGAAAAATCATGGTGCCCCACCAAATAAGCAGCTCCCTCTTCCATAGCCTCTAAGCAAAGAGGGCGATGCACCCACCACACCCGTTTGAGCTCTAAAACGCTTTCGCTGGGCCGGTTTAAGATGATGTATTGGTAGTGTCTGGAAATAGCAGAAAACCTAGCGTGGAAAGTTTCAGGAACCTCCACAGCTTCTAGAACTCGAACAGGAAGCTCGTGTAAATAAAAGTTAAGACCCCGGCGCCACGCATCACAAGAAAAAGGAGCATCGCTTTGCACATGGGCCACTTGGCCCGTTGCGTGAACCCCTTGGTCTGTGCGTCCAGAACCTTGAACCTGAAGCAGCTTGCCGGTTAAAGAAAGTATGGCTTCTTCCAAGGCTTGCTGAACGGTGAACGCATCCTTCTGACGCTGCCAGCCAGAGAAAAAAGAGCCATCATATTCAAGGGTTAATTTATAACGAGGCATCGTACCTTAAACGGGGTTAGAGATCCGGGTGTGGTGGTGGATCTCAACACAAAACAGAAACCCAAAGCCAATCAGCAACGTCAGCATAGACGTTCCACCGTAAGACATCAAGGGAAGCGGAACCCCCACCACAGGAAGCAACCCCATCACCATCGCCATGTTGATAAAGGCATGGAAAAAAAAGACGCTTGTGACACCCAAGGCCAGCAGATGGGTAAAGATGAAGCGGGATCGAAGGGTGATTCGGTAAGACAAAATCAGGATGCTTGCGTAAAGCGCCAAAAGGGCCAAACACCCCATCATCCCCATTTCTTCTCCCAGCATGGTAAAGATGAAATCTGTCTGCTTTTCAGGAAGGAAATTGAGATGGCTCTGGGTTCCTGCCATAAATCCCTTCCCCCACAAACCACCAGATCCCAACGCAATCTTGGATTGTAGGATGTGATACCCCGCACCTAGCGGGTCTTGCTCTGGGTCTAAAAAGATGAAGATACGTTTTTTTTGATAATCTCGCAGGAGGCTCCACAAGATAGGAAAAGCCGCCGCGCACGCTCCTCCACCTGCTATAAAAATCCACAGCCTAAACCCAGCTGCAAAGCAAAGCACCAATCCTACCAAGATCAAGATGCCTGCTGTTCCAAGATCGGGTTGTCGAAGCACCAACAAAGAAGGAACCGCAATGAGAAGCGCTGGTGTCCAGATATTCCTAAGCAAAGGGATATTTCGTTCACCCAGCCCATGAAAATAGCGAGCCAGGGCAAGAACCAAAGCTATTTTCATCAATTCCGAAGGTTGGAGCTGAAAAATGTAAAGATCCACCCAACGCTGGGCCCCCATGCCAACAAACCCCATAGCCTCGACACACACCAAAAGCACCAGGCAAGCCCCATAAAAAAAATAAGCTTGGCCCATCCAAAACCGAACATCCACAAGGCTGATCCCAAGCATGAACGTGGCACCAAACCCAAAGCGAATCATTTGCTTAAGCGTCCAGGGTGTCCAATTTCCCCCAGCAGCAGAATAAAGCAGCAAAAAACCAAAACAGGCAACGAGGGTGATCATCAAAAGGAGCCACCAAGGCAAAAGCCCCCATTTCTTTCCAAGGGGCAGCGCAGAAGAAGAAAAAAAAGCCATAAAACTAACCTGCTTCTATCCTGAGAGCCTAAACAGGCTGCATCACGCGGTGAAGGCGCTTGAGGCTGAGGGATGGGCCCAAAATCTCCAAAATTGAAAAGAGGCTTGGAGAAACCGTTTTCCCTGTCACTGCAGCCCGTAAAGGTTGCGCCAATTGCCCCAGCTTAACCCCTTGAACCTCCGCAACCTGACGCGCACACGCCTCCAGGTTTTGGGAAGTCCAATTTTCCGTAATATTTTCAGAAGCAATTCCAAAAGCTTGGATAAGCGTAAGGTTTGTTTCTGTCAAAAGCATTTTTGCAGCATCGTCATAACCTGGCAGATCCTCCCAAAGGTAGAAGCCAGCAGACTCCGCCAACCCAAGCAACGTTTTGGCTCGCTCTTTAAGCTCAGGAAGCCCTTTTAAAAGGCGCTCCTGACCTTGCGGGGTTTCGGGGTAGCCCTGCTGCTGCAAATAAGGCAAGAGGCTTTCCAGAAGCATATTATCGGCAAGGTGACGCAGGTAGTGGGCATTCATATGGCGCAATTTCGCACCATCAAACCGAGCTGGGGAACGGCCAACAGCCTCTAAGGAAAACCACGCAATGGCCTGTTCAGTGGAAATGAGTTCATCATCTCCATGGCTCCACCCAAGGCGCAGAAGGTAGTTGCGCATCGCTTCTGGTAAAAAACCTATATCACGGTAGGCTTCCACCCCTAATGCACCGTGGCGTTTGGAAAGCTTGGCTCCGTCTTCCCCATGAATGAGAGGTATGTGGGCAAACTGCGGCATCTCCCATCCCATCGCGCGGTAGAGGTTTCCTTGGCGAAATCCATTGGTGAAGTGGTCGTTTCCGCGAATGACGTGGGTAATGCCCATATCATGGTCGTCCACCACGACCGAAAGCATATAGGTGGGCGTGCCATCAGCCCGCAACAGCACCATATCATCCAGCTGACAGTTTTGAACCCGCACCTCCCCTTGAACCAAGTCTTGGATGACGGTTTCTCCAGTCTGGGGCATTTTTAAGCGAACGACAGGGTTTACACCCTCCGGCGCCTCTTCTGGAGGACGATCCCGCCAGCGCCCGTCATAAAGGGGGGGCTTACCTTCCTTGGCGGCTTGGGTTTTCATGGCCTCCAATTCCTCAGGGGAGCAATAACATAAATAAGCTTTTCCACGGTTCAAAAGCTCTTGAGCAACCTCTTGATGACGCCCTATCCGGGAAAATTGAAAAACCACCTCATCATCATGATCAAGCCCCAACCATTTGAGGCCCTCAAAAATAGCTTGGACGGCTTCCTGGGTAGAACGAGCCCGGTCTGTATCTTCGATGCGTAGCAAAAATTTTCCGCCCATATGGCGCGCAAAAAGCCAATTAAACAGAGCCGTTCTTGCCCCTCCAATATGCAGAAAACCCGTAGGCGAAGGCGCAAATCTTACCACAACAGGAGGAGAAGACACCGAAACAGACATCAAAAAATCTCACATGGTTAAAAAGGTTTGAAAATAACCAAGTAAACCATGATCGCCGCAATGATGAAAGGGATTTCATTAACCCAACGAAAAAAAGTGTGGCTTTTGGTGTTGCGCCGATCCCGAAATGCTTTCCACCAGCGGATCATCCAACCATGAAGTGCTGCCAACATAAATGCTAGGGAAAGCTTGATCCAAAACCAAAGACATGGACCAGATAACATCCCTGGATAGTAAGCGAGTAACCCCCCAAACAAAAAAACAGCGATCTTCGCTGGCAGCATGATCCCTCGCAGCAGGCGCCGCTCCATCACCACAAAAAGGGCATAGGTGTGAGACGTTGCAGGTTCCATCGCATGGTAAACAAACAACCGGGGAAGATAGAGCAACCCCGCCATCCACGCAATAAAAGAGAGAATGTGAAGCACTTTTAACAAAGGATAAAAATCTGAAAGCCAGTCCATGGTGCTCTTTTATGCCTCAAGCCGTTTGTTTTGGACGTCGCCAACAAGCAATCGCATCTTGCGGGCAAACTTCACAAAATTTCTTCCTATCCTTCACAAAACGAGTAAGGCCCCGTATGAAGTAGGGATGGCAAGAAACAGTCCCAAGACGTTCGTAGTTCTCAATGCCCAAGTCGCGCGCTTTTTGGCGATAGGTTATATCTAATTCAACAAGGGTCTCTGAATGCTCACTCACAAACGAAACAGGGATCACCAAAACCGATTCTTGGTTTTTAGCAGATTCCTCAAGAGCTTCATCAAGGCTGGGACGTGTCCACTCCAAGGGCCCTACCTTGCTTTGGTAGCAGATAGTCGACTCAAAGGAATGGGGCTCAAGGGCTTTTAAAATTTCTTTAACCGAGCGATGGATATGGGAAACGTAGGGGTCTCCAGATTTCACGATGCGTTGAGGAAGCCCATGGGCAGAAAAAAGCAATCTGGGTGCTTTTTTAAAAACAGGTAACCGCTGATGAATAAGGTCTGCCGTTGCTTCAGCAAAACCATGGAGCTCCGGATAGCAACACAGTAAGGTCAATTGACACGGGAGGGAGTGTTTGGCTATTTGGCGTTGAAATTCTTTAAAGGCAGAACCTGTGGTGGTGGTTGAAAATTGAGGATAAAGCGGAAGCAACACAACTTCGTCCGGGTTTTCTGCCTGAAGATAAGGAATAATAGATTCAATGAAAGGAGGTGCGTGACGCATGGCTACAAAAACGGAATATCCTTTTCCAAGAGCTTTTTCAAGGGCTTGAGCTTGGGCTTGGGTGTTTTCAAACAGGGGAGATTTTCCCCCCAGCTGGCTGTAGATATGCTCAGCTTCAGGGGTCCGCCTGCGCGCAATCCAGCGGGCAAGCAGCTTACGTGGCCAACTTGGAAGGGGCAGAATGGCTGGGTCTTCAAATAAGCTTTTTAAAAAGGGGTAGACCCCTCTAAGGTCCAAAGGCCCCCCTAAATTAAGCAAAATAACCGAGGTTTTTTCAACGTTTTTCACAGGTGCTGCAGCTTTTTTTAACATGTTGATGCGCCGTACTCCCGAATGTTTCGAATTAATTCACCGATATGTTCCAACGGTGTTTGGGGTAGCATGCCATGACCCAGGTTGAAAATAAAAGGTGTTTTTTCCATGGTCTTGATAATGAGGTTCGTTTGTTCTTTTAAAAGGCTACCACCTGCTAATAACACAGATGGGTCTAGATTCCCCTGAATGATGCAGGGAAGGTTTTTTATCTCTTCCAAAGGAACCGAAAAATCAACGGATAAACCATCTACCTGGGTAGTGGCTTGGTAAGCTTTGAGAGCGAAAACACCAAGCCCTTTCGGGAAACCAATGATAGGAACCGTTGGATAACGAGACTTTAGAAAACGAGAAATCTGTTGGGTAGGCTTCAAAATCCAAGGCTCAAAAAAGGGAGCAGGCACCAAGTGTGCCCAGCTTTCAAAAAGTTGAATCACGTGAACCCCGGATTGTATTTGGCGTTCCAGGTAGCGCGTTGTCAATAAGGTGAGATGGTCCAGAATCTGTTGAAATAGGTTGATATCTTTAAAAATAGAGCTTTTTGCCTGGTGAAAATCTTTCGAGCTCGCTTGTTCCAGCATGTAAAGCGCTACCGTCCAAGGAGCTCCAGCGAATCCAATCAACCCAACCTTTTCAGGAAGTTTTATCTGTATTTGCTGGATCGCATCAAAAACTGGCTCAAGCTTTTTTTCTATCGACTCAAATGTCTGTTCCAAAAAATGAGAGATTTGAAGTGACGACAAACAGGGGCCTTGCTTTTCTTTAAACGTTACGTTTTGACCACATACTGAGGGAAGAAGCAGAATATCTGAAAAAAGAATCGCCGCATCCATCTCAAATCGACGTATGGGTTGAAGCGTTGCTTCGCAGACCGCCTCAGGGTTTAAGCAAAATGAGATGAAATCTGGAAAACGGCTTCGCAGACTTATATATTCTGGTAAAGATCGCCCAGCCTGGCGCATAAACCACACGGGTGGAGATTCTAAAACTTTTTTTTGAAAAGGGTTAAGAATGGTCTTAGAAAGCATCTTTTTTCGAGTATCTCATATAATAAATATTTTTTTTACTTTTATAAAAAAGAATAAAAAAAGGTGGTAATGGTTGTATATCCCTGTGGAATGTGTGGAGCTTTTTTTTTCCACACGTTTAACCACATGTTTTAATCACCTTAAAACTATTTATTTCAAGAGAACAGAGAAAAAATCCACAGGCTGTGGATTTTTTTTAAAAACAAGAAAAATCTGTGGATAAAATGTGGGTTATATTGAGGAAATTGTTAATTTTTTTTTATCCCCAATTTACCCCATTGTTATCCACAGATTTTTAAAGCTTAAGGTATAGATTTTATAAAATCTTCCAAAAATTTAATCGTGTTGAAGGTAAGCGTATTGTTGATCATGATGGCCACTTTTAACAATTGATAATCTTGAAGCCCATCTAAAATATCTTGTCCTGCTATATCCCCCCAAGAATTTTTCGCTGCATTAATTTCATCTGAAAGGCCTTCATTAACATCTATAAAAATTTGCTCCATATGGCCGGTGTGGATAAGAAGCTCATCGTTAAGTTGGGCAATAGCTTCTACTAAGATATCTTCAACGGGCTCAAAATGTTTAGCGTTTTGGGGAGGGCCTAAGTCAATCAGCCTTGCTCCCCGGAAAGCACGGAAAGCTTTCTCAAAACACTCATGGTTAGCTTTTATTCGAAAATCAACTTTTTGGGTTTCTTTTTTTAACTTGATTTTCAAGGTCTCATCAGAGCCTTTATAATAATCAAAATACGTTCTATTTTTAATATAATCAGGATTATCAATCCAAGTTCCAGGATTATTTTGGTCTTCTATCTGGGGTTCTAAGCTGTAATCTTGAGGGTAATCAGTCATGTCTACAGGTTTTTTATCCGTTCGGATTCCCGCAAAAATATAATTTCCGTAAACATCTTTTTGATTTAGTAATACAGTTAACTGGTATTCTAATTGTTGTAGGCGCTCTGGGAAACTGATAGTACTGTCGACAGCGGCGTTGTTGGCCCCCTTACACAGCACAAAAAAATCTTTTAGAACTTGGTTAGTCTGGTTTATAGCTATTTCATAGGGCTTTAATTCTGTAAGCAGAGATCTTTGGTTAAGCGATTCAAAGGAAAGCCCGATTTCTTTTTCAGCAAAAGATGAAAGAACTATCTTTGTTTCTTTGGGTGCTTCTCCCCACTCTTCTGCTTTGTAACCTGTTGAAATCTTTACAACAGAAATGGAGAGCTCTGTCTGTTTTTTGGCGTTTTGACGTTGAAGACCATCAAAGGTGTGTCGAGTTGAAACGTGAAACATGGCTTTAAGCTCCTATAACTAAGCGTTCATCAATAATCGAGAAATAAGATCGCTATTGCTTCTTAAAATATTGAAAACCCCCATCAAGGACTGAAGGTACATTTGGCAGAAGAGCAACGCCTGTATTTCATCTTGAATATTAGGTTGGGAAAAATTTTTGACTTCTTCTTCCAGAGCTTCAAAAAGGCTTTGTTCGCCTTCAAAGGTTGAAACAGCCTTGTCAGTTTGAATCGCAAAATCTTCTATGGTATTTTGAACATAATTTAAGAGGCTATCTCCTTCAAACCTTGGAAGGAAGCCTGCTCTCTCGAATTCGATTTTTTTTTCAGATAAATCTTGCATCAGTTGGACCGTTTCTGCATCGCTTTTTTCCACAGCAATGCCATCTCCATAATCTGGGCCGTCTAGCCTTGAAAGGGTTCCACATTCAAAAAAATTTGGGTTTTCAGCATAATAGGGGTTAACATCTAAAACATTTGCAATGCCTGCAGCTCGAACACCATTCAAAAAATCTGGCGTTACAAAAAAATCTTGAAGCCCAATAAAGTGGGAAAGAGAGAGAGTGTTACCATCTGTTGTTTGAACACTGGAGGGAGGATCAAGATCAACAACGGCAATGCTGCAATTTGGGTCTATGCTTTCAAGCTGTACTTTATTTTCCGGTGTCATGGATGCCTTCATCGACGCAACAGCGTTAATGTTATCAAAGACATCTTGTAGTGTGGCGCAAGTGGTTAAATCAAGGTCTAAAACGTCCACAAAGGCTTTGGTTGTTTTATCAATGGTTGCAATTCGAATGATCCCTTGGGGATTTGTTAGAACTGTTGCAGCACCGTTTGGGAAAATCTGAGTTCCAGTTTTTATTGACTGTAAATTATAGGATGTCCCGTTGTTATGGTATTTGTTCATCCACTCTCGCAATGTATAGGTAAATTCATCTAATTCTGCTTGGAGATTTGGCAGCGTTTCATCTCGCATTTTTAGAAGATTTCCAAGGGTTCCTAGTCCAAGTTTTTTAAGATCATCCGAGACGTCACAAATTTCAATTTCGATACCACTTAAATTCATTGACGAAGCCGAAATAAAGGAAGTACTCTCAAAATGAATTTCAGCTATAAAATTATCATGTACGAGAAGGTGACCGTCACAGTACAAGGAAAATCCACCATTACGCTCATTACATTCCACAATAGGCAAGTATTTTGAAATTTCGAAAGCTACGGCGTCCCTCTTGCTTTGAAGATCTAAAGGATTTTTATCATAAAGCAATTTAATTTGTTTGTTTAAATCTGCGTATTCTTTCAGATTGGCCCTTAGCTCATCAATTTTTTTATAAATCTCCCAATCAGCTTCTGAGCGAAGAGATTGTATTTTATTGGATATTTCTCGTATAGATGCGACAAGGGTTTGAGAGCTGATGACAACGCCTTGGATTAAGCCAATATCATCAGGTCTCCTCGCCAAAGCATTCAGAGATGTAAAAACCTGGGTGAGGTAGTTTGATAGGTTATCTTCTCCAGCAAACCTTCCCAATGTGGGTTGAATTTTTTCAAAATAAAGTGCTGAAATTTGGGTTCCTTCAAAGGCACTATTCTGCTTTTTATAGGCTTTGTGGAGCTGTTCATCGATAACTCGTTTAGGAATGGTTCCTGTAACACCTGTTGTTCTTCCACTGGCTGTCACCGTTTTTCCTTGCATTTCGTGCCTACAAAAATCTGGATCTTGAGCAGAAGCGGTGTTGATATTGTGTTCGTCTGAAAGCTTGGTTCCCAGCTTAAGACCTGTTGTAACCAGAGAAAACATTTAAAGGCTCCTTTGAATTCCAAAAAAAGGGGAAGGTGGCGTTGCAGAACTCAAATTACCCAATGAACCATATTTTGTTGTTTGAGAAGGTTCTTTCATCAATTCTATGACAGATTCAAGTTGGGTTTGCTTGGATTCTAAAAAATGTTTAAGCAGCGTTTGATTCAATTCCGTTTGATCTGCGAAGTATGTGGAGGCTTCTGCCCACGCCCGCTGCTTTTTAGGGTCCATCTCTTCAAAAGCGTGTGGATTTTTAACCAGCTCTTGCAACAAAGTTGCGTAAGTCTGAAAAAGAGTTCCTTTTTTTGCTTGAAGGCTTTCTAGACCTTTCAATTTTTCAAGGGCTATCATCTGATATTCTTCTTGAAAAATTTCCAGGATCTCTTTTTGTAAACTGGATAATTTTTCCGGCAAAGTATTCGTTTCCATGGAATCTATTTTCCTTGTTTCGTAAAATTCTCAGAAAATTCTTCAACAAAGGGCTCAAAGCTAGAAGATTCAGCCAAAGCCTTGCCCATCTCCTTTGACAACACGTAGGTGACAAAAGAAGCGTGTGAAGACGCGCCGAATAAACCTTCTTCTTCGAAACAATCGAAAAGAGGACGAATCATTTGGGCAAGCTGCCCACCTAAAAGGTTTTCTGTTTTTTCATAAATAAGACTTGGAGAAGGTGGGGAAACTGAAAGCATGTTAACGGACCTCTATTTGTGCTTGGAGTGCGCCGGATGCGGCAATATTTTGGATGATGGTGATCATGTCTCGCGGGCTAACCCCCAATGCATTTAGACCATCTACAAGGTCTTTAAGAGTGGTTTTCCCTGGAAGAACTGTCATCTTACGGTCAGTTTCTTCGTCAACAGAAATGGTAGAGCGTGGGGTGACGACTGTTCTTCCACTGGAGAACATTCCCTCGGGCTGTGAAACATCCTTCTCTTCATCGATGCGAATAATCAGGTTTCCGTGGGCAACAGCAACGGTGCTGATTCGGACATTCTCTCCCATGACAATAATGCCGTTTTGCTCATCAATAACCACTTTTGCAACGGTATCTGGTTGGATAGCAAGTTGCTCAATACTTGCTATAAACGCAGAAGGGTGACTGTATTGAGAGGGAACATTTACCGAAACTGTTGATGGGTCAACAGCTTTAGCAACAAATGCACCTTCTTTGGCGTTAATAGCACTGGCAACGCGTTGGGCTGTTGTAAAATCTGGGTTTTTAAGGGCTAGCCTAAAAGATTTTTGGTTGGATAAATCATGGGGAATTTCACGCTCCACGATGGCGCCTCCAGGGATTATACCACTTGTTGGGACCCCTTTGGTAACAGAGCTTCCTGATTGTCCTTGGGCTGAAAATCCACCGGTTGAAACGGGTCCTTGAGAAACAGCATACACTTCGCCATCAGCACCTAACAACGGCGTGACGAGAAGCATTCCGCCATTGAGGCTTTTAGCATCCCCCATGGCAGAGATGCTTGAATCAATGCGAGACCCATGTCTTGAAAAAGCTGGCAATGTGGCTGTTACCATCACGGCTGCAACATTTTTTGTTTTCATTTTAAGCATCTGGTCTCTGGTATTAATCCCGAGACGTTCCAGCATGGATACAAGACTTTCTCTTGTAAAAGGAGAGCCGTTTAAGCTATCTCCTGTGCCGTTTAGCCCAACCACTAATCCATAGCCGACTAGCATGTTTTCCCGGACACCTTCAAAATTGAGAATATCTTTGAGACGCACACTGGGGCGTATGGGCTGAAGGGGCTTATTTTCTGCCTGTGGTTGCGTTATCAGCACCAATTGAATCAACGCTGCCCATAAAAAGACGCTGCGAAAAAAGCCTGTAGAAAGAGAGCGGTTAAAAAATCTGACACCCATGACGTTCCCATATCTCATTGAATTTTGAGCTTTTTGGATTCTCCAGATTCAAAATCTTGGAGCATTCCAGAACGTGTATGCGATTTTTATGCCAGATAGAAATGCTGGATTTTACTGCCTGGAAGTGCCTTGATGCAGCGGTTCCATACGACGGTATTTCCAAACCAACCCCCAGGCCCAGAACATGTCTTTTTCATCTAGAGCTTTTCCAATATTTTCTGGAGACTGGTTTTGGGAAAAATGGGCCTGAAAAGCTCTAAGGCTTGGCATCAACGTTTCCTCTCCACCAGTATCTGGAACAGCATATCCATAGGCCCTTAGATAGGTTGCTAAAAAATGAGGGTCAAGCTCTTCCGGTAGCTGCTCACTGGGATTATATTTTTGTTGAATAGCTTCAGGGGTTTGCTCATCAGCGGAAAGCCAAGCGCCCACACCATAGTGTTCATAAAGAAGACCCCAGGGAAACAGAGGCCCTGGATCTTGCTTGCGGGATGGAGCAATATCTTCGTGCCCGATAACGCAAGTGGGGTTGATGTTATAACTTTGAACGATTTTTTGGGAGAGGGTTCCCAGGGTTCTCATTTGGTCAGTATCAAAAGGAATCCAATTTTTGGCTTTGTCTACGCCCAGATTAACCAGCTCAATGCTGATGGAGGTATCGTTTAGCCCCTTTGATCCTTGCCAGTTGCTGACGCCTGCATGCCAGGCCCTTTTGGCTTCTGGAACAACCTGGATTAAGGTTCCGCCAGCAACGGGAGATGTTTCTGCTTCTGTGATAACATAATGGGCGCTGACGCGATCAGATGTTGCGTCTCGCGTCATGGTTTTCAAGGAATCTAGAAGATTTTCAGCGGTGTAATGGAGAACCAGTTGGTTAATCTGGCTTCCCTGGGGGCGATCATTAAAATGGTTTCGGTTGGGTTGGTCTGAAAAATAAGGAACGCTATAGCCGGGTAAACTTTGCTCACGGTGGAGGGCTATTTGCGTTGCCTTGAAAACATAATCTTGGAAATCATCATCCTGTATATCCATATATAATTGCCCCCTTAAAGCGTGGTTTATAAATAAAGTGTTAGGGCGTGGAGCCCCCGGGTTTTAAAAAGGTCTTCCAGCACAGCGTGGACCTGCCGATGGCGTTCTAACCGAGATAAAGGAAACAGAATTTCCGCTTCCATGGTGATGGCAAAATGGGTCTCACCTGTACTTTCTTCAATGGGAAGGTGCCCTGCATGGAGGTGAGATTTATTTTCAATTTGAAGCAAAGTAGGAAAAAAAGCTGACTCCAGGCGCCAACGTAAAACCTCTTCAAGGTTAGATTCAGTTTTGATTCGTTCCATAAACGACCTACTCAAAAGAAAACGCTTTGATACAAACCAAAGCGTTCTTTAATTGTTTAGAAAATCTTGAGTTCCGTCAAGTCCCTACGTTCTGAAGGCGATTTTTAGGCCTTCCGGATACAGGAGAGGAGGCCATATCTGGCGGAATTTTCACATATTCAGGGGATGAGGCAGGGTCTCGAAGGACATAACCACGGCCCCATACCGTTTCAATATAATTTTCTCCACCCAAAGCATCGCCCAGTTTTTTCCGGAGCTTGCAGACAAACACATCGATAATCTTGAGCTCGGGCTCATCCATACCACCATAAAGATGATTCAGGAAAATTTCTTTGCTGAGGGTTGAGCCTTTCCGTAAGACCAGCAATTCTAAAATCCCATATTCTTTCCCTGTAAGCTTTAGGGGAACCCCATCAACATCCGCCATACGTGTTTGAAGGTTTACAGTCAGGCGGCCTGTCCGGATGATAGATTCGGCATGTCCCTTGGATCTGCGAACGATGGCTTGGATGCGAGCCAGAAGTTCTGCCTTGTTAAAAGGCTTGGTGAGGTAGTCATCAGCACCGAATCCGAGGCTTTTAATCTTATCTGAAACTTCTTGACGTCCTGAAAGAATCAAGATAGGTGTGGAAACGTTGGCACTCCTCAAACGACGCAGCACATCGTGACCGTCCATGTCTGGCAGCGTCAAATCAAGTAGGATGATGTCATAATCGTACAGCTTCCCGATTTCCAGACCATCCTCTCCCATATCTGTCGTATCGCACACAAAACCTTCGGTTTTCAGGGCAAGTTCAATGGTTTTCGCAGTCGGTGTATCGTCTTCAACTAGAAGGACTCTCATCCCTGTACTCCTTATTATTATTTATAGTTAATATCTATTAAAGCATATTTTTTCGACAACGTTAAGTGAAAAAACTAACGAAGCATAAAACTGTTTCCATTGAGACGCAAAAAATAAAATTTAATGCGTTGAAAATCAGCTATTTTTTTTATCTTTTTCGCACTGTTGAGACTTTCTTCTCCCCAAATTTTTGCGTAATTGCAGAGCCTGCTTCTGGGAAAGCGTTTGGAAAGATCTACATATTTTAGAGTCTGATGAAATTTTTTCGTTGTCTTCTTTGCAACCAAGGGGCATTTCTCGAGAGGCTTCTTCCTTTTCTAAAGATTCTGATTTCGAACCAAATACATTCTGACGATCTATTTCTTTTTCTTGACTCATAGGCGCCTCTTTGTGTGTTTAAAATTTCCTTCAGGGTAAGCCCTGCGGGTTAGACGACGCAATAGAACTGTTTGAAATTTCATTTTAACTTATTCATTTTTAATGTTTTTTTATAAATTTTTTCCGATAATTTCTTTGTAAATAACTGACGGTCAAGGAGATCAAAATGCGCCGCCTCAAAAACAGACTAACTTTCTTAACCCTTTTGGTTTTTTGGGGGGCTGTTTCTTCTGTCTCTGCCACGAAGTTGAGGATCCACATACAGAATGCAGATCCTTCAGAAAACCTTAAAACAAAAGTGATTGAAACAACGGAAGGGGGGAGAATAAACAAGGAAGGTAAGAAAATAAACCTTTATTCTATTATAGAGGGAAGCAACAAAAGGGGCCTTCTTTTAGACTTGAGTGAAAAGCGTGCCAAGGGAGATTTGCAGCAATTAGAGTTCGTGTTTCCAGGGCCTGAAAAAGGACAAAGAGAAAGCCTGCTCGTTACGTTTTCTAAAGGATTTTTGGAAATCGCAGGCCAGCCTCGGACAACGAAAGTGAAGGTTACAAAGATGGGGAAAGATCATGACGCTGTTCAAGAATTTTCCTATATTCCAACAAAAGATAAAACTTGTCCGGCGGGCTCACACCCCTTGGAAACCCATCATCATCTTTACCTAAAGATCTTGCCGAAGGAGAAAGATGTTGAAATCACCAATTCATATAAGGAAAAATGTGAGTAGATTTTTGACATCTGTTTGGGAACATGGCATGATCTGGCGGTAAATTACAGGTTGTGAACGGTGCTTTAACAGATTTAATGTTCTCCTCTTTTTCATTCGTTTTGCGGGGTTGGTTCCCAGTTCTCTTGAAAAGCCTCCTTTTTTGTGTGGCGCT
This sequence comes from Alphaproteobacteria bacterium, assembly GCA_051648545.1. Classification (GTDB taxonomy): domain Bacteria; phylum Pseudomonadota; class Alphaproteobacteria; order Holosporales; family JBOFFI01; genus JBOFFI01. The sequence continues at coordinate 58,617 of JBOFFI010000041.1, forward strand.
TTTCTTGGGGCTTGCTTTTGTAAGCTATAATCCTGGGGACCCTTCGTGGAATTTTGCAACCTTCACCCCTGTGGAAAATTGGCTAGGTATTTGGGGTGCCCAGTTGAGTGATACGCTGTTTCAGTTAGTGGGTGTTGCGGCCTATACGATTCCGTTTTTTTTAGGCTTTTTGGCTTTTCGGGGGAGAGCTGATGGGCTGAGGTTAACCGTTTTTTATCTTCTAGCTATTTCCTTTCTCTCTTTTGCTTTAGCATGCTTTTTTCCTCCTGTGCTAGACCAGCTTGGGTTTATGATGCCCTATGGAGGAGCGTTCGGTGTTTTGCTTCAACAAGGATTGGGGCAGATTTTTCCTTTTTTCACGCCATTTTTAGGTGCTTTTTCTTTTCTTCTCGGTGCGCTGGGAATTTGTAGTTTGTTTTTAAGCTTTGGCGGAACATCACACCACTTGGGTGTGGGATATCACGTGATGGGCAACGTCTTGTCTTTGTTTCTAGACTTTTTCAGGCGATCTGAAGGAGTAGCCCTGGGGCGCGGTTACGGAAGTGAAGCCAGGCCTTTGGGCTATGAAACCCAATCTGTTGGGTTTTCAGGGCAACGTGAAGTGGCAGACCCCTTTAAACCTGTTCTATTTGGATCAGGTTCAGCGTCTGTTCCAGAAATTCCAGCAGAGGGGCTTGAGATTCCAGCCCCTGAAGCGTTTTTGAAAGACTACGAGAACGCGCCCCAGAAAAAATCTTTTCTTACATGGGGGAAAAAGAAGGGGGGCGTTGGGCCTTCTAAAAAAATAGACGCTTTAAAGTCGCCTCCAGCTGAAGGACAAGCCTATCAATTACCTCCCCTAGGTTTGCTGCCTCAAACAAAGGTTTTAGACCACCCAACCGTTTCAAGGGCGGTGCTTCAGGAAAGCGCAAAAGAATTAGCGGGAGTTTTGGACGATTTTGGTATTCGGGGTGAGATCGTTCAAGCGAACCCCGGTCCTGTCGTCACCCTTTATGAGCTTCAACCAGCAGCCGGCCTTAAATCTTCCCGGGTGATTAGTTTAGCGGATGATATCGCTCGTTCTATGAGTGCGCTTTCTGCCCGCGTGGCTGTGGTTGCGGGGCGCAACATCATCGGGATTGAGCTCCCCAATAAATTGAGAGAAACGGTCTATTTGCGTGAGCTCTTAGCCTCACCTGCCTACCAAGAAGCATCTCAACATTTGCCCTTGGTTTTGGGAAAAAACATTGGGGGAATCCCCGTGATCGCAGACTTGGCTCGCATGCCTCATTTGCTGGTGGCGGGTACGACAGGTTCTGGAAAATCGGTGGGTATCAATGCGATGATTCTCTCCCTCATTTTTCGTCTGTCTCCTGAGCAATGCAAATTTATCATGATTGACCCAAAGATGTTGGAGCTTTCTGTCTATGACGGTATTCCGCATTTGCTTGCCCCCGTTGTGACAGATCCTAAAAAAGCCATTGTTGCCCTGAAATGGGTGGTTCGGGAGATGGAGAATCGTTACCGTGCAATGGCTCAATTGAGCGTGCGTAATATTGAAAATTATAACCAGCGCCTCCGGGAAGCTCAGGCTAAGGGGGAATCTCTCAGTCGAAAAGTGCAAGTGGGCTTTGAACCTGAAACAGGGGAGCCTCAGTTTGAAACCCAAGCGCTTCATACGGATCCGCTTCCGTTTATTGTGGTGGTGGTGGATGAAATGGCTGATTTAATGTTGGTTGCGGGAAAAGAGATTGAAGCAGCGGTTCAAAGGCTGGCTCAAATGGCGCGTGCTGCGGGGATTCACCTGATCATGGCGACCCAACGCCCCTCGGTGGATGTTATTACGGGAACCATCAAGGCTAATTTTCCAACCCGTATCAGCTTTCAGGTGACCTCAAAGATTGACAGCCGCACGATTTTGAGCGAACAAGGCGCTGAACAGCTTTTAGGGCAGGGGGACATGCTTTATATGGCCTCTGGAGGTCGCATCACCCGGGTTCATGGGCCCTTTGTGAGTGATGCAGATGTGGAACAGGTTGTGAGCTTTTTGAAGAGCCAGCGGGCGCCAGATTATATTGAAGACATCACCCTGGATCCTGAAGAAGGTGAAGAAGGGGCTGCTCAGGCCGTTACTGAAGGCTTAGATGTTTTTTATGAGCAAGCTGTTGCATTGGTTCGGCGTGACGGCAAAGCTTCGACGAGCTATATCCAGCGGCATTTTCAAATTGGTTATAACAGGGCGGCTCGCATTATGGACCAAATGGAAAGCGAGGGTGTTGTGTCGCCTCCTAATCATGTTGGGAAGCGAGAAATTTTGTAATGGATAAAAACTCAAAAAGGATAGAAAAATGTACGCTTGCCTAAGGTTGATTTTGGCTGTTTATGTACTCTTTCAAGGGGGGGTAGGTGTTGCAGCGCAAGATCTAACGCGCTATGAGGTTGCCTTGAACCACATGCGAACCCTTGAGGCGGCGTTTGATGAAGCAACCAGCTATGGAGAGAACGCATCCGGGATCCTTTATGTGGCGAGGCCTTTAGAAGGCGGGCGGGAGCCTTTTGGGCGGCTCAAGCTTTCTTACAACCCACCCAAGGGGGTTGAAGTGCTTGCAGATGGGAAACACCTGATGTACCGAGAGGCAGGCGCGGAAGAAGCAAACGGTTCTCCCATCGCATCAACACCGGTTGCTTTTCTTTTAAAACCTCATATCTCTTTTAAACAGGGGATTACCGTACAGCAGGTGAAGCATGAAAAAACGTGGACAGCCATTACGGTTTATCAAACCGAAAACCCAGATGCAGGCAGCCTTACGCTAGTTTTTGATGAACATCCTATTCGGCTTAAGCGTTGGGTGGTGACAGATCTGCAGGGCGTTCAAACCCAAGTGACGTTAAAAAATATTAAAATTAATAAATCACTGCCCCCTGGGGTGTTTTTGTGGAAAAAATAGATGGTATTCATATGATGACGCTCTTAGATCATTTGATAGAATTAAGGCAACGTCTTCTGGTGTGTTTTCTGGCATGGGGACTTGCGTTTGCGGGGTGCTATTTTTTTTCAGAGAAAATTTTTCTTTTTTGTGTGAAGCCGCTGGCAGATCTTTTTCAGGGAGAAGTTGGCAGGCGCCTGATTTTTACAGGGTTGACAGAGGCTTTCATGACCTATCTAAAGCTCTCTTTATACGCTTCGTTCTTCCTGATTTTCCCGCTCATTGCAGCTCAAATTTGGCGTTTTATTGCACCGGGGCTTTATACCCATGAAAAAAAGGTATTCCTGACGTTTGTGTTGGCAACGCCGTTCCTTTTTTTGCTGGGGGCTTGCATGGCTTATTACGGGGTTTGCCCGCTGGCGTGGAAATTTTTCTTGAGTTTTGAGGCACCGGCGGTTTCTGGACAGCTGGCGATTCAGCTGGAGACCCGGGTGAGTGAGTACCTTTCTTTGATGATGAAGTTGGTCATGGCCTTTGGTATTTCATTCCAGTTGCCTATCTTGCTAACGTTGCTTGCAAAAAGTGGCCTTGTCAGCTTAGATTCTTTGAGGAAAAACAGAAAATATGCGTTTTTAGGTATTGTAGTGTTTGCGGCCCTCATTACACCGCCTGACCTGTTGAGCCCCATTAGTTTGGCGGTTCCTCTCTATGGTCTCTATGAGCTTTCCATTTTTTTCACAGCTTGGTCGAGAAAAAAAGAAATTCCGGCAGAGCTTGTTTCTTAACTTTTCAGGGTGATGATATTGTTAAAAGTTCTTTTCTGGCAGAAGCTTTTTGAGGAGACTAAAAAAAAAATATTTTTTCAATGCTAGACGTAGAAAGCTGAGAAAAAAAAGGATATGATGCGGGAGTTGCGGGTGTGGTGGAACTGGTAGACACGCCAGATTTAGGTTCTGGTGGCGCAAGCTGTGGGGGTTCAAGTCCCTCCACCCGTACCAGAGTGTGTGGCGTTTGATGCGGGACATACTTCTTTTGGGGAGTTGTTGATAGTTAAAAAACGTAGAGATGATAACATCAAATTTAGGTGTGTTTGATATGCAGATTCAGGAGCTTTTAAACGAAAAGCTAAAAAGGGCCTACAAGATTTCAGTCCCTTTCTCAACTGTGGACAAAAAAACGGTGGCGTTTATCCAGTTGAAAGGAAAGGACTATAAAGTTCCGGGTTTTCGCCCTGGTAAAGTGCCTTTTTCCCAATTGCAAAAGGTTTTTTTCAAAGATGCATGGAGCCATGCCATTGAAGAAGCTGTAAATGAAGCCTCTGATGCTTTTTTTAAAGAAAAAGCTTTAAGATCCGCCTCAAAACCTAAATATAGCCTTGAATCTATTCCGGAAGAGGGAAAAGATCTTGAGTTTAAGATTTCTTTCGAAGTGTTTCCTGAACTTCCAGAGATTAAATGGCCAGACCTTTCTTTGGTCTTTTATGATGTTGAAATTTCGGAAGAAGCGATGGAGGAGCACTTAAAGTCACTCGCTGCTTCACAACGTAACTCAAAACCCCTTGAGACGCCTCGTCCTGCCCAAAGGGGCGATACGCTTTTCGTGGATATGGAGCTTCGGAGCAAGCCGAATGGGGAACCTGCTCTCCTTCAAAATACGTTTTTTTACATTAGTGAAAAAGGCGAACTCGGTGATTTAGAAGAGCTGGTTTTGGGCGCGGTGCCTGGAAAAGTGGTGAATGATAAAGTGAATTTTCCACCGAATTTCCCAGATTCGCGATTGGCAGGTCAATCTGTCCATGTGCAAATTTCTGTTAATGAAGTGCGAGAGACCATTCCCTTTGAAGTGGGAGAAGAATTAGCAAAGCACCTGAAGCTTGAAAATTTGGAAGCTCTCAAGGCGCGGGAGACAGAGCAGCTGAAGCAATATGGAGATATGGTTTCTAAGCTGTGTCTTAAACGTCAAATTTTGGATTATTTGTCTGAGCGGTATACGGTTGATCTTCCTGAAGAGATGGTTGAAGCTGAATTTAAATCTATCTGGCGCAACACCTTGCACGAGATTGGTTTGGAGCCTCTGCCAGAGCAGCTTGGGCATCATCATCATGATCATGGTGATGAAGAAGATGATCATGATCACAGCCAGTGTGTTGCTAATGAAAACAGCTTGCCTGCTGAAGTATTGGCGGAACGGGAAAAGATTTTTGAAGAACAGTTTGAGAAGAAAGAAGCAGAGCTTTATACCCTGTATCAAAGGGTTGCAGAGCGCCGGGTTCGTTTGGGGCTTCTTTTTGGAAAGATTGCGGATGCTCATAATATTAAGCTCACAGAAGAAGAGCTTCTTGAAATTATGAAGGCGGAGGTTTCTCGCCATCCAGGTCGTGAGCAAGAGGTATTTAAGTTTTACAGACAAAACCCTCAAGCGTTTTTGCCGTTACAGATGCCAGTTTTTGAGCAAAAGATTGTCGATTTCATTTCGGCCCAGGTGCCCCATAAAACCGAGAAAACCACTTTGAAAAAATTGGAAGAAACGTTAGAAGAAAGCATTTTTTTGCAATAGCCTTTAAAAAAGGAAAGGGAGTTGATCTTGATAGATAATTATTCTGATGTGCGTGGCACGCTTGTTCCGATTGTCGTTGAGCAGACCGCTCGGGGGGAGCGTTCTTTCGATATCTATTCTCGCTTATTAAAAGAGCGGATTATTTTTTTAAGTGGTCCTATTCATGATGATTTGGCCAGCCTTATCTGTGCCCAATTGCTTTTTTTGGAAGCGGAAGATCCAGAAAAAGACATCTCTCTTTATATCAACTCTCCTGGGGGCGTTGTGACAGCTGCGCTGGCCATTTTTGATACGATGCAGTATGTTAAGCCAGATGTTGCAACCCTTTGTATGGGGCAAGCTGCCTCTGCAGGATCTTTGCTTTTATGCGCAGGCGCTAAAGGAAAGCGGGTTGCGTTGCCAAATGCCCGGATTATGATTCACCAACCGTTGGGTGGGTTTCAAGGGCAAGCAACGGATATTGAGATCCATGCTAGAGAAATTCTATCCATTAAGGGGCGTCTCAATCAGATTTACAAAGATCGTACGGGCAAACCCTTGGATGAAATTGAGAAGGCTATGGAGCGAGATAATTTTCTTTCTCCAGAGGCTGCGATGGCGTTTGGCTTGATTGACAGCGTTGTAGCATCGAGTGGCCCTAAGGCAGTTTCCAAAAAAACTGAAAAGACAACAAAGGCTTAATCCAGAAACTTTTCTGGGTACAAATTTGTTTTTTAACCTTTTGTTTGTTTCCTTCGTGCAAGCTGAAGGAGTAAAATAGTCTTCTAAGAAAGCAAAATTTCATCTGTGGATTTGCTTTAAGGAAAGAAAGAGATTTTGCGTGTTAACGTATGTACGAGAAGTCGGTTAGGAAGAAGGAGCAGGCATGACGAGGCAGAATAATGGTGAGTCTAAAAATACGCTCTATTGCTCTTTCTGTGGGAAGAGCCAACATGAAGTTAGAAAACTAATCGCGGGCCCTACGGTTTTTATTTGCGATGAGTGTATTGAGCTTTGCACAGATATTATCCATGAAGAATCTAAAGTAAATTTGGAAAAAGGCAACCAGCGCGTTCCAACTCCCATGGAGATCAAGGGTGTTTTGGATGATTACGTGATTGGGCAAGAACATGCAAAGCGCGTCCTTTCGGTTGCTGTTCATAACCATTATAAACGGATTCAATACGATAACCGCCGCCATCACGATGTTGAGCTTTCTAAGTCGAACATTTTGCTTATTGGCCCAACAGGATGTGGCAAAACGTTGCTGGCTCAAACCCTTGCGCGTATTTTGGATGTGCCGTTTACCATGGCAGATGCAACCACGTTGACTGAAGCGGGCTATGTGGGAGAGGATGTTGAAAACATTATTCTAAAGCTTCTCCAAGCAGCAGATTATAATGTAGAGCGTGCCCAGCGAGGCATCGTCTATATCGATGAGGTTGATAAAATCTCTCGCAAATCAGACAATCCTTCTATCACCCGGGATGTCTC
>JBOFFI010000042.1:0-1467 GCA_051648545.1 Alphaproteobacteria bacterium
CTGTGGTCGGGGAAACGGTCGCGGAATGGCAGTTGGGTATTCCCCAATTATTGGAAAATCAGGACAAACTTCGCCCAGAAGATTTGCCAACCAGGGAACAAGCCGAAGCCGCCCATAATCTGGCACGTTTAAGCGCTGCAACCGCAGCGCTTTTGGCGAAGCAGGACGTGCACATCGCTATCCATACGGCACACATGGCGGTGGAAAATAACAACTGGGGAGTTTTAGTCGGACTTATTTCGCGAGTAACGGGTGTGGGAGTTGCTAAAAAAGTAGTAAAGGAAGCTGTTAAACAAATTGCTAAAAAGACTGCCAAGCACAACGCCAAAGAAATTACCCAAAAATCTGCCAAAGAGGTTGCCAAAGAACTCCAAAAACCCCAAAAAGTGATTGGGAAACGAGAGGGGATTGGCAAAACAGCAAATGTAGAAAAACTGACACAAAAAAAGATACCTCAAGCAAAAGATGCTTTCAAGCATCGCTATAAATATCATTCAAGAATTAGGGAGCGCTCTTTACAAGATCCAACTGGTCATAATTTTCCATATTCATTTGATGATATTATTTTAAAGGCAAGACCTATTATTCAAAAAGATGGATCTTTGCTATATAGAACGCCTGGCGTCTTAAGAAATAAAAAAGGCTATTTTGAAATGGCAATTAACCCACGAACAGAAACAATTTTCCATCGAGTATTTGTGAGGAAATAGATATGAAATACTTAACCATTATGCCAGATTACACGGGATCTTGCATAAAAGATGATTTTTCTGGCGAGTTTGTTGATCTCGAATCTATGGAACTTCCTAAAGATTTGTTGGAAGAGATATTGAATTGGCACTCTGATTACCGAAAAATTATTCCTCTTTCCGAAAAAGAAAGAAACGAATCATTGGAGGAGATAGAAAAGTTAGACATTCGTGGAATTAATATAGCTAAAAAATTAATAAAATTAAAAAATATAAAAATAAAATATTTTAGCGAAGGCAAACTGCAATATATTTATTTCATAGACGAAGAAAAAATGAAGATTTGAAACACCTCCTCTCCTGTTTATTGTTCCTCCTCCACACCCTGGCGAATGCCAGGGTTTTGGTGCCTGTTGAGGAAATTGAGCAGACCTCATGCAGCATTTCAAGGGCCGTGATCGGGGAAACGGTAGCGGAAGCTTTGCCTGAGCATCTCACTCGCGAAACCCGCGCAGATTATGGCAAAATTGCCGCGGCTACCGGCGCGCTTTTGGCAAAACAGGACGTCCCGACAGCCATCGTGACCGCCGACACGGCTTTGCAGAATAATTGGTTGCTGACTGGGGCTATTGGGGGTTACTTAGGCGTTGCTGCGAACACGGAAGAGGGGAAAAAGGTTCTTGCAGAAATTGAGGGCGCAACCCAGGTAGCCCTTGAAAAAGAGCGCGCCGTTGGGTTTGAAAACCTGAATGAAGCCGAGCAATTTTTAGTGGGCGCC
>JBOFFI010000043.1:0-35562 GCA_051648545.1 Alphaproteobacteria bacterium
GCCAAAGCCATTTTGGAGGCTGCCCAAAAAGAGTCTTGCACGGTGCTGCTTCCCGTAGATGGGATTGTCGCACAGCGCTTAGAGCCTGGCGCCCCCACCCGGGTCGCCTTTTTAGGTGGAGCTGTAAACCCTGGATGGGAGCCTCCTGAACCGAAAGAACAGCTTCTGGACATAGGCCCCCAAACCTTAACCTTGTGGGCTGAAGCCCTGGCCTCTTGTCACACGTTGGTTTGGAATGGCCCCCTGGGTGCTTTTGAAACACCGCCTTTTGACGAAGGCACCGCCCGGATGGCAGAGGTTGTAGCATCCTTCACCCAATATCAAGATTTGAAGAGCATCGCAGGGGGAGGCGACACAGTGGCGGCCCTCCACAAAAGCGGAGAGAGCCAGCATTTCACCTATCTCTGTTCCGCAGGGGGGGCTTTTTTGGAATGGCTGGAGGGAAAGCCGTTGCCAGGCTTAAAAGCCCTCGAAGAGGCTTACTTCGCCCATCAACCTTGTTAACGATGTGGGGCAAAATGCATTCTTCCTTGCTATTGGTATGCCGTTCCCGCCACGCTTTTTTGTCATTCCCGCTTCCCCCTTTGTCATTCCCACGAAAGTGGGAATCTATAGCCATGCAAATCTAGGGGATCAGCGCTTGCAGGCGTCGGTGCTGCACATGGCACATGGCAACGGCCAGGGCATCTGCTTCATCTGATTGAACAGGCTCTTGAAGCCTTAAAAGGTGAGTTACCATGTGGATGACTTGGTCTTTCGAAGCGTGCCCCGCACCCACCACAGCTTTCTTCACTTTATTCGCCCCATAGTGGTAAACAGGGATGTCAAGGTTTGCAGGCGCCAAAAGGACAACGCCACGAGCCATCCCCAGCTTTAGGGCAGAAGCTGGGTTTTGATTGACGAAGGTTTCTTCCACTGCTGCTTCATCCGGCGCATAGTCTTGGATCACCGCCATCAAACCTTTGTATAAAAAGGAGAGCCGTGCGGCAAATTCCATCTGTGGGGGAGGCTTCACCTGCCCCCAAGCGACACTTACGGAGTCTCCCCCTGATGCGTCAACCACACCCCAGCCGGTTTTGTTCAACCCTGGGTCAAGGCCCAAAATGCGCGTCTTTTTTGGCATCTATAGCTGCCCCCCATCCTGTTTTTCAAAAAAATCAGCATACCCTTTTACGAATCAAACTTAAAGCTTCCCCAATATTTTTGGTTTGTAGCTTTGAAACGCCGGTATCGCTCGCAAATTGTCCCCACTTCTCGGTCGCGGCTAAAACTTGGTGGAGCACCTCCAAGGCTTTGTCTCGCCTGATGCTGCACGTGTCGGCTAACCTTAATAAATGATCTTGGGTCGGGTTTTCCCCCTCGCCCATAACCATCGTGGCGTGCTCCCCCCCAGGGCCAGAGGAAAACGTTAAGTCATAAGCTGGCGACACCGTCCAATTGCCTTTTGCATCCATTAAAAATGAAAAATTTTTAGCGTGATCATCACGGTTATGGCTCAAGACATTAAAGACAGCCTGCCTGAATTGCGCTTCGCATTGCCGCACGTCTTTGGTCAAATAAAGCGTTGCCTTCATGATGCTTTCATAATCAAGAGAGGGCTCTCGGTGATCTGTGTGAAGGAGGCCCCCAACGGTGTGCATATGAATACGCTTGCCAGCTTTTCGGTCAAAGCGCTTGACGCCAAAAAACCCGGGCCCCTTCCTTGAGGGGAAAAGCTTTGCCTTTGGCAGCGTAAGGCCCGCATCTTTTGCCATCAGATGGTAAGCATATTCAATGGCACCTATATCTTTAGGATCAAGGCTGGAGCTAAATTTAATCAGCCAATCCTCAGCGCCCATGGGTAACAAAACCTTAGGGCGAGCTCCACTTGAGGAGCCACCTAAAATCAGCAACTCATCCACATAAGCATCCTGCTCATCTAGGGTTGCTTGGATTTCGTTGTCAATTTCATCTAAATCCTTGAGGGAGCTTAAAGCAGAGCTTGGATTTTCAGGCTCAAAGGCAAGGGCCCCCATCCCCCTGGTTCCAACAAAACAAAGTCGGTCAAGGGGCGAAAGGGTTCCGGGATTGAACCCAGCATGCATTAATTTGCGGTCTAGAAGCAGCCGCCCCCACCCATCCGGCAGGCTGTCATGAAACACACCAAACAACCCTTCAAATGTGCGATCTGTTGACGCTATGACGCCTGTTTTGAGCGGCAAGTGAAAGGGAGATAATTCAAGTTTTAATGGGATAAAGGCTGCATCATATTCAAAAAAGAGTTGCCTATTTTTAAGCAACAGCCTCCCCATAAGCTGCTTTTTAGCGGAGCCGTTATAATAAACGTAAACAAGATGTTGGGAAGGCGCGCTCATTGTCTACCTCTTTTCCTCGTCTCATTTTTGATCAGATCGTCAAGTGATGCGGCTTTTTCAGGGCTTTTGGGCTCAAACAGCGCCTCAAAATCCCCCATACACCCAAGGACCAAAGCCAATTTGAGCAAAGATTCCAAAGAAATTTGCCCCGTGTGTTCAAATTTTTTTAAAGCGCCATAGCTGACCCCTGATTTTTCTGACAAGGTTTGTTGGCTTAAATTGAGCTCAAGCCGTAAAGCGCGCGCTTGACTTGCTATTGCCTTTTGCATTTCTTGGGGCGTTAACATTTTAATTGCTATCATAATATCTCTTATAATAAAAAAAATAATATAATAGCTATTATAATATCCCTTGTGTAAAAAATCAAGCTGCGGAGCTGCCGACAACACGTCCCGGGCTGTTTCTGCTTAAAAGGTTGAAATGAAAGGGTGTGGCTTCCCAGCTGCGAGGGGAATGACAAGGTTTTCCAAGCATCGCTCCTCGGGGGGCGCACCAGGCCAAATTTAGCATGAAGTCGCGATTATTGAAGCGTTGTTGAAGCTCCAGGGCAATGCACAAAAAAAGGCCACCCCAAGGTGAGGTGGCCCAAGTTGAAATGTTCCCCCAAAAGGAGAATACTTCTTTTCCCTAAAAGGGAGGTTAGGGGTTATTTGCCTTCGCCTTCGCCTTCTTCTCCTTCTTCATCTGCGTTTTGATTTTGCTGAACTGGAGCTGGAGCTGCGTTTTGATCTTGCTTAGCTGGAGCGTTTACGCCTGGCTGACCTTGAACTAGAGCTGCGTTTTGATCTTGCTTAGCTGGAGCGTTTACGCCTGGCTGACCTTGAACTAGAGCTGCGTTTTGATCTTGCTGAACTGGAGCTGGCGCTGCTACGACTGGATCTGCTACGACTGGCGCTGCTACGACTGGATCTGCTACGACTGGCGCTGCTACGACTGGATCTGCTACGACTGGCGCTGCTGGATCGACTACGGCTGGCGCTGCTGGTGGTACTACGACTAGCGCTGGCGCTTTTTCCTCTTCTGCTGGTTTACTTGTTACCTGAACTGTAGCTTTTTTTGCCTTATTGACTGCGGCAATTGCTTGCTGTCTTGAGGCACGTCCTGCTAATGCTTTTTTTTGTGCTTCTGTTAAGGTTATTTTTGGAGCAGGTGCAGATTTTGTAATAGTTTTTGTGGTGCTTTGATCTGCATCAATATTGTTTTCTGGCATTGCCAAAGCAGAGGAGCTTGCAACTGCAGTTAAAATGGAAAGAAGGGATAATTTTTTATTGATATTCATATACATATCTCCATAAGTTTGTTTCGTCATCAGGCTTATACAAAAAAAGTCTGAATGACAACCAAAAAAAACAAAAAGACTTATTTTTTGGACAAAAGATGATTTTTTTGGGCGAATAGCTTCTATTTAAAGAGAACTCCTGATTTTTTTACCAGGAGTTCTCTTGTTGGCTCGGCTCTTCGTGTAAAGGCTTTACCGCTTATACAGCATGTTTAGAACGTGTAAGCAACACGCACCATCATGTTATGAGATTTTGGTTTGTCTTTAAAAGAGGCAAAATCGTTTGGACCGATTGCGGTTGTCCCGCCATCAATGCTCATTTGGCCAGTTTTCATTTCTTTATACATGGTGTAAGTGTAGCCAAGGCCCATCATCACGTTGCGAGATACTTTCAGGTCAACTCCAGCGCCAATCAAAAACCCATTCAAACGCTTGGATTTTTTGTGAATATAAGGAACAGCTGTTATAATTTTTTCTTCAAATTTGCTGCTAGCAAATCCAACCTTTAGGTAAGGAAGTGCGTTATTCATAGCAACACCTAAGCGAAGCGCTAATTCCAGTGCGTCTTTTTTCTTAAATTCCTCCAATTGGCCTTTATGCTTATCACCAGAGAGCAGGTAAGCAACCTCAAGACCTAAATAAACTCTGCTAGCCCCCATCTCTTTACCATAACCTGCAAAAATGCCTCCGTTTAGACCATCTGAAGCAAAAGGCACTTCGAATGTTTGTGGGCCACCCGCTGTTGTTGCGCCATCATATTTAAAATCATGTTTCGTTCCTCCATACCCAAGGCCAAGACCCATGTAAAAGCCAGAGAAATTGCAAGCAGAGGTTGGTGCAGAAGCAGACACAGGTGCGTGTGCTGTTGCGTCTTCAGCTTGCGCGACGGATGTCAAAAGGGCTGAGCCCAAAAGTGCGTATGAAATTTTTTTCATCATGGTTTTAATTCTTTCTTCCAAAATATATTTTTTGTTTTATATAGCTCGCCCTTTGTCATTTTGCTCTGCGTTGCTCGTCGCTCACCTAGATCTGACTAGGCATCGCTCCTCGCGCCTATAGCAAAACTAAAATGTCTTCGCTATAAAAGATAATTTCTGAGAAAACATGAGACAGAAAGACGAAATTTTAAACTTTTTCGCTTTTTAATCATCCGTTAGTCAAAAACAATCTTCTTTACGTCAAAAGAACTAATCCATATTGAAACAAAGCGTCAAGCGGCTTTTGTCTGAAATCTCTATTTTTTTAAGATATGTTGCAAAAAAACATCAAAATAGGCATGAAAAAAGGGGGGGTTTTCTTGGAAAACAGGGGTTTTGGGGCGTTTTTTCACAAAAAAAAGCTCCTGGCCGAAACCAAGAGCTTTTTATCACCCACGGGGGGGGTATTCTACAAGAACGCGTAAGGCCTAGAAGCGATAAGCGGCCCGGAAGGTAACCGTGTGGGAGGTTGGCTTCAGAGTTCCAGGAACTGTTGCACCACCGCCCACTGGTTGGAACTGCTGCTTTTGCTTACCATACATAGCATAGGTATAGTCCATCCCAAGAATTACATGCTTTGACAAGGCTGTATCAATCCCCGCACCCACCAAAACGCCGTTCATGGCTTTGGAAAGTTTTTTCAGGGCGAGATTTGTAGGTGGAGTTACTTCAAATTTGGTATTAATGTATCCGGCCTTGGCATAGAGCAAGACATTTTCGCTTTTCACAACCCCTAAACGAAAGGCGAGTTCTAAAGTATTACCTTTTTTAACTGTGGATGCCTTTTTGTATGTGTCGTTAGACAAAAGATAGGCCAATTCAACGCCGCCGTATAGACCGCTTGTTCCGATCTCTTTGCCCCAACCGGCAAAAACGCCCCCTGTGATGCCTGGAACGGAAACATCTTGACCTGCAGCTGCTACGCCGCCTGGGCTATATTGTTGAAACATTGCGGAAGAGCTGTGGCCTACTTTGCCGCCTGCGTACCATCCAGCAAAAGCTGAAACAGGCGCACAAGTTTCAAGAGGTGTTGCGTTTGAGGCTGTTGCTGCAGAAGCAAGCAAAGTTGTGCTTAAAAGTGCGTATGAAATTTTTTTCATCATATCGATGTTTTTCCTTTACAAAGATAAATTTTTAATTCTGGGGAAATGCTTGTAAACAAAGCAAAGCGTGTTTTATTTACGTCTTGTATTAAATACAAAGAAGATCATCATTTCCTTTAACACTGTGACTGTATCTAATTTTAGGGAATAAGGTCAATGAATTGTGATCTAAAAAATGCATTTTTGCACAAAATGTTGTAATTAAATCACGCAAAAATTGCTTTCAATTTAATAAAACCCTAAAAAATCAATTGTTTAAGTGATTTTTTTGTAACTTTTAAAAAAAGAGCGCTGCATGCTAAAAGCATAAATTTTTTCTTGTTGAAATGTTCGTTAGGGGGTAAGACTTGGAATTGGCTAATCTTAAAGATAACGGGTGAGTTTTTTATGTCGATTTTAGTTCGCTTCGCACCAAGCCCCACAGGCTTTCTCCACCTGGGTAATGCACGCACCGCGCTTTTAAACTGGCTTTTTGCAAAGCAACACCAGGGGCGCTTTTGGCTGCGTTTAGACGACACAGACCTCCAGCGTAGTGAAGCCCGTTATACAGAAGCAATTTTAGAAGATTTAGCATGGTTGGGCCTTTCCCATGATCATTTTGTACGCCAATCTGATCGCTTGGAGCGGTATGGCGAAGCTGTGGAAATGCTTCAAGCTGCAGGCCGTCTTTACCCCTGCTATGAAACATCTGAAGAGCTTGAAACCAAACGAAAGCTTCAGCTGGCTCGAGGAAAGCCCCCTGTTTATGATCGAGAAGGTCTGCGCTTGACACAGGACCAGCGCCAGGCCTATGAGGCCCAAGGCCTAAAACCCCATTGGCGCTTTAGGTTGGAGGATGGAGATGTAACGTGGCAAGATCTCGTGCGTGGGCCCGTTCACACCCACACCCAGCACCTCAGCGACCCTGTGCTGGTGCGGGAAGATGGGTCGTGCGTTTACACCCTGGCGAGTGTCGTAGACGATCTGGAGATGGGGGTTACCCACGTTCTGCGCGGGGAAGATCATGTTACCAACACAGCTGTTCAACTCCAGCTTTTTCAAGCGCTGGGGGGTCAGCCAGAAGCGATTTCGTTCGGGCATTTTTCTCTGATTACGGATGCGGAGGGCCAGGGCTTTTCAAAGCGTCTGGGGAGTCTCAGCCTTCAACAGCTGCGTGAACAAGGGATGCACCCCCTTGCAATCTGCAGTGTTCTTGCTTCCCTTGGGACACCTGAAGCGCCTACAGCGTGTCACAGACTCGAAGATGTGGTGGCGAAGTTTGACATCAGCCATTATGGGCGCGCAACGCCAAAGCTTTCCACAGAAGATTTGTGGCACATCCACACCAAATTGTTGCACCAGCTGCCCTACAAGGCTATTGAGCCAAAATTGCAACAGTTGGGGCTTTCCCAGATCAGCGCTGCTTTTTGGGAGTCTTTCCAGGTAAACCTAGAGCGTTTAGAAGAGATCGAAATCTGGTGGAAGCTTTGTTATGCTTCCCTCCGTCCACCCTCCCAGCCTGAGGAACGTGCTTTTTTGCAACAAGCTCTAGAGCTCTTGCCCCCAGCGCCTTGGAATCAAGAGACTTGGGGAAACTGGACCCAACAATTGGCTACCCAAACAGGGCGTAAAGGGCGTCAACTTTATCATCCGTTGAGGCTCGCTCTAACGGGATTAGAAAAAGGGCCTGAGATGAAAATATTGTTGCCGTGGATAGAGCCCGCCAGGGTTCAAGCGAGGCTTCGGGGGGAGATGGAATGAACAACCATCTTACCTTAAAAATTTACAACACCTTGGCGCGGCAAAAAGAAATATTTGAGCCGTTAGACCCTCATAACGTTCGTTTATACGTTTGCGGACCAACGGTTTATGATAGAGCCCATATCGGGAATGCAAGGCCCTATACGGTTTTTGATGTTTGGGTGCGGCTGCTGCGCTTGGTTTATCCTAAGGTTTTCTATGTGCGCAATATCACGGATATTGATGATAAAATTATCACGGCGGCGCGCCAAAACCAAGAATCCATCAACGCGTTAACCCAACGAACCACAGGCTATTTCCACGAGGATATGGCGAAATTGTTTATCCTCCCGCCTGATGCAGAGCCCCGGGCCACTGCTTTTGTGGAAGAGATGATTCATTTGATTCAGCAGCTAATTCACAAGGGCTATGCCTATGAAGACCAGGGCCATGTCCTCTTCCATGTGCGCGCTTTTAAAAGCTATGGAACCCTTTCCGGCGCCTCGGTGGAGGCGATGCAGGCGGGGGCTCGGGTAGACGTGGCGCCTTATAAAAAAGACCCCCTCGATTTTGTGTTGTGGAAGCCTTCCCCCCAGGAGCCTGATTTCCCAGGTTGGGAGAGCCCCTGGGGCTATGGCCGACCAGGGTGGCACATTGAATGCTCTGCCATGAGCAGCCACTATCTGGGGCCTGTCTTCGATATCCACGGGGGCGGCCAAGACCTGATGTTTCCTCACCATGAAAACGAAGTTGCCCAAAGCTGTGCTGCCCACGGGACAGAGGTTTTGGCACGCTATTGGATGCACAACGGCATTTTGACAGTAGATGGGGAGAAAATGTCGAAATCCCTGGGAAACATCGTGACGGTTTCCCAAGTGCTGGAAGCTTATCCTGCAGAAGTGGCGCGCTGGGTGCTGCTGGGAACCCACTACCGACAACCGTTGGATTGGACGGAAGCAGCCCTTTCCCAAAGCTCAAAATCCTTGGATCGCCTTTACGGGGCATTGCGCTGCCTGCCTGAAGATCCCTTTGTTGCGGCATCGGCGCCACAGTTCCTTCCCGAAGCAGACATATTGCAAGCCCTTGCGGACGATTTAAACACGCCTCTAGCCTTCCACCACCTCCATGCTTTAGCCAGTCATGTATATAAAAGCACGTCCACAGATGAAAAAGTGATTTTTGCACGAAAGCTTTTGGCTTCCGGGCGATGGATGGGTTTTTTCAACCAATCTGTCCAAAGCTGGTTCCAAAGCTCAAGGGGGGAGCAATCTCAGCTATCAGCGGCTTTTGTTGAAGAGATTGAATCTAAAATCCAGCAGCGTCTGGAGGCTAAACAAGCAAAGAACTTTGATCGCGCGGATGCCTTACGCGGAGAACTTTTAGCCAAGGGAATTGTCTTGGAAGATACGCCCCAAGGGACCCAGTGGAAGCGAATTTAGCCATTAGACTTCTTATCATAGTGTATAAGTTCAGATAGATATGAGATTTTTTTACGAGGCACAACCGTTTTCGGATCGGGCGTTGGCGCGAGCCACAAGGGCGCGTTGCTTGAAAAGCAAAGGTTTTTTGTAGACGCTGGCCTCAGCGGCCCGTTTTTAAAAAAACCCGCTTATCCATTGACGTCGCTGCCTTTGAGTTCGCGCAAAACTGCCCTTTCCGGATAGTAAACGTGAACGTCAGGCTAGTCGTCGCCTTCGTCAGCATCCTCCCACCATGCACTTAAGGTTAGCCAAATGGACAACCCCAAGATCAATAAACAATCACTGGCATCCAGCCACCCTTCTCCTGCCCCCGAGGGGAAGAAAAAGTGACGAAGACGTGAAAGTTTCGATTGCACGTGAAAAGAAAAATCGTTTAACATCTTGTTTAGCCTTAATTGACTGGTCAAAGTCATTGAAGGTTAGCGGCATCGGGGAGTTTGCGCTCCCTGGTGTCGCGTTTTTGCCCCCGAGCCGGCCGTTTGGATGAATCCAAAAAGCCACCCCAAAGGACGCGAAATAAGCCCGGCGGGTTTTTCGCAAAAAAAGCAGATGCCTCCAAGCTTTTCAAGCACTTACCAACCAAACTCAGCCCGCAGCCTAGCAAATTTTGTCCACCAGATCAATCCATTTTTTCTATTATTTTCTGATAATTAGGCCTGCTTTTACAGCGCTTTTTACATGAAAGTTACCTTGACAGGCTGGCCTTGCCTGTTACGGAGATTTTTGAATTGCTCACGTAAGGGCGAGGCCTCAGGCACAGAAATATTTAAATTTTCTAGGTCTGTTCTCGGGATCGCTGTCAACAAGGCGTTCAGGCCTTCATCTCCAATGTTATTACGCTCTAAAGAAAGACTCAAAAGCCCAGTTGGAAGTTTTTCGGCCAACGCTATCGCCCCATCATCCCCGATGTTGTTCTTGCCTAGACCAAGCCAGAGAAGTGTAGCTGGAAACTTTTGGGCCAATGCTCTCACACCTTCATCTCCGATGTTATTTTGGCTCAGATAAAGGACCCGCAGCGTGCTTGGAAGCTTTTCTGCCAACGCTTTCGCCCCCTTAGGCCCGATGTTATTATCGTTCAGATAGAGCCGTCGGAACGTAGCTGGAAGATGTTGGATCAACACTTTGGCTTCCTTATTCCCAATGTTATTGTAGGATAGAAAAAGCTCTTCAAGAATACTTGGAAAAGCGAGCAGCAGGGTGTTGAGCGTCTCAGCGCTGATCTTTTTTTCACTTAGGTTCAGCTCTTTTAGCGGTGCGTGACGAAAGAGGTTTGTAAATGCTTCAGAAGGCTTTTTCCCTCTCCAAAGTTTTGTCGTGAAATCTTGGAAAAACCTCTCAGCCTGTGCCTCGCTTGGGATATTGCCAGGAATCCGAACGTCGGTGAGAAGCGGTATAGCGAGCTCCCCAAGCTCTCTGTTAACCAAACGGACGTTTAAAAGGGCAGGTTTTGAAAGCCATCCAAGGATCCGCCCGATGATTTCTCGGGGGGGCCACTCAAGGGCCCTCTGAGCAGCAGGTGTCTCAACCAACGCAAGAGGGTCTGTTGGCAACAATTCTTCTGAAGCAGGATGGTGTGGGTAAATTGCCTGCGTTTGCATTCTTGTCTCGTTTAGATCTTGTCCATTATAAGAATCTGATCCTGCGAATGCAGCAAAATATGTCGAAAAGACAATAAAAGCGAGCTTTAAAAGCGTTTTGGTTGGCATAGTTTCTCCAACTCTATCAATAAAATCAAATTACTATAGAGCAATTTGTATAGTTTTATCAATGACAAAATTTGTCTATATGACTTTTATGTCCCGCTGATCTAATCATGTCGTTGGAATACGTTTGCTCAAGCAGTTTAAACTGTTTCGAAAGAGATCTATTATTATTTCTGCGCCATGGTGAAGGTGCCATCCCACTCAGACGGTGGGGGATTTGCTGCGAAAGCTTCGCATCGTTTGAGATAGAGCTGGACGCTCATATCTTGTGGGTGAAGCAAGGCTAGGGCTTTAAAGAGGTCTGAGGCTTTTTCCCATTGCCGTGTCAAAAATATGTTATAGGCTGCTTCAAAGGCCTTGCAGAAGGTGATTTGTTCTTCAGTTGGATAGAGATCGTCATTTCCTTGAAGTTGTCCAACCAGCTCAAAGATTTTGATGCTTTGGGTTTTCCCTTTTACATCAACCCGGTCTAAGGGGCGGCAGAGAAAATGATCCTTAATTTTAGTGTAGACAGCTTCGCTGAGGGTGATGTGGGTTCCGTAATATTTGTTGATTCCCTCGAGGCGTGAGCAGAGGTTGACGCTGTCTCCGATGGCGGTGTAATTCATGCGCTCAGATGAACCTACATTTCCAATGATCACCTGGCCAACGTGAAGTCCAATGCGTGTATTAAAAATGGGGTGGTTATCTCGCTTCCATAAACGGTTTAGGTCATGCAAACGCCGTTGACAACGGAGCGCTGCGCTGCAGGCGTTATAGACAGGATTTTTATCTGGAAGCGGCGCTCCCCAAAATGCCATGATAGAATCACCAATGTATTTATCAATGGTTCCTCCAGCTTGAATAATCAGATTGGTAAGCTCTTCAAAATAATTAGAAAGATAAATGAAAAGCTTATCCGGCGGGATGCTTTCAGAAATGCTGGTAAAGCTTTCGATATCACTGAAAAAAAGCGTTACTTCTTTAAGGCTTCCTCCTACATGGATTTGCTGTTTGCGGTGAAGCAGGTTTTTCACCAAAGATTTGGGGATATAAAGGGAGAAAGATTGAACCGTATGTTTTAGCGAGCTGATAGCATTAGAAAGATCTGAGATTTCTTTGATTCTAGAAGTGATCATGGTTTTTGTACTAAAATCTAGATTCTGGATTTTTTTAGCCTCGTTCAGCAGTGTGGTGATAGGTTGGGAGATGTTTTTGGCCAACCGATAGGCTAGGGTGAATGCGATGCTTAAAATGAGAAGTGAATAAAGAAACGTTTGATTCCGGTTTTCACGGATTTGTCCAACAAAATCGTCCAATGGAGCGATCACGACGGTTTTCCACTCATGCTGAAAGAATTTTTGAAATTCGTCAAAACGTGCGATGTAATCTATCCCTCCAAAAGAAAAGCGGATCAGATTTCCCTTTTCGGCTTCATAGATTCTAAGGGCTTCTGCCAAAAGATCTTCGCTAAGCTCTTTAAGCTTTTCCTCTTGTTCTTTAATTTGTGGGGTCACATTATCTTCTGCAGATTTGTTAATTTTATCTGGGTTGGAATTGGCAACGGTTCTGTCTTTTTGGTCGATCACGTAGGCAAATGAATTTTTGCTGATTTTCCTACTCGCTAGAAAATGAGAAAAGCTTTTGAGGGTGATATCTGCTGAAAAAACCCCTCGAAAGGTTCCTTTGGCATCATAGATAGCTTTAGAAGCCGTGATCCCTTTTTCTCCCCGAAGCGTTGACGCAAACGTATAAACACCGCTCCATTGGATGTGTTTGCCGTTTGCGGCGCCTATGTACCAATCGCGTTTGCGGTGATCATAGCCTGTTTTTTCTCCCGTGCGTGGTTTTGTAAATTGTTTTTCATCAATTAAATAGACCCATTGCTCATTAGATTCTTGAACCAATGCATCGTCTAGGTGTTCTTCAGGATTTTTGGGATTTTGGATAATTTTTAAAACGCTGGTCGTGTTTTCTGGTATCTTAGATCCTAAAGAAAGAAGATAATTCAACAAAACTTTGGGTGAGCTGAGTTCTAAAAAATACCCCTCAGGGGTTGCGAAATAGAGTGTCGTTAAATACGGATGCGCGCCAAGGGTTTTGCTCATGGAATTAGCTAAATTCAGGAATTCAGGATCTTGGAGCGGGGTATTTAAATCAAGGGTGCTGAGCAAAGGCGTATACAATTGAACCATATTTTCCGTCTCTTCCAAAGCTTGGACGACTTGATCTTCCAAAAAATGGGAAAAATGGGTGAGGTATTCGCCAGACTGTTTGATGATGACTTTCGTATTGTTATAGTACGTGTACCCAATGATAGAAAAAATCGATAAAATAAGGATGGTGAGGGATTGAAACAGGATATCAACCTGAAGTTTTCGCTTTTTTTGAAAAAGAAGCTGGCACTTATCTAAAAAATTGAGGAGGGATTGGTTCATGTCGCAACTCTTTTTTTATCTGGGTTTAAAAGCGGCTCTTTGGAGAAAAAAAGATTAGGGATGTTGTAGGCATAAACCAAAAGGCGCGTCACGAAGATGAGAAGCAGCGTAATGATAACAGAAAGCTTGATTTTTAGAGGATCAACATCATAAACCGTATAGGTGAGATAGAGGGAAAGCCCAGCGCCCCAAACAATGGGAATTTCGCCATAAAGGTTGCCGTGGAGGGCTTCTACCCTTGCTTTTTTCAAGATGATATCCCGCAAAATGCCTCCTCCAGCCCCTGTGAGAAAAGCGAAAAAAGGCCCCCACAACCAAAGGGGATCGGCTTTAAGGATCAGACTTACCAAAATGCCACTAATGGTGAAAACTGAAAGACCAATGGCATCTGTAATGGTTAGAACCGTATCAAAAAATGTTTGGGAAATTTTTTTATTCACCCCGTGCTTCTTAAACAAATTGCTTTGGAAGCATTTTTGGCTCAGCCTTATCAGAACAAACCCCCCTAAAACAATCGTGAGGAGGGTTAGCATATATCGCCTGGCGGACAGGAAAGAAACTGGAAATCGACCTAAAAGAATATCCCGCAGGATACCGCCTCCAAAGGAGGGAAGCAGGGCCAGAATAAAAGTTCCCAAAAGGGTGGTGTGATAGCGATGAGCCAGTGTGAGACCAGAAATAGCGAAGGCAATGATCCCTATCTGTTGCATCACAGAAAACCAGATTGAATCTGTGGTTTCCAGGAGCAAAACGGGATATAGATACCCGGAAACCACCTGAATAAATTCAGGGCTTTCTTTCAGCTGTCGAATGGCTGTGTTGATAAGCTCAGCTTTTTGCTTCGTAAAAGATTTTTTGCTGAGCAGCATGTGGATGGGGGCTTTAGAATCCAAGCGTTCTTCGACAACTTGGTTGCCTGATTTTTCCCTCCATAAGATCGTTGCACCAACGATTCGATCTGCCAAAAACCCATCGATATCGCCAGCCAGCAAAAGCCTAAGATTCTGATTGTCTGTTTCTGATTTGATAAGGAGCGATGCATTAGAGGGGTCATTGATAAACCGATTCAGCGCTTCATTTGCATAGCGATACCCCTCAACTACGCCTAATTTGAGGCGCTCTTTTTTTATTTTTTTTAAAAAAGACGGGATATCAAAGGGTGTGTTTTTAAAGTTTAGACTTTCTCGCAGCCTAAAAAGAGAATTTTCTTCAAATCTATAAGGAATTGAAATGTGTGAAAAATTTGAGCGTTCTTCAGAATAAAATGCACCTGTGGCATAGTCGATCTCTCCTGTTTTCAGGGATTCAAGATGCTGTTTCCAGGGAACGGGATTGATATGAAATTTGTATCCAAGCTTTTTAAAGAGAATTTTTTGGATCTCTATATCAAACCCTGTTAGGGTATTTTGCTCACCAGGAACGCTCAAATATTGGTAAGGATCCAAGTTATACCATCCCCCTTGGAGAAGGTCATTTGTAGTGGCAACAGCCCAAGGATATGGGCAGGTCATCCAAAGCAGCAGCATCAAACAAAATATTTTTTTAAGCACAGTTTTTTCCTTCTGGAAAAATGCCTCTGATTATTTTTTTATTTATTATCAATGCTTTGAGATTAAAATAAGATTAATCTTAATTCTTAGAAATGCAGTGTGATTAGCCTTGAGATTTTGTATGTGGTAATGCTTGAAAATAAATATTCAGCTTTTCTAGAATCAATGTAACGGTTTCATCATGGCTATTGTGCCGGCTTTCCACCAGGAGATCAGCCTCGCTATAAATCGAAGCACGTTCTTTTTCAAGGGCTTTGAGGGTATCTAAAACATCACCTGTTAAAAGCTGAGGACGCGTTTGGCGTCGGCTGACCCGCTCATGGATGATATCTAGATCAGCTTTCAGCCAAATGGTGAGGGTTTGGGATTTTAAAAGTTTACGAGTTTCTTCTGGAAGGAAAGCAGCATCTCCCGTAGAAAGCACATGGATAGGGTTTGCCAGAAGGCGTTTGATGACACGCTTTTCAGCATCTTCAAAGGCTTGTTTTCCCCAGCGTTCATAAATTTCTTTGACAGAACAGCGGGCGGCTTTTTCAAGCTCTTGGTCTGAATCAAAAAAAGGAAGGCCTAAAATTTTGGCAAGCCGCCACCCGATGCTGCTTTTTCCAACACCCATTAAGCCTACTAATGTGATCGTTTTGTTGACCTTCATAAAAAAACTGTTTGAATTTACAAAAAAAATAAAAAAATTTTTAGAAAACAGCTTGAGGTTTTCCCCTGATTCACTACAATAACCTTCAGCAAAAAAAATGCAAGTAAAAGGGGTTATGTTGGTGTTAAAAATGGTATGGATTTTGTTGGGTCTTCTCTTGTTGGGGGGAGGAGGAGCCCTTATTTATTGGGGTATTCCGGCACCAACCCAATTAATTGAAAAGAAAATTTCCCATGAAAAACTCCCTTCTTGATTCTAGCATTCCAGAAATTTATCCAGATCTAAAAGGTATTTTTTTGGAATCTCTCTTAGGCGAGCGGGGGCTTTCTATGGCAACCTGTGGTGCTTATCAAAAAGATTTAGAAGAATGGGGCAACTTTTTAAAAGTAAAGCCTCTTTCAAAAGCTGACCGCCAGGATGTTCAAAATTACTTAGCTATGCTTTCTGAAAAAAATCGGCATCCCAAGACTTTGGCACGTCACCTTTCAACGTTGCGACAGTTTTATAGATTTTTGAAGGCTGAGGGGTATATTCAAGAAGACCCCACCCAATTGGTGTTATCTCCCAAAATTCCCGTTTCTTTGCCTTCGATTTTGAGTGAAGAAGAAATGCAGCGGTTGCTTGAGCATGCCCAAGCAGATGCAACACCTGACGGGATCCGCTTGTGGGCTTTCCTTGAATTGTTGTATGCAACCGGGTTGCGGGTTTCCGAGCTTGTTACCCTTCCTCTGGCAGCATTTGTTTCCCAGGAAAATCCAGGAGATTCTCTTTCAGGGCGTGTGCTCTATGTTAAAGGAAAAGGCGGTCGAGAGCGTTTGATTCCCCTGGTTCCCAAGGCTATCACAGCGGTGAAAGCCTATCTAAAATTGAGGACGCATTTTGTTCCCCAAGCTTCGGTCAGGCGAGAGCAAAAACACTATTTATTTCCTTCTTGGGGAAAAGAGCACCATTTTACCCGCCAGAGAGTGGGGCAGCTGTTGAAAGAGCTAGCGATGAAAGCGGGTATTTCACCGAAAAAAGTATCGCCCCACGCGTTGCGTCACGCTTTTGCAACCCACCTTTTGCATAACGGGGCAGATTTGGTAAGTGTTCAGCGGCTTTTGGGGCATGCGGATATTTCTACCACGCAAATTTATACCCATGTGCTGAAAGAACATTTGCGGGAGCTGGTTTTGCACTATCACCCCCTGACACGTTTTCCTGAGACAGACAGCTAGCGCTTAAAGAAGGAACGTTTTTTTGTTAAGGGTTGGGGGATCTTTGTGAGTTGGGTGCCAACTTGAAAATCAACTTGCAACATTTGAATCAAATTTGCTAGAATGACGCATGGTTAGTGAAGGTGAGGCATTAAGTCATCTTTCGTAGGTTTATAGAAAGCTATAATTCTATTGCCTGGTGAAAGTTTTTAAAAAATAGATCAAGCGTGTTTCTTGGTAATGGAAGTGCGCCATCAACTGTTTCGTGGTGAAAATGAGAAAAATCAATGAAAATTCGGGGCATCGTGCTCACCGAACAACTTCTGGTTCCCGAGAACAGTCCTTTGATAGCTCTGGACCGGAAGGGAAAGTCCGTGGAACGGCTAAGCAGCTGTTTGAGAAATATTCAGCTTTAGGGCGTGATTCTATGTCCACTGGGGATCGTGTTATTGCAGAGAGCTTCTTTCAATATGCTGAGCATTACAGAAGAATTTTGTCTGAAAAAGAAGCATATGAAGCTTCTTCTCCTCACAAAAAAAGAAATTTTTTGCCTCAAAACCGTCGATCTAGAGAGGAAGGTACAAATCCTCCAGAAGAGCCCAAAGCTCCAGATTCAGCAGACAAAGTTGTCCCTAAAAACCTAGAGCAAGAAAGCTAGGAAAAAGCTCCAGCTAAAGCCCAGAAGCTGCTTTGCAGTTAACAACCGTGTTGGGAGCGCAACTTTTGATGCAAAGCGTGGCTAGCTTATGGTTTTCTTTGCAAGCATCCTCGTTACAACGGACTTGGCAAAACACGCCCAAGGCTGTTTCACCTGCCGCCAAAAGTGTTTGGTAAGTGGGTGTGAAAACGACCTTGCCTTTTTCAAAAACAAAAGGATAGGAATCAACCTTTTTGCAGTCTTTTACGTCATCTTTTTTTGAACATAGCGTTTCACAAAAATCTTTGAAATTTTGAATGCCACAAAGGTCTTTTTGGCATAGGGTGCCGCAATCTACAGTGCCAAGAATTTTCTCTCCGGCATCGCGAAGCATGTCACCCAAGCTGTCTCCTCCTCTGGCAGAAGGTGCGGCTCCCATCAAGATAGCGGCTACTAAGAAATATTTTTTCATACTTGTTCTCCTCTTTCACGTCTCGTAACCTATTATTCGTTTAAGATAGAAAACAAAATATTAATAAAAACAATTAGATGGGAACAAAATATGTTAACAGCAGTTTTTTTGAAAAAAATTGTAACGGGGGGGGAATTTCCGTATGATATAAGAAATCTCAATTTTACTTAGGAGTTTGGGTGCTCTTGGATATTCTCATTTTCATGATCATTTCTATTTTGCTGGGGATTCGGCTTTGGAACGTTTTGGGGAAAGGACCTCAAAACCCGTCTTCCTCAAAGGTTGTTCATTTAAACCGAAAAGATATTAAAATTGAAAAAAAAGCGCCAAAACGTTCCGCGTTTTATGAAGAGTTTGATGAGGCGCATTTTTTATCAGGCGCCCAAAAAGCTTTTTTGAGTGCGCTAACAGCCTACTTTCAAGGAGAACATGAAAAACTCTCAAAATTAACCTCGCCAAAGCTTTTCAAGCGATTATCAACCCAAAAGCCTCCAAGTCCAGCGCCAAGCTTAACGGTTTTAAGCCTCCATATCCAACATCAAGAGCTCCAGGGAGATCTTGCACGTGTAACAGTCCATTTCCTTTCCCAGCAAACATGTGGGCGCAAAACGGAAGAGGTAGAGGATGAATGGGTTTTTGAACGTCACTTGTCTGCGGCTAATCCCAATTGGGTTATTTCTGAGATGGCGCATTAAAGGAGTTGGCTTTGACGCTTCAAACCGTTGCTGTCTATTGCGGGTCATCTGATCGGGTAGCGCCCTCGTACCTCCAAAAAGCTTTTGAAATGGGGCAACTGATTGCGAAAGCAGGGATAGACCTTGTCTATGGCGGCGGAAAAACAGGCTTGATGGGGGCGCTTGCAGATGGGGCCTTAGCGGAAAAAGGCCGTGTGCTTGGCTTTTTGCCCCACACGCTGCGAAAAAAAGAAAAAGAGCACCCAGGCCTAACAGAGCTACACTTGGTAGAAGACATGCACACCCGCAAGCTTCAGATGTTTAACCGTGCAGAAGCGTTCATCATTTTACCAGGTGGGTTTGGAACCTTGGATGAGGTTTTTGAGATTCTCACATGGCGACAGATCGCTTTTCACAAAAAAACCATTGTTTTTGTTAATTTTTATGGGTATTGGGATCCGCTTTTTGCTTTGATGAAGCATATGCAGCAAGAACAATTCATCGGGCTTAAACATCTTCAATTTGCTGAAGTGGTTTCGACACCCCAAGAAGCCCTTCATTTTCTTGAAAGTAAAGGCCGCAAACATCTTATTCCATGAAGCAAGGTTTCAAAAATAAATTGACAATTTAGCAAAAATTTGTCAATAATTATTTTTTGGCGCTTTGGAGAGATTTGATGTTTTTTAAAAGCATGCTGGCCCTGTTGGTCTTCGGGTTGTGTATCGATAAAGCCCCAGCTGTTAAGCCTGATTTTGAGTATTTCTCAGCTGTTCCTCCAGACATTTTAACCGGAATAGTCCGTTCTCTTTCCCAGAAAGATCAAATAGCTTTAAGTGCTACGAACAAAAATTTTAAACGCCTCGTACGAAGTCTTATCACCAGCGTTTCTCTATCCAGATTTCCTTCACCAGAATCGCTTGCCAGCATCTTGGCTTTTCCAAACCTTGAAAAGCTTTTTGGGCAGTGGTTTTCTGACACTATGCCTGAAGATCGCTTAAGCCTCAAAAAATTAGATAGCGGTTGGGAACTCACCATGTTGAATGGACACTTTATATTGTTTAAAACAATTTTTGAAAGCAAATTTCTAAGCCTGATAACCAATTTGTTCCTCTGGATTTCCGCAAAAGAAGATCCTAATTCATGGATCCAAAACCTTTCGATGTTTTCAAATCTCAAAGAACTTAAACTATTAAGTGACCCGCTTCCAGATTTCGATCCTTCTTCGTTAATGTTGGCATTGGGCAGCTTAAAAAATTTAAAAAAACTTGAGGTATCCCAAAGTTTTTTGAAGCAACAAAATCTTGAAGCGTTGTTGAAAAGCCCTACAAACATCCAATCACTTTGTATAGATGCTGAGTCTTTGGATGATTATGAAAATTTTATGTCATCAGTTTTAAAAGGACAATTGAAAGAATTTTTCATTTTTTACCCAGCCTTAGGCAAAAAGATTATTTTCTTAGACTCGCCTACAAATCCTTCAGAAAGGATTGGTGGTTAAGCAGGGCGGTGACGCGTTCATCCTTTTCTTTGCTGCCTCGGGAAGATCCAAATTCAAAGGCATAAGCGTCTTTGAGGCAGGACCCAAAGATGCCCGCAATGGTTGAGATGATCCCCACGGCTTCTCCGGGGAGAGATTCTCGATAAAAAGCCAGGGCCGCCAAGCATAAAATCAAGCCAAAGGCTGCGGAAATCACCATAATGTCTGCTCGCACATTCCGGTGGCCAGTCTGAAGCAAGGCGATTTCCCTGGCCCTTGCATCGCGCCGATCTTGGTAAAGATCTGCCTCCATCTGGGCAACAATTTTTTGGAATTGGAGCAGCAAATCAGGATTATTCGAAAGAATCTTCAACATAGAAGGTGCTTCCGTTTCACCTGTCAATTGTTTTGCAAAATTGACCACATTGTGAGCCAGCTTTTCGCCTTCTTCGTTGCCAAGCCAGCGACCAATCAAAGGAACAACTTCGGAAAGAGCGAGGGCAGTGGTTAAAATTTGGCTGAGCATTGTTTCTCCTATTGGCTTTTTTTATAGTTCCGACAAATCTAATCCATCTTTTACGCGGCGCCACGTTTGGCCTTCCCAATAAAACAACTCAGGTTGCTCCGGCGCATCAATTAGCAAAACCACAGTTCCTACAGGTGGGTTTTTGGGTAAATCTTCTTTTTCAAAAGGTAGTGCTGTTATTCCTTGAGGAGCATTGGGTTTAGGTTCTGCTTCTGCTTCTGCTTTCTGGGCTTTGCCAAGACTAAACGAAAAAAGGAGGGTCCACGCTGCTTCAGAAAAGCTGGCCCCGCTGGTGTGGGACGTTTTACAAATATAAAGCGCGTCTTGAAAAGAGGTGACGTCTAAAGCAACATAAGCGGTGTTGGCTTTCCACGCTCCCCTAGGGTTCCAAAAAAGCTTGGGCAAGCTAAACGCGCCAAAAGATGTTCCGCGACTGCCTTGAAAGCGCAGTTCGCCCTGCTCAACCTGAATCGAAGCGAGTCCCTCTGCATCAGGAGGAGACGTTTCCAGTACTTCAAGGCGCGTTGCAAGCTCCCTAAAATTGCCATCCATTTCCTCATGGGTAAGGGGAGTTCCTTTTTTAAAACGGTAAATAAGCATGGTTCATTTCTTTCTCTATTTAGGTTTTACTTCTCCTTAGGCGCAAAAAAGACATCCAAATAGCCCGGATCATCCGTTGGTTGTTGATATCCAACTGATACATAAATTTCTTGTGTCTCTCCTGCATGAAGCGTTAGGCTCCCATAGCCTTCCTGGAGAACAGAGGAAAGGTTAAGTCCCTCTTCTTGGGTGGGGGGATCCCAAAAGCAAATCCCTTTTTTCATAGCCTCTTCGGGATGCAGAAATGAAACTTGCTTTTGTTTCATCCAGTCGTTTGAGAGCGTTAAGTTGACCACGGTTTGCTCTCCATCTTCTGTAAGGTCATAATAAGTCTGTTGCATGATTTCGATGGGTTTTCCCGGTTCATAAAAACCGCTGTGGGGCCTTAAAAGACGCTTAATGCCAAACCGACCGGGAGGATTATGAAATAGGTATTCATTTTTTACATAGAGTCTTGATTCTTTCACCGATGGGTTGTGTTCATAGGCGAAAGGTTTTCGGTAAATGAGGTTTCCTTGCCCCTCGCCCCCCTTAGGGGTCAGCTCAATTTTAAAATCTCCAAGATCCAGGCCTTTAAAATATTTGGTTTCAAGGGTAAAGGGAAGCTGTAAAGATCCCTTGCCGTCATAGCGAAGCTCTATGGCTTCACAGCCTCTGTAACCATTAAACCCCTCAAATTTGGCAGCAGGGCCATATAAAGCTTGGGGGCTAAACGTTTCGCCATTGATGCGCAGCTGTGCAGAAGATTGAACCCCTCGATCATGGAGGAACACAGGATAAATCTTGGCCCTTAAAACAATTTTTAAAGGGAAGGCGCTCTGGGTAGACCATTCAACCTCCATGCCGCCCTCTTTTCCTCCGATGTTGAGAAAAGGGGTTTCTTGATTGGCGGAAGCTGTTTGGGGGGCTTTATAGCCACCGCCTTGGTTGAAAAAAGGCTTCATGGTGTTATTCCGTTTTTAAATCGTTGTATTAGACCTCTTTCGAAACCACTTTTAGGGAGTTGAGGGGAAGGAACTAACGGAGCGCAAGACCGGAGTGT
The DNA here is from genome assembly GCA_051648545.1 of Alphaproteobacteria bacterium. Taxonomy (GTDB): domain Bacteria; phylum Pseudomonadota; class Alphaproteobacteria; order Holosporales; family JBOFFI01; genus JBOFFI01. The sequence continues at coordinate 21,860 of JBOFFI010000043.1, forward strand.
ACTTAGGGTACATGAGGATCTGAGCACCAGTATAGCCCCCTGGGTAACGCACCCATCAGCTCATAAAAGGGAAGTATCGAGAGAAGTCTATTAACCCACCTGACGTGGCGAATGACACCTAGATCGCACGGTTGCGCGAATGGTATGCAGCAGCGTTTCCTTTCCTTTGAGAGGCGCGAATTTGAGTTGAAGCTCGGTAGGCTTTTCTTTGAGAGAGGATTTGTCAACATGTCCCGTTGCCTCCATTGTTTTTAAAAAATCTTCTTGTTCCTGGGCACCGTTTTTAAGCTGCAGCTGTTGGATAAAAAAAGAGAGATTTTGATAAGCAAGGGTTGCAAAAGGGTCTTCTGGTTTTTGGTGGTCATACCGCTCATAAAAAATTCCTGTGGGGCTTCGCTGAAGCTGCTGAGGGGATGAAACATGATACCCCGCTTCACTATATCCAGGGCTATAAGACAGCTCATCCTCCGGCTCTTTCAAGCTTTCTGGCTCCTCGCCTGCGCCGGTGTTCACCCCAAGGGTCACCTCTACATGCTGGCTTCCGGTTTCGCCTTCTGCAACCATGCGATAGGCAATCACCTTCCCGTGCAATTTACTCCCTGGAAGCCTTGGGTCATCCAGAAAAACCGTATGGTCCAGGGTTAGGGAATGAAGTTGTGCCCAGGTTCCTGAAAATGAGACTTCTAAACAGCGCGCCTGATATGCCAAATAAGTTTTGGCGCGCTCCAGCGCGTGCTCAAAGGCCTGATACCCGCGATCTGTCAGAAAAAAAGACCCGCGCCCCGGAAAGCCAAGGGCCGTCGGCAATGGTTTTTTAGCCTCCCAATTTTTTGTTGAAAGATCTTCTTCAAAGCTATGGAGCGATCTTCCAAAGGATGTGCGTTGATAGCTCCATCCTTCGTGCTGAATCACGTCTCCTTGTTCATAAACGTGTGAGGGTTTCCAAAGGGGCAATGAAACGGCAGGGCTGATCTCTTGAAGCCTCACGCGAACGGTTTGTGGGGTGGAAGAGGCCATCTGCTGAAATAAAGGATGGAGGGTTTGGGTGAGGGTAAAGGTCAGCTTTTCCACCCGTTTTTGTTGATAATCCCACCCTAAAATCAGCCGTGCTTTAAACCAAAAGCGTTTTAAAAAATGGGTTTCAGTCCGATTGCTTTGGGGGTTATAGGTTCGAAACCGTCTAGATTGCGTCGGGTAAAGGTTGATTCCTCCAGTTTTGGGCGGGGTCACTTCTTCCAAACGGCTCACCGCAACCCAATAGCCTGATTTTCCAAGGGTTCTTCCAGGTTTTGGCCAAGCTTTTTCAAATTTTTTACCGGTGAAGGTATTGATCATTTTTTCCGGAAAGAGGTCAGCAATCCGCTTGCCCAAATTCACATAGCCCCTCACCCGTTGAACCCACTGGGCTTCGAGGGTCATTTCAAGGGAAGTTTGGGGTGTAAAATTAGGTTTGATGCTTAAAGAATCATGGAAAAACTGATCTTTCAGGTTAAGCGTCTGGCTTCCTTGAAAAAAAGAACCAACCGCAGCATTCCCCGTAATCCGGTCCACATAAAATACAACGGGTTGAACCTTCATCCATTCATAAGGGTCTTTGGGTGCGTCCGCATCCACAAAAAGGGGGTCCCAAAAGGGAGCCTTTTCCAGTTTCGCAACCTGTTTTTCAAGCTGCGCTTTCAGGTCTTCTGCTTCTGCCGTCAACGTCAGCCAAACACAAGCAGATGCTCCCTCTGTTGAAAACGTCGTCAATTTGCCTTTGAACAGGCAATGGACAGATCCATCTTCTAGCTGGGTTGATAAAATCCCATAGCGTTTTTGTTGAAAAACATCCAAGCGCTGGAGGTCATTTTTCACCAAAATCCGAGCCGTTGCCGATTTCCCTTCTTTCTGCTCCAGGTAAAGGGAAAAAAGAGATTCATCTTGGCGCAGGTGTTTTTTTGGATCAAAGGTTTCTCCTTCCAAAATCCATGCAAAAAAAAACGTCATCCCCGCTTACCTTTCAAAAAAAATGCCCCACCTACAGCTGTAAGTGGAGCATTAAAGAGAAAAAAAGGTAGTCGCTTTTCAATATATTATGAAAGAAAAGGACTTAAAAACAATTAAAAATTAAAATAATTTTTTATAAAATTTTATAAAAAATATTTTATTCTCCGCAATTCAATACTTTCAAAGCTTCAAAATTGCAGACGTCACCTCCAACGCGCTTCACGGTATAAAACTCCACATAAGGCTTTGCGCTGAAAGGGTCTCTCAAGGCATAAATTCCCTGTCGGTCCACAATCTGATAGCCTTCTCTAAAATTACCAAACACAATAGAGTCGCTTGCGGTGTTCGTCACCAACGCTGGCATATCGTCGCTCACATAAACAGGATATCCCAAAAGGGTTGGGCGTGTTTCCGCAACCGCTGGGTGCTGCCAGAAATAGCGTCCGCTGGTGGCATCTTTGATGTTGCGGACTGCAGACTGGGCAGATCGGGACATCACCCAGCAAGCGCCTGGCAAATAGACGGGTTTGAGGCTATGGAAAAGGTTCAAAATGGCAGCAGCTGGATTGGCTCCCAGGGTGCCGTTTACCCCTGTTTTGATGCACTCCAGTTTTCCCCATTGCCACGCAGCTGCTTCTACCATCTCATAAGCCAAAAATCCTTTGGGTTTATTGGCTCCATCTCCCTGGATAAAGGCTTGGTTTTCCAAAGAAGCCATCTTAGACGCAACTTTTTCCGTCAGCCATGCTTCCAAATTAATGGCTGCATCTTCCAACAGGCGTTGGGTGATGCGAGGGCTTGCATACATCTCATGGACGGGGATGTTAATTTTAGCAATCTCAGGCGAAGTAGTTTCACCCCGGTTGTCAGTTTCTTTAGCCCAACCAACGGCAGCATCGCCTTTATCCACCAACAACTCAAGAGAGCCATGGGAGATGGACGTAACCCGTGAGATCTCCCTCAAAAAGCAATGCTCTTTCAAAATGCGATGAATTTCTTGGGAAAGAATATGGGGGATGAAATAGCCACCATCTTTATCCACGCTGCCGCTCATGGATTTTGTTTCCATGGAAATCAAGTCTTGCTCAGAGCCTTTTCGGATATAATCCATAAAAGCGTGTTTGTGGTTAAGCTGATCTGGCTGAAACGGCGTCTCTTGGCTTGCTCCCATGAGCGGGCGCTTAGAGGAGGCTTCCAGGCGATTGAGCCGATCTTGGGTTTGATCAATGGATTGATTCAAGCGGTCCAGCTTTTGTTCCAAAAGTGGGTCAGCAGACCCTTTGTGTTGGATTTGAGACAGAACCTGCGATTGGGTTTCCCGAAGCTCATAAACGTCTCTGCCAAGGGTGTCGACGGTTTCTTTTAAAATATGTAAATTTGACATCTGTATTTCCTTTTGGTTTATGCGTTGCGCACGTCGTGGAGGCGTGCTTCTGGGTTTGCGGGGAAGGTGACGAGGGAAATTTCGACGAGGTCCACCTGAAATACTTTGCGAACCTTATGGAGGTCATCTTTTTTTGCGACGATGGGCTTAAACCCGATGGAGAGCCCCTCCAAAACGTTTGCTTTCATTAAGGCATAAGCCTCTTGTGCTTGCTGAATTTCCAACAGCAACTGTCCATTGACAAAAAGGCCTCGGGAGTCTTCCCGAATATGGGTCCAAAAGCCAATGGGATTTTCCATCCGGTGCTGCCACAAAAGGAAAGGCCACTTTCCTTTTTCTTTCCATGCATTGAGGGAAAATTGGAACGCGCCGGGCAGAATCTGGTCACGACAAAGGTCTGTCACATGAAAAACGCTGGCATACCCTGAAAATGCACCTTTGGATTCAAGGCTTTTAAGCTCGAGGGGCAAGACGCAGCGGTCAAGGTGCTCTTGGTGGGATTGGGTCATAAAACCTCCTTTATCAGACAATTTTCAAACTTAAAAAACGCTTTAATATTTTGTTTTTAAAAAAAATTTATGATTTTTAAACAAAAAAATTATATCCTGTATGAAAGATAAAAAGCAGGGATGACCGCCATGCAAAAAATCATCTTGTACGTTTTATTAGGGATCACTTCCCTCGTTTTTGTTGCTTTTGTAATTGGTGAAGTTTTTGTGAAAAAAACCAAAGAGCCTGAGTTTGTGCTTCTTCAAGAGCATGAAAGCATCCAAGTCAGGCGTTACAAACCGATGATTGTGGCGGAAATAGCCATGAAAGGCTCCCGCGAAGCTGCCATCAAAGATGGCTTCCGGGTTTTAGCCGATTATATTTTTGGTCATAATTTGCCCAACGAAACCCTTGACATGACGGCCCCCGTAACCCAGCAAAAAACCATCGACATGATAGCGCCTGTTACCCAGCAAAAGACCGAAGGCAAAGATATCTGGGCAATCCGTTTCGTGATGCCAGAAGCCTATACCCTAGAAACCCTCCCAAAGCCTGTTGATTGCCGGATTAAGCTTCTTGAAATTCCTTCCAAGCAATACATTGTCATTCGCTTTCCAGGTTTTGCGATAGAAAACAACATTTCCCATCATCTCAAAAAATTAGAGGCTTACGTTCACAAAGCTAAAGTAAAAACCCAAGATGCGCCGCTGTTTGCGTTTTATAATCCTCCCTGGACCCTTCCTTTCTTGCGGCGGAATGAAATTATGCTAGAAATCCAGTAAGTTTTTTTCCATTTGTCATTCCAGCGGAGGCGGGAATCCAGGAAAAACCTATAAACACGACGCTTCGATAGAAGGAAGCAGCAGGTTGTAGTTATTGCCTAGATTCCCAGTTTCGTGGGAATGACAAAGGCAAAGATCAGAGCGACGCACCCATCGGCATTAAGCCATCGTTGTTTCAAAAGCCCACCCAAGCCAGGGTAAAAAATCATGTAAATCAGATAGCTCAACGGTAGGTCCTGTCCAAATACGAAGGCTGGGGGGCATCCGGTTGTGGTTTATTATGTCAAACCCAGCGTTTTCCTGCTCCAGTAGGCGAGCCAATTTTCCCAGCCAAGCATATTGCTCCTCTAGAGAAAATTGCTCAAAGCGTGGATCTTTCACCTGAAGGCAAGCTGCTGTTTTTGAACGGGTTTTTGGGTCTTTTGCCACAAAGTCTACCCAGGGTGTTGCGTTAACCCAAGCTTCCAGCGCGGCAAAATTCTGCTGGGAACGCTCAACTAATTTCGGCAATCCTCCTAGGGTTTCGGCCCACATCAGAGCTGCTAAAAAATCTTCTACACATAAAAGAGAAGGCGTGTTGAGGGTTTCTCCTTCAAACAATTTCTCCAACACTTTCCCTTCAAAGGTCATCCGAAAGAGTCGCGGCATCGGCCAAGGGGGGGTATAGGCTTTGAGGCGTGCTATGGCTCGGGGGCTTAACACCAACATCCCATGAGCTGCTTCGCTCCCCAGCCCTTTTTGCCAGGAAAATGCTGTTACATCCAATCGTTCCCATGGCAGGTGGGTAGCAAAGACCGCCGAGGTTACATCGCATAGCACAAGCCCTTCTCCCCGGGGGGCAAGCCACGTCTCATCAGGTACCCAAACCCCCGCGGTAGTCCCACACCAGGCCAGCACTTGGTCATGATCAGGACAGGCTTGGTGCCCGTCAGGTAAAAAACCAAAGGGGGCCTCAAACACGCGCACGTTGTTCAGCCGAAGTTGATGCTGGATATCATAGGACCACAGGCTGCTAAAAACATCCCAGGCAAAAACATCCACTGGGCGAGGCCCCAGAAAAGACCAAAGGGCCATTTCCATGGCGCCCGTGGTGGAGCCTGGTACCATGGCGATGTGGTAATCCTCAGGAATCTCGAGAAGCTTTCGGGTTTTTTCTAAACAAGCTTTAAGGAGCGCTTTTCCATCCCCAGATCGGTGAGAGCGTGATAATTTAGCGTTTTTAAGAGCCTCTAAGGACCAACCAGGATATTTCACGCAAGGGCCCGATGAAAAAAAAGGTCGCTTGGGCAAGCGCACCGGCTTAGCGTGTTGCTCCCCGCCAGGTTTTTGAAATTCAGGCAAACCCGAAGGCATCTGTTCGTTCCTCTCCGCTTGTTTGCTTCACTCATACGCTGATGACAATGATTTTTCAAGGGCAACTTTTCAAAAAAAAGGGACCCTGTTCCCAAAAATCATAAACCAAAAAAAGTGGACAACGCCTTCTTTGTGCGCCATCCACTGTTTCAAGGGTTTGATACCATCAAAATTCTAAGGCTTTTTTTATTCTTCAAAATAACCCTCAAGAAGCTCATCTGTTATATCAGCTTTAAGCTTATCCAAGGCCTGCTTTGCCCTCTCAAAATTCTTTATTTCATTTTGGATTTCATCCAAGGCTTGTTTGGCTTCACCCAAGGAACGCTCTTTTTCTGCAACAATCTCTATTGCTTTATAGAAAATTTGTTTTTTCTTAAGGCGGTGGTCTTGCTCTGTTTCTTCATTAAGATCCTGCTCTGCTTTATCACGGTTTTTACTTGCATTATCAAAATCTTGATTTATTTCATCAAAGAAACACTTTGCTTTATCAAAAATATGCTTTGCTTCATCAAGATTTTTTCTTGGAGGAACCAGATTCTCTTGTTTAAAAAGCTCCCAAAACTGTGAAGCATTTTTTCCTTCAGCTTTCATCTTTTCAATGAAGGGGTTTATCTTCATCAGCAAAATGTTATAAATATCCTCTTTACTTGCACTCAAAGGAACATCCGGGTGAATGCCAGACAAGGCTTCTACCAACATTGTACGAGAGCCAAGTGAACAGGCGGTATAGTTTCCTTGACGAATCTTTGCTTGAATCGTTGCCTCCCCACCAGCTTTTTGAGTTTCAAAAGCTTTTTCATCCTCAGATTTTATATTCCAGTACATGCGCCAAGGTCCCACAAAACCCCCTTTGATAAAACTCAAAACAGCATCAGAGTCATCTAAGCTTGAGACGGCAGTCCACATGACGTTAAGTCTGTCCTGTTGGTCGTTCTTTTTAAAAAACTTAAATTGGGAAAGTGCATCTTGACGCTCTTCTGGTGTGAGATTAACCAGACTCATGCAAATTCCCTTGAACGTTGTCGCATTAAGCTGGATACGGTTTGGGTATCTCGCCTGAAGCGCCTCAAACGCATTCTCATAATGGCTTTTTGTCTTAGGAACGTGGATCGTCTGGTTTTCGAGCTGAGGGAAGCGCTTTTCAAAAAGTCTAGCAGCCTCAGCAGCCCGTCTAGCAACCTCAGCAGCCCGTCTAGAAGCCTCAGCCTCCTGTCTAGCAGCCTCAGCCTCCTGTCTAGCAGCCCGTCTAGCAGCCTCAGCCTCCAATCTAGCAGTCTCAGCCTCCAATCTAGCAGCCTCTAAAAGCTGCATCAAAGACTCGCTTGCAGCTGTTTGTTCCTCCATATCTCGTAAATAACCTATGGCTCTTCCTAAATCCCCACCAATCCATCGCCCTTCAGGGAATAGCGTGTTTCGAAAATATGCCGCAAGCCCAGCGTCGTCTAAATCTTTTGGCGTCAGCAGATTTAGTACTCTAAAATTATTTCTCTTCATGTACGTCCGCAACAGCTTATTTGAATCCAATTGAGTTAGGGAAAGCCAGGTTTCAAAATCCTTTTCTGGAAAACGGTAGTATGAAAAGAAACGAGGAGCAAGCACAGAGATGGAATTTTCATGTCCTGGAGACCACCTAGGGTCATCGTGTTCTAAATTGCCCATATCGTTTTGGAGATCTTCAAAATATCCGTCGTGTCTGTGTTTAGAAAAGGGGCCGATATTTGTAGGACGGAGATTTTCAGGTAAGGCACTTAAAAATATTTGGGCTTCAGATACTGACGTGACAACCTTAGATAAATCTGCCCAACTTGGTGCTGCTGCAGGCCTCAATTCTTTAGGGAGAGCCTTGAATAACTCTAGTGCTTGTTCAAAGGTGCTCCCCCACCTGAGCTCACTCCAACCTACCTTCTCTTCATAATATAACTTTTCGTTAACCAGCCATTTTAAAAACGTGATACTGTCTTTTACAGCAGAATGCTTAATTTCCAACCAATGTGGGTATTCTTGAGGGCGTAGGTTCTCTGGGAGGTTTTCGTAAAATTTAATGGTATCTGCTACAGTAGAGAGCCGAAGTTTTACCCACCCTATAGGATGCCTAGGACGCAAATGCTTTGGGAGAGCCTCGAAAAACGCGATGGTATCTTCTGCCTTGCGACGCTTCAGTTGATGCCATTCTATTCGGTTTTTAGGATGCAAATGTTTCGGAATGGCATTCAAAAGCTCTAGGGTCTTTTCTACACAGTCGTGTCTGAGTTCGTTCCAAGTTATGCGCTCTTGAGGGCGCAGATGCTCTGGGAGACCGTTGTAAAATGCTAGCTGATCTTCTGCAGTATTGTGAGCTACCTTGAGCCACCTCGCGGGCGTACTGGGGCGCAGATGCTCTGGGAGGTTCCCGAGAGCTTCTAAAATAGCTTGCGCATTTTTACATGTTTCTATGAACTTACTCCATTCAGCATACTTTCTGTTTGGCTTCGTTCCTATTAATTTTTTTCCCTCCTCCGCACTCGGTTGAACTGATTTTCTCTTTGGCTTACCAGCACATAAATAATCACGTAAATAGTTTTTTGTTTCTGTCATATAGGCAGTTAAATTGCGCTTCTTCCGTGCATCCATGGGGACTAGGTTCCTTCTCTCCTCCGAACTCATGGAAGCTAGTGTTTTTCTAAATTTTCCACGCATAACAACTGAATACGCAAATTCAGAGCTTGCTACCGTAAGCACACAAGAAAGCAACAACCATTTTTTTCGTGAAAATTTCATCATATAAACGCTCCAATATTTAATTTTAATTAATGAAATATTAAAATATAAGTAAAAGTAAATAAATGCAATAAAGTCAAAATAAAGCAAAGAGAAATTTAAATAATTATATTTTTGACAATTTAATCAAAATTTATGATGGCGCCGTGTTCGGAAGGTCAGTGAAATTCGCCTTTCCCGTTTGAATGGAACGCCTTGGAAGCTATCTTGATTCTTGGGTTAAATCTTGTTTCCTAAACCCGCTGCACCTTATAAGACGCCAAAAGCTCTGCTTCAGAATTGCGGCGTTGTTGAAGGCCAAACCGAATCTTCGGGTCTTGTTCAGCGTTTGAATGGCAACGCAGCTCAACCACCCCTTGCTTCAGGGCATCCATATTTTGGGTTTCCACATACCGTTTCATGTGTCCATAAAAGCGTGTTGCTTTGCAGGAAGAAAGTCGCAAACCTTTGGGGATCAAGGCTTTGTCCGTAGGGGGGCCCATCACCAAGCTGGGGGCATTATAATAAGCACTTTCGATGGCAATGCGCTCATTGGGTTTCAGCTTTTCCCACACGCCTCGATAAATCCATTTCAATTCTTGCTCCCGGGTTTGGAGCGCTTCTTCCAGCAAAAGATCAACAGACTCAAGGGTTAAGCTGGCGCGATTTTCATAAACAGCCTCAAAGGAAACGGAGCCTTTAAATACGCGCTCCCAATCATCCCGGGCTCGCGGAAGCTCCATGTTAAAGCCAACCCCAACGGTGATATTTCCTTTGCCGTCATCATAAGCCTCTCGTCGTACACCTTCTCCTGCGATCAAATATTGCCGACGGATATGTTGGTAAAGGGCCAGATCGGAGGGTATTAAATCGGGTACTAAAATATAAAGTTTATCCCTCAAAATTTCCGTTTCTCGTAATGGAAGCGCCATGATTTTTTCCTCGCTCTAAACTTCTTCTAAGACCATGTCCCACCCAACGGTCATGCCCCATTCATCTGTTTTCAGCTGATAAGAGGCTAGCATCATCGAAAGGCAGGGGCGATAGCTAAAATAGCCTTTTTCATCTGCAGCTTTTAGGGTAACTTTCAGATCTTCCACAGTATAAATTTGAATGGGTTCGCCAGAAAGGGTCTCAGCTGACCAAGAGTCAGGGACGGGCTGGCGCCCTAGCTTCAACTCCGTTTCCTTGGGGGCAAGAGGGACGGTTAGCAACTGAATGCAGTCAACCCACAGGCGGGTCCCGCTCCAAAACGCCTCAAAAGCCGGAGCTACCCGATCTTGACAGCTAATGGTGGTGCGATATTTTCGGTGTTGGGTCCCGCCAATATCTACCAAATCTCCGTTAACGGTTCGCTTAAAAGCCGGTGTTTGGATGTATTGAAAGGTTTGGGTACACCCCCTGGCAGACCAAGCCGGCAGATAATTTTTCTCCCCCCGTTTGTTGGTATCCAACCAAAAAACAAGTTCTGTGTCTTGTGACATAGGTTTTAGGCTCCTTTTCGCTTAAGGTGGATCCGCACGCCATAGCTAAGGGACAACGTGTGAATCCCTCGGGGGTCCATGTCCATGCGTTGCTGAGAAAGCTTGAGGCTGGTGACAGAGGCTCCCTGATCCAAAGCAAGCAAAAATTTTGGCGTTTCCAGAATTTTTTGAATACGCGCCGCAAGATCTTGGATTTCCTTTAAGCCCTGATAAGCACTCCACACTTTAAGGCAGAAAGTAACGTGGGCGTGCCTTGTGTTTGAGGTGCTTTCCATCAAAGCAAGGGTAACGTAAGGGTAGGGGATATCAGCGGGCACCACCGTAAAGATGCCAGAAATCTTTTCTGAAATCTCTTTAGGCTTAAGCAAAAATGCTCGCAGCTGTTTGATTAAGCCATAGTCCTGCATCAGGCTTTTCCTCCATCTTGGCGTGCAACGGTTTGAACCGACAGGTAGGCTCGCTTGTCATCCACGTCATGCAGAGCATTTATGGGAAGTAAATTTCGCGTGCCCCATTTGATCCAAGCCAGGGACATCCCTTGGTGGGGTCGAAGTTCCAGCGCTCGAACAATCACCTCATAGCGCTCTCCTTTAAACAAAATAGGGTTGTGTCCCGTGTTTAAAGACGATTGAGAAGTTGGTTCAACCGTGGGGGACGCCATAGGCGTGACAGATCCCCACAGAGGAACTTCAACGGGAGGCTCAAAACGCCATCCGCCTTCTCCGTCTGCTTTTCGCGCTCGAAAGCAGAACACAAGCCGGTGGCGCAGGCTATTCAGGTAAGATGCCATGGGATCTGCCTCTCTTTAAGCCAAGTGATATTCTTTATGGTATTGAATCCAAGGCTTAATAGCAGCAGACAAGGATAGCTTTGGCTCGGCGTTGTCTCTGTTTTCATAAAGGTAGGCAATGGCTGTTAAAATCGCATTTCGAATCGCTTCTGGAATATCTTCTGGGTTTTCCCCAAACCCCGCTTTATAGGTCACCGTCACTTTTGTACTAGACCTTCGAAACAAGGGAAGATCCAACGCAATAAAACCTTTCGCCATGTCCAAGCTATAGTGCTCAGCTTCTAAAATTTTCCCCTTTACTTTAACCTCTGTAACGTCACGAACAGGCCCATAAGGCAAGAAAAAATGCTGATTGGCGTGGGTATATTGGCATTTTTGATGAAGGAGGCTTTTCCCCGTTGACTCCTGAATCCACTCAGAAGCTGTTTTAATTAAGTGCTCAACTAACGCATCCTCTTCCTCGTGTTGGATGCGCAAATAGGTTTTAGCCATTTCCATAGAAACAGGCATTTTTTTTGCTTTTTCAAGAATTTGAAAGGTCATGAGTAAAGAGCCTCCTTCGTAATAATCAGGTAGTAGGTTTTTGAATGATGGTGCTTAAGCGTTTTCGATGCTTCCCAGGGCATCTCCGCCTTCTAAAGGCGCATATCCAAGGGCGTGGCGTTTTTCATTGAGGGTCAAGAAATCAGCATTATTAACCTTCTCCCAGGTGGCTTCACGGCGAAGAGCAAGGGCTGGGATAGAATCCGGGTCATAGCTTAGGCGCAAATTTTTCCCAAATTTAGGGGTCAACCACAGGTTGAGGTGATCCAGCAACATATCTAAAAGTGGCAAAATCGTATCTTCCCACAGGTGGAAGCGTGCTTCCCGATAGTTTGAGAAAGTGGCTTCTCCAGGAACCCCCACCAGCATAGGTGGCACGCCAAAGGCTTGGGCGATATCCCGTGCCGCAAGGCTCTTGCCGCCGATAAAGTCCATATCTTTCGGTGAAAGCCCCATCTCTTTCCACTCAAAATCACCCTCGAGAATCATCATTTTGCCGGCGTTTTCAGATCCTTCATAAATGCCGCTCAAGTCTTCTCGAATTTGGGTGCGTTGGGCATCTGTCAAAGTATGTCCCGCAGCGTCGGGTCTCACCATCAAGGCACCTGAAGGTCTGCCGCCATTTTGGAGCAGTGCTAAATTATGACCCGCCACGGTGTTGTGCAAATCCACAGATTTAAGGGCAGCTTCCAAAGGGCTCATGCCATACCAATCATTGAGGGGGTTAAAAAATTTGAAATGCACCAAAGGCACGTCTCCGGTGGACCAATTAACGGGAATTTCACGTTTTTGACCATTCACGCTATATTCATAGGCGCTTGGGAAGCCATCGGCACCGGGGACCACCCGCACGCGGTCTGAACGCAAAACGTAAAGCTCAACAGGGGCCTGCTTCGAATTCCCGGAAACAGACTCAATATAGGCATTTCCAGAAAGCAACAGCGCAGAAACCAATGATTCCATAAACAGGCTGCCACCTTGGAGGGGATTTGGTTTTTGGAGCAATTCCAAAAGCGGGTGGGTGTCCACCTCTTCATCGCCTTGGTAGAGAAGCCACGGAACGCTCGCCAAGCTTTTCGCAATAAGGCTGACGGATCGGTAAACAATCACATTTTTGCGATAGCCTGCATCGGTCAGCGCATCATAGGCCAGAGGCGTCCAAACAGGCCTCCCGACAGATTGATAAGCAATCAGCGGCGCAAGCCGGCTTGCTTTTTTTTCCAGGGTTGGGGTCATGATTTTTTTAGAAAAAAAAGATGAGATAAAAGAAGAAAAACGTGTGGGCATGGTAAAGCTCCTTTTTGAAAGTTGGGGGAGTTGGTGGGATAAATCTGGGGGGTGCCCCTAAACAAGCTCCATAGTTTTTAACCATTTGGCACAAAGCTTGATTTGCACAACCTATTGAAATAAATTACTTTTTTTGTTTTTTTTTGGGTAAAAAGGGTGGAAGTAGAGCACCCTCTATTTTTTGTAATAGGAACTTAAAGCGTCCGTGGCTATTTAACGATAGTGGAAGTATTTTCAGTTTTTATTACAGACGCGAGGCTTCGCTAAATTTCCGGGAATGAGCAGATCAAGGAACGCATGCACATCAAGATCATAATAGATCAGTTATAGATTGTTGGCTTTAGGTGCAACCGGCTTTTTATCATCTTGCTACGGGGGGATACACGTTCCACCTCTACAAGCCTTTTTTCAGCGCTGGGGTGTAAAATTAACATGGCTCAATTGCAGAAAAAATCTTTAACCCTAAAAAACACTTGGCATTGTTTAATTAAGATAGTTTTTGTTTCCAGAGGATATAAAGAGCAAGTTCAGCCATCAGTGGGGATTTGGAATAACGTTTCGTTTTTCTGTTAAAACGCGCTAGATAGTTTCGCACCTGGCCGTTAACGGACTCTATGGTGGTCGTAAGGGCCTTGGTTTGCAGGAGAAGAGAGGACGGAATGATCTGGCGGTAGACCTTCCATTTATCTGTGGCTACGGCAAAAGGCTTGAGGTGGGAGAGTCTGGCCCACAGACGTTTGAGTGTTTTTTTACCGCGAGCACCCACTTCGATGGCGAGGATGCGTCGGGTGAGACGAGATACAGCAATCCATATCCACAATTTACGCGCTTTTTTTTAGTATAATGCCACATCTCATCAATCTCAATGA
>JBOFFI010000044.1:0-81193 GCA_051648545.1 Alphaproteobacteria bacterium
TCCCTATTCTCCTGACCTCAATCCCATCGAGCGCAAATGGGCCCAGGCAAAGTCCATCCGACGGAAGCTTCAGTGTGATATCAAAAAACTGTTTAATGACCCATGTTTATAATAATTTTATGCTGCTCTAGCTATATAGGTTTTTCATGGATTCCCGCCGTCGCGGGAATGACAGGAAAAGGTCGGAATATCTTTTACAAGACACGTTCTAAAAGTTGACAGTAAGATCACGAATCTCTAATATTTCATAAAAATTTATGAAAAAGCAGTTTTTTCAGTTAGATAGTGATAAAATTGGTAAAGGAGATCTCCCGTGGGTAGCGTCATGTTTCAAGAAAATGGGTTTGTGAAGGGGCTGAAGCTGGGGCGCAAAGCCCTATGCGCGATCCTCAGTTTTGCGGTGTTGAATGCCTCCCTAGCACCGGTGATGGCGATGCCAGAGAGTTCTCAGGGGTATGACCCGGGGAGCGAAATGTGCCCGAAGGTTCTTGACAGGATTGCGGCCGAAGCGGTGTTTCAGGGAGATTACGAGGAAGCTGTCCCCCTCCCATCACCCGCACCCAAAGCAGCTTCCACACATATTGGCTATGCCTCTTGGATGCTGCAGGGTCTTGAAAGCATTGCGGACATCACCTTTGCCGCCTCCAAAGGCCTCCTGAGCCTTGTCTCCAGGAGCGTTTCCTATGCCCTCAAAAACCCAGGGGAAGCCCTGGTTGCAGGCCTTGCCACCCAAATCGCCGTCACCCATGCCATCCGACCAGTGACAGATGATTTTTTGATTAATCAGAATACGACGCAATTTGGTGCTCCTTCCGTGGCTGGTTTAAGCAATGGCAATATCTTGGTGACGTGGAAGGGGGTTCGAGCGGGAACGTATGACATCTATGGGCGGGTGCTGGCCCCCAATGGCACGGCGCTCACAAATGACTTTACCATCAATCAAATCACGACGGGAAGCCAAGAGTCCCCAGCTGTGGCGGCCTTAAGCAATGGCAATGCTTTTGTGGTATGGCAGGGGTATCAAACTGGAAATTATGATATCTATGGGAGGGTGCTGGCCCCCAATGGCACAGTGCTCACAAATGACTTCACCATCAATCAAAACAGAACTGGAACCCAGTTTACTCCCTCCGTGACGGCGTTAAGCAATGGCAATGCCTTGGTGACATGGGCTGGGGGTCAAACTGGAAATGCTGATATCTATGGGCGGGTACTGGCCCCCAATGGCATAGTGCTCACAAATGAATTCACCATCAATCAAGTAATAACGGGAACCCCAACTGATCCCTTTCCTTTTGTTACGGCGTTAAGCAATGGCAATGCCTTGGTGACATGGCATGGGGATAGAACTGGAACGTATGATATCTATGGGCGGGTGCTGGCCTCCAATGGCACGGCGCTCACAAATGAATTTACCATCAATCAAATCACGACGGGAACCCAATGGTATCCTTCCGTGGCAGCCTTAAACAATGGTAATGCCTTGGTGACGTGGCAGGGGAATCAAGCGGGAGCGTATGATGTCTATGGGCGGGTGCTGGCCCCCAATGGGACGGCGCTCACCAATGAATTTATCGTCAACCAAATTACAGCGGGAGACCAGTATTATTCTTCTGTGGCTGGTTTAAGCAATGGCAATGCCTTGGTGACGTGGGTTGGGAATCAAACTAGGACGTATGATGTCTATGGACGGGTGCTGGCCCCCAATGGCACGATTCTCTCAGGTGAATTTGCGATCAATCAAAATACAACAGGGTACCAACAACCTTCCTCCGTGGCGGCGTTAAGCAATGGCAATGTCTTGGTGACCTGGTATGGATACCAATTTCCAAGTGCTGATATTTACGGGCGGGTGTTTGATATGTCTGATCCCACCACAATCACTACAGGCGCTCAGGTAACGACGGGCTTGCAAACGACTGCATTACAGACAACAGGCTTACAAACGACGGGTTTGCAGACAACGGGCGTTCAGGTAACGACAGGTTTGCAGTCCATAACGGGACCTCAACCCACCTCTCCCGTCCTCGTCCCAACCCTCCTTGGGATGGGGGGTGCTGTTTTGGGGGTCAGCCTTGGGGGAGCTCTGCTCACGGCTTGTGCTGTTGGAGGTATTTGTGTGATCAAACACCATAAAAAGAAGCAAAGTCAAAAACAGGCCAAAAATCAACCTCCTGCAAGCAACAACCTCTACGGTACGCCGCCTGAATTTTTACTTGGAGGCGACAGCTTTACGGGCAAGACGAATCCCTACGGCACACCGCCTGAGTTCCGTCCCGGCGGCAAGGATTTCCAGGGGAATAGCAGTACCATTATCCCCTCATCCCCTGGGGCTAAGCCGGACAATGCTGGTTATGGAAGGCCAATTCAGATTTCTAAGGAACAGAACAGGCAGCCCACGGGCGAAGGATGATTTTCGTAAAATAATTTGACAGTTTGAACCTAATTTATTATCTTAACCGTACTTTAAGAAGCGTAAAGATAGCGTTAAAGTATGAAAAAAAATAAAAAAATTGGGCAAGAAGGCTTCAGTCTTATTGAACTAGCCATCGCATTGGTTGTCATTGGTTTGATCCTGGGTGGCATTTTTAAAGGTCAAGAGCTGATTGAGCGGGGCAGGTTGCAAAAAACCATCTCTCAGATTGCGGACTATCAACTTGCTCTGACCACATTTGTAGAACAATATGAGGCTATACCAGGTGATTTTTCTCTGGCAACGGCCACGTGGGGGCAGCATGCATCCAACGGTAATCAAAATGGTATTGTTGAAGGAAAAGGCATGGAACGTGGCAGTGAAGCTGTCATCTTTTGGCAACATCTTTTTCTTGCAGGCCTTATCCCAGACCCGGGGCGTTTGCCCCAAGGAGGGCAAGTCCATTTTGGTCAAGGCGTTCCTAAAGCCCCATTGGGGGGAGGGTTTACCGTTGAGGCAGAGCCTACCCAAGATTTAAAAGGTTTGTGGATGTTGTTAGGTCAAGAGGTTGGAAACCGAGGAAATGGGGCGCTTCTAACACCTGCCCAAGCCATGGCCATCGATAAAAAGCTTGATAATGGAGACCCTCTATCAGGCCGTGTTCGGGCTAAGGAAGGCGATGGGATTTCTGCGGGGCAATGTGTTGCAAATGGTCGGTACGCAGTTCATCATAAAGCCCCTGCCTGTGTTTTATATTTTTCTCTCCAATTTTAAGCGGTAAAATGGGTTGAAAACGTGATAAAATCAAACAGCTTTAAGGGGCTTGAATGGCTAAGGTGTGTGTGGCCTGCCTTTGGGAGGCAGGAAGGATTTTCTCTGTTAGAAATCGCTTTGGGATTAATGCTTTTAGGCATGTTAGGCGGTGTTTTTCTTCCTTTTTTAATGAATCAGCAACAGCTTCGAAAAAGCCAGCTCACGTTGCAACATCAAGAGCGAATCATCCACAGTTTGGCCCTTTATGCCAACCTTCACGGAAGGCTTCCCTGTCCCGCAAATCCATCTGCTAAGGGGAAAGATCGGGGGGTTTCGCCCATTTATTGTACAATTAAAGCTGCTGTTGGGATTGTGCCCTACAGAAGCCTTGGCTTGCCTGAACACTTTGCAAAAGATGGCTATTTAAATGAATTTACCTATGGGGTTCATCCTTCCCTCGCAAATCAGGTAGAGCAAGCTATTATGTCTGAGAGATCTTCTGACCTTCGTGGGTTTTGTGCCAAGATCAATGAAAAAGAGCGGAAGCATTTTCTTGATGTTCAAGAGGGAGAAACACTTTCTGTCCAACAAAGCTTGAAAGGAGAAGACATTATTGCATTTGTGCTTGTCAGCCACGGCCCCTCGGGGGAGGGAGCGTTTCAAAGGGGAAGTCCTGGAACAACCCGACGTCCTTTGCACCAAGCAGGGCCTTGTAAGCGCAAAAACGCTAATGGAGATCTTATTTTTTGCGCGAAGCCTTCTCCCCAAGAAACGGGGCTTTTTGATGATCGGGTAAAGTGGGAAACCCGCTATAATTTTGCCAGTTATTATATGAAAGCCCCTTGTCGTCCCGTTCCTGAGTGAGGTAGAACCAATTCTATGAAGCCACACATCAATATGATCACCCTTGGGACTCGCAATTTAGAGCGTGCAACAGCGTTCTATGCCCAGGGGCTTGGGTTCCCTCAAATGCCATGTGAGGGAGAGGATATTGCTTTTTTTGAGCTCCAAGGCACATGGCTTGCCTTATATCCATGGGAGCTTTTGGCAAAGGACGCCCTGGTTGATGCTGTTGGGTCTGGATTTAGGGGTTTTACTTTAGCTCACAACGTCAGCGATGAAGGCCAAGTGATTCATTTTTTGAAAATTGCAGAAAAAGCAGGGGCTTGTATCACCAAACCAGCTCAGCCAACAGAATGGGGCGGATTTTCAGGCTATTTTCAAGATTTGGATGATCATCTTTGGGAAGTGGCGTTCAACCCTTTTTTTTGGCCGGGGCCTGGAGAGAGAGAAGCATGAATCGTTACATTTTTACAGGTAGCTTTTGTGTTCATTTCATCCAATTTGCACAACCAAGTGCCCCCAAACTATTTCAAAGAAGCCCTTAAATAGACTCAAAAATGTATTAAGAGGATCTGCTCCTTTCTTTCCCCCCGAGTGCTCTTGGGTTTTTCCAGACCAACCTTGGTGTTGCTGATGCAACAGAGAAAATAAAGGTTTTGCGCGTTTATTTTCTTGTTTTGTCAGCCCTTCTGTAATGAATAACTCTCCAATGAGCGCCGTTTCTTCTGAAGGGGAAGCAGCAGGAGAAGACATACCTTTCTTTGATGTAATCTTTTTTATTTTTGATATTTTTTTAAGCGCCTGATAAGAAGCAGGAAAAAATATGGGTTTAGAGGTAGGGGTAGATTTTTTTTCTGATATCACTGGAAATGCCAAAACAAAAAAGGCATCAAGGGATTGATTCTTTTTAAGATCGCTATCAAGTTCATTTTTGGGATAGGAAACATTAGCATTCATGTCTAAAACAGCTTTCTTTGCTTCATTTTCTACCATAATAATTTCATTTTTCGCAATAATCATGGGAAGCATAGGGAAGGCTAAAGATTTCAAAACAGATTCAGGATCCAGAGCAAACTGATACAATATATAAAATCCCCACCATGAACCAAATGCTATGTGTGCAACCTCCTGCATTACTTTGGGTCCCAGAAGCATGATGTTGCGTTCTCTTTCAATCAAGAAAAACGACATATTTTCTAAAACTTCAGGATCACCAAACCCACCTGTTGATATTCTCAAAACAGGGCTTGATTTCAAAAAGCGATTCATTTTTTGTAGAAAAAAAGAGACATCCTCATGATATGTAGTATCTTTTTTAGAAGAAAAATTTGTTAATATTAAATTTAGTTTGCAAGAGGATGTTCCAGATGAATTATCAACAAAAGAAGTTGAAGGAATAATTTTTACAGCGCAATGTTTCAAATGTTTTGAAGCATTTTTCCAAGAAACAAAAAATTCTTTCTTTAAATTTTTTTGTTTTTCAACAAAGTTTTTAAAAATTGAAATAGCATCAGGGTCGACAGCTGATGTAACGGTTCCTAATGAATCGGAGCCATTGAAAACGTCTATAAAAAAAACAGCATCATTTTTTAAATGAGCAGGTTTTTGATTAGCGGGTTCGCTAAGCGCATCTCGCTTTACAATAATTTGAAAAAATGCAGCCTCTTCTAGGGACTCCAATCCAATAGCGGAATAAAAACAAGATGAGAAAAAATATAAACATAAAATAAATTTAAAATTGTTCTGCATGACAAAAAATCTTTCAAAAGCTTTTGTTATTTTAACTAATTATTTTTTTACTTTAATAAAATTTTTCTTTATTTTCAATTTTTTATTTTTAAAATTTTCACTATCCTTTTGAAACAAAACATGAAATGATTTTTGTGGCCAATCCAAAAGCTGTAAGGCGTCTTGTCTTTAAATAAATTCTCGCATTTTTACAAATTGGTTTGTTTCTGTATCAAAATGTGTTATCTAAACACCTGAAAAACGGCTCGCAGTTTTTAATAGGAGTGTGGCTCAATTGGCTAGAGCACCGGTCTCCAAAACCGGGGGTTGGGGGTTCAAGTCCCTCCACTCCTGCCAACATTATTAAGCCTTAAATATGTATTTTATCATGTAGGGGCTTGTGTTGTGGGTTGGAAAGAGGTATAGATTTGTTTCATGACTTTTTTTATTAGAGGAAAATTTCTTCGGGTTGTGAGGGGTTATTAAGGTTTTAAGGAAATGTTAGCAAAAGCAAACAAAAAAACTTCTTTTTTTCAATTTTTTCGGCAAACTCGCCAAGAAATTCTAAAAGTAACTTGGCCGACTTCTAAGGAAGTAATCGTTACAAGTGTGTTGGTTTTTTTTATGGTCCTCGCATTTGCTATTTTCTTCTTGATTGTGGATCAAATTTTAGGGTTTTGCGTTCGTTTTGTGTTAGGGTGGGGGCATTAGAGTTATGACGGAGCAAAAGGCTCGTTGGTATGTTGTGAGCGTCCATTCCAACTTTGAAAACAGGGTTGCTGAAGATATACGTGAGCAGGCCGTAAGGGTTAATCTTTCTTCTTTAATTGAGACGATTTTAATTCCAAAGGAAGATGTTCTTGAGGTCAAAAATGGTGTAAAGACGAGCAAGGAAAAAAACTTTTTTCCAGGCTACATCTTGGTGAAAATGGTTTTGACAGATGATACCTGGCATCTTGTCCGAAGTGTCCCGAAGGTCAGTGGTTTTTTGGGGGTCAAAGAGAGGCCTTCTCCTATGAGCCAGGCGGAAGTCAATCGAATTTTAGGGCAGGTTCAAGATTCCATTGACCGACCTCGAATGACATTGATGTTCGAAGTTGGCGAAAAAGTCAGGGTTTGTGAGGGGCCTTTTGCTTCTTTTACAGGCCTTGTTGAAGAGGTTGATGCGGAGAAAACCCGTCTCAAAGTTTCGGTTTCCATTTTTGGAAGAGCGACGCCCGTTGATTTAGATTTTATTCAGGTTGAAAAAGTTTAAAAAAAGCGATATGGTGGGTTTCGTTTTTATGAACTGCTAAGTTTTTAGCTGAGGAGTTTTTTGGTATGGCAAAAAAAGTTGTGGGGTATATAAAGCTTCAAGTTTCCTCTGGGAAGGCGAATCCGTCTCCACCGATTGGTCCGGCTTTAGGGCAAAGAGGACTTAATATTATGGAATTTTGCAAAGCTTTTAATGCGCAAACTCAAAGTATGGAGCAGGGGATTCCTATTCCTGTCGTCATTACGGCTTATGCAGACCGCACATTCACGTTTGTGATGAAAACGCCGCCTAATAGTTATTTTTTGAAAAAAGCAGCGGGTATCGGCAAAGGGTCAACAACGCCTGGGCGTGGGAGTAAAAGCGGCACGGTGACGATGGCGCAGATTCTTGAGATTGCCCGTTTGAAAAAAACTGATTTGAATGCGTATTCTGAAGAAGCGGCGTGTAAGATGATTGCGGGATCTGCCCGTTCCATGGGGTTGGAGGTTGTAGGCTGATGCAGATAGTGAAAAAAACAAAGCGCTTGAAGAAGGCGTGTGAAGGAATGGATTTTTCAAAAAGTTTTTCGTTGGACGAGGCGATTAAAATCGCTAAGCGCTTTGCGACGGCTAAATTTGATGAAACCATTGAAATTGCCATTAATTTAAACGTAGATCCTCGTAAATCTGAGCAAGCTGTTAGAGGTGCCGTTGTGCTACCTGGTGGGACAGGTAAAAACCTTCGGGTTGCTGTTTTTGTTAAAGATGATCAAAAAGCAAAAGAAGCTTTGAGTGCTGGAGCTGATGTTGTGGGTGCTGATGATCTGCTGGAAAAAATTCAGGGTGGTTTTCTTGAATTTGATCGTTGTATTGCAACGCCAGATATGATGGGATTGGTGGGGCGCCTTGGAAAGGTTTTAGGGCCTCGCGGTTTGATGCCAAATCCAAAGCTTGGAACTGTAACCCAAGATGTGGGTGCTGCGGTGAAAGCTGCAAAAGGTGGTCAAGTTGAGTATCGTGCTGAAAAAGCAGGGATTGTTCATGCGGGTATCGGGAAAGCTAGTTTTTCTGCTGAAATATTGTTGGAAAACGTGAAGGCTTTTTTGGGGGCTGTGGCAAAGGCGCGTCCTGCTGGGATTAAAGGAAATTATGTGAAAAAGATGACCCTTTCTTCCACGATGGGGCTTTCTGTTGCGGTAGATTTGGGAGATGCTCTTAAAAGTGTTTCTTGATTGTTAAATTTTTTATCGTTTCGAGGAGACTCGAAAAAACTGTCCGAGACTGTAGGTGCTCTCTTAAGAGAGTTTAAAAATGCCTGCATAGACAGGGAAAAAGACTTTCTTTTTTTCTTGTTGGGCAGATCGGGAAGAGAAAATTTTCTCTTCAATGTGCAACTTTTTCAAGTTTTAGGCTTGAAAAATAATTAAGATGGAGATGGTCTGTGGATCGTGACCAAAAGCGTGCTTTTGTGACGTCTTTTAGGGAGGTTTTGAAAGCGCAAGAACTTGTTGTGGTGACCCAATCACTGGGCTTAACAGTTGCAGAGTCGGAAAAGCTTCGTGGAAACATGCGAGAAGCTGGAGCTAGCTTTAAAATTGTTAAAAACAGTTTGGCGCGTCTTTGTGTCAAAGATACCCCTTGTGAATCTGTTTTAGATTTGCTTGTTGGCCCTACGGCCCTCGCTTATTCCCAATGCCCTGTTGCGGCAGCAAAGGTTGCTGTTCAATTTGCTAACGGAAATGAGAAAATTCGTGTTGTAGGCGGCGTATTAAAAGGACGTTTTTTGAGTGCTCAGGAAGTTGAGCAGCTTGCTAAGTTGCCTTCTTTGGAAGAGCTTCGAGGAAAAATTTTGGCTGTTTTGGTGGCATCTCCCACAAAAATCGCTCGAACCGTTCGCGAGCCTGCTTCTCAATTTGTTCGTCTTTTGTTGGCCCACAGCCAGAAATCCTAACTAGTTATTTTTAAAAATCGTTTTTGATAAAGGAGAAAAAAATGTCTGCCCAATTAGATCAATTAGTGGAAAATCTTTCAAAATTAACGCTTCTTGAAGCTGCGGATCTCGTGAAAATGCTTGAAGAGAAGTGGGGGGTTTCTGCTGCTGCACCTATGATGGCAATGGGTGCTGCGCCCGCTGCTGCTGCAGTTGAAGAGAAAACGGAATTTAACGTTGTCTTGAAATCAGCTGGAGATAAAAAAATTGAAGTGATTAAAGAGGTTCGTCAGATTACTTCTTTGGGTCTGAAAGAAGCCAAAGATTTGGTAGAGGGGGCTCCTCAACCGTTGAAACAAGGTATTTCTAAAGACGATGCTGAAAAAATCAAAAAACAACTCGAAGCTGTTGGTGCTGTCGTTGAGATAAATTAAGATTTATTTCTTATAAAAAAAACGGAGAAGGGAATCGTTTTTTGCTATCCCCTTTTCCGGTTTTTGTTTTGTTTTTTAAAAGAAAAAATTTTACATACAAACATGCTATACGCAAAAAGTGAACTGTTTCTTAAAAAGGGGCGTACTTTTTTCTTTGCTTTTAGGGCTGGGTCTGGTACAAGGGTCTTGACCTCATCTTTTCGAGCTTAGCGTGTGGTGTCGTTGTTTTTGAATAGATGTGCTGTTGAAGGAGTTTTTATGGCTGATTCTTACACGAAGCGTGGACCTATACGGCGCAATTTTTCTCGAATTCCAGAGATTGCTCCCCTGCCAAATTTGATCGAATTGCAGAAAAAATCTTATGATGCGTTTTTTCAAAAAAATATTGAGACAGATAAGCGGGCTTCGGTAGGGCTTCAGGGTGTTTTTCAGTCTATTTTTCCAATTCATGATTTTTCCGGAAAGGCTCAAGTAGAATTTTGCCGATATGAGCTGGAAGAGCCGAAATATGAAATTGATGAATCTCGTCAAAAAGGGGTGACCTATGCCTCTCCTTTGAAGGTAACGTTTCGTTTAATCGTGTGGGATATCGATGAAGAAACGGGAATTCGTTCGATTCGCGACATCAAGGAACAAGACGTTTATATGGGCGATATGCCGTTGATGACGCCGAATGGAACGTTTGTCATCAATGGAACAGAGCGTGTTGTCGTTTCTCAGATGCATCGTTCTCCTGGCGTGTTTTTTGATCACGATCGTGGTCGCACCCATGCTTCTGGTAAATATTTGTTTGCAGCTCGTATTATTCCTTATAGAGGTTCTTGGCTTGATTTTGAATTTGATGCCAAGGATTTGCTTTATGTGCGTATAGATCGCAAGCGTAAGCTTCCTGTTACGACATTGTTGACAGCGCTTGATGGTGCTCATACAGAAGCGCGCAGGCTTGCTCAGCCTGATATGCCTTTTTACGAAGCCCAAGGAATGTCTCGCGAAGAAATTCTTTCTTACTTTTATGACAGTGCAGTTTATTCTTGGCAAGACGGTCAATGGAAAACAGATTTTTCAGCCTCTTTGTGGAAAGGGGTTAAGCTAACCCAACCTTTGATTAATGCAGAAACGGGGCAGGTTGCGGCAGAAACCGGCACAAAATTGACGGCCCGTTTGATTAAAAAACTTGAAGAAGATGGCTTACGGAAAATTTTAGTTTCTATCGAAGATTTGGTTGGGCGCTATATCGCTGTAGACTTCATCAATGAGGAAACAGGTGAGATTTTTGCGGAAGCTGGAGATGAAGTTTCTGAAGAAATTCTTGACCTGCTTCGCTTTCATGGGATTGTTTCGGTTCCTATTTTGAGCATCGATCACATTGTGGTGGGGTCTTATCTCAGGGATACGCTTTTGGCAGATAAAAACACAACGCGTGAAGAAGCCCTGTTGGATATTTACCGCGTTTTGCGTCCGGGTGAGCCTCCCACCTTGGAAAGCGCTGAGGCTCTTTTCAAAAGCTTGTTTTTTGATCCAGAACGCTATGATTTGTCGTCTGTTGGACGCGTTAAAATGAACGCACGCTTGAGTCTGAAAACACCTGATACAGTCAATATTTTGCAAAAGCAAGATATTTTGGAAATTGTTAGGATGTTGCTTGGTTTGAAAGATGGGCGAGGTGAGATTGACGATATTGACAGTTTATCAAATCGAAGGGTTCGCTCTGTGGGTGAGCTCTTGGAAAATCAATATCGCTCCGGGCTTTTGCGAATGGAGCGAACCATTCGTGAGCGGATGGGGGCGGTGGATTTGGAAACGGCCATGCCCAATGATTTGATTAACGCAAAGCCTGCGGCAGCAGTTTTGCGTGAATTTTTTGGGACTTCCCAGTTGTCTCAGTTTATGGATCAGACGAATCCGCTTTCTGAAATTAACCATAAGCGGCGTCTTTCGGCCCTTGGTCCTGGTGGTGTAAAAAAAGATAGGGCTGTTTTTGAAGTTCGAGATGTGCACCCTACCCATTATGGGCGCATTTGTCCCGTTGAAACGCCTGAAGGTCCTAACATTGGTTTGATTAACTCCCTTGCGACCTATGCGCGAATCAATCCTTATGGTTTCATTGAAACGCCCTATCGGCGTGTTGTGAATCAGCGCGTAACGGATGAAGTTGTGTATTTGTCTGCCATTGAAGAGGGGCGCTACACAATTGCCCAAGCGAATGTTGAGCTGGATGAGACGGGGGCATTTGTTCAGGCTGTGATCAGTTGTCGCCGCGGGGGAGATTATATCCTCGCTTCTTTTGAAGAAATTGATTTTGTCGACGTTTCGCCGAAGCAGATTGTGTCTGTTGCTGCATCCCTTATTCCGTTTGTGGAAAATGATGATGCTAACCGTGCGTTGATGGGGTCTAACATGCAACGTCAGGCGGTGCCCCTTATTTCTGCAGATGCGCCGTTGGTGGGAACGGGCATGGAAGCGGCTGTTGCAAGAGATTCTGGTTCGGTGGTTTTGGCCCTTAGAAGTGGGGTTGTGGACCAGGTGGATGCGTCTCGTATTGTGATTCGGGCTACAGAAGATTTGTCTCCAGGGATGCCAGTTGTGGATATCTATAATCTGCAAAAGTTTAGAAAATCTAATGCCAACACTTGTGTTAATCAAAAGCCAATTGTGTGCGTGGGTGATTTAGTTAAAAACGGTGATATTATTGCGGATGGTTCTGCGACCCAGCGTGGTGAATTAGCCCTGGGGCGCAATGTGCTGGTCGCTTTTATATCTTGGAATGGATATTGTTTTGAAGATTCCATTATTATTTCTGAGGCCTTGGTTAAAGACGATGTTTATACGTCTATCCACATTGAAGAATTTGAAATTTCGGCTCGGGATACAAAGCTTGGGAATGAAGAAATTACCCGCGATATCCCTGGGGTTGGAGAAGAAACCCTTCGGCATTTAGATGAAGCAGGTATTGCTTACATTGGTGCAGAAGTTAAACCTGGCGATATTTTGGCTGGAAAAGTGACGCCTAAAGGGGAAAATCCAATGACCCCTGAGGAAAAGCTTTTGAGGGCTATTTTTGGAGAAAAAGCTTCCGATGTTAGAGACACGTCATTAAGGCTACCTCCGGGGATTTCAGGAACGGTCGTGGATGTTCGAGTTTTTTCAAGGAGAGGGGTCGACAAAGACGAGCGCGCTTTATCTATTGAGCGAGCAGAAATTAGCCGTGTTTCAAAAGACAGGGATGCTGAACGTTCTATCCTTGAGCGCAATTTTTATACGATGTTGGCGCCTCTTTTGATTAACGAGAAGCTCGTCAATAATGTTGATACCCTTAAGGCCAAGCAGGTTTTGACAGAAGAGCTGTTGGGCAATCTTCCCAAACACCTTTGGAAACAGATTGTAGTTGCCAGTGATGAATGCATGCAGCAAGTTGAGGCCCTTAAAGAGCAACATAATAAAACTCTTGAAGCTCTCCGGAAACGTTTTGAGCAGAAAGTTGAAAAAATTCGCCGGGGCGATGAGCTTCCAACGGGTGTGATGAAAACAGTTAAAATCTTTGTTGCTGTTAAGCGTAAACTTCAGCCAGGGGATAAGATGGCTGGGCGACATGGGAACAAAGGTGTTGTCTCGCGTATTGTTCCTGTGGAAGACATGCCTTATTTTGAAGATGGAACCCCTGTTGATATCATATTAAATCCTTTGGGACTTCCTTCCCGTATGAATGTGGGGCAAATTTTGGAGACCCATTTAGGGTGGGCTTCCATTGGATTGGGGCGAAAAGTTCGAGAATGTTTGGAATCTATGGCGGCTTCTAACGCGCAAGATACAAGCTCGTTGCGTCAGTTTTTGGGTGGACTTTATGAGCGTAAAGAGGCGACTGAAGAAGTTGAAGCCATGACAGACGAGGCAATTGTTGAAATGGCGTCTCATATGACCCGTGGCGTTCCGATGGCGACGCCTGTTTTTGACGGGGCTCGAGAAACAGATATTGTGCATGAATTAGAAAAAGCCGGGTTAGACGATTCTGGCCAAGTCGTTTTATACGATGGTCGAACAGGTGAAGCGTTTGATCGAAAAATCACAATTGGCATCATTTATATGATGAAGTTGCACCATTTGGTGGATGAAAAAATTCACGCGCGTTCTGTTGGTCCATACAGTTTGGTAACCCAACAACCCTTGGGCGGAAAGGCTCAATTCGGTGGTCAACGTTTGGGTGAAATGGAGGTTTGGGCCCTTGAAGCTTATGGTGCTGCGTATACATTGCAAGAAATGCTGACGATTAAATCGGATGACGTTTCAGGGCGTACGAAGGTGTATGAAGCTATCATTCGTGGGGATGATAATTTTGAATCTGGAGTTCCTGAATCTTTCAACGTGTTGATAAAAGAGCTCAAATCTCTTGTTTTGAATGTGGAATGTTCCCAACAAGAGGCGTAGTGTTTTAGGCAGCAACCCCTTGTTTAACAATATGATTTTTTACGAAGAAAAAGGTAGGTTTTGATGACGCGTCAAAAGAAGCAGACTTCTCAGCAAAAACTTTTAACAGTTTTTAGCCAAGTTGCGGGTCCCCAATCTTTTGACCTGGTTCGTATTTCGATCGCAAGCCCCGATCAGATTCGTTCTTGGTCTTTTGGAGAGGTGAAAAAACCAGAAACCATTAACTATAGAACCTTTAAACCAGAGCGCGACGGTTTATTTTGCGCCAGAATTTTTGGTCCTATTAAAGATTATGAGTGCTTATGTGGAAAATATAAGCGTATGAAATATCGTGGTGTTATTTGTGAAAAATGTGGCGTTGAGGTAACCCTGACAAAAGTGCGTAGGGAACGCATGGGGCACATTGAGCTTGCATCTCCTGTTGCTCACATTTGGTTTACGAAATCGTTGCCGAGCCGGATTGGGGCTTTGCTCGATTTAACCATGAAAGAAATGGACAAAGTTCTATATTTCGAGAGCTATATTGTTACAGAACCTGGTACAACTCCCCTCAAGTTGCATCAATTGTTGACTGAAGAAGAATATATCAGTGCCCAAGACGATTACGGCGAGGGCGCTTTTCAAGCCTTTATAGGAGCAGAGGCATTTCGAGAGATGCTTCGGGCTATTGAGCTTGAGAAGGAGCAGGTGCTTCTTAGGGAAGAGCTTACTACCACAACGTCTGAGATGCGGCGTAAAAAGCTTTCTCGGCGTTTGAGGCTTATTGAAGCATTTATACAATCAGATACCCGCCCAGAGTGGATGGTTTTAGAGGTTGTTCCTGTTATTCCTCCTGAGTTGCGGCCTTTGGTTCCCTTGGATGGTGGGCGTTTTGCGACCTCAGACCTTAACGATTTGTATCGACGTTTGATCAACCGTAATAACCGTTTAAAGCGCCTCATTGAATTGAGGGCTCCTGAGATTATCATCCGCAACGAAAAACGAATGCTTCAAGAAATTGTTGATGCTTTGTTTGATAACGGGCGCAGGGGAAGGCCAATTACGGGGGCCAATAAGCGACCTTTGAAATCGCTGTCTGACATGTTAAAAGGGAAACATGGACGTTTCCGCCAAAACTTATTGGGTAAACGGGTTGATTATTCGGGTCGTTCTGTGATTGTGGTGGGTCCTGAGTTAAAGCTCCATCAATGTGGTTTGCCGAAGAAAATGGCGCTGGAGCTGTTTAAGCCTTTTGTTTATTCACGTTTAGAGCGATATGGTTTGGCGCCAACCATAAAAGCCGCAAAACGGATGGTGGAAAAAGAACGTCCAGAAGTTTGGGACATTTTAGAAGAAGTGATCCGGGAGCACCCAGTTCTTTTGAACCGTGCACCAACGCTTCACCGTTTAGGAATTCAAGCTTTTGAACCGCTTTTGGTGGAAGGAAAGGCGATTCAGTTACACCCATTGGTTTGCGCGGCTTTTAACGCAGACTTTGATGGTGACCAGATGGCGGTTCACGTGCCCCTTTCCATTGAAGCCCAGTTGGAAGCCCGCGTTTTGATGATGTCTACCAACAACATTTTGAGCCCTGCAAACGGAAACCCTATTATTGTGCCTTCGAAGGACATTGTGCTTGGTTTATATTACCTGACCCTGATGACGGAAGGTGCAAAAGGGGAGGGGATGGCATTTGCTTCTCTTGGAGAGATCGAACAGGCTTTATTTGGAGAGGTTTTGTCCCTTCATGCTAAAATCACCGCAAGGTATAGCAGTTTTGATGAATTAGGAAATGAAGTTATTCAGCGGGTTGAGACAACGCCAGGTCGTATGATTCTTGGTCAATTATTGCCAAGGCACTCAAAAATTAGCTACAGTTTGGTCAATCAGTTGTTGACTTCCAAAGAAATTGGGAAACTTTTGGATATCGTTTATCGTCACTGTGGTCAAAAAGAAGTTGTCATTTTTGGAGACAAGTTGATGGGGCTTGGCTTTAAGTATGCAACCATTTCTGGTGTTTCTTTCGGTAAAGATGACCTGGTGGTTCCTCCTGAAAAAGGTAAAATGGTTGATGAAACATGGGATTTGGTGAACGAATATCGCCAACAATATCTGGATGGTCTCATCACCCAAGGGGAGCGCTACAATAAAGTTACCGACGCTTGGACGAAGTGTACGGAAAAAGTTGCGGATGCAATGATGGATGAGATTTCCCAGGTGAAGCCAGGGAAATTGATGAATTCCGTTTACATGATGGCCCATTCGGGGGCGCGAGGTTCTGCAGCTCAGATGCGTCAGCTTGCAGCGATGCGCGGCTTGATTGCGAAGCCATCCGGGGAAATTATCGAGAATCCTATCATTTCGAACTTTAAAGAAGGTTTGACGGTTCTTGAATATTTTAACTCAACCCATGGAGCCCGAAAAGGGTTATCAGATACGGCCCTTAAAACGGCAAACTCAGGGTATTTAACCCGCAGGCTTGTTGATGTCGCTCAAGATTGTGTGATTACTGAGCTTGATTGCGGAACAAGCCTTGGGCTTTCCATACGTCCTGTTGTTGAAGGGGGAGAAGTGATCGCGTCCTTGGGAGATCGCATCCTTGGGCGTACCGCAGCAGAAGATGTTATAGATCTTGTTTCAAACGAAATTTTGATTTGTGATGGTGAGCTCATTGACGAGGCAAAAGTTGAGCGAGTTCAAAAAACAGGCGTTGATGCTGTTAAAATTCGTTCTGTTTTGACCTGTCAATCTGAGACGGGAATTTGCGCAAAATGTTATGGTCGCGATTTGGCGCGCGGAACACTTGTGAACCAAAACGAGGCTATCGGTGTGATTGCTGCCCAGTCTATTGGAGAGCCTGGGACTCAGCTTACCATGCGGACATTCCACCTTGGTGGAGCAGCACAACGTTCAGCCGAAGAATCTTTTGCAGAAGCAACGTTAGACGGTGTGGTTGGGATTAAAAATCGTAACACCATTGTAAACAGTGAGGGTGTGTCGATTGTTATGAGCCGTCACACGGAACTTGTTATTTTAGATTCCCAAGGGCGAGAGCGCTCTCGTTATCGTGTACCTTATGGTGCTAAACTTTTTGTGGATGAGGGCGCTGCTATTACCAAAGGCGCAAAAATGGCAGAATGGGATCCTTATACCGTCCCAGTGATTACGGAACGTGACGGTATTGTTCATTTCGTAGACTTGGTTGAAGGCGTTTCTTTGAAGGAAGTTTTTGATGAAGCCACGGGAATTTCTAAGCACGTTGTTTCGGATTGGAGACAGTTTTCCCGTGGGACTGATCTTAAACCCCGTATTGTGCTTAGGGATGGAAAAGGTAACGCTCTGGCCTTTGCAAACGGCTTAGAAGCTCGTTATTTTCTTTCCGTGGATGCCATTGTGAACGTTGAAAATGGAGGCGCTGTAAGAGCTGGGGATGTCTTGGCGCGCTTGCCGCGAGAAAGCTCAAAATCCCGTGATATCACTGGA
Organism: Alphaproteobacteria bacterium; assembly: GCA_051648545.1. Classification (GTDB taxonomy): domain Bacteria; phylum Pseudomonadota; class Alphaproteobacteria; order Holosporales; family JBOFFI01; genus JBOFFI01. The sequence goes on from JBOFFI010000044.1 coordinate 17,219, forward strand.
GGTTTGCCGCGTATTGCAGAGCTGTTTGAGGCGCGTCGTCCGAAAGATTCATCTATTATCAGTGAGTATGATGGGCGTGTTGAATTTGGAAAAGATTACAAAACAAAACGTCGGATTATGGTTGTTCCGGATCACAACCCTGAGGAACCTGTTGAATATTTCATCCCCAAAGGAAAGCATATTCTCGTTCAAGAAGGGGATGCTGTAAAAAAAGGAGACCTTCTTGTTGATGGAAGCCCTGTTCCCCATGATATTTTGCGTATTTTAGGTGTGGAGGCCCTTGCCTATTACCTTATTAATGAGATTCAAGAGGTGTATCGTCTCCAAGGTGTGCGCATTAACGATAAACATTTAGAAGTGATCGTTCGCCAGATGCTCCAAAAAATAGAGGTTATCGATGCTGGCGATACCTCGTTGTTGATAGGGGATCAGCTCAATCGACCAGACTTTGAAGCCCTTAACACCAAAACAGAGGCAGAGGGAAAACGTCCAGCGATTGGTTTCCCAGTTTTGCAGGGCATCACAAAAGCGTCTCTCGCCACAGATTCTTTCATCTCTGCGGCATCCTTCCAAGACACGACACGTGTTTTGACAGAAGCAGCCGTATTTGGAAGAGAAGATCATTTAATTGGTTTGAAAGAAAATGTGATCGTGGGGCATTTGATTCCAGCTGGAACGGGGGGTATTGTTCGTAAATTTAGACACATTGCGGCAGAGCGGGATATGGAAAAATTACCGGTGTCTGCTGAAGTGAGTGGAGCAGATTCTGAACTTTGAATCCCAAGCGGAGGTTTGGGGGAAACCCCCTTGCCGAAGCCCTCTAAACAAGATATACCTTGTTTAGTCTCGGTTTAAGACAGGGGCGTATAGCTCAGCGGGAGAGCGCTACGTTGACATCGTAGAGGTCACAGGTTCAATCCCTGTTACGCCCACCATTAAAAATGGTTCATTAGCTTTAAGGCAGATTTTCCTTGGCCGATCAAAAATTCTCTTTCAAAAAAAATTGTAGGTGATTTAAAAATCTTGTATACAATCAAATAAAATTTAGGAAAGCTTCATTGTTGTGCATGTTTCGTTTAATTTAAATAAAATTTTGATTTTTCTCTGGGGTATCAGCCTTTCTAGCATAGGCATTTTTTCTGGTTTTGCTTGCGATTGTGGAGATTCTGATAAAAATTCTGCCCAAGACGAATCCTCGCAAGATACGTCCCAAACGGAAAGTGTGACTTCTGTAGTAACCGTTGTTTCGCCTTGGGTGCGTCCTTCTTTGAAAGGTCGCAATGCAGGCGTTTTTATGAAGCTTTTGATCCCTATTCCAAACCAACAAGATAGTTTGATGGGAGGAAGCACACCGATTGCAAAAAATGTTGAACTGCATGCTCATGTGAAAGATGATAAAGGGGTTTTCCGGATGCGCCCTGTTGGGGAGATTCAGGTGGAAAAGGAGAGAGTTTTAAAGCCAGGTGATTACCACGTGATGTTGATGTCTTTAAACCATGATCTTAAAAGGGGCGATGTGATAGATTTAACGCTGCGTTTTAAAAAATCAGGAGAATTGTTGGTGAAGGTCCCTGTTCACGAAAGGGCCCCCCATTGAACAGTTTTCTGGGTTAAGTTCGAATAGGTAAGGGTATGGGTTCTTTTCAGCCAGAGTTTTTGCAAAAGCTTCGTATCCGTGTCGTGTTGTCCGAGGTTGTTTCGCCTACAGTACGCTTGGCTGGACGCGGAAAAGAGATGCTGGGGCTTTGTCCATTTCATAAAGAAAAAAATCCTTCTTTTACGTTGAATGACGAAAAAGGAATTTATTATTGTTTTGGTTGCGGTGCCCATGGAGACGCCATTTCCTTTTTGCGCGCAATGCACCATCTGACGTTTGTGGAGGCGGTTACCCTTCTCGCTGAAAAGACAGGGATCCCCCTAGAATTAAGTGAAACAGGCAATCGCCTTTCTGGAGAATCAGGTTACAAACGGTTGTATCTCGCTTTGGAGAGGGCGTGCGTTTACTTCGAAGCTCAACTTGCAACATCCCAAGGTGAAAAAGCACGGCTATACCTTCAACACAGGGGCGTGTCTAGCCCTTCACAGCAAGAATTTAGGTTGGGTTGGGCACCTGCTTTGAATTGTTCGCTCCAAAAACAGCTTCAGCAAGAGGGGTTTTCCACGGATGAATTAGTTCAAGCAGGGCTTATCGGCATTCCCCAGAGTGGAGGCGGGTTTTACGATCGTTTTAAAGAACGTGTGATGTTCCCGATTATGGATGCCCAGGGGCGGGTTATTGCATTTGGGGGGCGTTTGTTGGAATCTCATCCAAAAGCGCCGAAATATCTCAACTCACCCGAAACGCCTCTTTTTTTAAAAAAACAATCGGTTTATGGGGCTTATCAAGCCCAACATTCCCAAGCTTTGAAAGATAAGCCCGTCATCTGGGTTGAAGGCTATATGGATGTTATCAGCCTACAGCAGGCTGGTGTGGGGAAAGCGCTCGCTCCTTTGGGAACGGCTTTAACAGAGCCGCAAATCGCCAAGGCGTGGAAGATAGATCCAGAGCCCTTTGTGTGCTTTGATGGAGACCTTCCTGGCCAAAAAGCTGCCTTTCGTTTGCTGGAACGGGTGCTTCCTCTGCTTAAACCTGGTTACTCTCTTCGGTTTATACGTCTCCCAGCAGGGGAAGATCCAGATAGTTTACTGGTTACAGATCGCCGAGCCCTTTTGGAGCGCTTAATAAAAACAGCCTCTTGTTTAGTGGATTTTTTATGGCAATATCATGTAGAGACGTTGTCTTTGCAAACCCCTGAACAAAAGGCTTTTTTCTATAAAACCCTGAAAGCGTTGGTGGGAAGTATTCAAGATCCTCAGGTGAAATCGCTCTACTACCTTTTTTTGCAAAAAAAATGGGATCAGTTGTTGAAAGAAGAACGAAAGGCGACGTGGAGAAAACCAGTGAATTTTTCTGCAGGCAAGCACGCGTCTTTTTCTCAAAAAAGCAGCGTCCCTAAACCGTTATTTGATCTTTTGCACCTACAAAGAAAAATTTTACTTGCAGTTCTGATCAATCACCCTCATTTATTAGAGGAGTTTAATGAATCACTTGTTGCGTTAGATTTGCCGGAACAAAGTAATTTTTCTTGTTTGCGAGATGCTTTGTTGGAATGGTCTGCTGAGGAAGGAACTGTTGTTTCTCAAGAAAATGCATCTAATTTTTTGAAAAATGCACTGGTTGAGAAAGGTTTGGCAGAAGTTATGCACCGTATTTTAACGTCAGATGTGTATGTGCATGCTTCTTTCTCAAAGCCAGAAGCTTTATTGGAGCAAGCGAGGGCAGGGTGGTATGATGTGCTCACCCATTACCAAAAACAAAGTAGTTTTAAGAAAGAATTGAAAGAAACTCAAGATATTTTAGAAAGCAGCATGTCCGAGGATGCTTGGAAGCGTTTGAGAAGTTTGAAAGAATCTTCTTTTTTTAAGATGGATTCGTGAGAAAAAATTTCCAAATCATTAAAACATTTATGTTGAAGTAGTTAAAGGAAGAGAGTAACAAAAATGGCGACGAAGCCGGTGACAGACGAAAAAGATTTGTTTGAAGAAACTTCCGAAGTTGCATTGCTTGATAAGGCAAATTCGGTTAAGCGATTAATTGTTAAGGGTAAAGAGCGTGGCTTTATCACCTATGACGAACTTAACCGAATTTTGCCATCAGACCAGGTTTCTTCCGAACAGATAGAAGACGTGATGGCTTCTCTTTCGGAAATGGGAATTTCCCTTGTTGAGGGAGAAGACGATTTCCAAGAGGAAGAAGAAGTTGTTGCCCAACCAGAAGAGGATGAAGAAGGGGAGAAGCCGGGGGCCCAGCTAGAAGCCTCTCGGACAGATGATCCAGTTCGTCTCTATTTGCGAGAAATGGGCTCAGTGAGCTTGTTGACCCGTGAAGGAGAGATTGACATTGCGAAACGGATCGAAGCAGGTCGGGAAATGGTTATTGGAGCTATCTGCGAAAGCCCCTTGACCATGAAAGCTCTTATCGCTTGGGGAGATGCCCTTCAAGAGGGTAAAATCCTTTTGCGGGACATTATAGACCTTGAAACAACCTATGAAGGGGATGGGGACGCGTCTGAAGAAGAGCTTGAAGATATTGAAGAAGAAGCGGAAGAGAAAGATCCACCTGAAGAGGGAAGCGTTACGACAGAAGCAACAGATGCAACAGAAGAAGACGTGTTAACTGTTTCCCTTAATAGCATGGAAGCATCCCTTATGCCGGGCGTCTTGGAGAAATTTGAACAAATTTCTTCTACCTATGAGAAGCTGAGAAAAACTCAGGATAAGCGCTTAGAGGCATTGCGGAAGGGGAAATCTAATTCCTCCTCCCTTGAGAAAGAATATGAAGGTCACCGTCAACAGTTGATTGAGTTGATGAAAGGTGTTCATCTAAATCCCCTTCGTATTGATGAGCTTGTGGAACAGTTGTATGGTTTTAACCGCCGGCTTATCAGCTTGGAGGGTCGATTGTTACGTTTGGCTGAATCTTCGGGGATCAGCCGGGCACATTTTCTCGAAAATTATTATGGGCAAGAGCTGGACCACAATTGGTTTTCAACCATAGAAGCGCTTCCCCCAAAAGGTTGGAAAAGCTTTTTAGAACGTCACCGTGATGAAGCAGCAGTTATTCGCCAAGATATTTCTCAGATCCCCACAGAATTTGGGTTGCATTTGAATGAATTTCGTCGGATTGTTTCCACCGTTCAAAAAGGGGAGCGAGATGCGACCCGTGCAAAAAAAGAAATGATTGAAGCTAATTTGCGTTTGGTGATCTCTATTGCAAAAAAATATACGAATAGAGGGCTTCAATTTTTAGACCTGATTCAAGAGGGAAACATCGGCTTAATGAAAGCGGTTGAAAAATTTGAATACCAGCGGGGCTATAAATTTTCAACCTATGCAACCTGGTGGATTCGTCAAGCTATTACACGCTCTATTGCAGACCAAGCACGAACGATCCGCATTCCTGTTCACATGATAGAAACCATCAATAAATTGGTGCGGATGTCGCGGCAGATTCTTCATGAAATTGGACGGGAACCTAATCCAGAAGAGCTGGCAGAGCGCCTGATGATGCCTTTGGATAAAGTCAAAAAAGTTTTAAAAATTGCAAAAGAGCCCATCAGCCTTGAAACCCCTATTGGAGACGAGGAAGACAGCCATTTGGGTGATTTCATTGAAGATAAAAATGTTGTGGCGCCGGTGGATGCCGCTATTCAGAGCAATTTGAAAGACACAACCACCCGGGTGCTCTCCAGTCTTACAGCAAGGGAAGAGCGTGTTTTAAGGATGCGCTTTGGAATTGGTACAAATGAACATACACTAGAAGAAGTAGGGCAGCAATTTAACGTGACCCGTGAGCGGATCCGTCAAATTGAAGCAAAAGCGATTCGAAAGCTGAGGCACCCAAGCCGCTCAAGAAGGCTTAGAAGCTTCTTAGACACCTAATGGAATAGCCAAGCGTTAATAGAGAGGAAATTTATTCAGATATTTCTTCCCTTTTGTGGAAAATCATCGTATAAGTTGTGCTTGCAACCAGTCGATTAAATAGTGTTTAGATAGGTGATTATGATGCCAATTGAGAGAACTTTATCCATTATCAAGCCAGATGCAACACGTCGCAATTTGACGGGGATCATCAACAGCCGGTTTGAGCAAGCAGGTCTGCGCATTGTTGCCCAGAAGCGTCTTCAATTTTCCCTTCAACAGGTTGAGAGATTTTACGCCGTTCATGCGGAGCGTTCATTTTTTCAATCTCTATGTGAAATGATGGCTTCGGGTCCTGTCGTGGTTCAGGTTTTAGAAGGTGAAAATGCTATTCAGCGTAACCGTGAAATTATGGGTGCAACCAACCCTGCAAACGCTGCAGACGGAACGATCCGAAAGCTGTTTGGCGAATCCATTGAGCACAATTCTGTTCATGGTTCAGATAGCTCCGAAACGGCAGCCGAAGAGATCCATTTTTTCTTTTCTGAAATTGAGATTATTGGTTGAGTCTTTTTACCGTATATTGGCTCTGGTTTCAGCAAAAATAGTGTTTAGGGGCATGCGGGGGGCTTAAAGAAGTCTCTATTTTATATGCCCCTTTATTTGCAGCTTTTCCATGCAATCGACAAAACCATTAACAGAAAAAGAGTTAAGAGCACTAATAGATCCAAAAGAAGAGGAAATTGAGCTAAACCTTCAACATAGAAAATTAAAAAAATCCCAAGAAAAGCCAGCTGTATCTCAACTCTCTCTTCATCAGCGTAACCGCACTTCTCAAGAAGCTTTGGAGCCTACAGACCCAGGCATAAAAAGGGAGGAAAGAGCCATACTTAATTTTGGGCTTAATCTTCCAACCGATGGGCCTGAAAACGAAGCAAATTATACTATGGTTCTTGAGGTGTTTAAATTTTTTGAAGCTTTGGGACCAAGAGGTCAAGAACGGGCTCAACAAATTCGAGATAAATTAAGAGAGGATCTTTATTCATCTTTTGGGAAATCTTAGGATTTCTATTTTTGTGGAGGTGAAAAAAAGGCTACACAAAATTTGTCCAGCAAATTTTTAGAGGGCATGTGATTTCCCTTGCATAATCCGCGTCCTAGGGTGAGGATTTGAGATACGATCCAATCGCCTGCTTCAACTCCCGTGGAAGCGCCCGCGACGCCCCCCCCCACAGCTGCGACACCCCCAACAGTAACGCCACCGATAACTGCGCCTACTGTGTTTCCAACACCTGGAACAACAGTCCCAATTGCCCCTCCTACGCCAGCACCTATTGCCGCACCGTCGGCGCCACTGATGCCGCCTCCAATAATAGCTCCTCCAACACCACCTGCAATTTTACCTGCATCGATAATACACAACTTTGGATTTTTAACGGCAAGACATTTAGGAACGTTGATTTTGATGCCAGGGCCAGGGCATTCACGGCAAAGATTTTGCGCTTCTAAACAATGACATGCTAAACCTGGCACACATATGGTTGCGCAAAAAATTTTGTTGACGATATCGTCAAGGATCGTTGCATTGGCTGAATTGAAAGATAGCAAAGAGCCAACAAGTAGGAATTTACAAGCACATGATGCCGTGTAAGTGAATGAAGGTTGGGACATGGGTGTAAACTTCCCCCTTTTTTGAAGCTTTAACCCATTGTAAAAGAAAAGAAATTAAAAACTGTTTAAAATCAAAGGATAAGGAGAGCGATGCGAACCTACTTAAGAAAGGGGGGTTATGTTTAAATTTCGCTCAATAATCCATGCTGCTTGGATGGCTTCCAGGATACGTTCATTGGAGCGTGCAGGATCGTCAGAAAAATCAGGAAGCTGCTGAACCCATCCCCAAAGGTCTGTAAAACGTAAACTCATCAAATCCACTCCTGGATGGGCCTCTTCCAGGAGTTCTGCAATTTCTTCAATATCAGTCCATTTTAAAGACATAGGAGGCTCACCCCACCATCATGTTGCGTGTGGCAGATGGCAGAGAAACAACCAAGCCATCTAGTTCAGGAGAAATGATGATCTGACAGCCAAGCCTGGACGTTTGGGTTAAACCAAAGGCAAGGTCTAGCATGTCGTCTTCATCTTCTGAGGCTTCTCCCAACAGTTCATACCACTCAGGGCTGACCACCACGTGGCATGTTGAGCACGCAAGGGACCCCTCACAAGCGCCTTCCAGATCAATTTTATTCTGATGGGCAATCTCTAGAACCGAAAGCCCGACAGGCGCTTCAACTTCAAGGCGAGACCCGTCTTTATGAATGAATGTCATCTTCGGCATATACGGTTCCTTCTCGGCATCATAAATCTTAAAAAACATAAAGTGTTCAACACCCCCATTATTTCCCACGTCTTCATTCCTAGCAAAGTTTTTTTTACTGAGCAAACTTTTTTTTAAATATTTTTAAGCGAACCTATAGACATGAAAAAACATATAGCTTCAGGTTTTGTTGCATTATTAAGCATTGGGTTTGCTGGTTGCTCTTTGTTGCCAGATGCGCCAGCGCCTGCACAGCGGATTTTAATAGATCCAGAGCCACTTTCAACGCCTTTGCCTGCTAAGGGGAAAAAGAGGACGATGTGGGTGTGGGTGGAGGACCCCCAAACAGAAAGCTTTTTAGAAACGTCTAAAGTTCTCTTAAGGCCCACGCCTCATACCCTTGGATCTTATGAGGGGATTGTTTGGGCGTCTCCACCTGGGACTATGTTGAAAAAAGCTTTGGTCAAGTCCCTCGTGGCTTTAAATGGGTTTGCGGGTGTTACAGAAACCTTTCAAAACACAAGCCTGCCTTTAGCAAAGGTTTCTGTAATTTTAGATGGGTTTTGGATTGATTACACCCTGGGAGGCGGGGGGCAAGCACGTATCAAAGGAACCCTTCGCCTGGAACAGGACTTTTCTAGCGCCACAAGCAAACAGATCGTGAAAATTTTCGACATTAAAGTTCCCGTCCGTGGATCAGGCAAACAGGCTATTTTTCAAGCCATTGAAGAAGCGGTTAAGCAATGGTCCCAAAACGCTGCAAAATGGATTTACAATTAAAACCATCCAAACAAAAAAGGCTACTCAACGGTCACAGATTTAGCCAAATTGCGAGGCTGATCCACATCTGTTCCCAAGCGAAGGGCTGTATAGTAAGCCAAAAGCTGAAGGGGGATGGCATAAAGCAAAGGCATGGTAAAGCTGGAGGTTTCGGGAAGAATGTAAAAGCTGGCAGAAAGGTGCTTAAGCTTTTCCTTCCCTTTTTCATCGGTCAGGATGATCAACCTCCCTTTGCGGGCTGCAACTTCTTGAATGTTGGAAGCGGTCTTATCAAAATAGCCATCGTGGGGGGCCACCACCACCACCGGGACCTGCTCATCAATCAGGGCAATGGGGCCATGCTTCATTTCCCCCGCAGGGTAAGCTTCTGCATGGATGTAAGAAATTTCTTTAAGCTTGAGGGCGCCTTCCAGAGCCAAGGGGAAGGCTGTGCCTCGCCCCAGGTATAAAACCGTTTGGGCTTGGGCAAGGATGGTGGCGATCTCTTGGAGCGGAGCGAGATTCCCTAAAAGCGGCAACATCTGAGCAGGCAAGGCTTCCAGAGCATCAAGGTGGGCTTGTAAGTCTTGGGGAGAAAGTGTTTTTCGCCCTTCCGCGGTTTTCAAACACAAAAGCGCCAGCACCATCAACTGACTTGTAAACGCCTTTGTCGAGGCAACGCCAATTTCAGGCCCTGCTTGGGTGTACAAGCTGATGTTGGCAGCTCTGTCAATGGAGCTGGAGGGAACGTTTACCAAAGCAAGCACCTGCTGCCCTTGGCTTTGGGCATATTCGAGGGCGCCCAGGGTGTCTGTCGTCTCTCCGGATTGGGACACAACGCAGGTCACGCCGCCTTCTGGGAGGGGAGGGCAGCGATAGCGAAATTCAGACGCAACGTCCAGATCAACCGAAAGGCGCCCATGGGTTTCAAACCAATATTTTGCGATGAATCCAGCATAAAAAGCCGTCCCGCAGGCGGTGAGGGTGAGGCGAGAAAGGGCTGCAGCATCCCAAGGAAACTTTGGGAAGCGCCACTGTCGGTTGGGAGCAACAAATTCCCGATAAACACGGTCCACCACGTGGGGTTGCTCATGGATCTCCTTCAACATGAAATGGGGATAATTTTGGCGTGTAATCGTGCTTGGCTGAATGGGGTTGGAAATAAAGACGCGGTTGGCAGGCTCACCTTCCAGGGTATAAAGCTTAACGCAGCCTGGCGTCAACACCCCCCAATCGCCATCTTCCAGATAAGCAAGCTGGTCTGCAAGCCCCGCAAGGGCGATGGCATCTGAGCCAGCATAAACGGATTTTTCTTCTGACGAAATACCAACGGCAAGGGGGCTTTTTCCACGCCGTCCCACCATCATCAAATCAGGGAAGCCTTGGCAGAAGATGGCCAGGGCAAAAGCGCCCTCGAGTTGGGGGAAAACGATGGCAGCTGCTTGTTGAGGGGTTTTCCCTGCCATGAGCTCCCGGGAAAAAAGATGAACCACTACCTCGGTGTCTGTTTCGCTCTCAAACACGACGCCTTCTTGAAGCAACCCGTCTTTTAATGGCTGAAAATTTTCGATGATGCCATTGTGGACAACAGCCACCCTGCCATCGCTGTGGGGGTGGGCATTGGCTTCAGAGGGAACGCCGTGGGTTGCCCAGCGCGTGTGTCCCATGCCGAGGCTTCCGGAAAGGGGCTGCCGTTTGACCTCCTCTGCAAGCTTGGTGAACTTGCCTACGCTGCGGCGTCGTTGGATTTGCCCCTCCTGAAGGGTTGCAATACCCATAGAATCATAGCCACGGTATTCCAGCCGTTGAAGTGCCTCCATCAAAAGGGGCACGGCGTTTTCCTCGCTTACAATTCCAATAATGCCACACATCCACGTTCCTCCGCTTGAACTCTGATTTTTAAAAAACCCTTCAAATTTTCTTTTTTTGACGAAAGCGTTTCGCGCCTTCTGGAATCGTTTTTTGCTCACTCCGTGAAACGGCAAGAGCGTTGGGGGGCACCTCCTGGGTGAGGACGCTCCCTGCAGCAATCAAGGCGCCTTCCCCAAGGGTGATGGGGGCGATGAGGGAGGTGTTGGCCCCCACCATTACGCCATCTCCGATGTAGGTGGCGTGCTTTTCATGGCCATCATAGTTGCAGGTGATGGTTCCTGCGCCAATGTTCGCCTTTGCGCCGACGGTGCTGTTCCCTAAATAGGAGAGATGTTTCACCTTGCTTCCAGGTTTCAAAACGCTTTCCTTGATTTCAACAAAATTGCCCACCTCCACGCACTCATGGAGCTCTACGCCACTGCGCAGGCGGCAAAAAGGCCCCACTTTTGTGTAAGCTCCCAGGGTTGCTTGGGAAAGATGGGAAAAAGAGAAAATTTCGCTCCCCTCGCCCAAGGTAACCCCAGGGCCAAGGGTTACAAAGGGGTGAATAACCACATCTTTTCCCACGACTGTATCAAAAGAGAGATAAACGGTGGAAGGGTCCACCAATGTTGCGCCCTGAGCCATCAGCCTTGCTCGCGCCTGTTGTTGGAAGACGGCTTCCACCAAAGCAAGGTCTTCCCGGCTGTTGACCCCCAGCAAGCTTTCCCAGGGGCCTTCAATATAGCGGCAGCCAAGGCCTGCTTCAACTGCCAGCTTCACCACGTCCGTGAGGTAATACTCTTGGGCGCGGTTGTTGGGTGTCAGCTTCTTTAAAAGGGAAAGCCCTGCTTTCCCATCTAACAGCAACACCCCTGCATTACAAAGGGGTTTTTGTGAAGTTAAGGCTATGCCTCGGTCTGCAAAATCTTTGGCTTCGATAATCTCAAGCACGTCTCCCGCTTCTCCAAGCCTCAAGCGACCATAAGCTTTTGGATCAGGGGGAGACATGGCAAGCACCATCACAGCGGCTTGGGTTTTGGCTTTCATGGCTTGCATCTCTTGGAGGCACGCCAGAGGAACCAAAGGGGCATCGCCGCACAACACCAGAACATCTTCATCAAAAGGGGTTAGGGTCTGGGCAATCAGTGCCTCTACGCCAGCGCGAACCGCATGCCCTGTGCCCAAAGGTTTTTCTTGAATCGCAAAAGCCACATCGGGGAAGGCTCGGCGAAGCTCTGCTTGATTTTCAGGAGACGCAACGACGATGGTTCGCGCTGCTTTCAGACCCTTCGCCAGCTCAAGGACGCTGCTCAGCATCGGCCTTCCGCCAACGGGGTGCATCACCTTTGGATGGTTAGATTGCATGCGGGTTCCAAGGCCTGCGGCTAAAATGATAACAGATACAGGGGAAGGCACCCAAATCCTCTATAAATTAGGTTTCAAAAAACACAACATCAAACGAAGGATAGAATAGTGGTGGGCGCTACTGGGATTGAACCAGTGGCCCCTGCCGTGTGAAGGCAGTGCTCTCCCGCTGAGCTAAGCGCCCCTTGACCAAACACCTCGTCTAAAACTCATTCTTTCTACCTGAAAAACCACCCCTTGTCACGGGTGTTTTCATCTGTCAAAGTGGTGGCTAAACTTTTATTTAGGAATTTTTTCATGTTGCTTGAAACGCTACCCCACCTTGTTTCCAAAACCTTTCTAGCGCAAGGGTGGGAGGATTACGCCCTTTTAGACAGTGGTTATGGTCGAAAGCTTGAGCGTTTCAAGGGTTATACGGTGAACAGGCCAGAGCCTCAGGCTATGTGGATGCCGCGCCTGTCCGAATCCGTATGGGAGCAAGCGGATGCAAGCTTCACAGGGGCTGAGGAAGAGGGAAATTGGCGCTTTTTAGAGGGAGATCGTTTGGAGCCATGGTGCGTCAGCTATCAAAATTTAGCGCTTTGGGGAAAATTTACCTCCTTTCGGCATGTGGGCTATTTCCCAGAACAGCTTCCCCATTGGCAATTCATAGAAACCTTTTTAAAAACCATCCCTGAGGCTTCTGTCTTAAACCTTTTTGCTTACACGGGGATGGCATCTCTGGTTGCTGCCGCCCAAGGCGCCCGCGTGACCCACGTGGATGCTTCTGAAAAAGCCATCGGCTGGGCCATTGAAAACCAAAGGTTGTCGAGGTTGGAGGATGCGCCTATTCGCTGGATTTGCGAGGATGCTGTGAAGTTTGCAGCCCGGGAAGGCCGTCGCGAAAAAGCCTACCACCTCATTTTGCTGGATCCCCCTAAATTTGGTCGAGGGCCTGGAAAAGAGGTGTGGGATTTATTCTACCATCTGCCGCAGTTGTTGGAGCATTGCCTTCCTTTGCTGGAGGTTGGCGGTTGGTTGATCCTCAACACCTATGCCCTCCGGCTTTCTCACACAGCGCTCAAAGAATTGCTGGCGGACGTGGCTTCCCGGGTGTGCCCCCAAGCCGAGATGGAGATCAGCAGCGGTGAGCTGGCGATTCGAGAAGAAGGCCTGGGAGAAAGCCAGGGCCGCGTGATCCCCCAGTCGATGTTTGCGATGCTCCACAAGAAAAGCTGACGTTAAACAACCTCCTATTGGATGAACGAAAGCTTTATTGGTTTGCCATTTTTATTTTTTATATTTTTGTCGTCGAGGTATCTGAATTGTTCATTAAGTGAAAGACTGGTTAAGGTACTTTCTTTTGCAGCTTCTATGATGGATTTGGCTTCTTTAGGGATATATCCTGTTGTTAACGATAAGGATTCGAGATTGCTATTTTTTATGATATCGATCAGGTCTTCTACCCCTTTTTCCTCGATTTTTTGCAATTTTCCTAAAATTAAGGATTTGAGTTTGCTTTTTTGAATGGCAGGGCTCAACGTTTTAAGCCCTTCGGCTGTAAAGGATGTATTTCCCAAGTTGAGCTTTTCTAGCGAGCTTGTTTCAATAAAAGTTTTGAGGGGCGTGGCGCTTTGGTCGGTAATATTTTTATTACCCGATAGTATCAGCGCTTTTAAATTCTTATTTCCTGAAAATTTGGTTGCGAAATTTTGAATATCTGTATCTATTAATTTACAATCTCTTAAGGAAAGATATTTAAGATTTTCTTTTTTCTCTAACCCAAGGGTGCCTAATATACCTCCCAGATCTGCATCCTTCAAAGCAAGAGCTTCTAGGGTTTGAGGAACGTTGTCAACAATAGCTTTAACTGTTTTTGGAGTTATACCAACTTTTAGAAGATCAAGCTGTTTTAGCTTGCTCTCTTTGAGTTTGGACCTAAGCGTTGTAAACATCTCATCTTCAAAGGGGAAGTTTTCGAAGTAAAGATTTTCTAGATTCCCAGGAAAAGAAGCCATAAACGATGTAAATCCTTTAGAATCTATCTTGCCTGTAGCCGAGGCATCCCGGATCACTCTAACTGTTTTAATCATCATTTTTTGAAATTTGGGGAGGATTTTTTCTCTCAATAGCTTTTTCATAAAATCTGAGCTGATGAGGGGTAATTTATCTGAGCTGATGAGGGGTGTTGTTATTTCCAACCCTTTGTAAAATCCTTTTTCGGGAAGGTTTAAAAGTTTTTCAAGCAAGCTTTTTTCTTGTTGACCAAATTTCTCTCCAATGCCATTCCAAATATCCTGAATTTCTTCAGAAGATATTTTTTCATCAGAAAGACAGAGTTTTAGAAGCCATGAATAATATTGTTCTTCTTTATTGAGTTTTACAAGATCAGATAGTCTTATAACATCAGATTGGTCTCCGATGGGGATGGCGTCATCCGCCGCATACCCGGCGCTGAGCCCTGTCATAAGCGAAAGCACCAACAGGCTTTTCTTTAATCGATTTAATTTTTTCATTTTCTATTCCTCCGTGGTGGGAAGAATAGGCCATTCTCCCGCATTTCGGATGGTTTTTTTCAAGGGAGGTGTTGTTGCTTCTGGCTTTTGTGGTGCAGGCGTTTCAGGAAGTATTGATGGTGAAACAGCCGCCTCGGGGGCGCTTAAAAGTTGGGGTGCATCTTGCGGGGCTTTTTGGCCTGTTTCCCGGTCCCAAATGCCAGATTGCCTGAGGGGATTTTCCTCATTTCCACCATCAATCCAGGTTTCCCTAAAAGGATCTCCGCGGTCTTCTTTAGAGCTGTCGTAATGGCTTTTTTGGCTTTCCTCTTCTAATTTTTCAAAATCCGAGAAATTTTCAGGAAGAGAACGCGGTTCAAGCCTGTTTTTTAACTCCGTAGAGTGTTCCAAAATGCGGTCTTCTGAAGGGTCTCCGCGCTCGCTTTGCCTAAAATCGGGGTGTGAAAAATGCATCTCTTCAGAAGATTTTTTACCTAATAATGGGTCTCCTGTGTGTTGGCCTCCCGCCGCATAACCTTGAGAAATTCCTAAAATTGCTGCAAGTGTTAAAATAGATATTTTCATGGTGTTTGAGCTTTCCCTTTTTTTCTGTCAGCTTCTTATCTTATTGAAACTAAAGCAATTTATTTTAAAAAAGCTTAAGGCTGTTTTTTAGTTGCGTTCATTCCAGCGAATAGTTAGACTCTGCTGGCAGGAAAAATAGCCCTGAATCATACCAATAGTGAGGTAGGAAGCCCGTGAGCGCATCAGTGAACACATCTGAAGTTGTACAAATTACGGTTGAAGAGGAGATGAAGCGCTCCTACTTAGATTACGCCATGAGCGTGATCGTCAGCCGTGCGCTTCCAGATGTGCGAGACGGTTTAAAGCCTGTGCATCGCCGAATTCTCTATGCCATGATGGACCTTGGGTTTGAGTATAATAAGCCTTTCAGAAAATCTGCTCGTGTTTTGGGAGAAGTGTTGGGTAAATATCACCCCCACGGTGAAATGGCTATTTATGACGCCATGGTGCGGATGGCCCAGGTTTTTTCGATGCGGACGCTGTTGGTAGATGGCCAGGGAAACTTTGGTTCGGTGGATGGTGACAAGCCTGCTTCCAGCCGTTATACAGAGGTTCGCCTCACCCGCATTTCCCATTACATTCTAGAAGATTACGACAAAGAAACCGTTGATTTTCAGCCAAACTATGACGACACGGTGATGATGCCTTCTGTGCTTCCGGCTCGCTTTCCCAATTTGTTGGTGAATGGCGCCGGGGGAATCGCAGTGGGGATGGCGACCAACATTCCTACCCACAATTTGGGGGAGGTGATTGATGGTTGCTGTGCGTTGATCGATAACCCTGAATTGGGAATTGAAGAGCTTTTAGAGTACATTCCAGGGCCTGACTTTCCAACGGGGGGTATTATCCTTGGAAAAAAAGGGATTCGTGACGCTTACTTCACAGGGCGCGGTAGTGTGCCGATTCGGGGTAAGTGCCATACGGAAGAGCTTAAGAAAGACAGGGCTGCCCTCATCATCACTGAGCTTCCCTATCAGGTTAACAAGGCTCGCCTGGTGGAGCGCATTGCGGAGCTCTTCGCGAATAAAGAACTCGACGGGATCAGTGAGCTGCGGGATGAGTCAGACCGTAACGGTATGCGGGTGGTGATTGAGCTGAAAAAAGATGTGGTTCCTGAAGTTATCCTGAACCGCCTCTACGCTATGACGCCGCTTCAGACGTCTTTTGGGGTCAACATGTTGGCCCTTAATGGTGGGCGCCCCCTTCAGATGAACCTGAAGGATGTGCTGCAGGCCTTTATTGAGTTTCGCGAAGAGGTGATCACGCGTCGCACCCGTTTTTTCTTGAACAAGGTAAGGGACAGAGCCCACCTGATTTTAGGGCTTGTGGTGGCGGTTTCTCACATTGATGAAATTGTTCGGCTCATTCGTAAATCTTCAGATGTTCAGCAGGCTCGCCAGACCCTGATGACGCGGGTCTGGCCTGTGGAAGAAATTTCAGACTACCTCAAGCTGTTAGGGGAAGGAGAGGCCCAGTTAAGGCCTGAAGGCTATGCATTTACAGAAGCTCAAGTGAAGGCCATTCTTGATTTACGTTTGCACCGGTTGACAGGGCTTGAGCGGGAAAAGCTGACCGATGAATTGAAAGAGCTTGCTGCCAAAATTCAAGAATATGTGAGTATTTTGAGCTCTAAAACCCTCTTGTTTGAGTTGATGAAAAAGGAGCTTTTAGAGGTCAGAACCATGTTCGCAGACCCAAGAAGAACAGCTTTGGAAGCGGAGCATTCGGTTTTAGATGAAGAGGCATTGATTCAGCGGGAAGATATGGTGGTGATCTTCACCGTCAAAGGGTATGTTAAGCGGGTTCCCCTAGCGGCTTACCGGGCCCAGCGTCGGGGAGGTAAAGGCAAAACGGGGATGTCGACCCGGGAAGAAGATATCTCCTCAGAAGTTTTTGTCGCAACAACCCACACGCCGTTGCTTTTTTTCACCTCTGTGGGGAAAGCTTATCAACTCAAGGTTTATGAGCTTCCCATCGGAACCCCCCAGGGGCGAGGTAAACCCTTGCTTAACATCCTTCCTTTAACCCAGCAAGAAACATTATCTACCCTTCTGCCTTTGCCAGAGGATCCTGAAGATTGGAAAGGATTAGACATTCTTTTTGTGACATCCGCAGGGAATGTAAGGCGAAATGCCCTTTCTGATTTCACCAACATCCGTGGTAACGGGAAGATTGCCATGAAATTGGAGGAGGCGGGGGAGCGCCTGATTGCGGTTCAAGTGTGCAGGGAAGATCAAGACGTTTTGTTGACGACGCGCCATGGCCGCAGCATTCGTTTTTGTGTAAGCGATGTTCGTCAATTTTCAGGCCGTACCTCCACAGGGGTCCGCGGGGTGCGCCTGGCTTCAGGTGACCAGGTGGTAGCCATGACCATTTTGGAAGGAACAGGCTTTTCTCCAGAAGAGCGCGAACTGTACCTGCGTCAAGCAGCGCGCTTGCGTCGGAGCGAAGGGGGAGATGAGGCGTCGGAAGAAGATGCAGACGATGCTAGCCTGCTTGCTTACGGTGGTGCGCTTTCCCAAGAAAAATTTGATGAAATGGCCCTTCAAGAACAGTTTATCCTCGCGGTGAGTGAGCGCGGCTATGGCAAGCGAACCTCTGCGTATGCTTATCGTCGAACGGGCCGTGGAGGGCAGGGGGTTGCGACGATGGAAGTCTCCAACCGAAATGGTTTAATTGTCGCGGCGCTGCCGGTTCATGAAGAAGACCAGATCATTCTGCTGACAGATGGTGGGCAGATGATCCGTTGCCCTGTTCATGATATTCGTATCGCAGGGCGCAGAACCCAAGGGGTGGTCATCTTCCGTTTAGCCCCAGAGGAAAAGGTGGTCTCGGTGGTTCGCGTGAGTGAGATGGAAGCTGAAGAGGGTGAAGAGGTAGACGCTGACGCTGGTTAATTTTTTAGGATCTGCTTGAACCATAATAGTGCTAACAAATTTACCCCTTGATTGCACCTCAGTGAGGGAACCAAGGGGTAAAATCAAAAAAATTAATGATTGTTGTATACAGCTGTGTCGTAGTCGAGATTTCTTTCTTGTTTATGTGAGTTTTTCATCCAACGATATATACATCCTATGGCGGCTACTACTCCCGTTATTCCTGCGGCGCTAAGATAATAGGGAACATAGCTTGCTGTTTCTGCAGAAGATTGGTTCAATCCCGTGGTATTATCCTCATCCCTTGGTGATAGAGGGGGGCTATAACTTGGAAATATATGACTCAAATTTCCAAAAGAGCACTGTCTTTCTTCTGAAATAGAGGGACTGCCTTCCGTAGAAAAAAGTTTTCTCAAAAATTTCGTTCTGATACTCACAATCCTTGATGTGGAAGGTTCTGATTCATGGGTTGCAAGCGGGAGACAGCCTTTTTGAGTTAACAAAGCAGTTCTAGTCGTTTTGTTTGGTGCATGTGAAATAGCCAAAAAATTTTCTGATAATCCGAAAGTTAACCTCTGAAATTCTGAATAATTGAGTTTGTAATAAGCAAATTCAGATCTTGTTACGCCAAACGCATCACTACTTGGTATCTTTGGCATCAAAGTAGCAAAACCATAAAAAGTGTTCTCATCTGTATGATCTGAATTAATGAGCTTATCCTGGTGGGTGCTAATAAACCTATCTACGCTCTGGCCTATACGTTTTTCCATCATATCAGCGAGATCTTTAGTTAACGTTAGGGTTTCATTTTCAAAGCACAAGCAGCTAGGAACATCATATAATAAGTCTAAAATAGAGGTGTGGCCCGTTTCTCTTTTGCTATTGACTTTTCCCAAAAACAAAGTTTTTTCACTTTCGGGGCCAAACACGTTTGAGAATTCTTTAAACTCTTTTGGGGATAGGTTTCTCCCAAAAAAAAGTCCCGCTACGGTTACGCTGTTACTTCCAGATGAAATCTCTTCTTTAGAAATAAGCCTCATTCCAGAGACAGTGTCTTTTATATTATCGGAGTAAAGCCTTTTGTCTTTCAAACGGCATTCTGCTGAAGGACATGTGTCTATAACTTTCCTAGAAATATCTCGCTTAGATTTCCAACCCAATTTACCTGCCTTTTGTATGCTCTGCTTTAGAAGCTGTTCTGCATCATACAGGCGATTTTCCAGTTCATCTGAAAATGCTGGGGCAGCTCGGAATGGTAAACCGACATTTCTTGGGGATAAGTCACTCAAAACGCTAATTCCGCTCGAAATGGGAATTAGTGGGTTAGCAAAAACGGGCAAACTATTCAGAGAATATACAACTGTTACCAAACAAGACACTAATTTTTTATTCATTTATAATTCCATTTTTAATTAATTACTTGACCTGTTTTTTTATCTAAAAAAGACAAAAATCAGCTTTTCTTTAAATCAAACAAAATTATAAATTAAAAGAAAATATTTTATTTGTTTGATATTTTGTATTTTTATGGACTTCGAGTTTTTTCTGCACATTTACATCGTATCAAAGCTCTTGGTTCAAAATTTTTTTGAACCAAGATTGAAAAAGAAGGGTTTAAGCAGAAAAAAATAAAAAATAAAGGTTGCAACTTTACCCTGTTTTTGTGAACCTTCGGGTATCGAATGGCTTTTTAGTTGGAGGAGGGATGGTCAAGCGTTCATTGGTTTCGCCAACACCCCAAAAAGACCCTATTTTGCTTTGGGAAGACATAGCTTTATCCCATAGTTGGTCCTATAACAAGTTATCTCCAACAGAGCTTTTGTTATTGGTAGAGACGCTTCCAAAACCTCTTGAAATTGCGATTCGTTGGGATGAGGCTTCTGGTCATATGGAGATATTAGGGCTGTTTGATGTACGGGTTCCTGTAAAAAGCAAATTATCTGTGTTAGAGATTTTGTCGGCTTTGAGCCAGGAGATGAGCCTAGGAGGGTTCTATCTATGTCCTTCAGAGCGAAAGCCTATTTTCAAATATACCTTAATTGCTTATCCCCAAAAAGGTATTCCCCTTCATCATTTGAGCGAATTAACAGACGAAATTTTGTTTAATGGAGAGCGACTTTTTCAAGCGCTTCAATATATTTTGAAAGAGGGGCGTTCTGTTTCAGAAGCGATTTTTGCTGCATTTGTTGAGATTGAGGGGGAAGCTTAAAATGCTATCTCTTTATTTTTTAAAGATTTTCTAGATTCATTAGGGGTTTGTTACTTTTTTTTGACTAGAATTACAGGTAGAACGTGTTTACCCGCTTAATTTTTTCTTTTATTGTTGGGGGGTGGATAAAGTAGAGAAACGATTACAGGATTGAAAGGAAGTTCAAGATGGCTGATAAGAAAAAGAAGAATGGAGCGGTGCCACCGCAGGAAACTGAAGTTTCAGGAACAGAAGAACAAACCCAAGGCATTGCGATTAATGCTCAATATATTAAGGATCTTTCTTTTGAAAATCCCAATCCCATTGAAAACCTAGTGAATCAAGAAACGACAAGCTCTAGCACGGTTAACATCGAAGTGAGCGGACAGCACTTGACAGAACAATCTTTTGAAGTGAGTTTGAAAATCAAAGCAAAGGTTGAGCGGAGTCAAAAATCTGTTTATTTAATTGAGCTGGACTATGCAGGTGTTTTCACGCTATCTGGGTTTCCCGATGATGTGATGCGTTTGATTCTTTTTGTAGAATGCCCCCGTTTGTTGTTTCCTTTTGCCCGAGCTGTTGTCTCAAGGGTGACGCAGGAAAGCGGGTTTCCACCTTTGTTTCTCAAACCAGTTGATTTTGCTGAATTACTCCGTCAGCGCCTAGAAGAAGAAGCGGAGCAGGGGAAAACCAAAGCGCAACAAAAGCATTAAAATTTTAAACCTCAGTTTCATAAATTATGTGGGCGTTCAGCATTGGGCGCCCCGTTTGGGGCTTTTTTCTTAGTTTATTCAGTGAGCAGCCTCATGTAATCCATGAATTTTTCAGAGCATTTTGCGTTGAATTTAAAAATAGCGGGCAGTTGATAGGGGTGGTTTGCAAGGATGAATTGTTCTAATTTATCTATCAGACTTGTTGTTGTTTTAAATAACATATAGTGTTCATGGGCATGTTCCACGTTTCTTTCCAACAAATAAATAGACTTGCCATTGGGGATGATGTTTACGCAAACTGCTAATTTACTAAGGATGGCGGATTCTGCCAGTTGGTTTGCCTCTTGTTCTGTACTAACAGTTGTGTATAAGACCACAGCGCTTTTGTTTATCAGCTCAGGACTTGCCAAATTAACATTTTTAATTTTCTGTATCTTACTTTTTAGGTCAAAAATTTTATACTTCCAATTTATAACTTGATTTGTTAGGGCATTACCACAGTTTTTTTCGAACCATTTTTATCCTCTGGCTTCTTGGTCGTGCCTACAAAAAATTCTTGGAGTTTTTCCTGCGTTGTTTTCCAAGCTTCAGCTACATTTTCTCCAAAATGGGAAGATTTTTCGTAGGGAGGTGTGAAGGCGCCTGTTATCGGATCTGCCTCAGATTCTTGAGAATTTTCTCCCATTCTTCTGAGCTCTTTTAATGGATTTCCTAAGGCAGCTCCTTTGGGGCTAAAAAATTTGGGGAATACTTGCTGTGCAGCAGAATTTTCAGAGGGTGGCTCTGAGTTCCCTTCTGTTGAAAATGCTATAGAAGTTAAAAAACAGGCAAATAGTAGGCTATATTTTTTTTTCATCTGACAGGCTCCCTTGTGTCAAAAAATATACTATATTGAAATTATATGATAATAATTATTAACAAAAAGTAAAAAATAAGAATATGAAAAAAATATTTAATTAAAAAAACGTAAATAAATTACAACTAAATATATTTTAATTAATTTAAGTGATTAACCTGTTTCGCTTTTGCTAAATTTGGGGGGAAAAAGTTTTTTTTGGGGATTGTGTTCTGGTGAAAGGCACGTTACAAAGGGGGGAATATGCTGAGGTTAATTGTAGAGAATAATGGATACGCTTTTTCATTTATTAGGTTATCTTATCCCGTTTTTGTTGGTGCTGACCGTGCTTGTGTTTGTTCACGAGTTGGGACACTATCTCGTGGCGCGCTATAATGGCGTGAAAGTTGAGGTTTTTTCAATTGGCTTTGGGCCAGAGCTTTTGGGATGGAATGATAAGCGAGGAACACGCTGGAAGATCAGCCTCCTTCCCCTTGGTGGCTATGTTAAAATGTTTGGGGATGCAGATGCTTCAAGCAAACCAGATATAGAAAAATTGGGGTCTCTCTCCCAAGACCTGAAAGATCATTCTTTGTTCTACAAAACGGTTTGGCAACGGATTGCGGTGACAGCAGCAGGGCCATTAGCTAATTACCTGTTTGCGATTGTTATTTTTGCAGGGGTGTTTATGACCGTTGGAGAGCGGTATACGGTTCCTGTTTTAGGTAACGTGCTTCAGGAAAGTGCTGCAGCATCAGCGGGCCTGAAGACAGGTGATCGGGTTTTGAAGCTCCAAGGGAGCCCCGTGAACCGCTTTGAAGAGATTGTCGACGTTGTGCGAGAAAGCCCAGGGACTAGCTTGGCTTTTGAGATTCAAAGAGAAAGCGAAACGCTTCAACTGTCTGTGATGCCTGAGACGATTCATTTTCAAGACCGGTTTGGTTATACCCATCGTATTGGGAGGCTTGGGGTTAGCTCAAGCGGGCAGATTGAATTTATTTCACAAAATCCCTTGATGGCCGTTGGAAAAGCCATTAGTGAGGTCTTTGTTATTTCTTGGAAAACCCTTGAAGCCGTTGGGCAGATGTTAACAGGCATGCGGTCAGGGGATGAAATTGGGGGTGTGCTGCGCATCGCGAAGATGTCTGGTGAGGTTGCGAGCCTTGGTGTTCCAACTTTTTTCTGGTTCATGGGGCTGCTTTCCATCAATTTGGGATTAATTAATCTTTTCCCCATTCCCATGCTGGATGGTGGGCACTTGCTTTTTTATGGGATTGAAGTGATTCGAGGCAAGCCTCTTTCGGAAAAAGCTCAAGAATGGGGGTTTCGTTTTGGCTTGTTTTGTGTGTTAAGTTTGGTTGTTTTTTCAACTTGGAATGATTTATCACAGCTTAAAGTATTTCATTTTTTTGTAGGGTTGTTTAAGTAACTAGATCAATTAGAAAAACTGGAGGCTGAGAGCTTCATTTCGCTGTTTTCTCATGAGGGGAAAAAAACAGGTAAAAGGTAGAAAAAGGTTTTATGAGATATTTTAGTCAATTCTTTCGGGTATTTTTTATTTTCAGCTATGTGGGTTGTTTTGCATCGTTTGGCTATGCTGGGATGGTTCAAAAAATTCAAGTTGAAGGAAATGTTAGGGTTGATAAACAGACGGTTTTATCTCACTTAACCTTCAAGCAAGGAGAAGATGTGGGGCCTGAACGGCTTGATGCTGCATTGAAAACGCTTTTTGCGACGGGGCTTTTTGCAGATGTTGTTTTTCAGGTTCGTGGAAACACCTTATGGATTAAAGTGGTTGAGAACCGTATGATCAACCAAGTTGCTTTTGAAGGCAATGACAAGGTTACGGATGAAATTTTTAAAGAAGAAATTAAGATAAAACCGCGGGAGGTTTATACACCTGCTCGGGTTCAAGAGGCTGCCCAAAAAATTCGAGAAATTTATAGGTTAAAAGGTCGTTTTGCGGCGAAAGTTGAGCCTAAAATTATAGAAAAAGACCAAAATCGTGTTGATTTGATTTTTGAAATTGAAGAAGGTCCATCCACAGGAGTTCGGCGAATCGCGTTTGTGGGAAATCATCGTTTTAGCGACAGCAGGTTGGAATCCGTTATTTTGACGAAAGAGAGCCGTTGGTATCGCTTTTTTACCAATGATGACACCTATGACCCAGACCGGATTGCCTATGACAAAGAGCTGTTAAGGCGCTATTATCTCGCAAATGGGTATCCAGATTTTCAGGTTATCTCTGCTGTTACAGAGCTTTCGTCTGATCGGCAAGATTTTTACATCACCTTTACTCTTGATGAAGGAAAACCTTACCATTTTGGTCAAATCAAAGTTGATTCTGCGTTATCGCGGGTTAAGCAAAAACTTCCTGAGCTTCTTAAAAATGTTTCGTTTTCTGCAGGAAATCTGTTTAATAATCGAGAAATTGAGAGAAGTGTTCAGCTTTTTACAAAAATTCTTTCTGAGGCAGGATTTGTCTTTTTAGATGTGAAGCCAGAGGTTATTCCCAATAAACAAACTCAATTGGTAGATGTGACATTTCAGATTGTGGAAGCACCCAAGGTTTACGTCAACCGTATCCATATTGAAGGCAACACGGGGACTGATGATGATGTGATCCGCCGTGAATTTCGTTTTGCTGAAGGAGACCCTATCAGCCAGGCTAAACTTAAGCGTTCCCAAGAACGTCTTGAAAATTTAGATTTTTTTGAAAAAGTTGAGATTGATCAAGAAGAAACAGCGGTTCCAGATCGTCAAAACATGCGTGTTAAGGTGCAGGATAAATCTACCGGACAGCTTATGTTTGGAGGTGGTTATTCCACGAGTGATGGTGTGTTGGGAGAAGTGCGTTTCAAGGAACGTAATTTCCTTGGAAAAGGTCAAGAGCTGCGCTCTAACGTCTTTCTTGCAAAGCGCCGCCGAGAATTTTTAATCGGTTTCACAGAGCCTTATTTCTTAGACAGGCGCCTTGCAGCGGGCTTTGATGTTTATCGGACAAGCACCAAACAAGATACAAAAAAAACCATGTCGGGGGGGTATAGCCAGCGCGCAACGGGTCTTGCGCTTCACACCGGTTATGAAATTTCAGAATCTTTGGGGCAAAGCTGGACCTACCGCATTCAATCAGAACGTATCGGTGGTATAGATCCTGCTTCATCATCTTATGTGAGAGCGCTTGAGGGTTCGTTTACCCTATCTTCTCTGGAGCACGTGTTGTTCTATGATAAACGGGATAGCTCTGTTTTTCCAACTGAAGGATATTATGCTTCCATGGCGAATACGTTTGCGGGGCTTGGTGGGAATATTCGCTATTTAAACACCACGTTTTCAGCAGGATATTTCATTCCTTTGGATCACGATCATGAATGGATTTGCAACCCGCGGATTAAATATGGCCTCTTAACGCCTCTTGGGAAAAAGATTCGCCTTTCGGATCGTTTTTTCCTTGGGGGTGGCTCTTTTCCTGGGTTTGCAGAATCGGGGATAGGTCCTCGGGATATGATAACGGGAGATGCGTTGGGGGGACGTAAACTTTTCACAGCAACCGTAGATGTAACGTTTCCCCTTGGTTTGCCCAAAGAGCTTGACATTCGTGGGCTTGCGTTTACGGAATGGGGGAGCGTGTGGGATTCTGGGGAAACTGACCCACCTCCTTTACCTGCTCCGGCACCGCCACCAATCCCAAATAATTTTAACCTAAGAGGCAGTGTTGGGGTTGGGCTTATCTGGCGTTCTCCTTTTGGTACCATTGGTGTAACGTATTCCAAAGTGTTGAAACACTTGAAAGGTGTGGACCGTAAAGAATCCTTCAGAATCAATATTGGTACAGAATTTTAATGTATTATAAACTATAATTATGAATAAAAAAAAGGTGAGGAATCATGAAAAATAAAACTCTTTTAGTCGCAGCATTTTTGTTGAGTGTATCTCCAGTTTTGGGAGACACACCTCCTGCTGTTCCGGCGGTGATGTTTGTGGACAACAATCAAGTTCTTGCTGAATCTGCAGCGATGCGTGATGTTCAAAATCAAATTGAAAAAAAACGTGGTGAGTTTCAAAAAGAGATCTCAGGAAAAGAGACGTCTCTGCGTCAAGAAAATGAAAAATTGATGGCCCAGGAAAAAAAATTGAGCGCTGATCAATTTAAAGTTGAACAAAAGAAATTTGAAGAAAAAGTTGAAAAAATTAAAGGCCTTGTTGAGTCTCGACGTCGCCAACTGGAAATTGCTTATACCCAAGCGATGGAAAAAATTCAAAAATCTTTCCAAGCTGCGGTGCAAAAAATTGTACAAAAAAATAAAGCAGCGGTGGTGCTTCAAAAAGCAGCAGCCCTTTGGATTGCTGATCCTAAGCTAGATTTGACAGCTGAAGTGGTTACTTTATTGAACAAGGACGTGTCAAAGCTCAAAGTTGTATTCCCAAGTGAACAGGACGCTTCTGTGATGCCTGAAAACCCTTTGGGATCTAAAAAACAGTAGGAAATTTATGGTCAATCAGCGCTTTTTTAAAAGAACAGGCCCTTTTGCCCTAAAAGAGTTGTCTGTAATTGCTGAGGCTGAATTGTTTCGGGGAGATGCCCAGGCTTGTTATGAAGATGTTGCTTCTTTGCAGGAAGCTGAAGGTGTGCACGTCTCCGTTCTTCATAACCCGAAATATATTAATAGCGCTTTAGGGGAAACAAAAACCGGCGTTTGCATTGTCAAAAAAGCGTGGGTTGAGTTGCTTCCCCAAGGTGTTGCGATACTGGTTTCTGAAAATCCTTACCGTGCTTTTGCCAAGGTGGCTCAAGCGTTTTACCCTCAAGAGGCTTTTTTAGCCTTTAGAAACCCCTATGCCTGGGTTGATGAAACAGCTTCTTTTGGGGAGGGCTGTTTTATCGCTCAAGGTGCTGTTATTGAAGCAGGAGCTGTTTTGGGAGCCCGTTGCTATATAGGTCCCAACAGTGTTGTTGGTGCTGGCGTTGTGATGGGGGATGGATGTGTGCTTCAAGCCAATGTCACCCTTACCCACGCTATCCTAGGGGACGAGGTTTTCATTAAGCCGGGGGCGCGAATTGGTCAGCGGGGTTTTGGATTTTCTATGGAAGATCCAGAGGCGATGCGTTCCCATATATCCGTTCCCCAGCTGGGAATTGTGCGGATTGGGAAAGGTGTTGAAATTGGGGCCAACACAACCATTGACCGGGGAAGCCTGCAAGATACGGTTATTGAAGATTGGGTGAGAATCGATAATTTGGTTCAAATTGCCCATAATGTGCATGTGGGTAAAGGATCTGTTCTGGTTGCCCAGGTGGGTATCGCAGGGAGCACCCATGTTGGAGATTTTTCTGTGTTTGGAGGGCAAGTTGGTTTGGCAGGGCACCTTAAAATTGCTCCTGGAACCCAGGTTGCCGCAAAAAGTGGGATTATCCGAGACACAACGCCAGGGGAGATACTGGCGGGAATTCCTGCTGTTCCCATCCAAGAATGGCGCAGGCAATCTGTTAAATTGAGAAAATTAGGAAAGAAGGATTCCGAAATATGAGTCAGCTTGAGAAAGACAAACCTCAAGGGAGTGTAGGCCCAAACGCAGAAACGTTATCTGTGGAAGAAATCATGGAATTTTTACCCCATCGATATCCCATGCTTTTGGTGGATCGTTTGGAAGATATTGTATTGGGCGAGGGGGCAACAGGGATCAAAAGTGTTACCTTTAATGAATGGTTTTTTCAGGGGCATTTTCCTGAAAAGCCTGTTATGCCGGGTGTTTTAATCATTGAAGCCATGGCCCAAACCGCGGGTGTTTTAGTGATGAAATCTTTGCATACGCCTGTTAATCACCATTTAGTTTATTTTATGAGTATCGAAGAAGCACGCTTTCGAAAACCGGTTTTTCCTGGAAGCACATTGAAAATGCGTGTTCAAAAGCAACGGGCCAGGGGGCAGGTTTGGCGATTTGAAGGGAAGGCCTATGTGGGGGAAGATCTTGTGGCAGAAGCGGTTTATACAGCTATGATTACACAAAAATAGCAAAATTACCAAATTGGCAAATTCAAAAAATCCTTGACAGCTCGGGGAGACTGACTCACCTTGGATTATGTTTAGATTCATAAAATTTTTGGGGTTGTGGTGCGATGGCTGTTATAACCTTTTCGGATGGTAAATCCTTATCCCTAGAAGGCCTTTTTTCAGGCATTGATGTATTGAAAGCCCGGGAAGATCTGCGGCTTTATGATTATGTAGCGCTCCGGGTGGAGGGAAAGCTTTATGATTTGACCCGTAGGTGGTCTCAAGATTTAACCTGCGTTTTGGTCTCAAAAGAAGAGCCAGATGGGTTAGACGTCTTGCGCCATGATTATGCTCACCTTTTGGCTGAGGCCGTGAAAGAGCTTTTCCCCGAGACCCAAGTGACCATCGGTCCTTCTATCGAAAATGGTTTTTACTATGATTTTTATCGGGCCATCCCTTTTACCCCAGAGGATTTTCCTAAAATCGAATCCCGGATGCAGGAGATTATTAAACGGAAAGAAGCCATCGTTCGGGAAGAGTGGTCCAGAGAACAAGCTATTCAGTTTTTTAAGGACCAGGGAGAAGCTTTTAAAGTTGAGCTGATCCAGGCTATTCCTGAGGGGGATGTCTTAAGTGTCTATCGTCAAGGAAATTTTGTAGATTTATGCCGAGGGCCTCACCTGCCTTCAACGGGTTGGCTTGGCAAAGGCTTTAAACTGACGAAAATCGCAGGGGCCTATTGGCGGGGTGACTCCAAAAACCCTATGCTTCAGCGAATTTATGGAACCGCGTGGGCAAACGAGGCAGATTTAGCGGCTTACCTCACCCAGCTGGAAGAAGCAGAAAAGCGGGATCACCGTCGCTTGGGAAAAGAGATGCAGCTGTTCCATCTCCAAGAAGAAGCGCCAGGAAGTGTGTTTTGGCACCCCAAAGGATGGAGCCTTTATTTAGCGATAGAGGCCTACCTTCGAAAAAAATTGACGCACCATGGCTATCAGGAGGTTCGAACCCCCCAGCTATTAGATCGAAAGCTGTGGGAAGCCTCAGGGCACTGGGAGAAATTCCGGGAGGCCATGTTTACCTGCGAGACAGATGCTGAGGAAGTTTATGCTCTCAAACCCATGAACTGCCCTTGTCACGTCCAAATTTTTCGTCAGGGCTTGAAGAGTTATCGAGATTTGCCGTTGCGTATGGCAGAATTTGGGTCTTGCATTCGCAATGAGCCTTCTGGGGCCTTGATGGGGCTGATGCGGGTGCGCTCATTTGTGCAAGATGATGCTCACATTTTTTGTACTCAAGGGCAAATCGTTTCTGAAACCCAGGCTTTTTGTGCACTGCTCAAGGAAGTCTATCAAGAATTTGGGTTTCAGGATATTTCCGTCCGTTTTTCAGATCGCCCTGAGCGGCGCGCAGGAGAGGATGCCTTATGGGATAAAGCAGAAGAGGCGCTTCGGGCTGGGTCTGAAGCCTCAGGGCTTTCCTATACCCTCAACCCTGGGGAGGGGGCCTTCTATGGGCCTAAGCTTGAATTTGTGTTGAAGGATGCCTTGGGGCGCTCTTGGCAGTGTGGAACCCTCCAGGTTGATTTTGTGCTTCCTGAGCGTTTGGGAGCATCTTACATTGGGGAAGATGGGCAAAAACACCGCCCTGTGATGTTGCATCGCGCAATTTTAGGATCTTTTGAGCGTTTTATCGGGATTTTGATTGAACATTATGGCGGGCAATTTCCCCTTTGGTTGGCGCCTGTTCAAGTGGCGGTTGCGACCATTACCCAAGAAGCAGACGCTTATGGACGAGACATTTTTGAACACCTTAAACAAAGGGGAGTTCGCGCTGAACTCGACCTTCGTAATGAAA
Source organism: Alphaproteobacteria bacterium (assembly GCA_051648545.1). Lineage (GTDB taxonomy): Bacteria > Pseudomonadota > Alphaproteobacteria > Holosporales > JBOFFI01 > JBOFFI01. The sequence goes on from JBOFFI010000044.1 coordinate 46,492, forward strand.
AAATTACCTATAAGATCAGGGAATTGAGCTTGCAAAAAATCCCGATGATTGCTGTGGTGGGCAAGCGCGAAGCAGAAGAAGGGACTGTTGCGATCCGACATTTCGGGACAGCGCAGCAGGAGGTGATCTCTTTGGCGGAATTATTGGAGCGGTTTAAAAATCAGCCCTAGGGGAACCTTTTTTCTAGAGAAGACTTTATTTCCTATGTTTTTCTCAACCAAACTATGCTACTAAAGAAGCTCATTTGTAACAACATGAAAGGCGATCGCTTGACCCAATTTACTCCTAGAAATTCCCCTGGTTCGAATACTTCTAATGCAGCTAAGGGGGGGATGCGCATTAATGAACAGATTCAAGCTTCCCAGGTTCGATTGATCGACGCTGCTGGGGACATGTTGGGCGTTGTGACCCGAGCCGTTGCCCTTCAAAAAGCTAAAGATGCAGGGCTTGATTTGGCTGAAATTTCTCCCCAATCTGATCCGCCAGTTTGCAGAATCTTGGACTATGGGAAACATAAATACGAAGAACAGAAAAAGCGTTCAGAGCTTAAGAAAAAACAAAAAATTATTGAGGTTAAGGAAATCCAGATACGCCCTGGCATTGAGCAGCATGACTATTTGGTGAAGCTGCGTAATGCAGAACGTTTTCTCAAAGAAGGCAATAAAGTTAAGGTAACGCTCCAATTCCGAGGACGCGAAATGGCTCACCAAGAACATGGTTTGAGCGTTTTAGAACGTCTGCAAGCAGATATTGCGGAGGTCGGCAAGGCGGAACTCGCACCTAAGCTGGAAGGGAAACGCTTGATGATGGTATTGGTTCCTAGAACAATGGCCTAAGGGTTTGATTGGGGAAGCGCGTTGCCCAAAAAACAGAAACAGGCTCTTTGCACGGAGGGATTAAACACTCTTTTTTGGGGCCGTTTAGTTCACAGGCGCTTTTTTCACCTGGTGAATAATCAAGAAATAATTTATTCCAAAAAATCTGCTGGGGCTCCCCGTGTATTTCTAGAGATTGGTGCGGTGACGCCCCCTGGGGTGCCTCCTGGTTTTGAGGGATTTTTGCGCAACCCCGAAGATTTTCATGTGATTGGGTTGTTGCCGGGGGTGGCACTAGGTGCCGTTGTTTTTCTGGACACAGCCGTCGTTGCACTGGAGCCTCCCCACATACCTTTTGCTGCGGCGTTTGATGTGATCTTGTTCCATGGCGGAATTCCCTTAGGAGAAACCATCATCGAGCTTCAAGATTGGATTCGCATGTTGCTGGGGTGCCTTAAGCCTGGAGGGCGGTTTTACTTTAACACCCCAGGAAGCTATCATTTGTTTGAGCATCAAGGTCAGCCTGGCCCACATGCCTCACACACACCTCTTTCAACGCCTTATACAACCTGGTTTCCAGAGCCTGCTGCTGCTCATGTTTTTGAAGAATGGCATCACGTTCCTTCTGCTTGGTTAGACAAGGCAAGCCAAGCACCTCAGCAAGGGGCAACAACGCTGTCTGGCATGACGTTCCACGTGGTGATGGGCAACTACCAAAAGTCCTACGATTTTTCAGAAGAAGAATAGGCTTAAATTTCCACTATCTCAAACTCTAATAAAAAATTAAAGTTTTCTGGTTATTCTGTGAGTTGTGATGAATTAATACGAAAACGTAATATTAGAGAATTTGATGAATCCCTTGCGTCCAGAAGAAGTCTTTCATTTTTGGCCACGCATGGTGCAAAAAGCTGCAGATCAAGCCTCTCTGGCTTTTTCTAGTTTCGTTGAAACCAGCTCTCAAGCGGCTTCTTCACCGTTTAGCCCCTTTTCCATGGGAAAACTTTTTTCTGAAGCCATGGAGCATCTGGCCCAAAATCCGGCGACTGCTTTGAAAGCTCAAGAAAATTTAGCTTCTGAATTTTATGACCTGTGGATCCACACGTTAGCGCAAATGCAAACAGGGCAGGTTGCATCTGTTATTGAGCCAGAAAAAACAGATAAACGGTTCAACCACCCCAAGTGGAACGAAGATCCTTTTTTTAATTTTATCAAACAAAGCTATTTGCTGACATCTAAGTGGCTTTTATTTATAGCAGACAACGTACCTGAGCTGGATGAAAAACAGCGCCACAAAGTTTCTTTTTATACCAAACAGATCTTAGACGCGGTTTCTCCGTCTAATTTTCCTTTGACGAACCCCAAAGTCATTGAAAAAATTATTGAAACCAAGGGAGAAAATTTAGTCAAAGGGTTTGAAAATTTTATGGAAGACCTCAAGCGTGGCAACGGCCAGCTTGCCATCTCCATGACCCAGCCGGATGCTTTTGAACTGGGGTTTGATCTTGCGACAACCCCTGGGCAGGTGGTGTTTCAAAATCCTTTGTTTCAGTTGATCCAATACCACCCCACCACAGAAAAAGTTTTAAAAACACCGCTGCTGATTATCCCGCCGTGGATCAATAAATATTACATCTTTGATTTACGGCCTAAAAACTCCTTCGTGAAATGGGCGGTAGATCAGGGGCACACTGTTTTCATGATTTCCTGGGTAAATCCAGACAAAAGCTTGGCTCAAAAAACTTTTGAAGACTATATGCTGGAAGGATTGGGCCAAGCTTTGAGCGTGGTTCGGGCGATCACATCTGAGCCTAAGGTTAATTTGGTGGGATATTGTTTAGGCGGAAATTTATTGTCGTGTTTCTTATCCTACCTGGCGTCTAAAAACCGGGATGAGGTGCTCACTGCAACCTACCTGGCAACGTTAATCGATTTTTCCAGAGCAGGAGATTTAAGCGTCTTCATTGATGAAGAACAGCTTCGAACCCTTGAATCTAAAATGGCAGAAAAAGGCTATTTAGAGGGAAGATCCATGGCGGTTACGTTTAACCTCCTTCGGGCAAATGACCTCATCTGGTCGTTTTTTATCAACAACTACCTCCTTGGGCAAGAGCCTTTCCCGTTGGATTTTTTATATTGGAATGCAGATTCAACCCGTATGCCAGCAGCGATGCATAGCTATTATCTGCGAAATATGTTTCAAAAAAACCTTCTTCGAAAAGCGGGTGGTTTAAATCTAGGTGGGGTTTCCATCGACCTGCGGCAAATTAAAGCGCCCAGTTTTATTATCGCAACCCGGGAGGATCATATTGCGCCGTGGCGGTGTTGCTATGCAGGTTCTCAGCTCTATGGAGGCGATAAAGAATTTGTGTTGGCCACGTCGGGCCACGTGGCGGGTGTGATCAACCCAGCTGATTCTGGAAAATATAGTTACCTGACGAATCCAAGCGTTGAAAAAGACCCTTTGGACTGGTTGAAAAAAGCTAAAGAAAACCAAGGATCTTGGTGGCCTTATTGGCAAAAATGGGTTCAGCGCTATGCTAAAGAAACAGTCCCCGCTCGCAAAATTAACCACCCGAAATTTCCAAGCCTTGAAGATGCGCCTGGGTCTTATGTGCGGGTTAAGGGTTAAGGTTGACGGCAGGTGAAGCATCAACCGCTGTTTTTTTAGATTTAACCGCTTGGCGAAAATCTTGAAGATTTGCCATCTTGAATGGATAGCTCTTACTGTCTTGAAGCAGGCAGTAAGGGCTATTCATTGTGGAACTCCAAAGAGATCCGCATCATGTTTTCCGGGTTATGTACCATTTTATGTACCATGTTGTGTGGACACCCCATATCGTCGTAAAGTATGTGTTGAGCTTTACAGAAGTGTTTTGAGGAATATTGTCGAACAAATTGGTTGTGACTATAATGTTGATATATCACTTTTTTGGGGGGGCATTATACTCAAAAGATTAATTGGTATCTGCTGGAGGGGCCAGCTCCCAAACGCTGTAAAAAACCAGTTTTTACCAAACGAACCAAGGCATTTTGCACGCTCCGCCGAGCAAGACCTGTTTCCTGAACAAGCTCAAAGAGGCCGAGACGCTTTTCGGGAGAGGATTTAAAGCAAGCCAATACCTTATGAGCTCCCTCAGATAACCTTATCATTGCTGCATAACGCTTACGAAGCAATTTGACATCGTCAAGCGCATTTTGAGTCATTTTAAGGAAGAACCAAGCTAATGGTTCAAGATTATAGTCCTCTAGATTGCTACGGTAATACCCACCTGACACATGACGTAGGGCGGAATAATAAAGAGGGCGATTGCGTTCAATCTGCCGATCTATAGATATAAAGCGGACAACTTGCTTTAGAGCAGGATCATCTCCTTGCATCAAAGAAAGTAAGAACAAGGCGCGGCCTATACGACCGTTCCCATCTTGAAAAGGGTGAATTGCAAGAAAACGGAAGACAAACTCGGTTGCAACTAAAAGCGTCCACGGATATTCCTGTATGATGCCGTTATACCACCCGATCAGGTCTCTCATTGCCGTTTCTGTGAGAGGGCCCGGCGGTGTGGGCTCAAGAACAGTTTGACGCTCTCCTGTTTCATGATTGACTGAAACAACTTGATTGGGGTTTGGTTTATAACACCCTGCGTAAGTTGAGGCCTTAGGGTAATAACTCAGAAGTATGTTGTGCATGCCTCGAATCATGATTTCTGTGAGAGGAAAAAAATCATCCGTTTGAATATAAATAAGGCTCAAAACTTCCCGGCACCCCACCACTTCCTCAATGCTACGCTCACGATCTTTCGATAATTTATTCAGAATAAGGCTTCGTTTCGCTTGATATGCTGTCGTTTTACCATCTTGGGTTAAAGTTGTATCGACCCACTCTATTTCCGCATCCGTCAGAGCTGCATTTTCAATACGTGTTGAGGCTCCAATAGTGCTAATTAAAATGAACTTATGTAACCAGGACTTCTCCCCCTCGTCCATAGTCGATAGCTCGTGTGTGAGAAGAACGATATCAGCTTGGAGCGACTTGAGGGCCTTTTCCAACTTAAGGGATGGCGAAAATGATAACATTTTAACGACCTTCATTCAAAATATTAGCAATGATCATACCACATAGAACCTTATTGCACTAGAAAAACGTGAATATTTTAGTTCAATGTGGTTCCAGCACCTTTTTTAACCGCTTGGCGAAAATCTTAGAGATTTGCCATTATGAATGGATAGTTCTTACTGTCATTTTATGGAAACCACTGGATTTTATGGAAACCATCGGCAATACAAACGAAGAAACATTAGAAAATGTGTTCAAAACCAGTTGCTCGAAATGGATAAAGCCGAAAAAAAAGCTCTACAGCTAAAGCTCTTGGGTCTCTTCTAAAACTCGGCCGCTTGCAGCTGAACTCCCTTTATCGTGATGGTGAATTTTTTCAAGAAATTCAATAACTTCCTGGTGCCGTATATTTTCATGGGCATCGTGCTTTTCTTTCAAAGACTCGGCAAATCCATCAACTAAAACGCTCACAAATAAATTCATGATGATGAACCCAGAGATGACCATAAAAAAAATGAAAAAGAAGGGCGCATAGGGGTGATGGGGTGAAACAGCCTCCACCGTATCGCCCAGGTTGTCTGCGACCATGGTTCGAAAAAGGGTTAGAAAAGAATCTGCAAGGCTTCCAAAGATCTCCGGATTCGTTTTGGAGAAAAGTTCATAGGCGATGAGAGACGTCGAATAAAGCACAATAAAGAGAAGGAAGATAACGCTTAAAAGAGATTTGTGGGAGCGCTGCATAATTTTGACGATGCGATGCAACGATGTGTGGGTGAAAAAATCGTAATACAGCAAAAAAAACAGAAAGATCCGCACCAGGGAGAAAAATTGAAAAGGTTGGATCAAAACCCCTAGGGAGATGATGAAATCAGCCAGCAGAAGAAAAAGCGTGAAGAGAAGAAATAGCTCTGATTTCAACTTGGCTTTTTTGATGTTCAGGGTATGGAAAGCCAACCCGAAGCAATATAGAATGAGGATCCCTAGTAAACAGAGATCGGCTAGGTAGATGGGTTGTTGAAATCGCAGATAATACGGAGAATGCGTGATTTCTAGGCCAACGATTAGAAGGCTCGCTAGTAAAACAGCAAAGATAAACCGATGTGTAAATCGGTGCAAAATGCTTTTAGAAACGGCGTTGAGCATGTCTAAAAATTCCCCTTATTTCTTTAATGCATTGTAAATAAAGAATAAATTTTAATCAAGCCTTGGAAAGCAGCTCAGCTGTTGCATCTTGGAAAGGAAGGGGAGCTTGTAGGTGTTGCATCACGTCTTCCAACCCTTCTTTTTGTTTTTTCAACTCTTGTGGTTTTTGAAAAAGCTTCAACAGCTCAAGGCTCAGCTGGGTGGGATTACAATCTCCCTGCAAGCATTCGGGCACCAAGGGCCTTTGAGCGATGATATTGACCAAGCTTACGTAAGGCACGTGAATGAGCCTTTTGGCTAGCTGCTCCACCGTCCAGGAAACTTTGTAGGCCACAACCATGGGGGTTTGGTGATAGGCCAGCTCGAGGGTGACGGTTCCAGAAGCAGCGAGGGCTGCGGTAGAAGCAGCCATGGCGTGGCAGTGATCTTCTGGATTCGGTAAGATGAAGGGGGGTGTTTCAAATAAAGGTAAGAGGGCTTGGAGCATAGGCTCCAGCTTGGGTAGGGTGGGTAATATTACCTTAAGGTTGGGAATAGCCTGCTGAATACGGCGAATGGTTTCGGCAAACACGGGGACAAGCCTTTGGATTTCTTTGGTCCTGCTGCCTGGTAAGAGACACAACAGGGGATCTTGGGGCGACAAACCTGTTTGTTGAAAAAAGCGCTCAGCTGAGCCTTTTGGCTCTTGAAGGAGGGGATGCCCCACAAAGGTGCACGGCAGGCCAACTTCTTGGAAATAAGGCGGTTCAAAGGGGAACAACACCATAAGGTGGTCTAAAAAATCAGCGATCTTCTTGGCCCGCCCGGGGCGCCACGCCCAGACGCTGGGGGCCACACAATGCACGAGCTTGGTGGAAGAAGCGTATCCTCGAACTCTGCCTTTTGCGACGGCTTTGGAGACCCTGAAGCAAAATTCAGGAGCGTCGATGGTTAAAAGAATGTCTGGTTGAAGCTGTTGCACATGGTGGACGGTTTGCCGAATGCGTTGCATCAGGTGAAACAGATGGGGAAGGATATCCAAACCCATGTGGGACAGTTCTTGAAAAGGAAACAGAGACGTGAAGTTGCCTGCTTTTTCCATCCCTGGGCCGCCGATGCCTGAAAAGGAAAGCCCTTGGCCAGAAAAGCGTTTTTGCAATCCCCGTATCAGGTGAACCCCTAAGCGATCTCCAGATGCCTCCCCTGCGATTAAAACGATATGCATTTATTTTTCTTCTTCTTCCCAAGGCATCGTTATGCCGAAGAGGAAAAGGCCGTGCGCATCAGCTTGTTGCTTTAAGCCTTCAGCGTCAATCAAAAGGGTTTTTGAGGCCTCAAACCCAAGACCAGCCATGTTTGCCTGGATTAAAAGTTCTAAAGTTTTTGGTCCCAGGGTTGGCAGATCCGCGCGTTCATCTTGGTTTTGTTTCGCCAGTTTAACCAGCACCGCAGGCTCCCCAGGTTTTTGAAGGTCGGCGCACCTTAAAATTAACTGATCTGTTCCCTCTGCAGCTTCGATCCCCAACACCACCCCCTGTTGAACGATAACAGCTTGACCAATATCCAAGGGCGAAAGGGTTTTTAAAACCTGAATTCCCCATGTAATATCTGCCTGGGCTTGGGCGGAGGGTAAAATCTGCCCGAGGGGGCCTGGGGGGTGCTGAAGGGAGGTCAAAAACTCTTGAACCCCCAAAACGGTTATTCCTTCTCGGGTAAGCTCTTCCAAAATAAGGCGTAAAAGGGAATCATCCCCCAGAGCTCCCATGCCAATACGAGCCAAAAACCGCGCACCGCGCCAATCTGCTTTGATATCTCCCAGGGAAGGTCGTTGAAATTTTCCAGCCAAGACAAGTTTAGAAATATGTCTGGTTTTCAGAGCATCTAGGCTTTTTCCAAGTTCTCCCAAGGAAAGCCAGAGGTGGTCAACCCCTGTCACGGTTTCTGCGGGGGTTTGCCCCTTATAAGCCAAGACGAAAAAAGGCTGCTGTCTTGCCCGGCAAGCCTCCATCAGCAAAACAGGCAGTTGCCCCTGACCTGCAATGATTCCAAGCATTTCCATGAACCGTGTTGCTACCCTCTACCGTTTGTTTTTCCCAAGGCGATAGCTGCACAAAGGGCGGGAAGCCTCAGCCTCAATAAAATGAATCAGCTCTTGGACCGCAGCAAGGGTTTTGAGGGCAGGTGAGAGTGTTTTCAAGCGTTCAGACATGGCACCACTTTCTTCAACAAAGAGCACCCGAAACGCCTCACGCAACCCATGGATTTCATCTTTAGGAACATTTCTTCGCTTGAGCCCCACCAGGTTAAGCCCCCCCAGGTAAGCCCGCTTGGTCTCAACAGAGCCATAGGGGATGACATCTTCTGCAACCCCTGCCGTGCCGCCAATCATCGCATAAGAGCCAATCCGGACAAATTGATGAACCGCTGCAAGCCCCCCAATGACCACATAGTCTCCCACGGTGACGTGTCCCCCTAAGGTAGCGTTGTTTGCCATAATCACATGGTTTCCAATGACGCAATCATGGGCCACGTGGCTTCCTGCCATGAATAAACCGTGGTTACCCACAACGGTTTTCATGTTACCGGATGCTGTGCCCGGTTGCATGGTGACATATTCCCGGATTTTGTTGTGGGAGCCGATCTCCAAAGTGGAGGGCTCTCCTTGATATTTCAAATCTTGGGGTGCATGGCCAAGGGATGCAAAGGGATAGACGGTAGTGTTAGCTCCCAGGGTTGTTCGCCCTGTGACCACCACATGGGAAAAAAGCTCGACATCATCGCCCAAGGTAACGTGAGCACCAACACAGCTGTAGGGGCCAATCTTAACGCGAGAGCCCAGCTGGGCCCCTGGCTCAACGATGGCTGTTGGGTGAATCAAAGACATGTTCAATGCTTCCAGAACTTTTACTTAACTTATAAATTATAGAGCGCGTCTTGTAAGAGACATTCCCACCTTTTTCTGCCATTACAGCTTCTCTCTTTGTCATTCCCACGGAGGCGGGAATACAGGGAAAAGCTATCAACATGACGCTTCAGTAGAAGCAGCAGAGTTTAGGATTGTCTAGATTTCCGCCTCCGCGGAAATGACAAATCCTATGAAATATCTTTTGCAAGGCACATTCTATATCCCCCTCATGGTCCCATGTAACAGCTAAACCTACCCACGTGTCAACTGGGAACATTTCAATCTTTTTGACGTTTTTATTACATTTTTTATGAAAGGTAGTTGGAGAGCGTCTTATTTTGGGATACTAATAAACCCCTAGAGATGGAGGAAAAAAAAGATACGATGCCAGCGCAGCAAGCCACAAAGCAAGAAGATGAAACCCTGGAACCGTCGCCTGAAGGAACATTCCAACAGGTGTTGCAGGGCCCTGTCCTTTACCAAGATGAGAAGGGACGTTTGCTTCGTTATCAAACCTATGAGCAGGGCGTTTTACATGGAGAATCCCGCCATTATGCGGAAGATGCTCACCTTACCCAGCGGCTTTTCTATGACCATGGGGACATGCACGGGCCTTTTGAAGCTTTTGAAGAGGGTAAAATTGTTTTGGGTACCCACTATGTGAGAGGGTTGCAGCACGGACAAGCCACTTTTTATGACGAAAATGGTCTTGTAAAAATGCGCATGCATTACCAAGAAGGCCGTTTGCAGGGACCCTGTTTAACCTATGATGAACAAGGAAATGTGCAACAGATTTTTCACTATCATGACAATGTGAAGCATGGTCCAAGCCTTATCTATTTTCCATCTGGAAGTATTTTGGAGAAAGGCTTTTATGCCAACGACCTTAAAGAAGGTTCGTTTTTCAGCTTTTATGAAACAGGGGTGCTTAGGGAAGTTGCCGTTTATCAAGGTGGCTGCTTGATGGCGCGACCTACCCAATATGATGTAAAAGGCAAACCCTTATAAACATGGCCTGTTACCTTCGGACGGGGAGTTGACGTGAAACAAAAAGATAGGGGTTGTGTCAATAAAAAGGGAGATCATATTTTTCCTCAAAAACCTCCGCCTTCTTTGACGCCGCTGCCTTTGGGTTCAAGCTCAACTCCCCTTTCCGGACAGTAAACGTGAACGCCAGGCTTTTAATCTTCGCCTTCGTCAGCATCCTCCCATAGCATGCTTAAGGTCAGCCAAAGGGATAACCCCAAGAAAAATAAACAGTCAGCCACCTCCAAGCGCATCTCTCCTTCCCTTGGAGGGAAGAAAAAGTGTCGAAGGCGAGAAAGTTTAAGTTGCGCGAGAAAAGAAAAATCGTTTAACATCTTGTTTAGCCTTAAATGACTCGGTTGGAGTCTTTTAGGGTTAGCGGCATCGGGGAGTTCTTAGATCCCTGGTGTCGCGCATTTGTCCCTGAAACGTTTATGGGTATACCCCAAAGCCTTCCAGAGACACGAAACAAGCCCAGAAGGTTTTATGCAAAAAAAGCCGGCGCCTCATTGTTCAAGCTTTTCTGACACTTACCAACTAAACTCAACCGAAGCCTAGCAAATTTTGTCCGCCAGATCAATTTAAATTTTTCTATTGTTTCTGAGGGTTGTGTCTTGTTATGGGCGCCCGTTCCATTCTAAAAATCTGGCAAGAAACATATAATCAGGGTAATAAAGACCTTGGGTTGGGTCGGCTTGAGGGTAATAGGGTGTTGTGACCTCATCAAAGGCCTCAATTAACCGTTGGAGGCCTTCCCATGCGCCTTCAGCTAGTGCTTGGGTGGGCGATTTTAGGGTTTTAATATCCCCCCCCTCCAATCGGCCGGAAACATGCCAAAAATGCAGCTGCCCCAGCTGAAGATTTTTCACAGCAATGTCTCGAAACCCCCCTTTCCATAGCATCCCTGCTTCCAAAGGCAGCTGGGGTGCATAGCCCAACACGACGTCACGCTCAGCAGGAGGGAAACCCGTTTTATAATCAATTAGATCTACGGTTCCATCCTCAAATACGTCCACCCGGTCTGCCCGGGCTTTTAAACGAAAAGGACCAGCAGGCGATTGAAAAACAACCGTTGCATCAACTTCTGTGAAGGTTTTGTAAGGGCGCTGCTGAAGGCGTCGCTGGCGTTCTGTCTCTAAAAACCACGACGCCATTTTTTGAAAACGCTGCCACCAAAAGGTTTGTACCGCAGGTTTATGAAAAAAAGGGGCCAGCTTTTCTCTCCCCAACGTCAAAAGCTCTTCCAGCGCTGTGGGCGCAAACAGATCCGCCCCCTGGCTTAAAAACAGATCAAACACCTGGTGCAGCAACGTGCCTTGCAGCGCGTGATCGGGGGAAGCATTGAGGGGGTCCAGGGGCTTTAACCTTAACACATGGCGCGCATAAAGGGCGTAGGGGTCTTTTCGCCACATCTCAATTTGTGTGACGGAAAGTTGGCGGGGCCTTGCATGAACAGGGGGGCATGGTGCTGGAACCTGAATGGCTACGGTGGTTTGGGGAGCATCCAGAGCTAAAGCCCAGCGGCGCCACAGGGTGTCCTCTTTCCAGGTTTTCCCTTCGGCCTTCAAAAGGGTCTCCAGCCTGGCCAGAAACCGGGAGGGAACCGTGGGCGTTCCCCCAGCGCGCAACGCACGGGTGAGCACCACGGTTGGGTTTCCAAAGGTCTGGCAAAAATCATGGGCGGACAAGCCAATTCTGCGCTCCAAGGGCGGCATCCCTATATCATCTCGCATAGGTCGGTTCAGCCATGGACCATTGTTGGGAAGCGGCGGCCACGTCCCCTCATTAAGCCCCCCTAAAATAACCGTATCCGCCTGGAGCAGTCGTGCTTCCAACGTTCCCAAAAGGCGAATGCGTGGGTGAGTAGGGGGCTCCGGTGGAAGCGATAACTTTCCGATGAGCAGCCAAATGCCTTCCACTGCATCTTCCAGGGAAACCTCTGGGAAAAAGATGGCTGCTTCTTGAAGCCCTTCTAAAAAAGACGACAGAACGGCCCGAGCTTTGGGTGAGGCGAGCTGAACCTCTGGAGGACACAACCGATGGATCACCTCCCCAAGGGCTTGGACCCACTGGGAAAAGGGAAGGGGGGCTTCTCCTTTTGCTTGCAGGGTTAAAAGAGGCTCCAGAAAAAAGCTGAGGCGCTCGATCCCCTGCTCCAGCAAGTCCCGAAGGGGTTGCTCGATGGAAGCAGCTCCCTCCCGAAGGCTCGCAAACCCGCGACCAGGGTCAATCCCCCGCAACAACCGTTGCTCCAAGGCGAAGCAAAATGCTTGGTGAAGGGGAGCATCTCTCACGCAGCATAAGGGGTGCTTAAGCAGGCTCAACAAAGGAATGGGGCTGGCTTGCTCAACAATCGCTTGGAGGGCGAGATGGATTAAGGACCCGAGGTCTGTTTGGCTGAAAAGGCTTGAAGCGCTGTTATAGGGCACAATCTGCCAGCGCTTGAGGGCTGCAAACACTTGATGTAACAGCAGGCGATCGGCGCTTACCAATGCAATGGTTTTTCCAGGTGTTTCTAGGGCTTCCCGCAGCATAAGGGCGATGGTCTCAGCTTCTTCGTGGAGGGATGCGCAGGCCAGGTAGTGAATCCCCTCCCACTTAGAAAGCGCTTCAGAAGGTGGTTCGGTTGAATCTTCTTTAGAGGGGGTCTCGAAGGAAGCCTGGAAGAGCTCTCTCACCAGCTGCTGGCGCTTTGGGATATGGGGCCCGAGGGGATGTTCAAGATCCAAAGCCCACGGCCACAAGGGCACGGAGTCAGCCGTTCGCCCCAGGCGTTTCAAGAGTTGTTGTAAAGCATATTGGGGGTGGCATGCCGAAATATTCTCGCTTCCAGGCTGTTGGCCGAAATGTGGGTCTAGTCCGGGCAAGATGACCCCGCCCTTGGGGAGTGACGCAATGGCTTTGAGAAATGTAGCAGTGGCTGGCATGGTGCCGGTTGAACCTGCGGCCAACACCCAACCAGAGGGGGGGGATTGCTGCCACGCAGCAAGCTTCCGCTGAACCCACTGATGGTGCTGCACATAGGGTTCTACGTAGCCTTTCTCTAGTAACAACTGGGGCCAGTAAATTTGGATGATCCGCATAAAATCTAAAGTGAGTTGCCAGTGGCTTGCAAACGTTTCGGGCACTAGCTGGGCGAGGTTTTCTAGGCTAACCTCCTCAATACAAGCTTGATCTAAAAAAGCGATCAGGGCTTCAACCAGTTGTAAGGTCATCTGAAAAGGCGGAACTTCCATCCCTTCTTGGCGCGCCAGTTGGGTCTGTTTTTCTCGCACTAGCTGGGCTAGAAGCGCTTGGCGCACAAGGGGAGGGATGGTTTTTTGTTCCAAACCCACGACTGCATCAGGGTTTTCTGGAAATTCGAGAGCATCGTCTGTCCATTCTCCCAAAATTTCAATCCGAGGAAGCAGAAATGCACCTTGGTAGCGCTCTAAAAGCATCTGCTTAAAATTGGTACCCGCCCTGGCGTAGGGAAGGTATAGCGTCACATCCCCCAAGCCAATCTGATGGTCTTCACAAAACCGGGGGAGACCCTCCACGAGGGTTTGAAGGAATGGCATGCCTGTTGGGATGTTCCAAAGGTTTAGCAAGAGTTCACAAGCCCCCCTTCAGCTAGCCTTTGTTGCCACCTTGAAGAGCCCTCATAGCTTAGCATCCGGTTGTTTGGCATGGCATCATCCCCAAAGGAAAGGCGAACCCAAAGGGGGTCGAGGTGTTTGAGGTGTTTTTCTCCAAGCCGCTGGGGCCATTCCAGCAACACAATGGCTTGATTATACGCCTCCTCGAGGCCAAGCTCCCAGATTTTGGGGTCTGCTTCCTCAAGACGATAAAGGTCCACATGCCATAAAACGCCCTGGGGTGCTTCATAGGTGAGTACCAGGTTAAAGGTTGGGCTAGCCACCACAAGGGTAGGGTCTTTTGCCCAGGCTTGAATGAGGGCCCGAGAAAACGCGGTTTTTCCAACCCCTAGAGGCCCTTCAAGGAAAAGGACATCCCCCGGTTGAAGCAGGGGGGCGAGGGCTGAAGCTTGAGCCTGGGTTTGGGAAAGATCTGTCAGAGCAATTTTTAAAAAATCATCCATGCTGAAGCCACGCCCGCAACAGGGGCCCCCAAAGGTCCGCTGTGACATGGAGGACTAAGCAGATCAGAGCTGTTACAAAGGAGACAACCACCACCTTCAACCTCAAGAAGGGGCGCTCCGGGGCACCTGGATCAACCCACGGATCCGTCCCAGGCTCAATCTCTGGGGTAAATCCAACAAAAGCTTTAGATTTTTTAAGCCCCCAGGGAAGCGCCATGAAAAAAAGGATCCACCACACCATAATGTACGTTGCCAGGAGTGTGACGAGATTCATAAATTTCCTCTTTTCTTTCCTATTAAATGCGGTTGCAACAGGACCTCAAGCTGTTTTTGGGATGTTTCTTCCATCACCACCTCAATGTCTATCACATGAATGTGTTCTTGAAAATGCTTCGGGATTCTGACCCAATCTTTTGCCGTTGTCACAAGGATTGCGCCGCGTTTCAATGTCTTATTGGCAAGTTTCTTCATGTCATCAACCGTATAAGGGTGATGGTCCGGGAACGCTTCAAAACCATCAAGCTTTCCTTGAAGTTGGTCTAAGGTATGCTTGAATTTTTCTGGAAACCCAATGCCTGCGAACCCAAAAATTTTTGTCTCCGGAGGAAAATCCGTTATAGGTTTAATCCAAGCCTTTAGCAAAGGGAGCTTCGGTGCGTTGTGCTGCAGAATTTTTAAAAGGCCCGGGGAAGGGGTGCCCATCACCACAACAGCGCATGCTTTGCTAAGCCCTTCTTTGACTGATTCCCTTAAAGGACCTGCCGGAAGCAAAAAACCATTACCAAAGCCTTGTTTTCCATCAACCACCACCAAAGACACATCTTTTTTTAAAGAGGCATGTTGATGTGCGTCATCCAACAATAGCACGGTGTTGGGGGGGAGGTCTTTTAACAGAGGAAGCACCTGGCTCCGGGGAGAGGCAAGGTAAACTTGGGCGCGTTTGGCTAATAAGAGGGCTTCATCCCCAACATCTTCAAAGGTGTGTTGTTGGGGATCCACAGCCAAAGGGCCTTTCAGGCGGCTGCCATACCCCCGGGTCACCACTCGAGGCTCCCACCCCTGTGCTTTTAAAAAATCAATCAACCAGAGGGTTAGCGGCGTCTTGCCAGCTCCTCCCACCACCAGGTTTCCAATGGAAAAAACGGGGTAGGGGGCTTGGGCAGCTGACTTAGTCAGGGTTTGTCTCAACCAGGCGAGGAGGCGAAATAGAGAAGACAAGGGCCATAAACCATAGGCCCATAACGTGGAGGGGGGTGCCCTCCACCAAAATTTTGGCGCTTTCCGGCATAGTAGCAGCGGACGCCGCTTAAGCTTGGATGATGTCAAGCATGTCATCCAAAATCCTTTCGCAGGAGGTTAGCAGTTGCTGTCCCCGTTGTTGGTAGGGCTGCTGGGTTTCAGGATTTTTTAAAAATCCACCCAAGGCCTTCAAAAGTTCTTCAGGGGGAAGCTGCACAGCTGCTTGGGCGTCTTGAAACGTTTGTGAAATCTCAAGGTTATGCTCCATAAAAGGACCATGCACAATGCAGCATCCTTGCTGGGCTGGCTCAACCAAATTATGCCCTCCAATTTTAGGCAAGAACGAGCCCCCCATCACCACCAGGTCGTGCAAGGCATATAGTTCACCTACGTTCCCCAAAGTATCCCCCAGCACCACCTGAACCGTTCCAAAAGAGCGGGGATTTTGAAGCCAGAGGGAAAGGCGTTGATAAGAAATCCCTTCTTGTTGGAGAAGGTGTTCCACGTCCTCCCGCCGGCTGATGTGCCGTGGGCACAGAAATAAAAGCAGCTCTGGAAAATTTTTCAAAAGCTGAACGTGCAGCTTTAGCATCAAGCTTTCTTCTCCTTCATGGGTGTTAGAAGCGAGCCATATGTGTCTTCCTAAACAGGCTTTTTTAAGGGACGCCACAAGGCTTTCATCCACGGGTAAGGGCGGAAGCGTCAGCTTTAAATTGCCCGCTACGCGAACAGTCTCAGCACCCAATTGGCGCAAGCGCTGGGCCTGGATTTGGGAAGGTGTTAAACAAACTTTAAACGTGCTCAACAGGCTACGCGACAGGGGGAGGACCCAGTGCCAGCGGCGAAAGCTTTGCTCAGAAACCCTGCCATTCAGGAGAAAAGCAGGGATCCTCCTGCGGCGAATTTCCCTCAGCAGAAAAGGCCAAAAATCAGACTCGACGAAGAAAGCCCTTTCCGGCTTCCAATAATCCAGAAAACGCTTCACAACCCTGGGCGCGTCAAGGGGAAGCATCTGATGGAAAGCGCGGCTTGGCAATGAGGTGCGCATCAACGTTGCCGAGTCTTTCGTCACGGTTGTCACCAAAATGGAGAGGTTTGGATCTGTGACCAAAAGCTTTTGGATAAGGCCCAGAGCCGCTCGAGATTCTCCAATGCTAGCACCATGGATCCAAATCACGCGCCCGGCGGGGCGGGGCACAGAAGGCTCAGCCCATTTTTCCTGAATCCATTGGGGGTTTTCTTTGCCTTTTTCTAAGCGAAGCCAAAGGATAAGCCCCCACACGGCTTCTAAAATCAGCGAAACAAACAACCATGAAAAATAGGAGATTTTTTTTTGAAGTTCAGCGGTGTGCACCCCCACATCCTCAATCCAATACTTATAGCTTGAGGCATAACTGTTTCAGTTTATGATATAAAAGTCAATGCCAACTTTACCTATTCGGCTAGCCAAGCTAATTGGTGTTACTTAGAAAGGCGCCGCATGAATAGGTTTTCGATAAGCACGTTTTTTACAAGGTCAATCCCGATAAGCTTTTTGCAAATGGTATCAATTCGCTTCTTTAAAGAAACCAAGGTTGGGTTATAGGAAGTATCCCAAATAACGTCACAAATGATGTAAATATCCTTGTAGATGATATCATGGATGCGCGGAAGTTGATCTACCAGATAACTGGCTGCTTCTTGGTTTTCAGCCTCTAAGATGATCCGCATTCCCATGTATCCCACAGGTTGATTGACTCGGATGATGGGAACTTGAAAAGGCTCAAATTGAATAAATAAGCTGTCTTTACCCTTAATTTTAGATTCTTTTTTCTCAATTCTGTCTTCCCGGCTGGTGGAAGTTTGTTTTATCTCGGAAGAAAACCCAAGAGAAGGTGCTAACATGTGGCACGCCAGCCAAACCAAAAAAAAGGAAAAAATTTGGCAAGCTTGATGGTTTTTATCGTTGTTTGCTTTCATCAGATCGTGGCCTCAATTTCTGAATAAGACAATCCAGAACCCCATTTACAAATGCAGGTTCCTTATCATCGAAAAACGCGCGGGTAATGTCGATGTACTCATTCAAAATAATAGCCGATGAAAGATGTAAATTCTCTGAAAGCTCGTAAGCGCCCAATCTTAAAATGGCTAGCACAACATGATCTAAGCGATCCAGGCTCCAGCCCGAAATACATCCTTGAATCAATGGGTCTAGAGACGCTTGTTTGGCATATCCTCCACGCACCAGTTCTACAAAAAAAGCCTTATCCCCAAGAGAAAAAGGTTTATTTTGCTTTTGAAAGTGATGGGTCCTAAATTGTTCTAAGACTTCTTCAAGGGAGTCATGGGTAAGTTCCATCTGATAAAAAGCCTGAACCGCCATCAAACGCGCAATGCTGCGCCGCCGCAACGTGGGTTTTTGCTCTAAAGTTTCTACAACCCCTTTGTCAGAAATATCATCCACGCTTACCTAAGCCCTCTTAACGCATCATTCCTATTCACAAGACAAAGCGTAATGGATTTTTCCAAATTTGGCTATGGCTTTGTAAGTGCTCCTCATAAATCTTGTTTAACCAAGCCACGGGGCTTTATCCCCCGTGGCTTGTTCCTATGATGTTTACTTGTTTCCAGCAAGCTCGTTTAGCTTATCCAGAAATAGTTTGTCGAAATGATAGATTGCTTTGGGTTTAACATGACGACTCCAGGAATCAGGAACACTACTGCTTGTTTTTTCTAAGTTTTCATGGAAGATGGGCCCCATGGAAACACTTAAACCAGGCACAGTATAAAGTGCATGATAGGCAAAAAAATCATCTATTTCAGAGCATTCCGTAAACTTTTATAGCGGTCCAAAAGAGCGCTCGGTTTTGCAATCAACGCTCTGCCCTGTTTCTAGCGCAAAAGGAGTGCTTTTTGTAATATGAATTTTACTTTCAGTAAGGCTCACATCTCCCCCCTCTAACTCTTTCAGAATAATGTTAGATACAGGTTCATTTACACGAATGGTGAGAGGATCTGCACCTAAGAAAGTAACCTTGCAATCTAGACGGTCATTTTCAAATGAAAAAAAAGTGACTGGATTGTTGGATAAATGGACGAATCGAGCGAAAAGGGGAGAGATAGAACCAAAACCTAAGGGAGAGGGGTGTTCACAAACTGCATCTTCAAAGTCAATCCCAGCAAACAGATTCTTATTAAGAATTGGTTGTTTAATAACCATATCACCTAAGATTTTTAAGGGGCCTTCTTGTGCCGCAGCACCAAAATTATAATTTCTTCCAGCGACTGCAAAAGGATCAGAATTTTTTGTGATACTTGGATACAAGGATCAATGAGCCTGCTTTGTAGGCTATTACCATTTCTATCAAGTTCAAATTTTTTCCAGGCTTTTAAAGATGCCTGGGTCAAAAATCCATCGGTATCTTTTAACGTCATAGATAAACCATCAGCTTTAATAGTTATTTGACTTAACCAATTCAAAGCATTTGGATTATTTGTGCTCACAAGCAATGGGTTAAAGATGATATTTTCAACATGATAATTACCAAGAGGCAAATCGTCTGCTGAGAAGCCTGCGAAAGGCTGTTTATTGATGAAAGTTGCAAAACCAGAAATGCGAATGGCTTCTTTTGTTTCCTCAGAAATATCTGGATAATAAACATAACCTTCAAGGTTTTGAGGCGTTTTTAGGTTAAGGCGGTTCTCAAGAAAATGGTGAAAAAATGTGACCTTAGTTCTTGTCTTCCCCTTCGGCCATAGACTCTAGATTACACTTGATGGCAAAAAGCGTTAAACTTCCATCATCATCGTTGACCTCTATGTTTTCTCCATTCTTAGGCCGTCTTACATCATAAGAAAAATCAAGGGGGAGATGATATCCATGGAATGCATTCCAAAGAATTCTAGAATAGCTAGATTCAATTTTTTTTGAACCATTATGTTGGATAACAGTATCTTTTGCAAAAACATCTCCATCAAAGTAAGAACCTATAGCTTGAACCTGAACTTTACTTATGATTGCTGTTCCGTCTGTTGGCACTGATAATCCATCTTTTATTTTTTGATCAAGTTTAACGCCTTTAATGATATATTGCCTTCCGTTATAGGGACCATCGTCACCGTTTGCCATGACTTGAAAAGAGGTGGATAGCAAAAGTGTGAGTGCTAAAAATTTGTGTTTCATCAGTCAATTTTCCGTTATTTGATAGTATGTTTGACATAATAATTAAATAAAAATTAATATTCATCTTTTTTAAATAACCATTTGTTAAATATTTTTTTATGTGTCTTTTTGTAACATTTTAGACAAAAATCTATGGCTTTCTAAATTTGTTAAATCTCCCTCGCTATTTAACCTTTCTTCGGCTATGCTCTCTTCTAATTAAATTTGGAAAAATAAGGTGGAAAAACCTATGTCCCGCACGACATCTTCATCGTCTTTTTTTAAAGAAACATCAGCGGTATATCAGCAAGATTTGCAAGAAAAAAAAGCTATTTTAGAAGCCTCTTTTCCTTTTGTTACGGAAAGCGGATGGGTTAAAGAAGCCCTTGAGAAAGGCGCTCTACAGCTTGGGTTAGATCCTGCTGCAGTGTGGTGCTTATTCCCGGAAGGGGTGGTTGACGCCCTGCATGTTTACCATCACCTGCTGGACCAGCGTATGGTTGAGAAAATGGAAGCCATGCCTCTGGAAACCATGGGGATGACAGAAAAAATCACCTGGTGTGTCCGCACACGGCTTTGTTTGATGGGGGAAGCAAAACCTGTTGCTGTTAAAGCGGCGCGTTTTTTGATGCAACCCTCTCATCTCTTCCTTGGGAAACAATGGATTTCAGAAACGGTTCACAAAATGTGGGTCGTTGCGGGGGACACCTCAACGGATTATAATTTTTACACAAAACGGTTTTTGCTGGCTGCTGTTTACGGCTCTACGCTTTTATATTGGATGCGAGACACATCCCAGAACCATCAAAACACCTGGACTTTTCTTGAAAAACGCATTCAAAATGTGCTGCTGATTCAAAAAATTAAGCCCTTTTGCGCTGCCCCTATTGAACAATTTCAAAAAGGCTTTTCTAACGTCAAGGATTTGTTTAACCGATTTAAGCTATAGCCACTCTAGGGCTTCTCTTCAATTTCTTTCAAAATTTCTCGGATGAGGAAGCGTGGACGCTGGCGGACGATCTGGTAAATTCGCCCTATATATTCTCCCAGCATGCCAATGCCTGTAATGACAATGCTGACCAGGAAGAAAAGGATGGCGAACAAGGTGAAGAGGCCCTCTGCTTCTGGCCCCAAAAATAAGCGCCGTAATAGCAGGTAAATCACCAGGAGGCTGCTCAAAAAAGAAACAAACATCCCAAAAAAGGTGAACACGTGGAGCGGCACCAAGGAAAACCCTGTAAACAAATCAAAATTGAGACGCAGCAATTTGTAGAGGTTGTATTTGGACGCATCATTTTCTCGGGCAACATGCTCAATCCCCACCTCCGTCGGATTTGCCGCAAAGGTGTAAGCCAGCACGGGGACCAACGTTGCTGTTTCTGGAGACATGACAACAGCATCCACAATCGCGCGGCTATAGGCGCGCAGCATACATCCATGGTCACGCATTTGAATTTGGGTCACCTTCCCCCGAATCCAGTTCACCAGCCGGGAAGCGTAGGTTCGAAACCAGCTGTCATGGCGCAGCAGACGATAGCTCCCAACATAGTCATGCCCCTGGTCCACCAGCTCCAAAAGCTTAGGGATTTCCTCAGGGGGGTTTTGAAGGTCAGCATCCATGGTAAGGACAAATGCGCCTTCCGAGAGCTCAAACCCAGCCATAATAGCCATGTGCTGGCCATAGTTACCGTTGAACTCAATCACGCGAATCTGCTGGGGACGTTCCTCAAAGAACCGCTTTAATATCTGGCTGCTTTTATCCTTGCTTCCATCGTTGGTGAGGATGATCTCATAGGAGCGCCCCGTTTGATCTAACACGGCCGCCAAACGCTTATAAAGCTCTTCCAAGTTTGCTTCTTCATTGTAAACAGGCACTACCACCGATAAAAAAGGTTTTTTGACGTCTGTTTTAACCACATCCTGGGTCATGGGCGCATTCATCTCCATATATCTTTAAGGGCTTCCACAACTCGATCTTGATCAGCTTCTGTCATATCAGGGAAGAGAGGAAGGCTTAAAATTTGTTCCCCAATGCGTTCTGCTTCGGGGAACTGGCCCGTTTTGAAGCCAAAGTGATGTTGGTAATAGCTGTAGGTGTGGGGCGGAACATAATGAATGCCCGTCCCAATGCCATAGTGCTCTTTCAGGCGTTGCGCTACTTCATCTCGCGATATCCCTCCATCCCCAGGCTGAATCAAAGGCGCAAACAGGTGCCAATTATGGAGAACTCCTTTCGACGGCATGGGCGGAAGCTTAAGCTGGGGCAGCGATCCCAAAAGCTGAACATAGCGCTGGGCAAGGGCGTTTCGCTTTTCGATAAACCCATCTAAGGCTTTCAACTGGTGTAGCCCTAAAGCAGCCTGCAGATCCATCATGTTAAATTTATGGGCTGGCAGGATGACGTCATAGTGCTGGCTCCCCTTTTGGGTGAAGCGATCCCAGGCGGGCCTATCAATTCCGTGGAAGCGAAGGGCCTGAAGCTTTCGAAGCAGGGCTTCATCCTGAACAGCGATGCACCCCCCCTCTCCGGTGGTCATGTTCTTGTTGGGATGGAAGCTGAAAACCTGCATGTCCCCGAATCCACCAATTTTGCGGCCATCAACGGCGCTTCCAATGGCGTGTGCCGCATCTTCAATCACCCGAAGGCCATGCTTTTGGGCCAACGCATATAATGCTTGGGTGTCCACCGGGAGCCCTGCAAAGTGAACCGGAAGAATCGCTTTGGTCCGAGGGGTTATGGCGGCTTCCACTGCGTTCATATTGAGGTTATAGGTTTTGGGATCAACATCCACCAGCACGGGGCGCCCGCCCGCAAGCACAATCGTGTTGAGGGTTGCCACAAAAGTAAGCGGTGTGGTGATGACTTCATCCCCTGGCTCAAGCCCTATAGCCACAAGGGACATGTAAAGACCAGCAGTTCCCGAAGAAACACACAAAACATGTGGCGCACCTAGGTAGGCTTTGAGGGCTTCCTCAAATTGCTGAATCCGGGGGCCCGTTGTGATCCAGCCTGAACGTAAACAGTCTGCAACCTCTTGAATGGCTGCTTCACTGATGGAAGGCTTTGCAAAGGGCAGAAACGGTTGTATCTCGCCTTTGGGCTGCTCGTCTTTAGATGAATCTTTAAGCTGTTTTTGCGACAAGGTAGATACCTCCTAAAATCAATCCGATGCCAAGGATACGCGGAACCCCAAGGGTTTCTTGAAAAAAGAGAACCCCCGCAAGGGCCGTTAAAACATAACTAAGGCTTAGGAGGGGAACTCCATAGCTCAAATCAACCTCAAAAAGGGCTCTCAGCCAACATAAAAGGCTGATCCCATAGCACCCAACCCCCATAAAAATAAAAGGATTCTTAAAAAAGTGCAAGCCCATTTGGAGGTAAGATTCTGAAGAAAAAGCCCAGTTTCCAATCTGTTGAACCCCTAATTTTAAAAAGACTTGGGCCGCCGTATTCAACAAAGCGCTTGCCAAAATCATCCACAGGGTAGCTGTCATCAGGGAGCCTCCTGGGGAGAGGTTGGCTGGTTAGAAATAATTGCATAATCCCCATCCTGCCAAAGAATAAAAAAAGGTGTTTCTAAAGAAAGCGTTTTAAGATGCATCGGGTTCATCACCAGAAACACGCGGTTCTCCCCCTTCCACAGCTCTTGAAAGGCGCTTTGATCTAACAGTTGTTTCTTCCAGGGCTCTTGGGAAGCCCCGAAGGCGAGCTCTCCTTGGAAACCAACAACAGTGACGGTGCGCTCTAGATAAACCGGTAGATCTTGATAATAGGCGCGATAGCTGGCAACCACATCCCCTGGTTTCAGGAGATTTTTGATATAAAAGGCTGGGGTTTGGATAGACACCCGCGGCTGGAGGTAAGGGTCAGCGTACATCAAAACCCCCAGAAAAAGTAACGTTGTTACCAAAATCCGTTTTAAAACAGAAGACACAAACCCTTGGCGCAGGGCGATCCAAACGCTTAACGCACCTCCCAAAAGGACCGCCGCCAAAAGCCCCATGGAGACCCACAGCTCCAGCGATTCCACTTTTCTTCCAAAATATTGTGTATCAATAGGAATGTAGGCAAGGGCCCCAAAAGCAAGGAAAATGGAGAAGATCAGCCAACCAAGGGTTCCTCGACGAAAAGCTCGAAAATAACGTGTTGGGTTTTCAAGGACGCTCCCCAAAAAAGCTCCAACTCCCCATGCTAGCGCTGGAAAAATAGGCAGGAGGTAGGGGATGAGCTTAGAAGACGAGAGGGAAAAGAACACGAAGATAAAAGAGGCCCAACAGGTGCAAAAAGTTAAGAAAGAAGAAGCTTTTTTTTGGGACAAACGCCAAGGTTTTAAAACAAACCGCTGTCCAAGATAAAAAATCCACGGATAAAACCCAAGCATCAAAACAGGGATAAAAAACCAAACTGGTTGATAGCGGTTATGGATTTTGCTGGTGTACCTTAAAACATGCTCATGGATGAAGTAAAAATCAAAAAATTCAGGGTTCTTGAGGGCGACGAGGACATGCCAGGGCGCTGCGATGAGGAAAAAAACAAATAGGGCGAGGGGGTGGAACGCATGCTTCAGAAAACGCCCTTGACGCGTCACCCCAATCCAAAACAGGGCCACAGCGCCAGGGATAGCAACGCCTATCAACCCTTTTGTGAGGGATGCGAGCGCCATGCCCGCCCCCCAGCTTGCTAAGCACAGCAAGCGCTTGTTTCCGTGCAGCTGGGTGGAAAGCCAAAAGGCCACAAGGCTTGCGGATAGAAAAAGGGTGAGGGGGAGGTCAAGGACAATCAAGCGCGCGAGGACGGCATAAAGCAGGCTGGTGCCCAAAACAATGGCAGACCAGAGGCCTGCCACACGTCCTAGGGCAAAGCGCCCCACGGCATAGGTTCCAATCACCCCAAGGAGGCCCAAAACCGCTGTCCACAGGCGCAACCCAAAGGGGTTTAAGCCTATGCCAGAGACAGACAAGCTCTGCATCCAATAAAACAGGGGAGGTTTTTCAAAATATTTGAGGCCATTTAAATGAGGCGTTAGATAATCCCCTGTCACCACCATCTCTCGGGGGATTTCAACATATCTTCCCTCATCAGGGGTGGCCAGGGGCCTGTGACCCAACAAAAACGTGAAAAGGGTGCCGAAAAGAAGGCAAAGCACCGCAACATCTTTAAAAAAACACCGTGACGGATTGCTCCAAAAAGTTTCTATGGCAAACAATGACCTGACCATATTGACGAAAAACGCCTCCTTTTCCTTAGCAGCGCTTGAGCATGGCTAATAATTTTACCGTATTTTCTATCATGAAAAGCAAAGTTAATCTATCATAATATACGCGTTGACGCTTGGAAGAGAATAGGATAAAATCCGCCTGTCTTTTGAAATGAAAAGTTTAGTAAGAGGGAACCAAGATGCCTTATCATTTGTCTCCAAAGAAGCGTTTGCGTCGCGACTCAAAGCAAAAATTGATGAACCATGCCAGAATCCACCGTATTCGTACGTTTGTAAAAAAAGCTGAGGCGCTCATTTTAAAAGGCGATGCCCAAGCTCGTGCGGCCCTTCAGCAAGCTCAATCAGAGCTTTTGCGTGGTGTTACCAAGGGTGTTATTCATTTAAACACGGCATCCCGGAAAATTTCCCGTTTGACCCATCGCTTGACTAAGCAAGAAGGTGGTTTAGCCAAATAAAATTAATTCTGTCAGCGATGCTTTAACGTTGTTGTTACGGTTTTTAGATAGAGTTAGCCTCTGTTCTATATGTTACGAGGCCTATTTTTTATGTTGAAAGACAACCCAATAATTGTGAAATTTTTGAAGTTTCTTTCAGCAGCTATCTTTTTTCAGACCATCAGCGCGTCATATGCTGGCCTATCGAATCAAGATCTTTTAAAGTGCTGCCAATCTCCCTCCTTTGAGCAGAAAGCGTTGTGCGCTGCGGTTCTTGAAAATACAGCCCAAAGCATTATTTTTTACCGAAATTTGCTGGATCGCCAAGATGTTTATCTAAATGTTTGCTTTCCTGAAAACCTCTCCTCTGATGATCTTATAACCACCTACATTGGGTGGATTAAGGAAAGACCCGGTCTTTTGAGCGATGCTGCTTTTTTGGGGGCTACCTCCGCGCTATCAACAGCCTATAGTTGTAAGAAAAATAAGCCTAGTAAACTTAAAGATGCTTTTAAGCAGGCGCCCCCACAGTTGAGCAAATAGGTATAGACCAAGCACATCATGGTGTATTTTATGAAATTTTCATACATGCTAGCGAATATCTTGACTTCATCTTTGTTTTTTGTTTTTCTTGAGAAAGATGTAGGCCTTTGGGGCCGTTTTTAGCCTTCAATTTTTTTCCAAGCAAGCGTTGTATGCGAAGCCGTTTTATTTCTCAGTTGCATTCTAAAACTTTTTTCGCAATCCCTGCGGGGATCTGGGCCCTGGGAATTGCGAACTTTTTTATGAATGTATCGTCGATTCTTGTGTTTACATTCACCCCTCTTTTTTTGAAAAACACATTGGGAGCTGCGGTTTCAACGGTGGGAGCGATCGAAGCAGTTGTTGAATCAAGTTCTTTGTTTATCAGGATTTTTTCAGGCGTTATAAGCGATGTGGTGCGTCGACGCAAAGCTTTAATCGGGATTGGCTATTTTTTCTCGGTTTTAGCAAGGATTGCCCTTTCGTTTTCTGGAACCCCCTCGACTGTTACTACCTCTCGCATCGTGGACCGTATCAGCAACGGAATTCAAGCAACCCCCAGGGATGCGCTGGTGGCTGATTTAGCTCCGCCTGAAGCACGGGGGCGTTGCTATGGCCTTCGTCATGCTTTAACGGTGGGGGGCTCGTTAGTTGGGTCAGCTTTGGGTGTTTTTCTGGCATCTGTAACTGGAAACAACTATCGTTTTATTTTTTGGTTTTCTGTGATTCCTGCGGCGTTTGCTTTTTTTGTTGTGTTGTTTGGGGTTTATGACCGGATAACGGACAAAAAAACAGATGGGGGTGTCAGGCCATCCATTTCAGGCGCCTTAGCTTTTTTAAAATTTGAAAATTTATCCCAGCTTCCCACGTCTTTTTGGAAATTGATGGTGGTTGCGTTTTTGTTTATGACAGGAAATTTTACGGGCAGCTTTTTGATTTATGCGGCGGAATATCATGGAACCCCAGGATACCTCCTGCCCATGGTGATGGTGGTTCAAAATGTCGTCATTACGTCGGTGGCGTTTTATTTTGGAAAACTTTCAGACCGATTTGACCGGAGGCTCATTCTAGCCCTTGGGATTGTATTTTTAGTGCTGGAATGCTTAACCCTTGGCTTTTCGTTTAACATGTGGACTGTTTTTCTTGGGGTTGGTTTATGCGGGTTAGAAATGGGTATTACCCAAAGCCCCCTTTTAGGGCTCGTTACGGATAATGCGCCTGAGCATTTAAGGGGAACTGCTTTTGGCGTGCTACACCTGGTCAGCGCGTGCGCAGTTTTTATCTCCAACCTGCTTATGGGGCATTTGTGGGAAATTTCTCCCAAAGTTGCGTTTTCCAGCATTGCAATTCTCAGCTCTTTTGCGCTTGTTGGCTTGTGTTTTGTTCCAAAATCTGGACAATCTGCTAGAATGGCTTCAGATTCTGATACCAAGGCCTAACAACGTATCCGTGCTGGCCCAAGGGAGGGGAAGCCACTGTGAAAGTGTTGAGCGAGATTTATGAAAAAGCGTGCCGAGAGGGAGCGTTGCTTTCAGACCCTACCCAAGTCGCACTTTTGCCATTATTTGATCAATTGATGTTAGATCTGGAAGAACAAAAAACGCGTCAGTGGTTTTCTTGGTTGCGCAAGCCCCCGGTCTTGAAGGGGATTTATATTTGGGGAAAAATAGGCAGAGGTAAAACCTTGCTGATGGATTTATTCCAAAGCCACGCCCCTGTTCCAACCCTGCGTGACCATACCAACCTTTTTTTACACCAGCATTTTTTTAAAGCCCATGAGAAAGCAGAGCAGGGGCAAACAGAAACCTTGGCTGCAGCCGTCAAAGAGATTACACGCCAAGCAAAGGTGCTGTGCCTGGATGAATTTCAAGTAGATCATATCGCAGATGCGATGTTGCTTTCGCGCTCGTTGTCCCTTGCCTTCAAGCAAGGGATGGTGTTGATTGCAACGTCGAATACCCATCCCAAAAACCTTTACGCCAATGGCCTTCACCGGGAGCGCTTTGTGCCGTTCATTGACACACTTTTAGAACATGTGCAGGTTATATGCCTTGAGGGGGACGACGATTATCGCATGCATGAAGGAGGGATGGAGAGCCTCTATTTGCTGACCTCAGCCATCGAGACACCCAAAGCTTTAGAAAAAATATGGGATTTATTAACACAGCAAGCCCCACCCCTTGCCGGAGAAATCCAACATCAAAAGCGAACCCTTCGGGTTTCTCGTTTAGCGAACAAGGTTGGGTGGGCTACCTTCGAGGAATTATGTGGCAAACCTTTAGGTTCTGCAGACTATCGGGCGTTGAGTCACAACCTATCTTATTTAATTTTATCAGATATTCCTCAGCTTTCCCCCTACCAATTTAATGAAGCAACGCGTTTTATTAAATTGATTGATCTTCTTTATGAGGCTAAGATTGTGACGATTTTTGCAGGGGAGGTTCCCATTCACGCGCTCTATCCAGCGGGTCGCGGTACGGATCTGTTTGGGCGAACACGCTCCCGCCTTCAGGAGATGAAATCGTGGAAACTGCCACTCGATATATCACATACACTGTAACAGCAGATGAAGAAGGGGTTCGCCTAGACCGCTGGGTGAAGCGTCGCTGGAGCCATCTGTCCCAAGGAGTTTTTCAAAAAAGCTTGCGAAAAGGCGACATTAAAGTTGATGGAAAAAAAGCGTCCGCTTCGTCTCCCCTCGTTCCCGGACAGATTATTTCTGTTTACAGCCCCTTAATAACGCTTCCGGAAACGGTTTACCCTTTAGAAGAAAAAGAAAAGCCTGTTTGGAGCCCTCAAGATTGGCTTCCTCTCAAACAAGCGGTTTTATATCAAGATGACGACATTTTAGTGCTGGACAAGCCATCCGGCCTGGCAACCCAAGGGGGGGTTAAGCTTAGTAAACACGTGGTAGGACTTTTGGAGGCGTGGTTTGGGTCTGAGCAACAGGAAGCAGGGGAGGGTGGCACGATCAAGCCTTACCTGGTGCATCGGCTAGACCAAGAGACCAGTGGTGTTTTGATGGTGGCCCTTAACCCCTTTGCGGCTGCATTTTTGGGAAAGGCATTTCAGGAACGCCGGGTGGAAAAAAGTTATCGTGCCGTCGTGTTGGGACAATTTCCCCACCCAACGGGGGATCTTACTTTTTTTCTTCAAAAGCGTCCAGGTAAAGCGGGAGAAAAGATGGAAATCGTTTCTCCTCACACCCAAGGGGGGCTTTATAGCGAAACTCACTATCAGGTTTTGGAAGAGGGTAAGGTTAACCTGAACAAGGGCATCTCCATTCCTTGGAGCTTTGTGTCATTGCACCCTTTAACGGGACGAACCCATCAGCTTCGGGTTCATTGTTTAGCAGCAGCGGGGCCCATTTGGGGAGATGGGAAATATGGCGGAAACGAGGCCTATCCTTTGGGTAAACAACCGCTCCACTTGCATGCAGCATCATTGACTTTTCCCCATCCCAGGGGGGGGGCTTTAACTTTGGAGAGTCCTTTGCCATCAATGATGCTGGAGACGCTAAATTTTTTACATTCAAAGGCGCAGCAAAAGATCAGCTCGTTTTAAAGTGGCATTTCTATCACAGTTAGATAAAATTATTTCTATTTGACTCAAAAAAAATTGACTTATCGTTCTTTTGCGTCGTATCTTCTGGTACATCACATGCAGGGGATGCGAAAAAAAATAATAAATGGAACAGAGGATTTAATCATGAAAAAAATAACGTTAGCCTTTTTAGGAGCACTCGCTTCCACATCTGTTGCGGTTGCAGAAGAAGCTGCAATGCCAGCGCCTCAAGGCTCAACATGCGGTTTTTCTGGACTGTATGCAGGCCTTGGTTTGGGGTATGATTCTGGGGAAATATCACTCATGAACAACTCAATCTCCCCAGCTGGTTTTGGGGGCGGGTTGTTTGCAGGCTGGGGCACTGAGTTTTCAAAAATTTATTTGGGTGTTGAATTCGGATATTACCTTAATTCTGCCAAAAAAACAAAAACGTTTGGTGCTACGGACGTAGAAGCGAAAGTGAAAGACCGCATTGAGGTTGCTGCACGGATTGGTCATAGCGTGGGGAATATGCTTCCTTACGCTAAAATAGGCTATGGCTGGAGCCAGGGGACTCTAGCAGATAAAACGACTAGCGCAAAATATTTTGACAAAAGGGCTTCTGGTTTGATTTTTGGTGCTGGTCTAGATTACAAAGTTAATCAAAAATTGTTGGCGGGTCTGGGTTATACCTATGCTGGGTTAGAAAAGAAATTTAAAGACGGCGCTGCTGCCTCACAAACAGCAAAGCTTAAAAACCACAGCTTCATGCTTCGGGCTGCGTATCAATTTTAAGCATTCATATTCTTCGAAGCAGAAAGGTAGTTGAGCTTGTCTCCTTTGCCTTTCTTGCCTAGAGGTTTTTTTCATGTGCCCACGTTTTTATAGATTTGAGATTTAGATAAAAAAGCCAGGTTGATTCTTGGCTTTTTTTTGGATATGGTGTAGGTTCGTTTGATGGTGCATTTCCCTTTTCGAGCCAAGGGGTTTATGCGCTTATAGGTTGTTACCAGGAGCATGTTTTATGAGCATAAC
Source organism: Alphaproteobacteria bacterium (assembly GCA_051648545.1). Lineage (GTDB taxonomy): Bacteria > Pseudomonadota > Alphaproteobacteria > Holosporales > JBOFFI01 > JBOFFI01. Next base: position 76,628 of record JBOFFI010000044.1, read on the forward strand.
GGCAGTATTAGAAGCAAAATCTCGTATCAAATCCACAAAAGGGGCTGTTCGGTCTTCAAGAAAAGAGGGTCAAATTCCCGCGGTTTTGTACGGTGGCGGAGAAGATCCCCAATCCCTTACATTGAATTTGAAACAAGTCAACCGTGAACTGACCCAATCTGGTTTTTACAGCCGCTTGTTTGAGCTTCAGCTTGAAGGAAAAAAAGTGAATGCGTTGGCCAGGGACATACAGTTTCACCCTGTGACAGACGTTCCCTTGCATGTAGATTTTTTGCGTGTTTCCGGGGCTTCTTATGTAACAGTTGCGGTTCCCATTCGCTTTATCAATGAGGATAAATCTCCAGGCCTCAAAGTGGGGGGTGTTTTGAATATCGTCTTGCATGCTTTGGAAATTTCTGTCCAAGCAAGCCTTATTCCTGAAGAACTGGTTATTGATTTAACAGGGCTTCAAATTGGTGAGGTGATCCACTTGGATCGCATTAAGCTGCCCGAGGGCTCAAAGGCTATGCATGCTGAGCGTGATGTTACCGTTGCCACCATTGTTTCGCCTTCTGGCTTGAATGAAAAAGCGGCAACAGGGGCAGACGCTAAGGAGGCTTAAGGCTTATTTCAGGGCAAAAGACTTGGTTAATTGTAGGGCTTGGAAATCCAGGCCCGTCTTATGAGCTGAACCGCCACAACGTGGGGTTTCAGGTTCTTGATGCCATCGCATCACACTATCATTTCCCGGCATTTCATTTAAAAAACCAAACCCTGTCTTCTAAGCAGCTGATAGGGAATCAACTGGTTTTTTTGCTGAAGCCTCTTACCTTTATGAACCTTTCAGGAAAGGCGGTGGCTCCTTTTGCCAGATTTTACCATATTCCGTTGAATCAAGTTTGGGTGGTCCATGATGACCTTGATTTGGCGCCTGGTAAAATTCGGGTGAAGCTTGGGGGTGGAACAGGCGGGCATCGCGGTTTACAAAGCATCGACCAATCCTTGGGGAAGGATTATGGAAGGCTGCGGGTGGGGATTGGACACCCGGGGCGTCCCGAACGTGTTAACGATTATGTGCTGAAAGATTTCACTCCCCAAGAAGAGGTGTGGCTGAAGCCGCTGTTGAGTTATTTAACCGAATTTTTTCCGCTTTTATTGGAAAGCAAAGCGGAGGTTTGTGTTTCAAAGGTGATGCAGGGGATGCAGCCTCATTTACCCTCTAAGTGAAGGAAGAAGTTGTTGACGGCGCCTGATTTTTCCCATGAAACACGTATAGGTATGTTTCCCCTTGCAGGGATAGATGAAGCAGGGTGCGGTGCGTGGGCGGGCCCCGTTGTGGCGGCTGCCGTAATTTTTTTAGATCCAGAACAGCTTTCGCCTGACCTACACCTGTGGATCCAGGATTCAAAAAAATTAACGCCCTCGAAGCGCGCACAAGCTTACCAGCTTTTATGCGCTTCTCCGGAAGCTATTTTATGGAATGTAGGTATTTCAAGTGTTGAGGAGATAGAGCAGCTCAACATTCGAAAGGCAACTTTCTTAGCGATGCAGCGAGCTGTGGAGGGGCTTTCTGTCCAACCTAAGGCTGTGTTGGTGGATGGTGCCGCGAAACCAACCTTTGAGGGGTGCGACGTGCATATGTTGGTGGGGGGAGATTCAAAAAGCCTTTCGGTGGCGGCAGCTTCCATTGTTGCAAAGGTTACCCGAGACCGTTTGATGGAAGACCTCCATACCCAACACCCGCAGTTTGCGTGGAGCCAAAACAAGGGATATGGAACCCAGGCCCATCAAGCGGCCCTCAAAACCCAAGGGGTGACGCCCCACCACCGCCGTGGCTATGCACCGATAGCTTGTCTATTAAAAATCTAATGGGAGCTTATGGATGGGACGTTTGGGCTGGCGACACTGGCGCCGCATTTTCTTGACGTAGGCGTTTTTAGGAGGTAGAGTCATCCAGATATTTCATAAAAACAGGTCCGCGAGTGTCGCGCACGTGTTTTTTTTAGTTGTTTATAAGGAAATGTAAACCGTTGTTTCAACAGCTGACAGATCGTCTGACTCCCCTTCTCCAAAAGCTGAAAGGCAAGGGTGCACTTTGCGAAGAAGATGTCGGTGCTGCCCTTCGGGAAATTCGCATTGCGTTGTTGGAAGCAGATGTTGCCCTCTCTGTCGTTAAAGCTTTCGTGGATTCTGTCCGGGAAAAAGCCGTTGGCCAAGATGTTTTAAAAAGCATCACCCCAGGACAGATGGTAGTGAAAATTGTCCATGACCATTTGGTTTCCCTTTTAGACGCCCCAAATGCTGCTATAAATCTGGCAGCGGTTCCTCCCGTTGTGATCTTGATGGTTGGGTTGCAGGGAAGCGGTAAAACAACCTCTACGGCGAAATTGGCTTCCTGGCTGGTTACCAAAGAGAATAAAAAAGTTTTGGTGGCGTCCCTTGACGTCTATCGCCCTGCTGCCCAGCAACAATTAGAAATTCTGGCGCAGCAAATCAACATAGCCTCTGTTCCTATTGTTCCCACTGAAAAACCCCTTGAAATTGCAAAACGTGCGTTGAAAATGGCGCGTCTTGAGGGGTTTGACGTTGTGCTGTTGGACACCGCTGGAAGACTTCACCTTGATGAAGCTCTCATGGAAGAGCTGCGTGTGTTGCAGCAGGAAACCAACCCCCAGGAAACCCTTTTTGTTGCAGACGCGATGACCGGGCAAGATGCAGTCCACAGTGCCAAAGCCTTTCAAGAGGTTCTTCCCTTAACAGGGGTGGTGCTCTCGCGTATGGATGGGGATATGAGAGGGGGGGCAGCACTTTCGGTTCGCCATGTAACGGGTTGTCCCATCAAATTTATGGGAATTGGGGAAAAGCCTGATCAGCTTGAACGGTTTCATGCGGAGCGCGTTGCGGGTCGCATTTTAGGTATGGGAGACATTGTCTCCTTGGTAGAAAAAGCAGCTGAAACCATCGAACAATCCGAAATGGAGAAGATGGCCCAACAGCTCGAAAAGGGTTCTTTCAACTTAAATGACTTGGCGCAACAGATTAAGCAGATTCAAAAGCTTGGGGGTTTGGGGGGGCTGTTAAATTTTATGCCAGGGATGGGTGGATTGAAAGACAAACTCCAGCAGGCAAAGCTTGATGATCGCATCATCCAGCACCAGCTGGCCATTTTATCATCCATGACCCCTAAAGAGCGCCTCAAACCAGAGATCCTCAACGGATCTCGCAGGCGTCGCATTGCCCAGGGGAGCGGTCGTTCTATCCAAGAGGTGAATAAGCTCTTGAAACAGCACGAACAAATGAACTTGATGATGAAGCGTATGAAAAAGATGGGCAAAAAAGGCATGATGCGGCAAGGCTTTCGGGGCTTGTTGCAGAGGTAGTAACATCAACCGGTTCTGGGTTTAGAACCATTTTGAAAGGAAAAAAACTATGGCACTTAAGATTCGTTTAGCCCGCGCGGGCGCAAAAAAACGTCCCTTTTATCGGATTGTGGTTGCAGAAGCAACGGCACCGCGGGATGGTCGTTTTGTCGAAAAAGTGGGAACTCACAACCCTATGCTTCCTAAAGAGCACACCCTTCGAGTCGTTTTAAACCAAGAGCGCATTCAACATTGGCTTTCCGTTGGGGCTCAACCCACAGAACGTGTAGCGCGCTTTTTGGGAACAGCAGGCCTTATCCCCATGCCGAAAGTTCAAGAAAGGCCTCAAAAAGCTATCCCCAGAAAGAAAGCCCAAGAGCGGTTGAAGGAAAAAGCAGCAGCTGAAGAAGCGAAGCTTTCAGCCCAAGCAGCAGAGGCATAAAAGATTTTGTGACGTTTTCGCGTTCTCAAGTTAATCTTTTTTTTGAGCGGCTTGCGGCGGGGAATCCGTCTCCCAAGACAGAGCTTTTTTATACCAACCCTTACACCCTGTTGGTTGCGGTGGTGCTTTCGGCTCAAGCCACAGATGTGGGCGTGAACAAGGCAACGCCGCTTTTGTTTCAAAGGGCCTCAAGCCCCCAGGACATGTTGGCGTTGGGGGAAGAGGGGCTTAGAGAGCTGATCCGCACCATCGGGCTTTACCCCACAAAAGCTAAGCATATCATGGGGTTAAGCCGCCAGCTGATGGCGTTGCATGGGGGGGAAGTTCCCCAGACTCGGGAAGCGCTGGAAGCACTGCCGGGAGTAGGGCGCAAAACAGCGAATGTTGTTTTAAATGCTTGCTATCAACAGCCTGTGATTGCGGTGGACACCCATATCTTTCGGGTTTCAAACCGGACGGGGTTGGCGCCGGGAAAAACGCCTTTAGAGGTTGAAAAAGGCCTGGAGACTGTCATTCCCTCTAAATGGAAGCTGGGGGCTCACCATTGGCTTGTGCTTCATGGGAGGTATGTTTGTAAAGCCAGAAACCCGTTGTGTGCCCAATGTCCTGTTCAGGATTTGTGCGCCTATGCCTGTGGTGCAGCGGTGAAAAAACCTGATTGACTTTTGTGTAGAAATCGTCCAGTTTTGTTGGGTGAATAGAAATTTTTAATTTTTGTGGAAGCTGATGACCAAACGTATTGAAGCCAAATATAAGATCGATCGTCGTTATGGGGTGAACCTGTGG
>JBOFFI010000045.1:0-1002 GCA_051648545.1 Alphaproteobacteria bacterium
GCGATGGCTGTGGCGATGGACTTCAAAGCCTTAGGCTTGCCGAGATCTTCCAGCGCCTTGCCCAGGTTGCCTTGGTGGTTCATCGTGCCCACGACGGTTGATGCAGCCACAGCTTGAATGCCAGCCTTGGCGGCAGTAACTTCCTCAACAGGCACAAAAACCCTGGCATTCGCCAGGGTGTGGAGGAGAAGGAGAAAGCAGGAAAGGAGGCGCTTCAAGCGTCGAGATCGTCTTCGGATTTCAGGTTTTGGATAAATTCATCAAAAGAATCTGCAACCAACGTTAGATTTGAATAGTCTGGCGTTTCTCCGTGGTCCGTGTTTACCTCTAATTCATGATCCCAAAAGTAGATTTTTCCACGATCTGGACCTTTCACAGAAAGGAGGATACGATTTCCGAAATCATCTCGCGCTATTGGAAAGGTGTTCCAAGGAATTCTTTCTTGATAATTTTTAAAATGTAATAAAATGTTTTCATTTTTGTCTGGAACAAACCCAAAAAAAGCATCAATAACAGACTTTCCTAAAGAAACATCATTTTTAAAACCAAATATCTTTTTTTTAGGCTTTCCACCATTATATTTTTTTAAAAACTCTCTGTATTCTTTTTGAAATTTAAAGCCTAAATATTGTTCAAACGTTTCTAAAACAAATTCTTCGAGAACGGGATTATCTTGGATAAACATTTATTTCTTTCCTTTCACAATTGCTGCGCCGCCTGTATGCTTTACAACATCATGTAGGTCTGTATCCACTAGCATCATCGTCTCTCCATCATGGTGATGATGCCACGTATAGCCTCTTGGTTTTTCTTTAAATCCTGCTAAATTATTCGCTAATTTTTCATCAATATATCTATCTCCTGTCATTTTAATCTCCACTTTTTTCACAGCATATCGTGAAAAATCAGGATGTCCAGTCCCGGTGAAGGGCACGCTATGGGGATATTTTTGGCGCAACTCTTCAGGCAATTTTTCTAGAGGATACACTTTCCCAGCATATT
>JBOFFI010000046.1:0-3140 GCA_051648545.1 Alphaproteobacteria bacterium
GGGAAGGGGCCACCTTGGCCGAAAAAAACACCCTTGAGCTTGGGTTTAGCGAAGATGCCGCCAAGGCAGCTGGGCTTTTTGTGGCCAATGTCGCAAAAAACCTGCAACATGCAAGGCCTTCGGGGAAGTCAGGGCCGAAGAAAATAGCAGCAGAAAAAGCGGCAATAAGACAGCCAGAGTTGAGGAAAGAAACTAATCCTGCGCTAGTAACAAAACAAAAAGAACTGTTGCCCAACGAGGGGACGGTGGGTGATTATAGAACGTTGAAGAAAAAACATTCAAAGCCAGGAGACAATGTTTCTGTACACCATATGCCTAATGATGAATATATGGGCCGACATAATATTCCTAAAACCGCAGGGATTTCAATGTTGGTTGAAGATCCATACCCAGGATCAGGAGGACGCCATCGTAAGATTCATCAAGAATTGAGAAAATTAGACCCAGACGTTGAACCAAGGGATGCATTAGCAAAAGTTTTAAAACGTGCGGGAGACATATATAAAGAAGATGGCCTTTATAAAGAAATACGTCCGTCGTTGCTTGAAGTAGCGAAACAAAATAAGGAAAAATTTCCAGAACTATTTAAAAAAGGGGATAAATAGTCATGAAGAATTTAGAGAAATTTTATAAAAATTTAGAGAAATACAAAAATTTTGATGAACAAGAAAATGAAGATAAATTTTTGGATACAGTTTCGGAAATTGTTCTTCAAAAAGATCCAGATTTTTTGACAGTTATTATTAGTTTTATTGACGATAAAACAAGCACTTTTATTTTGAATGCAATTCAAAAAGCTCTGGAAAGCTTCCCTATGAAAGACCATGTTTTTTCAATCCTCAAAAACCTTGAGACTATGTTAAATAAAGCTCCCTTATGGACAGACGAAGTTGTAACTTCACTTCTAAATGAAGCTTCTTATCAAAAAATCTTCCGCGCCAACATGCATTTAGTCCCCAAATCCTCTCTTTTAGAGCTTTTTTCAATCATGGAAAAAGAGTCGCCCCACCATCATGAATTAATCCAAGAATTGCGGAAAGAGCTTGAAAAAAGTTAGACACCTCCTTTCCTGTTTTCTTATTTTCCTCCACACCCTGGTGTTTGCCAGGGTTCTTGTGCCTGCCGCAGAAATTGAAGCTTGTTTCTTTGCTGGCCGGGGGGGATTGCGACAGAATTTGGGGCTGGGGTGGCCAACGCGCTGCAGGCTCCGGCGGTTGCAACGCCTTTTGTCTCTGGCATTGCGACGGCTGGGGCGAAGAGCCTTTTCATCCAAGGGGGCCTTGGCCTTTTGAACCACCAAGGCAACGTCTTCAAAGCGGTTGAAGATCTGGGCAAGCCCAAGGCTTTGAAGTCCATCGCCACAGCCATCGCGACGGCTGGGTTGGTAGGTCCAGCCCCTGAAGGCGGTGTTTTTTCTGCGAATTTTGCAGAAAATCTGGCGGCCCACGGGGTCCAGCATTTAAACTATGGCTTGAAAGCTGGGGCTATCTCCTTTGCTATCAACGGCGGAAGCGGAAAAGATGCCCTGAAATCCGCAGGATTGCTGGCGGCCTCCAGCGCAGTGCAGGCATCGGTGGCTAATGAGCTCGGGGTTCTTCGCAAGGAAGGCCTGGATTCCTTTACCCACAAGATGGGGCACGCCCTTGCGGGCGCTGCCGCTGGCGCGATTCTCGACCCCAAAAACCCCGGAAAAGGCGCAGCCGCCGGTGCTCTTGGAGCCGTCGTCGGCGAGACGGTTGCGGAATGGCAGTTGGGTATTCCCCAATTATTGGAAAATCAGGACAAGCTTCTCCCCCAAGATTTGCCAACCAGGGAACATATCGAAACGACCCACAATCTGGCGCTTTTAAGCGCTGCAACCGCAGCGCTTTTGGCGAAGCAGGACGTGCACATCGCTATCCATACGGCGGATACGGCCGTGGAGAATAACAACGCACTCGCTTTGGCAATATTAGGGATTGAGGCCGCAGACAGGGCCGTGGGCGTCGGCGAAGTTGTCTTGGAATCTTGGGAAATTTATGAACAAGAAGGGGCCCCAGCAGCTTTTAAAAATTTAGCGGTTGAGGGAGGAACGGCAATCTTGCTGGGCGCAACAGGCCGAAAAGCCTTGAAAGCCGTTAAAACATTAGGCAAAGTTAACAAGGGCCTTAAACCTCAAGCTGTGATTGGCAAGGGAGAGGGTGTTAGCAAAAGCGGCCTTGGTGTAAACCCTTTTAAAGGAAAAACGCCTAAGCAAATCGATAAAATGTTTAAGGATAAAGGGTTTGAAGCAAGAGGAAAAGATCCTGTTAATGGAAAGGGTTCTTATTTTCACCCAAAATCTGGTAGGAAATATTATATTGACAAAGGAGATGTTTACAAATCCGGCAAAGAAAACCCACACGTGGACGTTCACCATCTTAATCGATTAAATAAAAATTTAGAAAATTTTAAGAAAAGGTATCCCCTTGGAGACAAATTATATGAGTAAATTATTAACATTTGAATATGATAAATCAAACCATTTTTTAGAAGTGCACTTAAATCAGGAGGGGTTAAGTAGATTAGTCGACATTTTGGAGTACTTAAAAAATCAAACAAGAGAAAGCGTGATACTTTTAACACCAGAGTGGGGAGATGAAAATGGTCTGACTAGTGAAAAACAATGCGAAAGTAACGAATTGTTTAATAGAGTTAAATTTTTTATCTGGGATGTTTAGCGTCAGATTTTTATCCCTCATCCTCCTCCACACCCTGGCGAACGCCAGGGTTTTTGTGCCTGTTGAGGAAGTTACTGCCGCTAAGGCTGGCATTCAAGCCATTGCTGCATCAACCGTCGTGGGAACGGTGAACCACCAGGGCAACCTGGGCAAGGCTTTGGAAGATCTGGGTAAGCCCAAGGCTTTGAAGTCCATCGCCACAGCCATCGCGACGGCGGGGTTGGTGGGTCCAGCCCCTGAAGGCGGTGTTTTTTCTGCGAATTTTGCAGAAAATCTGGCGGCCCACGGGGTCCAGCACCTCAGCTATGGCTTGAAAGCTGGGGCCATCTCCTTTGCCATCAATGGCGGAAGCGCGAAGGATGCCCTGAAATCCGCAGGATTGCTGGCGGCCTCCAGCGCGATCCAGGCATCGGTGGCTAATGAGCTCGGGGTTCTTCGCAA
>JBOFFI010000047.1:0-48026 GCA_051648545.1 Alphaproteobacteria bacterium
AAAAATAGGCACGTTTAACAAAGTGTAGCCCAAGATTTTTTTCTAAACAAGTTTCATGAAATAAATTTTGACGATAGGCTTTTCATAAACCCGAGGGTATGTTTAAGATCGAACAAAATTTATGAAACAGATAAACACATGACCATACGCCTTTTTGTAGACCAGCCTTTGAAAAACGCCTTCCAAGAGGTTTTTCCGTCTGTTCAGCAACAGCACTATCTGCTCCACGTGATGCGCCTTCAAGAGGGTGATCGTGTTTTCCTTTTTAACGGCAAAGATGGGGAGTTTGAGGCTGAATGCCTTCAAACCAGACAGCCTAAAAAAATGCATCTCCAAATTTTATCTCAAGTTCGTGGGCAACCCATCCAAACCCATGCCTTTTTTCTTTTTTTTGCTCCCATCAAAACCTCCCGAATGGACATGCTGATTGAAAAAGCAACGGAACTCGGCGCAACGCACTTCGTTCCTTGCCTCACAGATCGAACGACCCAGCGCCACCTTAACCTGGAACGACTTCAACGCATCAGCCTTGAAGCTTGTGAGCAAAGCCAACGCCTCAACATCCCCCATTTTTTTGAGCCGGCGCCCCTGTTCAAACAATTAAGTCAGCAGACCACCCAGCCAACACACTTTTTTTGGATGGTTCCGCCTTCTGAAACATTCAACGCGCCCCCCCTTTTGCAGGCCTTTCAAACCCTTGCTTCACCTGCTTCATCTACCACATGGGGAATTTTGGTAGGCCCCGAAGGTGGGTGGAGTGAAAAGGAATTGAATCAACTCCAGCAATCATCCTCCCCCACCCTTACCCCAGCCTCTCTTGGCACGCAGATCTTGCGGTCAGAAACTGCAGCCTGTTTAGCTTTGGGAATGTTAAACCACTATGTTCAAACCACTTTCAGCATTTAAGGGGATCAAAAAAATCCTTTGACAGTCCTACAATCTTACCTATATTGGCCTAAAAACGATCTTTCGAGCTGTTAACGCTTTGCTGAAGGCCTTTATGCTAGTCTCTTCCGATTCGTTGAAAGACCCACAGGTTGACTGGAATGAGATGGAAAAAAAGACCCACTTGGCGCGCACCCTTCGCTTTTTTTTCACGCTTCTTTTGCTTTGGGGATTCATAGAGGCAAAGGTTTGTAGCGCGTCTTCCTTCCCTGTTAGCAAAATTGTTAGAGGAGCGGCAGGCGTTTCTGCTATCCCTCCTGAAAAGGTGTGCCATTACTATGCCTCAGATATGGAAAAAACCCATGGCATTCCCGACAAGCTTTTAACTGCCGTTTCTTTAACAGAATCTGGAAGGTCTACGGTTAAAGGTCTTGTTTCTTGGCCATGGACTTTGAACGCTGAAGGTAAAGGCTATTATTTTTCGACAAAAACAGAAGCCATCCTTGCGGTTCAACGCTTACAAGCAAAAGGTATCACAAGCATTGACGTTGGTTGCATGCAGATCAACCTACATCATCATCCCCAGGCTTTTTCGAGCCTCGAAGAAGCGTTTGATCCAGCTGCAAATGTAGCTTATGGAGCAAACTTTTTAAAAACGCTCCAAAAATCCCATAAAAATTGGGCGAAAGCGGTTGCGCATTATCACTCTGCAACACCGTCTGTGCATCTGGCTTACCAAAACAAGGTTCTCAAGACTTGGCTGGAAGAAAAGCAAAAAAAAACAACCCTCTTTTCCCAACGCAGATATCCCCTCTACACAACAAGCCCTCGGGCTTTTTTTGGAAGAACGACTTCACGTACACTTCGCAGGACGGCATCTCCCCCTCCGCCTGCCTGGGTTAAAAAACACACGAGTGCACCTAATTTATCCCAGGTTCCAGAGGTTCAGCGCATTTCTTCTCAAGCTGTCTATCAGACACGCGGGAAAAAGATCATGAAAACAAGGTCTTTGCCCACAAAAAAAGATCCCCTTTCCAAAGGTCCTTCTTGGCTTTTGGGGAAAGCAAGCGAAAAACCCCTAACTCCTTAGACCGAAAAAATTTGTGAGCCTGTGTTGGCACTCTCTTTCCCAAGGAGAGATTTTTTGTATATACTGCCAACAAAGTATGTTGTTTTGAATGGAAGAACCATGACCCCCTCGAACGCCCCCAGCATCGTTCTCCAGAAAGCGCCGCTGCGGTTTCTAGACCCTAAAAGTGATGTGGTGTTTAAGCGCATTTTTGGCCAACACCCAGAATTGGTGAGGAGCTTTCTCAACGGCCTCCTGCAGCTTCCGGGGGATCGCTTGATCGAATCCGTGACGTACCTGACCCCAGAGCAAGCTCCTCGCATCCCCGCCATGAAGAACACCATCGTGGATGTGAAGTGCGTCGACAGCCAAGGCAATGTCTTTATTGTGGAGATGCAAATGTCTTGGAGCGCAAGCTTTTTCAAGCGCTTCCTCTTCGGTGCTTCCAAAGCCTATGTGCAGCAGCTGGATCGCGGCAAGAGTTATCGGGATCTGTGTCCTGTGTATGGCCTTGCAATTTTGAACGACGTGTTTGAGCCCCACACGGAAGCCTGGTATCACCACTATCGCCTGGCCCACCGCCAACTTCCAGACAAAACTCTGGAAGGAATTGAGCTTGTTTTTTGTGAACTTCCTAAATTTAACCCCCAAACCCGAACCCACCGCCACTTAGGAGCTCTGTGGCTGCGTTTTTTAAAGGAGCTCCCAGATTTAACCAAAATCCCCCAGGAATTTGAAGAAAACCCAGAGCTGAAAGCAGCCTTTGAGCTAGCCCAAGAAGCTTCTTACACAAGGGAAGAGCTGGAATTTTATGACCAACATCTGGACGCGGTTCGGGTAGAGCAAACCGTGCGAGCCGACGGGTTCGCCGAGGGCAGAGAAGAAGGACTCGCCGAAGGCAGAGAAGAGGGACTCGCCGAGGGTGCCCTCAAAGAAAAACGTGATCTCGCAAGCAAATTGCTGGCCCAAGGTATGGATATGGCAACAGTTTCTGCCCTCACTGGTCTCAGCTCTGAAAGACTAGCTTGATCAACCAGTCTTCAGACAAACACCCTGCCCTTTATTAATATTTTTTTATTACAAATAATTAGATAATAGTTGATATAATCAATTATTGTTTTTATTTGCAATAATTTAAAAAATCCAGTTGTTGGAGAATGCAATATGAAATTATCGCGTTTCTTTTTTTTATTCTTTATGATGGGTTGGAGCTTAATAAGCGATGCGTATACGGTTTCCTCTGACGCAACAAAATCCTCTAAAAGCGCATCTCCGTTTTCTTTTGACCGCGAAGCCCTTGATCAATGGTATGAAGAACGTCAAGGGGTTCCCCTTTGGTTTTCAGGCAATACGCTTTCCTCTGAAGGAAAACAAGCAGCTAGCGCGCTGGTGTTGGCTCAAAACCATGGCGTTGGCCCACAACGGTACCAAGATTTACTTGCGCAAATTGGCACAGCGGCTGAGCTTAACCCATCAGAGTTAGCAGATTTAGATTATCACCTCACCCTGGCTGTTCTGGATTATATTTCTTTGATTGGCGGGGAACGCACCAACCTTAAAAATTTAGATCGCCAGCTTTATATCAAGGTGAAAGAGCTGAATGAGGTTGCGCTGCTGCGAAAAAGCTTTGAGTCTGAGAAACAGCCCTGGTTGGAGCAAATTTTACCACATCATTCCCAGTATCAAGCCTTACAAAAAACCTTGATGCGATACCTGGAAAAGCAAAAACAAGGTGGATGGCCTAAACTTTCGCCAAATATAAAGGCCCAGTTAGGGGATCGCCATGTCTGGGTAACCCAGCTGCGACAGCAACTTGTGATGCAAGATGCGATGGATGGTGCAGATATAAATTCAGACCTGTTTGATCGATCCATTCAAAAGGCCCTTAAGGTTTTTCAGCTTTCCCACGGGTTAAAACCAGATGGAAGCTTGGGTAAAGAAACGCTGGAAGCTTTGAATGTCTCGGTTGAAAAACGGATTGAGCAGATCACTTTAAACCTAGAGCGGTGGCGGTGGCTTCCCCAAGATCTTGGGAATAAATATGTGATTGTCAACATCCCCACCTATGAGCTCTATGGCGTAAAGGATGGAAAAACGTCCCTTAAAATGCCGATTATTGTGGGAAAAGCTTACCGAAAAACCCCCATTTTTAACGCAAACATGACCCACATCGTGCTTAACCCATCCTGGACCGTTCCCCAAAGCATTGCTGTTAAAGATAAAGTCCCTCTTTTCTCAAAAACCCCTTCCCTTGTTAGCAAAGGAAATTATCGCATTTTTACAAAGGATGGCGCTGAAGTTAGCCCAGAAGATGTTAATTGGAATGCCTACCATGGAAGTCCTTCGCTCCCTTACGTGATCAAGCAATCTCCAGGAGCTCACAATGCTTTAGGTAAGATTAAATTCCATATCCAAAATCCTTTCAGCATTTACCTACACGGAACGCCAAATCAAAAATTGTTTAGCGCCTACCAAAGAGCCTTCAGTTCTGGCTGTATCCGCGTTGCGTTTCCTCTAGAGCTTGCCTCTTTTGTTTTAGACTCACCCCAATGGTCTAGGAAAGTTCTTGAAGCTGAAACCAAGGGCGATAAAACCAAAAGCATTCCCCTCAAAACCTCCCTTCCTGTTTATCTCACCTATATGACCGTTTGGGTTCGAGATGATGGCCGAGCATCTTTTGCTAAAGATATTTATGGCAAGGATTCAAGTGTCGCGAAGTTTGTTGAAAAAAACTTGAATACGCCTTCTCCCAGAGCCTCGTTTTAGAAAAATAGCTCAAGCAACTTTAGGGAGAGAAAAATCCTCTTCATCCCCCTCTTCTGAGTGTTGTCCAACATCATCTGTGATGGTGGCGTAACGATAAGGTGCATCCAGTTTTTCAAAATATTTGAGAGCAAGCGTATAGGTAATAATAGAGGGGATCATAATAACCCAAAGCCCCCAATGCCCAAACCAAGCTGTGAGGTAAATTAAACCAAACGATGTAATCACAAACATCAAAGCTTGCGCGCTAGCAAAACCTAGGGTAATGGCAGTCATACGTTTCATCACCGGCATGTGGCGATAAAAAATGGCAGCCGCTGGAACCTGACCCACTCCAAAAAAACCTACAAAGATCTGGATTAGCAATACCTGGAACGGACTTGAAACATGACCGAGCACAAAAGGCAAAAGCATGACACAGGGCGCCAACCCAAGCAGCAAAAATCTAATCAATTTCAAAGGATAGATTCGATAGCTGAGCTGAGCAAAAAAGATGTTAGCAACCACAAAAGAGACGGAAGCTATCAAATTATTTCGAATAACTGCGTTAGACGTGTAATGAAATTCTTGCTTTAAAATGTCTCCACAATAAAAATAAACAAAATACATCCAAACAGGGCTTGCGCAAAAAATAAAAAAGAGAGCCACAAAAGTTCGAGAATTTATTTTTTCAGACAAAGTGTTCGTAATTTGTTTTTTTCTTTTTTTAAGAAATTCAGGGGTTTCTCGAAGATTGCTGCGTGCAGCTGTGCCTATAACAGCGATGGTCGCGCCAAAGAAAAAAATAGGTCTCCAGTCATAGGAAAAGGTGGTGATAAGCGTTGCAATGCCTAAAGCCGCCATACTACCAATGCTTGCAGACACACTCAACCAAGTAACGATAGGATAGCGCGCAGGCGATGGAATCGTTTCAGTCAAGTAAACCCCTGCACCGACAATCTCTCCCATGGAAGACATGCCTTGAAGTCCTCGACAAAGGGTTACAATCCAAGCAGCTGCAATCCCAATAGATTCGTAAGTGGGCACAAACGCCATGGTCGCGCAGGAAGCTGACATTAAAAAACTGGTCAGCACAACTGTTTGTTTGCGACCAATATGGTCGCCAATATAACCAAATAAGAGCGCGCCAAAAGGCCTAAACACAAAAGAAGAACAAAATGCAAACGCTGCTAAAAGAGACGCTGTAAAAGCATCTGTTTTAGGAAAAAAGAGCTCATTAAGAAAGACCGCCATGTGCACATAAAGCATCAGGTCAAAATATTCAAAAAAAGTCCCAATCTGCAGAAGACCTACTGACTCCTTTTGCCGCATCGTAAGCGATGAAAAATATCCCATTGAAACCTCCATTCATTTTTTTTACGATTGATAGATAAAAAAAAACATTTCGTCAATTTTAATTAAAATAGCCCAGCTATAATTTAAGCAACTTTAGGGAGAGGAGAAGGCTCTTCCTCCTCTTCTTCTGGGTGTTGCTCAGTATCATTAATATAACGATACGGCGCATCGAGTTTTTCAAAATATCTGAGGGCCCACGTATAGGTGATAATAGAGGGAACCATAATCACCCAAAGTCCCCAATGCCCAAACCAAGCTGTGAGATAAATTAAACCAAACGATATGATGATAAACATCAAGGCTTTTGCGCAAGCAAAACTTAAGGTAATAGAAGTCATACGTTTCACCACCGGCACGTGACGGTAAAAAATGGCAGCGGCTGGAATCTGCTCTACCCCGAAAAAACCTACAACAATCTGGATTAGCAATACCTGGAACGGACTTGAAACATGACCGAGCACAAAAGGCAGAACTGCGACACAAGGAGCCAATCCAAGCAACAAAAATTTAATCAATTTCAGAGGATAGATTCGGTAGCTAAGTTGAGCAAACAAAATGTTAACAATCACAAAAGAAACGGAAGCTATTAAATTATTTTGAATGATGGCGCCGGATGTATAATGAAATTCTTGCTTTAAAATGTCCCCACAATAAAAATAAACGAAATACATCCAAACAGGGCCCGCGCAAAAAATAAAAAAAAGGGCCACAAAAGTTCGAAAATTTATTTTTTCAGACAACGCATTAACGATTCTTTTTTTTCTGGTTTTAAGAAATTCAGGAGTTTCCCGAAGATTGCTGCGTGCAGCTGTACCTATAACAGCGATGGTCGCGCCAAAGAAAAAAATAGGTCGCCAGTCATAGGAAAAGGTGGTGATAAGCGTTGCAATACCTAAAGCCACCATGCCACCAATGCTCGCAGAAACAGTCAACCAAGCAACAACAGGATGGCGCACAGGCAAAGGAATGGTTTCAGTCAAATAAACCCCTGCACCCACAACCTCTCCCATGGAAGACATGCCTTGAACGGCTCGGCAAAGGGTCACAATCCAGGCAGCTGCAATTCCGATAGATTCGTAAGTGGGTACAAACGCCATGGTCGCGCAGGAAGCTGACATCAAAAAACTGGTCAGCACAACCGTTTGTTTCCGGCCAATATGATCGCCAATATAACCAAATAAAAGCGCACCAAAGGGCCTAAACACAAAAGAAGAACAAAATGCAAACGCTGCTAAAAGAGACGCTGTAAAGGCATCTGTTTTTGGAAAAAAGAGCTCATTTAGAAAAACCGCCATGTGCACATAAAGCATCAGATCAAAATATTCAAAAAAAGTCCCAATCTGCAGAAGACCTATTGATTCTTTTTGCCGCATCGTAAGCGATGAAAAATATCCCATTGAAACCTCCATTTGCAATTTTTTACGATTGATAAATAAAAAAAACATTTCGTCAATTTTTTTATAAAAAAATTTTTTGGGATGGCGATATATGGTCTTAAGCTAAAAAATCGTCTTCTGCTGGGGTGTAGCCGTTTAAAAAAGAATCTAAGCTTTGGGGCTTGCCTCCCTCCAACAACACCTGTAAAGGGCGAAGGCTTCCCTCTTGACAGCTGATCAACATACGATTATCCAACAACTTTCCAGGAGTCCCCGTTTGAGGTTCAAGCTTGGCTTCTAAAATTTTGAGCCGCTTTTGGCGCCAGGTGCACCACGTGCCAGGAGAAGGATTAAGGGCTCGGATTTTTCGCTCCAAAACAAAGGCAGGCATGTTCCAGTCCAGCTCCCCTTCTTCCTTTTGAACCTTGGAAGCATAGGTGATTCCCTCCGTTGGTTGATGCTGCAACGGACGCTGTCCTTTTAAAAAAGGAAAAAGCTCTTGGGAGAGGAGATCAGCACCCAGCTCAGAAAGCGCCTCTTGGAGCTGAAGATAGGTTGCATCAGGCGCGATAGAAAGCCCTTGGGCTGCAAAAAAAGGCCCCGTATCCAGCCCCTCATCCATCTTCATGAGGGTGATGCCTGTGGTTGGGTCTCCTTCAAGAATAGCCCTGTGAATGGGGGCCGCCCCTCGCCACCGTGGAAGCAGAGATGCATGCACATTGAAACACCCCAGAGGAGGAACGTCTAAGATAGATTTGGGAAGCAAAAGCCCATAAGCCACCACCACCACCCCATCAGGATTGAGAGAAGCCAAATGTGCCTGTGCTTCAAGAGATTTCAGAGAAGAGGGCGTTTCAACGGGCACCCCCCAACCCTCAGCAAGTTGGTGAACGGGGGTTTTTTCAAGGTGCTGTCCTCTGTTTTTGGGACGTGGCGGCTGGGTGTAAACGGCGATGACCTCATAGCGCGGGTCCTCTAAAAGAGCCGCCAAGGAAGGCACTGCAAACGCCGGAGACCCCATAAAGACAACACGCAATTTCCTTCCAAAAGCGCCTTCTTCTTTTGAATTATGTCTCAGAAGCATGAGCTGATTTTTTTGCCTTTATGAGTTTTTTAACAATCATCTCTCGCTTCAAAGCAGAAAGACGCTGGAGATAAAGGATGCCATCGAGGTGATCAATCTCATGTTGAACGCAAACCCCCAACAGGTCTGTTCCCTGGAGCTCACAAGTGTTTCCTTGTGGGTCTAGATAGCGAACCTTCACTTCTGCAGGGCGCACCACGTCCGCGTAATGTCCTGGAACCGAGAGGCAACCTTCCTTGAACGCAACCTTCTCTCCACAAGCCCAAATTACTTCAGGATTGATCAATTTGATGGCATTTCGAGGCATGGAAACAGCTTTTTCTGGGTTTGCTTCTTCCCTGTCTTGATGAACATCCATCACAATCAGGCGTTTAAAAATATTCACTTGGGGAGCCGCCAAGCCAATTCCCTCGTAGGCATACATGGTTTCTTCCATGTTATGTAAAATTTCTAAAACCTCATCATCAATTTTCTCAACAGGGCGAGAAACCTTATGCAACCTTGGATCTGGCTCTACTAACACATCTAAAATCATCTAACGACAATCCTTCAGACTTAAAGTTTATTCACTTCCCTCATTGTAACTTGCTCGACACAATCGTCAATTGATTTAAGGCAAGTTTGATGGCGCGTTTCCACCGTTCGAAACGTTTTTGTTGAAGAACATAAGATTAAGCTATGGCTCAAGGTTTGCTGAGATGTATGACAGATTCCTTTTAGCAATGACCCACTGGTTACTCCCGTTGCGCAAAACAAAACATCTCCCCCTGCCAGATCTTCTATCCCATAGAGCTTATCAAATTCAGCAATGCCGCAGGCAAGGCCTCTTTCTTTTTCTGGATTGGTTTTGAAAATCAAACGCCCCTGCATCCATCCCCCAAGGCATTTAAGGGCAGCAGCGGCTAAAACCCCCTCCGGCGCACCTCCCGTTCCCACATAAAGATCCACCCCGCTTTCTGGCAAGCAGGTTGCCATGGCCCCGCTTACGTCTCCATCAGATATAAAGAGGATGGCCGCACCTGCTTCTCGGATGCTTTGAATTAATTGGGCGTGCCTGGGACGATCTAACACGCAAACTTTCAGCTCTTTGATCGCTTTCCCCTTCGCATGGGCAAGCTTTTGCAAATTCTCTTGGATGGGGAGGTCTAAACCCAAAAGCTCCGGAGGAATTCCAGGACCCACCGCTAGTTTTTCCATATAAACATCAGGGGATTTTAAAAGCTTCCCCTTTTCCCCAAAGGCGATGACACTCATGGCGCCTGGGTCCCCCCGGGCTGTCAGGGTGGTGCCTTCCAGAGGATCTAAAGCGATGTCCACTTCGGGGCCTGTGCCGTTTCCAACGGTTTCTCCCACATAAAGCATGGGGGCTTGGTCTCGCTCCCCCTCCCCTATCACGACGGTTCCTTGAATGGAAAGCTGATTCAACGCCTGACGCATGGCATCAACCGCGGCTTGATCAGCTGCTTTTTCAACCCCCCGACCTATGAAATGAGAGGCAGCAAGGGCAGCAGCCTCCGTAACCCGAACGACCTCAAGGGATAGTGCGTGATCCATGGGATAACCTTTCCTAGTTTGCTAGATTTTTTCGCCCACACCGGCTCTTGAGCGGATTGCTTTTTGAGCTTGCTGCAAACGCTTCTTTTCAGATTCAAGCTTTTGCCTATCTTTTTCATGCTCCTCAGACACACCCCTGGAAGACGCCTTCCTGGGCTTTAAAGCCTCTTCACGGGGAGGGACTTGGTTTAAATCAATATAGTTATCTTTTTCAAGATGGTGCTGGTCCGTCAAACGGCTTCCCAAATTGGGCATACAGCCACCGAGAAAGAAACTTAAACACATGCAAGGAAAAAAATGCGACATAAACCGGATTATGTTGAGGAGGCCTTATAAAATCAAGTTTTTTTTGAGGGGGGCTGAATACATTTTTAAGCCTCAACATTTTTTATAAAGAATCTCCCCTTTCCGTTAAAAGCTTAACTATGCTAGGGTGAAGGCAGTTTGCTGTTTTAGAAAATTCATCAAAGGTATTGCTTGATTATGACGTCCCGCACTTTCACCACGCCCTATCCCCTCATTAATGTTATGTCTCAGGCGGCCTTCAAAGCAGGGCGCGGTTTAATTCGGGATTTTGGCGAGGTAGAACATTTGCAAATTTCCCGCAAAGGACCTGGGGATTTTGTTTCAAAAGCAGATCAAAGAGCTGAAAAAACCATCTATTTGGAGCTCGTCAAAGCGCGTCCCGAATATGCTTTTTTGATGGAAGAATCCGGTGAAATTGAAGGAGACTATCCTGATTCTCCAACGTGGATTGTGGACCCTCTGGATGGAACAACCAATTTTTTGCATGGGATTCCCCATTTTGCGGTTTCGATTGCCCTAAGAAAACAGGATGAGATTGTAGCGGGCGTTATCTATGACCCACTTCAAGATGAACTCTATTGGGCAGAAAAAGGCTCTGGCGCTTTCATGAATGACCGAAGGCTGCGGGTTTCTTCTAGAAAAACTCTTGCAGATGCCGTGATCGGAACGGGGCTGCCGTTTATTGGCCACCCAGTGGAAAAAGATGTGCAGCTGCTTCAAGGGGTTTTGCCCCACGTGGCTGGAGTTCGCCAATTAGGCTCTGCAGCACTGGATCTTGCCTATGTGGCATCAGGACGATTTGAAGGCTATTGGGAAAGTAACCTCGCCCCCTGGGATCTTGCTGCGGGTCTTATTTTAGTCAAAGAAGCAGGAGGATGGATCTCGGATTTTTCAGGAAGAAAAGAGATGAAATCCGTTTTAGAAAAAGGAGATGTCCTAGCATGCAACACAACTTTATTCCCATCTCTCCAAAATCTTCTGAAATCCTCATGACATTTACGTTGCTGAAGAGGTAGCAGCATGCGATGTCCTTTTTGTGCCTTTACGGATACAGTTGTGAAAGATTCCCGCCCGGGAGAAGACCACACGACAATTCGCAGAAGACGATTCTGCCCCTCCTGCAGCTCCCGCTTCACAACCCTTGAGCGCGCCCACTTGCGGGACCTGATGGTTATGAAAAAAGAGGGCCGTTTGGAGGCTTTTGATCAGGAAAAATTGGTGCGCTCTTTACGCTTGGCGCTGCACAAAAGGCCCATTGACCATGAACGGATTGAGCGAGTCGTCACGGCCCTGATTCGTCAACTTGAAACCTCAGGAGAAGCCGAAATTCCCGCATCCTTGATCGGAGCAAAAGTGATGGAAGCCCTCTCAGGGCTTGATTCTGTAGGGTACGTGCGTTATGCTTCTATCTATCGAAATTTCCGTGAAGTGAAGGATTTTGAAGAATTTATCGGCGAGATTCAAGAAGAAGAGCCAGATACGGCAGGGCCTTGCCGGCTTTGAAAAATTAACGCATTCCCACCTGACGATAGCTCAAGGCTTCTGCCAGATGGGAGCGCTGGACGTAAGCTTGCTCCTCCAGATCTGCTAACGTGCGAGCCACACGCAAAAGGCGGTGATAAGACCTCGCAGAAACCCTAAGTTTTTCACAAGCTTGGGTGAAGAAAGCTTCCGTTTCTTTGGAAAGCCCCAAGGATAGCATCAACAAATTTAAGGGCATGTGCGCATTGAGAGAAAAAGGTCCACTTTCATCAGGCAAGAGCTTCTTAAACCGAGCTTCTTGAACCTCGCGGGCTCCCAAAACACGCTTTTGAATCACCTCACTTCTTTCCCCGCTTGGCGCGTGAGCTTGCTGAAGCTCTTGGAGCTTAACCGCGGGAACATGGAGGATCAGGTCAAACCTGTCTAGCAGAGGACCTGAAAGTTTGCTTTGGTAATCCTGTGCACATAAGGGCGCCCTTCGGCAGGCTTTTCCCGCATCATCCAAATATCCGCAGCGACACGGATTCATCGCTGCAACCAATTGAAAGCGCGCGGGGTAAGTGACGTGATGGTTGGCGCGAGCTACGGTGATTTTACCCATCTCCAAGGGCTGACGCAAAGCCTCCAGGGATGACCTCGAAAATTCTGGAAGCTCATCCAAAAATAAAACACCATTGTGGGCTAAAGAGATTTCTCCTGGCTTGGCTTTGAATCCCCCTCCCACCAAAGCAGGCATGGAGGCTGAATGATGCGGGTCCCGAAAGGGACGAAACCGGATCAAGCTCCCTTCTTGAAGCTGGCCTGCGAGGCTATGGATCATGCTGGTTTCAAGGGCCTCTGCCGCCGAAAGATTTGGAAGAATGCTGGGCAGCCTTGCAGCAAGCATGGATTTTCCTGAACCCGGCGGGCCCACCATCAATAAATTATGACCTCCGGCTGCCGCAAGCTCTAGAGCGCGCTTCCCACCTTCTTGCCCCTTCACGTGGGCGAGTTCTAGAGGATTTTTGACAGGCTCTTGCAGCTTTCCTTGGGGAGGAGACAAAACCTGAACCCCCTTAAAATGATTGAGGAGCGCCAACACATGATGGGGCGCAAGGATGTTCAAATCACCCCCCCAAGCAGCTTCTCCCCCAGAAGCACCCGGGCAAATCAGCCCCTTCCCCTGGGTTTTTGCATGAATCGCAGCGGATAAAGCACCTGCCACAGGAGTGATGCTTCCATCCAGCCCAAGCTCCCCCAAAACAACATAATCGTTTAAACAATCCTGGGGAACCACCCCTAAGCTGGCCAATAATCCCAATGCGATGGGTAAATCATAGTGGCTTCCCTCTTTTTGAACATCAGCCGGCGCAAGGTTTACTGTCACCCGCTTGGGAGGCATGGCAAGCCCCATGGCGTAAAGAGCCGAACGAACCCGCTCTCGAGATTCCGTTACAGCTTTATCAGGTAACCCAACCAAAGAAAAGCAAGGAATGCCCGATGAAACCTGAACTTGCACATCAATGGCGATGATGTCCATCCCCTCAAAGCTGACTGTTGCTATATGTGAAACCATAACGCCCTATAACGTCACACCTATGGTGACGGTGAATTGCCTCTTTTTTTAACAGCCCCTTTTCAAAACAAGTGGTTTCGATAAGAGATCCAATCCCTTTATGTTTATTTTTTAGGATTTTTTGCAGCATGTCCAACGGACTTAAAAATGTCAAATATTAAAATTTAATGTAAATTTGATGTGTTTTTTAGTGCAAAAGCAGAGCTTTCCTCCAATTGACCATAGTCTTTATTCACCGGGTACAACGTCTCAATTTCAAAATTTATGCGCTCGCCCTAATGGGTAAATAAATTTGGAATTGAAATTATTAGAAAACAGCTTATACTCCCGAGCGCAAAGCAATAAAATGAGGTAAATGTATATAAAAAGACTATGTATTTTATTTTTAACAGGTATGCTCTCAGATTTTATTTTTAACAGGTATGCTCTCAGCTTGTGGCAGCACATCAAATTTACGTAACGTATCTAATTCTGAATTAGATCTAGATTTGGCACGCTATCGCCGGGTGATCGTGAATGACCTTACAGATAATGTCACTGAAGGCGGTAAAAGTCCCCATATCGCAGCCGAAGGAAAAAAATTTGCAGATATATGATAGCAAGTGAAATTATAGCAACAAAGGCCTTTGAAAAGGTCGAAAGAAACGTTCACTCCCAGGAGCCAGCGCTCTTAATTCAGGGAAGTATCATTGAGTGCACCGAAGGCAATCCAGCCTTGCGAGTCATGGTTGGTTTTGGAGCAGGAAGCTCTTGTTTTGACGCAAAAGTTTTGTTTAAGGATAACGCCACAAAACGAATCTTAGGAGATATAGATGTTAACAAAATGAGTTGGGCTCTGGGCGGCATGATAGCGGGTGCCCAGGATGTCAACTCTCACATGATTTCTGGCGCTTCTAGCATTGCGTCAGAGTGCGCTAAGGCTAAAAATCGATCACAATAGAAAAAATATGATACTGTTAACAAAATTTTGAATCTGATATAATTTTTCTCAAAACCATTTGATTTGAGTAGGTTATGTGATGGACACGCGTCAAGGCTTGTTCAGATAATTGTTTTATTTGACAAATTATTTGATTCAATAGACTCTGTTTTTGTCTTGAATGAGAACGTGTGGCAGCAAATAATTATTTGCTGCCACACATTAACCAATCTCGCAGAATCCCTCTCCGCACACGGGAAGAACATCAACGCGTTTTACCCCTTCAAGGTGAAAAGTTAGGAGACGATTTTCTTTAAATCTCTCCCGGATCGTGTTAGGGTCAGCCCATGTTCAAAAAACAAGATTTGCCAACCCTTTCTGAAACGCTGAAGAAATTTCAGCTGTTTCCCCATAAAAGCCTTGGGCAGAATTTTATCCTTCAACCTGCGCTGCTTTCGAAAATCGTCTTCTATGCTGGAGACTTGTCCCAGGTTCATGTGGTCGAGATTGGTGCCGGCCCTGGAGGCCTCACCCGCGCCCTCCTTCAAACAACCTGTCTTTCTGTTACGGCTATTGAAAAAGACACCCGTTGCATCCCTGCCCTGGAAGAATTGAAAACCTTTTTCCCCGAGCGCCTTCACATTATCCATGGGGATGCCTTGGAGATGGACTGGCAAACAGTTGCGCCAATACCTTATACTTTGGTAGGAAACCTCCCCTACCATATCTCCGTCCCCCTGTTGCTCCAGTGGCTGGAGGCTCTCCCCTGTTTTGATCAATTGCTTTTGATGTTTCAGGCAGAAGTGGCAGATCGCCTCACCGCGCGACCTGAGACAAAAGCCTATGGCAGGCTTTCTGTCTTAACCCAGTGGTGTTGCCAGGTAAAATCTGTATTAAAGCTTTCCCCGGGGGCCTTTACCCCACCTCCTAAAGTGGCTTCAACCGTTGTGCACCTTAAGCCCCGCAAAGAAATGGCAGACTATCCAGCCCTCAAGCCATCCCTTGAGGCAATCACCGCAGCTGCTTTCAATCAACGTCGGAAGATGCTGCGATCCAGCCTGAAGGCCCTATGGCCAGACCCACTTCCCTACCTCGAACAAGCCCAGATTGACCCCACCAAGCGGGCGGAAAGCTTGGATTTAGAAGCTTTTATAGCCCTCGCCAGATTATGGAACGCCTCAAAACCTAGTGGAGCTGAAGCCCCTCAGGTGCAATCTTAACCCCTTTTTTCTCACGGGGTTTAACAGCTTTTTCGTCTTCTTTATCTTGGGAGCTGAAGATCAATTGCCCAATGAGGGATTCTAAACTGACAGAAGACTGGGTATGCTCAAGCACGTCACCCGGGCTCAAGGATTCATCATCGCCACCGGGCACGAGAGCTATAAATTTACTTCCCAACAATCCGTCTCCCAAAATCTCTGCAACGGTATCCTGGGGAAGCTTGAGGTTGGAAGGCACCTGAAAGGTGACCACGGCTTGGTAGGCTTGGGTATCGACAGATAAATCTGTCACAATCCCAACCTTAACCCCGCTTAAACGAACTTCACTTCCGGGGATAATCCCGTCAGCGCGCTCAAACTTAGCTTTGAGCTCATAGCCTTCCATGACGGTAAACCGGCTGCTGGAATAGGCGAAAATCAGGAAAAAAACAGCCACCAGCAAAACAACTGCCCCCATGACTGCTTCAATTAAATTATGCTTGCCCATCGGGGCTTCCTCCTTTTCCAGTAACGCTTTCCAGCACCTTGCCAAGGGGTGGTACCACTTTTAAATGAAGCTCTTTGAGATGGGCTTCAGGAATAGATGAAGGGGCTTGCATCAAAAGGTCTTGGGCCTGTTGATTCATGGGGAATGCCACCACTTCCCTCAAATTTTCTTCTCCTGTTAACAACATCACCATTCGGTCAACCCCCGGTGCTGCACCTCCGTGGGGAGGGGCTCCAAAGCGAAAAGCGTTCAACAAGCCACCAAACCTGGCTTCCACGTCCTCTTTCTCATACCCCGCAATCTCAAAGGCCTTAATCATGACGTCAGGCAAATGATTTCGGATGGCGCCACTGCAAAGCTCCACACCGTTACACACAATGTCATATTGATAAGCCTTAATCGTGAGAGGATCTTGGGTTAGCAAGGCCTCCATGCCGCCTTGGGGCATCGAAAAAGGATTGTGGGAGAAAATGACTTTTTGGGTGTTTTCGTCCAACTCATACATAGGGAAGTCTACAATCCAACAAAACCGAAAGCTATCTTTCTCAAGTAAGCCAAGATCTTCTCCCAATTTTTTCCGGGTGAACCCCGCCCATTTTTCCGCATCTTGGCGTCTGGCACACACAAAAAATAAGGCATCCCCTTCTTGAACGTTGGCTTGGCGCTGGAGCTCCCCCAACTGAGCCTCTGTCAACAGTTTTGCGATGGGGCCCTTGGCGGCGCCATCTTGCCAAATCACATACCCCAGACCTGCAGCTCCTTGCTCCCGAGCCCAAGTGTTTAGGTGATCAAAAAAGCTTCTGGGGCGTGCGGCAGCGCCCGGTGCGGGAATCGCCCGAACCACACAGTCCTTCTCAACAGCTTGAGCAAAAAGGGCAAAACCACTTCCTCGGAAAACCTCTGTCACATCCGAAATCCGCAAGGGATTGCGTAGATCTGGTTTATCTGTCCCATAGATCAACATCGCTTCATCATAAGGGATGCGCGGGAATGGCGCAGGCGTAACGGCTCTGCCTTCTGCAAACGCCTCAAACACGTTGTGCAAAACGGGCTCCACCGCGGCAAACACATCTTCCTGGGTTACAAAAGCCATTTCTAAATCAAGCTGATAAAATTCTCCCGGGGAGCGATCTGCCCTCGCGTCTTCATCTCGAAAGCAAGGTGCAATCTGGAAATAGCGGTCAAACCCCGCCACCATCAGCAATTGCTTAAATTGCTGGGGCGATTGGGGAAGGGCATAAAAAGAGCCTGGATAAAGACGGCTGGGCACCACATAGTCTCTTGCTCCTTCTGGGGAGCTGGAGGTCAGAATAGGTGTTTGATACTCCGTAAACCCTTGGGCCACCATCTCCCGACGCAGCGCATCAATGATTTGGCTTCTCAGCATGATGTTGCGATGGAGCCGCTCCCGGCGCAAATCCAAAAAGCGATACGCCAGACGGGTTTTTTCTGGAAATTCGGCATCGTTGTTTACTTGAAGCGGCAAAGGCGATGCGGGAGACTGCACGGTGACGCTCTCCACCAAGATCTCAATTTCTCCCGTGGCAAGCTTTGCATTTACGGTGTCTGCTGTCCGCTCCAGCACCTTCCCCACCACGGTGATGACGCTTTCCAAGCTCACGGCTTCTGCTTCAGCAAACGCTTGGGTGCCTGGGTTAAACACACACTGGGTCATCCCTGCGTGATCTCGAAGGTCGATAAACAGCAAGCTGCCGTGGTCTCTCTTGCGGTGAACCCACCCTGAAAGCCGAACCGTTGTGTCACGGTCTTTTTGGCGAAGCTCCCCACACAGGTGGGAGCGATAGGGGTTGGATTTCCCAGAAGCAGAAGATGAAGTTGGGTGCACGAACGCTCCTTTACCAATCGGTCTCATTCAAGTTTTGTATAAGTCTTATCCTTTATATCCCAAAAACCACCCCCTGAGGAGAGAGAAAAGTTGGAATTTCCAAAAATTTAAACAAGCACGGCACTTTTTTTGTCTAGATGATTTTATTTTATTCAAATTTTTTAGATCAGTTATCTCAAAATTGTTTCTTGATAATATTGAAAAATTTGTAATAATGAGGCAGTTTCATTTAACTTAAACTTAAGCGTATTTCTGCTATAATCTGTCATAATACGTTAAATCAAAGGTGCTTTATGGATGCCGTCTTCTCTTGCCCAAGACCCCGTTGTTATTGTTAGCGCTAAGCGAACCCCCATGGGGGCTTTTCAAGGCGCACTTTCTTATCTGATGGCCCCTAGGCTGGCGGCTCCTGTTCTCAAGGCGTTGCTTCAGGGGACCTCCCTGTCGCCAGAACAGGTTCAAGAGGTATACATGGGCTGCGTTTTAACGGCAGGGCTGGGGCAGGCCCCTGCTAGACAAGCAGCACTTTTTGCTGATTTTCCTTATAGCACGTCTTGCACCACCCTTAATAAAGTGTGTGGCTCTGGGATGAAGGCCGTGATGGTAGGCTGCATGGATTTGATTGAAAATCCAGAAAAAATGATCCTCGCGGGAGGGATGGAAAGCATGAGCAATGCGCCCTACCTTCTGGATAAAGCACGGGTGGGGTATCGGATGGGCCATCACCGAACCCTGGATCACATGTTCTTTGATGGGTTGGAAGATGCTTATGAGCCAGGGCGCTTGATGGGTACCTTCGCAGAAGATACAGCAGCACGGTTTGGCTTTACAAGGGAAGTCCAAGATGCTTTTGCCATAGCATCCGCTGAAAAAGCCCTTCAGGCCATGGAAAAAGGATGGATGAAGCAAGAAATTGTGTCGATGACCGTCACAAACGGTCGAGAGACAAAAGAAATGGCAGAGGATGAAACGCCGTTACGGGTTAAGGTTGATAAAATTCCAGGGTTGAAGCCTGCTTTTAAACCGGATGGAACCGTGACAGCCGCCAGCTCCAGCTCGTTGGCAGACGGTGCTGCGGCGCTGTTGCTGATGCGCCAGAGCGTGTGTGAACAGCACGGGCTTACACCTTTGGCGATTCTACGCGGCTGGGGATGCCACTCTCAAGAGCCAGCGTGGTTTACAACAGCCCCCATCGGAGCCATCCAGAAAAGCGCAGCGAAAGCTGGATGGGACCTAGACGAGGTTGACTTGTTTGAAATTAATGAAGCCTTTGCCGTGGTAACCATGGCTGCTATGAAAGAGCTTAAACTCCCCGGAGAAAAGGTTAACGTTCATGGAGGAGCCTGCGCCCTGGGGCATCCCCTGGGCGCGAGTGGAGCACGTTTGCTGGTAACCCTTATCCATGCCCTTCACACACACCGTATGAAAAAGGGCATTGCAGCTCTTTGCATAGGCGGAGGCGAAGGGGTGTCCATGGCTGTTGAAATTCCTTAAACTTTCATTTCGAGGAATTTGCTCACTAAATCCCCAAGGCCTAGGCTGTTGGACCCCTTCAGCATCACAGCGTCACCGTCTTGTAGTGACGCCTGCAAGGGATGCCAGAGATCTGCAGCCTTGGGGCTCCACGCGCCTTGCTGACCGGGCGATAGGCTTTTGTAAAGTGCTTCCATAAGGAGTCCACAGGCGAAAACCTTGTCGATGGCTTGGGCTTCAAGCAAAGGCTTAAGCTCTAAGTGATAAGCTGGCCCCAAATCTCCCAGTTCCAACATATCTCCAAGAACGACGAGTTTTCTCCCCCCTCCAACGGTGGTTTTTCCAAAAGCTTCCAAAGCTGCTCTCACGGACTCAGGGTTGGCATTATAGCTTTCATCTATCAACGTTATGCTTCCTTGGAGGATGGCAAGGTGGTGGACGGCACCCCTCCCCTTGATGGGGCGTAGGGTTTCGAAAGCTTGCTCAAAGTCTGTGGGGTCTAAGCCAAGGGCAATAAGGATGGAAACCAAAGCCAGTGCATTTAAGATCCAATGGTTTCCCAGCATGGGAAGGTTCAACGTGGTTTTTTTGCCTTCTGGGAGCTGAATCGTCAAGCGATAGCCTCCTTGGTGGGGCAATTCTTTCTGTTCCAATAATTGGATAGAAGCACCTTTTTGAACGCCAAACGTTAAGACAGAAGCGCTGTGAGCCAAAGCTTTCTCCATCAGCAGATCTCGAAAGCAATGGTCATGGGGGATCACCGCAACGCCCCCAGGCACCAAGCCGCTAAAAATTTCTGCTTTAGCTTCTGCGATGGCTTCCAGAGAGGGGAAAAAAGCACGGTGGGCAGGTGCAATGGTGGAAACCAACGCGACATGGGGCTGCACCAGTTCTGTAAGCTTTGCGATCTCGCCAGGGCGGTTCATCCCCATTTCAAAAACACCGTAGGCTGCCTCTCGGGGGAATCGAGCCAAGCTTAAAGGGACTCCCCAATGGTTGTTATGACTTAATGCGCTGATATGGGTAAAATGCTGGGAGCTGAGCAAAACCCCAAGAGCTTCCTTGAGGGTGGTTTTTCCAACACTTCCTGTGATGCCTATGCTTTTTCCAGAGCTTCTTTGACGCGCGGCCTTAGCGAGAGCTTCTAAACCCTCCAGCGTGTCTTCCACCCCCCAAAGTTGTTTCTCCGGAAGCCCTTTAGTCAACAAGGAAGGAATTTCCGCCTTACAAACAAGGGCTGCGGTGGCCCCCTTTGCGATAGCCTGGGAAACGTAAGCATGACCGTCTTGATGTTGGCCTTTCAGGGCAACGAAGAGATCTTGGGGGTGAAGGGTTCGGGTGTCGATGGAGACCCCCTGAATAGCCCCCGGGGAGCAATCCTGAAAAAAAGACTGCCCCAAACCTAGGGGCTGAAGCGTTTCAGCCGCTTCAGCAGCAGACCACAGGGGGGATTGTTTTTGGCTCATAGGGTTGCGCCTACCACGGAGTTTTATGTTTTACCCCCCGCAGCATAATCCCAGATGATCAAAAAAGTAAACCTCTAAGAATCAGCAGTTTTGACTTGTTTTTTTCTGGAGCGCCTTTTGAGTGCGTATTGTTTTTTGGGGTCAGTTCCTTTCAAAAAGCTTAGGGCGAAACGTTTTGAAAGGGTTTGAGGATTGAGGGGAAGGATAACCCTAAACCGCCTATAAAAATCAAGATCGATGATATCGGCAGTTGTTTTCTTTTTTGTTCTCAAAGACATAAAACGTTTTTACCCCTTAATTTTTCATGGCTTTTGCTACATGTATCAGCTCTAGCCTAAGGGAAAACCGTTAAAGGATTCTAACTGTGGCGAACAAAATTTAAGTGGCTCAAAATTTAGAAATTTTTAACGCTTTTTTTTGCAGATAAAGCAACCTGTTCTTCCAGATTTGCTGGGGTTTTGATTGTTTTTAAACCCAGAGTTTTTTTGCTAGCAGATTGATAGGAAGCATCAAAAAAAGGTTAAAATAAATCAAACATGATTTTGTCGAATTGCTTTATTGTCATTTTGTTAAAAATTAGACCCAACAACTTAGAAAAATATTTGAAAGAATATTTGCTTTTTACATGAGTTAAGCAAAAAACAAAATTTGAAATGAAACAATTGAAAAACAAATTTAAGTTAAAAAAATCTCGTATTGATTTTTTTATAAAAATTATTTAAAGGTGGTACTGGAACGGTCGTATTTTTTACTATGTTGGTTGCTATTTGCAAAAGAAAAGATATGGCTTGGTTTTTTTTTTACTTTAAAAAGTGAAAAATAAAGTGTAAAAATAGTTCAAGAACGTTTGAGAAATGGGCATTTTTTTTACTTTTTTATCATTTTTTCAGGTGTAGGAATGGTTTTTTTCCAGGGTGTTGCGTGTTTTCACCTTCGGGGAGTAACTTTTTTTTAAAAATAAATTTGCAATACTAAAGTCAGCGACATGACGTCAATGTCCTGGTGTTTATGAAGATAAAAAGAAAGAGAATCAACAATGGTATCATCAGAAAAAAACCAAAATCTTCAGGATGTTTTTCTGAATCATTTGAGAAAACAGAAAGTTCCTGTAACGCTCTTCCTCGTGAATGGAGTTAAATTACAGGGAATCATTACGTGGTTTGACAATTTTTCTATGTTGTTGCGCCGAGAATCCCATTCTCAGCTTGTTTATAAGCATGCCATCTCAACGGTGATGCCAGTCAACCCGATTCAGCTTTTTGAGGGATATGAAGAGGCTCCCAGCGGAGCAGAAACTCCTTAATTTGGTGCTTTATTGAAAAAAAAGCTAACTTCCCACGCGCTGGTATTTGACAAAGCCTATGTGTTGCACGTACAGCTTAAAGCTGACCAACTGAGAGTTGATAATCGGCGCGCTCCTTCGGACTGTTTGGAAGAAGCGGTTAGCTTAGCTCAGGCTGCTTGCCTTGAGGTTGTAGAGGCTCAAATTTGCGTTCTCGCGCGCGTGCACCCAAAGGCATTGGTGGGAAAGGGATGGTGTGAACAAATCAAAGCAGCAGTGGTTTTACACGAAGCCCAGGTGCTGGTTGTAAACTATGCGCTTTCGCCAGTTCAACAGCGCAACCTAGAAAAAATACTGGGATGTAAAGTTGTCGACCGTACAGGGCTTATTCTAGAAATTTTTGGCCAAAGGGCAAAAACAGCTGAAGGCGTCTTGCAGGTTGAGCTCGCCACCCTCCAGTATCGAAAGAGCCGCTTGGTACGTTCTTGGAGCCATTTAGAGCGTCAACGGGGTGGCTTTGGGTTTTTAGGTGGTCCGGGTGAATCCCAACTAGAGCTGGACAAGCGGATGATCGGGGAGCGAATCAAACGTCTTCAAGGAGACCTAGAGCGTGTGAAGCAAATGCGCTCATTACAACGGAAATCCCGTAAAAAGTCAGATTACCCGCTTGTGGCCTTGGTGGGATATACCAATGCAGGCAAATCTACTCTCTTTAATAAATTAACAGGCTGGCAGACCTTTACGGCAGATCTGCTTTTTGCGACGCTAGACCCAACAGTTCGTCAAGTGATTCTTCCTTCTGGTCGTAAGGTTATTCTCTCTGACACGGTTGGGTTCATTTCTGATCTTCCAACCCAGCTGGTTTCGGCTTTTCGGGCTACCCTAGAGGAAGTGATTGAGGCTGATTTGCTGATCCATGTGCGAGATATCAGCCACCCTGAAACGGCTGCTCAACAACAAGATGTGCTTGAGGTTTTGAAAACACTTCATTTAGAGCACCGGATGGAAAAACATCTGATGGAGTGTCATAACAAAAGTGATCTCTTGCCACCAGAGCTTAAAGAAACCGTTCAGGCCCAAAATACGAGAAAAGAGCTTGCACCAAGCATCTCTTCTCATTACCTGATTTCGGCTCAAACAGGGGAAGGGATCCCTGAAATGCTTGAAGGGATAGACTTGTTTTTTAAAAATCAAGGTCCTCCGTTAACGCTTTTATTTTCAACCACGGAGGGGCAACTTTTGGCGTGGCTTTACGCCCATGGGCACGTGGTGCAACGGATTGATGAAGATGAGCGCATACAGGTGTCTGCTCACCTTGAAGCTTCAACCCTTGAGCTGCTTAAACGGCAATTTCCTCAATGTGAAATTTTGCCTTAGGGCTCAGCCCGTGTAAAAATTTCGTAACCTGTTTGGGTAACTCCAACGGTGTGTTCCCATTGGGCCGAAAGGGATTGGTCTCGAGTTACTGCTGTCCACCCATCCTGCAAGATTCTTACATCGCTTTTTCCAGCGTTGAGCATCGGTTCAATGGTAAAAAACATCCCTGGTTTCAACGTAACTCCTTGTCCTTTTTGTCCATAGTGGAGAATCTCAGGCTCCCCATGGAAGACACGCCCAATGCCGTGCCCACAAAAATCCCTGACCACGCTGAACCTTTCTGATTCTGCATAGGATTGGATCGCATGCCCGATATCTCCTGTTGTTGCACCTGGCTTTACGGCATGAATGCCTCGCATCATAGCTTCATAGGTAACGTCAATAAGCCGTTGGGCAAAGGCTTTGGGTTTTCCCGCCACATACATACGGCTGGTGTCGCCATACCACCCTTTATAAATAACGGTTACATCAATGTTTAAAATATCTCCCTCGCGTAAATTCCGGCTCCCGGGGATGCCATGGCAAACCACATGGTTCAAAGACGTGCAGATGGATTTAGGATACCCTTTATATCCCAAGGGAGCAGGAATTGCATCATGCTCTATAATAAAATTATGGCACAGCTGGTCTAGCTCTTCAGTTGTGATTCCGGGTTTTACAAAGGGCTTAATGTAATCAAGGGTCTTGGAAGCTAAACAACCAGCCTCTCGCATCCCTTCCCAGTCTTTCTCAGCAACGTAAAGGGGGATAGAAGATGCATTCGATAGTTTCGCGCGTTGATCGTAAACGTCCATGAAAACCTTTTAATTCCCTGTTTGAATCCTAGCTACAAGCTCTGCCACAGTCGGGATAAACCCATCTGCATAAAAAGGGTCTTGGGCAAAACGATATGCATTATGCCCCGCAAACATTAAATGTCGCTCAACATCCCCCCCATGGCTGATTTCTTGAAGGGTTTTTTGGATGCAGAAAGAGCGAGGGTCTGCTTTTCTCCCTGTCGTCCCTTTATCTTGGGCCCAGTTGCTGAACAAACATGCGCTCAAACACCCCATACAGTTCACCTGGTCTGTGTGGATCTCTAAAGCTTTCTCAGGCTCCACAAAAATGAGAGTAGAGCTGGGGGTGCGAAGCACTTCTGTATAACCCTGCCTGAGCCACTCTTCTGCTTGCTTTTTATCATGATGGGTTACGAAAACCAAGCGCCCCCGGCTTCCAACAGGAAAAGGTGTATCATGGTCTGCAACTGCAGATACCGTGTAGGCAATCTGCCTAGAAGATCTCTCTTCTAGCTCTTTTAAAAAAGGATTTAAGACTGCTGAAGAGTAAAACCCCGTCGGGCTGAACCGATTCAACAGTACATCACCTGGCTGAAGCGTTAAGAGGCGCTTTTTCCAAGACTCAGAAATGGGACTCTCTTGGGTTAAGAGAGGACGGGTTCCAAATTGAAAAGCGATGGGGCCAAGCTCTGGATTGTCAATCCAATCAGACCATTCCTGTAAACACCAGACACCACCTGCCATAATGATAGGTGTATGCCCTACACCCAGCTCAACCATCACATCCCGGAGTGCTTTAACCCGTGGGTAAGGATCTTCTGGCAAAAGGGGATCTTCGCTATTGCTCAACCCATTGTGGCCACCGGCCCGCCAAGGATCTTCATAAACAACCCCGCCTAAGCCTTCTGCAAATTTGTGATAAGCCCGTTTCCACAAAGCTCGAAATGCACGAGCCGATGAAACGATAGGGTAATAGTAAACACCAAAACGAGAAGCGATCTCAGCAATGCGATAAGGCATTCCCGCACCACAGGTTACGCCGTGGATAAGCTCTTTAGCATTTTCTAAAACACCATAAAGAATTTCTTCCACGGCTGCCATTTCCCACAGCACATTCATATGAACACGCCCCTGGCCTTGGGCCAAATCATGGGCGATGCGCGCTTGGGCAACACCGCCTTTGATGGCGTAAGCAACCAGCTCGCTATGGCGCTCTCGACGCGTTTTTCCATGATAGGTAATGGGAATCGCTTTGCCATTTTCATCGTAGGCATCTGCATTTACAGCAGAAAAAGTGCCTATGCCCCCTGCTCGAGCCCAAGCCCCTGAGCTTTCACCGTTTGAAACGGATATGCCTTTTCCCCCTTCAACCAAAGGCAATGCTTCTTTTCCTGAAAAAAGAAGCGGCTTCAAAGCCTTCATCGCAACCTCCTGCTCTGCCTCATCGATCTGTTAAATCTACTCCACCAAGCAGCGAAAGCCGCAAGGAATCGAAGAGGGGAAAAAAGCCCATCTGATAAACGTTCACCTAAAGACGAATAGCGTTTTTTTTCAGGCCTCTCCCCCCTCTTATACCCTAAGTTTATGTTTTTAGCCGCCGCTTGTAGCCGACCCAGAAGCAGGCTGATCTAAGGCCTGTTTGATGCTCAGCTTGATTTTTCCACGGTCATAGCCAATAATCTTCACCCTAACTTGCTCACCTTCTTGAACAACATCCCGAACTTTTTCAACCCGTCGAGGTGCTAACTCACTGATATGCACAAGCCCATCTTGGTTCCCTGAAAAATTCACGAAAGCACCAAAGTCCATAATTTTGACGACTTTACCTTCATAAATTTCACCTACTTGAGGCTCATGAGTGATAGCGCGAATCCGAGAAATGGCTGCTTCAAGGCTTTCTTTATGCTGTGCAAATACTTTCACAGTTCCATCATCCTCAATGTCAATCTTAGCACCGGTGGTTTCGCAAATATCACGGATCACTTTTCCACCAGGGCCGATAATTTCCCGGATTTTATCTTTGTGAATTTTGATAGAGACGATTCGTGGAGCCGTATCTTTCAAAATCTCCCTCGGGGCTTCTAATGCTTTTGCCATCTCTGCCAAGATATGGAAACGCCCTTCCTTAGCTTGGCGCAAGGCTTTTTCCATAATAGCCGTGGTGATGCTGGTGATTTTAATATCCATCTGAAGGGCTGTAATTCCCTCCCGTGTACCCGCAACCTTGAAGTCCATGTCACCTAAACTGTCTTCATCGCCGAGAATATCAGAAAGCACAGCAAACTGTTCCCCTTCTTTGATCAGCCCCATCGCAATACCTGCAACCGGACGTTTCAACGGAACTCCCGCATCCATGAGTGCCAGCGAGCTTCCACAAACGGTTGCCATGGAAGAAGATCCATCAGATTCCGTAATCTCAGAAACAACACGAAGGGTGTAAGGAAAGTCTGTCTGGGTTGGCAGCAACGGATGAAGCGCACGCCATGCCAGCTTACCATGACCAATCTCACGACGACCTGGCCCCATAAATTTGCCTGCTTCTCCCACGCTGTAGGGCGGGAAGTTATAGTGAAGCAAAAAGGGCTCCCGATATTCCCCTTCCAAGGCATCAATGATTTGGGAATCTTCTCCCGTACCAAGGGTTGCCACCACAAAAGCTTGGGTATCTCCCCGGGTGAAGAGAGCGCTTCCATGGGTTTGAGGAAGCACGCTTGTATCACAAACAATAGAGCGAATGGTCACTAAATCTCGACCGTCAATCCGCCCCTGGGTTTCCAAAACATTTTTCCGAACGATATCCTGGGCAAGCTGTTTAAAGATGCGAACCACCAAAACCGTCGAATAGCCCTCGGCACCCAAAGCCTCTAAAGCTTTGCTTTTCAAGCCACTCACGAGGCTATTACGCGCAGCCTTATTCTTCTCTTGGTAAGCTTTCGAGAGCTCGCTTCCAACCAAAGCCGATAGCTTCCCTTTAACGACAGCTTCTTCTGGAGCTGGCTTGAAATCCCACGGATCTTTTGCAGCATGTTCTGCGAGGCGAATGATCATCTCAATCACAGGCTGGAACGCCTCGTGACCAAAGGTAACCGCTCCCAACATGACTTCTTCAGAAAGCTCATGGGCTTCTGATTCCACCATCAAGACACCTTGATTAGTCCCTGCCACGATCAAATCAAGCTGCCCTTGGGCCACCTCTTTGGAAGATGGGTTCAAAACATACTTTCCATCAGCATAGCCTACACGAACGGCACCGACAGGACCAAAAAACGGAATGCCAGAAAGCGTCAGCGCAGCCGAAGCACCGATGAGCGCGGGGATATCAGGGTTGTTTTCTATATCATGGCTCAACACGGTGCAAATGACTTGCACTTCGTTAAAAAAGCCTTCGGGAAACAAAGGACGCAAAGGACGGTCAATCAACCTGGACGTTAAAACTTCTTTTTCGCTTGGCTTTCCTTCACGCTTGAAAAAACCACCTGGAATGCGGCCCACTGCAAAAGCTTTTTCTTGATAGTGCACTGAAAATGGAAGAAAATCCATATCTTCCCTTGCTTGGGGGACGGCCACGATCGTACATAAAACGGTGGTTCCTCCATACTGCACCACAACGGCTCCATCTGCCTGGCGTGCCACTTTACCTGTTTCAAGGGATAACTTGCGTCCTCCCCACATCATTTCTTGACGGTATGTTTCAAACATGCTTGTTTACCATTCTTCCTTCTAATATCAGCTTGGCTTGTTTTTTATCCCTAAAAAATGAAAAACGCCAACCTGAATGGTCATTGCTTAGCGACGCAATCCGAGTTTCTGAATCAGATTCTGATACCCTTCAAGGTTGCCTTTTTTATAATAATCTAACAGCGAACGTCGCTGACTCACCATCTGCAAAAGTCCTCGCCTAGAGTGAAAATCTTTTTTATGATCAGCCATGTGTCCACTCAAATTCTGAATACGCTTGCTCAACAGCGCAATTTGCACTTCAGGAGAGCCTGTATCCTGAGGGGTTCGACCAAATTCTTTCAAAATTTGGGCTTTTTCTTCTACGGTAATCGACATCAAAAATCTCCTTTCTTGACGAGATCATCAAAAAACTGTGGCTCTTTGAATATGTTCAGGGGAACCATCTTTGACCCTTCGCAGCGCACCAGACCCACCAATTGATCCTGATAAAGACATTTAAAAATTCCTTCCACGGATTCGGGAAGATAATTTACAAGCTGTTGTCCATATACAAGGCGCTTTCCTTGTTCTACATCCACCCAAAAAGCCGGGATGTCGTCCAGCACAGCCTGGGATGGATAGAGAACACTGGCCCGATCATGCCCTACTTTCAAAATAGAATCCAGTGGAATTCCATTTTTTTCACAAAAAGGCCCCACGCGGGTACGCCTTAAGGCTGAAAGGTGCCCTACAGTCCCTAATTTTTTGGCTATATCTTGACCTAGACTTCGCACGTAGGTACCTGATCCGCAGGTCACTTTAAAGAAAGCATGATCGTCGTCTCCCCCATCCAACAAGCGTAATTCCTGGACCAAAACTTCCCGAGAAGGCATCTCAAACACTTCTTGACGACGAGCCCTTACATAAGCTCGCTCTCCTTGAATTTTGATTGCCGCATAGGTCGGGGGGATTTGTTGAATCTTTCCCACAAAACAGAGCAAAACCGCTTCAATCTCTTGTCGGGTCGGCCTTATATCTGATGTTTCAACGATTTCTCCTGTTAAATCTCCTGTCGTTGTTTGGGATCCCCAAGCCACGCAAAATCGATAAGCTTTAAGCTGCTGCATCAAATAGGGAATCAAGCGGGTGGTTTTTCCTAAAGCAATGGGCAACAACCCTGTTGCAAAAGGGTCTAGGGTGCCGGCATGCCCTGCTTTAGAGACCCCAAGGGCTTTTCGCACCCGGGTGGTGACCCCCATAGAGCCCATGTCTGCTGGTTTATCAACAATCACCCATCCTTCTTGAATCATTTATGAACGTCTCAAGCGGCTTCGTCGGGACGTGCATCCACGAATTGGCGCACAACGGGGTGATGGGTTGCATGCAGTTCAGCAACACTACCTGTCCACACAATTTTCCCCTCATGAAGCATGGCAATTTCGTCTGCAACGGTTTCAGCACACTTCAAATCATGGGTAATGGTGAGCGCTGTTGCGCCTAATTTTTCAATTTTATCACGAATCAGCCGGCTGATGAGGGCGCTGAAGATGGGGTCAAGCCCCGCGGTGGGTTCATCACAAAAGAGGTAAGATGGGCGCAGCGCAATGGCCCTGGCCAGAGCTACCCGTCGCTGCATCCCCCCAGAAAGCTCAGCAGGGTAGAGATCAGCAACATTTTTTCCAAGCCCAACGGCTTCTAGCATGTCCTCAGCAATTGCTCTGGCAAAGGGCTTGGGCTGTTTTTTTGACTGCAACAGCCTGAAAGCAATGTTTTCCCAAACGGGCAAGCTGTCAAACAAGGCTGAAGACTGGAACACCATGCCGAGATTTTGCAGCCTCGCCTCTTGTTCTGCAGCGGTTTCACCGTTAATTTGCTTGTTTTCCATACGCAAAACACCTCTGTCGACAGACAACAAGCCAAGCAAGCATTTCAATAAAACGGATTTTCCAGATCCTGAGCGCCCCAAGAGCACCATGGAACGTCCTTTTTGAATAGACAGTTGAACGCCCGACAAAACTTCATGGGTTCCAAAGGATTTATAAACATCTTGAACCTCAAGGGCTGTAGACGACGCGACTGAATCTTTCTCCTGCATACCTAACCTTTCTTAATTGGGTAAAACGATTATATCGGCAAGAAAGGCAGCTTGGGAAGAGGAGCAATGCTTCATAACGTTGTTGTTTCCACGTAGGTGGGAATCTAGGCCATAGAACCTTTGCATACAAATCATCGCGTACTTTTTCGTAAATTTTTTTATGCGTTGCTGTATTCTCGCCTACGCGGGAATGACAAAGAAGAGCTTAAATAGGTTTGAGAAATTTAGGCACAAAAAACCAACCCAAAAACCTCGACCCAGGATTTTGAACACGCCCAGCAGATGCGATGCGCGTGCACAAGCAAAGCGAATGTTCTCTAAAGAGCTTCTGATTTTTCAGAAGAAGCAAACGGGTTTTTCGCAGCAAGGTCTCTATCAATCAATTCAATCACAGCCATAGGCGCACGATCTCCATAACGGTATCCCGCCTTGATGATGCGTGTATACCCTCCAGAACGTGCCGCATAACGCTTTCCCAGAACTTCAACTGTCTTTTTTTGAATCTCATCACTCCCAAGGGTTGCGACCAAACGTCTCCTTGCAGCAAGATCACCTTGCTTCCCAATGGTGATGAGCCTCTCAACAAAAGGCCGGAGATCTTTAGCCTTAGGCAACGTTGTTTGAATCTGCTCATACTTCAAAAGGGAAAGCGCAAGACCTGACAAAAGCGCTTTTCTCTCGCCCGTATTGCGGCCAAATTTACGCCCTCTAACTCCATGCCTCATGATTTTCTCCTTTCAAACTTTTAAAAGCCTTGGTTTCTAGCAAGCTGTTCCACATTTTCAGGTGGCCAACCAGGAACATCCATACCAAGGGAAAGTCCCATTTCTTTCAAAACGCCAATAATTTCATCCAAGGATTTTTTACCAAAATTAGGTGTTCTAAGCATTTCTTGCTCTGTTTTACGAACCAAATCCCCAATATAAACGATATTATCATTCTTAAGACAGTTGCTGGCCCGCAACGAAAGCTCAAGCTCTTCAACCTTACGAAGCAAATCTGGGTGAAAAGGAAGCTTGTTTTCAGCATCGTCAAAAGAACTTTGTTCCTCAACAGGCTCTTCAAAATTGATAAATTTCTGAAACTGGTCCTGAAGAATGCGCGCCGCAAGCCCAACAGCGTCTGTTGGATTCACAAATCCATTGGTCTCTACCTGGATATAAAGCTTGTCATAGTTTGTTACCTGACCAACCCTCGTGTGTTCAACGTGATAAGACACACGCTTGACCGGGCTGAAATTGGCATCTAGCAGAATAAGCCCCACGGGGAGATTTTCGACCGCTCTTTGGGCAACAGACACATACCCCTTGCCAATTTCCACAGTCAATTCCATAGAAATCTTAGCCCCCTCATCAAGGGTGCACAAAATATGATCTGGATCAAGAACCTCAACCTCAGCATGAGATTCTATCATTCCTGCCGTTACAATACAGGGGCCTTCAGCCTGCAAACGAAGTTTGCGAGGAACCTCGCTGTGAGAGCGGAGCGCCAGAGATTTAAGATTTAAAACAAGATCTGTGATATCTTCCCGAACACCAGGAAGAGAAGAAAATTCATGCAACACATTATCAATTTGAATAGCCGTAACCGCCGCCCCTTGCAAAGAAGAGAGAAGAACACGCCGCAACGCATTGCCCAAGGTGACTCCAAACCCTCTTTCCAACGGATCCGCAACAACAGTAGCTACACGCTCTTTATCATCACTATGCTTAACATTCAACTTATAAGGCTTAATAAGATCTTGCCAATTTCTTTGCAACACGCGCTTACCTCGTGATTTCTAATATAAAACTCTTTAATGGTAACAAATAAATTCTTTTAAATGCGGCGGCGTTTCGAGGGACGGCAACCATTGTGAGGAATAGGCGTCACATCACGAATAACCGAAACAGAAAAACCAATTCCCTGCAATGCACGCAATGCAGATTCACGCCCAGAACCAGGACCTTTTAAAGAAGCTTCCAACATCTTTAAACCATGCTCTTGAGCTTTTTTACCAGCATCTTCCGCAGCCATTTGAGCCGCGTAAGGCGTTGATTTCCTTGAACCTTTAAACCCAACAGTTCCAGCAGAAGACCAAGAAATTGCGTTTCCCTGGGCATCTGTAATCGTCACAAGGGTATTGTTAAATGTCGCATTAATGTGAGCAACTCCGGAAATTATGTTTTTACGCTCCCGGCGCTTTAAGCGTTGGGTTGTTTTCTTTACCATGATAACCTTTTTTTTCGACTATTTACTTCTTTTTACCTGCGATGGGCTTTGCTTTCCCTTTGCGCGTACGAGCATTGGTATTCGTGTTCTGCCCTCTAACCGGCAACCCTTTACGGTGACGCACACCACGGTAACAACCCAAATCCGTTAAGCGCTTGATATTCATTCCCACCTCACGACGAAGATCACCTTCAACACGATAGGACGCATCAATCAACTCACGTATTTTCAAAATTTCATCATCTGTTAGATCGCAAATTCTGCGATGAGAAGCTATCTGAAGCTTGCTACACACATCTCGAGATCTCGTCGGACCCATACCATAGATATAGCGCAAAGAAATTTCTACTCGTTTTTGTGTGGGAATATTTACACCCGCAATACGCGCCACGCTGGCTTCTCCTTTTTTTTCAAAAAACAGACTAGAAAGCTAAGAAATAGCTAATCTAAAACATTTTTGAGATATACACTATCTCGCAACGATCTTCAAGCCTATAACTTTAAATCGCCCTTGCCCTTCCGGACAAAAAAACCACACGGCTCAGTATAGGGATAGGGACACACCTGTCAACTCTTAATTTTCACCAAACAGCCTGCGATTTCTTTCTCCACCTCACCTACAGGTTTTAGCGCATCAACGGAAACCAACAAACCCCGCTGGCTATAAAAATCTAGAATGGGCTTTTCCTTCTCTTTATGAATCCGGAAACGCTCTTTGAAAACAGACACCTGATCGTCTTGTCGCCGCGTGAGCCCTATGTTGCAATGGTCGCAAAAACCCTCTCGCTTGGGAGGATTGGCATGCAACGCATACACTGCCCCACAGGACGCACAAACAAACCGATCTAAAATTCGCTGCACCAAAACATCTTCTTCCGCTGCAAGATAGAGCGCTGCGTCAACAGACATACCCTCTTGGTCTAAAATTTCCTCCAGAGCTTCAGCTTGGTATAAATCCCTTGGAAACCCGTCAAAAACAATATTTGTTTTAGACAATAATTTAGAAAGATAATCCTTTAGAAGGGATACAACAAGTGCATTTTCTGGAAAAAGGCCTTGCTCAATAACATCTTTCACCTGAAGCCCAAGGGGTGTTTCACGCCGAACCTCATCCCGCAAAATATTACCCATCCCAACCAAAGAAAATCCATGCTTTTCTTGAAGAAAATATGCTTGCGTCCCTTTTCCTGAACCAGGCGGTCCCAAAAAAACAAGATTCATCGCCGCCCCCTTGTGTACGATTTTTTCATCAACTTTTCATAATGATGCGCAATGAGGTGAGAATGCAGCTGAACCACTGTATCAATGGTAACACCCACAATAATCAACAGACTGGTTCCACCAAAGTAAAAGGAAAGTGAAACCTGAGACATCACAATCTCTGGCAAAATACAGATGAAAGCTAAGTATAAGGCTCCCACAACGGTTAACCGAGTTAAAAGATAATCAAAAAAATCTGCGGTCATCTTACCCGGGCGATACCCAGGGACAAAGCCCCCATTTTTTCTTAAATTTTCCGCGGTTTCTGCTGGGTTAAAAACGATGGAGGTATAGAAAAACGCAAAAAAGATAATCAACGCCGCATACAAAATCATAAAAACAGGAGAGCCATGGGACAACATCCGCACGACGGCTGAGAGCCATTCTGAATCAGACCCCATAGAAGAAAACCCTGCGATGGTTGTTGGCAACAGCAGCAAAGAACTTGCAAAAATGGGTGGAATCACACCTGTACTGTTAAGTTTGATCGGCAAATGGGTATTTTCCCCCGCAAACATGCGCTGACCCACCTGTTTTTTTGGATACTGCACGACGACTTTGCGATGCGCCCTTTCCATAAATACGATAAAAGCCATCACCACCGCAATCAACGCAAGCACAAGCAAAATCACCACCACGTGGATTGCGCCCGTCCGGCTGAGCTCTAGGGTTTGGAGCGCAGATTGGGGCAAATTAGCCACAATACCAGCATAAATGATCATAGAGGTTCCGTTGCCGATTCCCCGGGCTGTAATTTGCTCACCCAACCACATCAAAAATAACGTAGACCCTACCAACGTAACCACCGTCGAAAGCCTGAAAAACAATCCCGGATCCATCACGGCCGAAACCCCCGAAGGACCTGTCATTTTCTCAAAACCAACCGCAATAGCATAGGCCTGAAATGACGCGAGAATCACTGTCCCATAGCGGGTATACTGGCTCAATTTACGCTTTCCAGACTCACCTTCTTTTTTAAGAGCTTCAAAGTGAGGAGAAACCGCTGTCATCAACTGCACAATGATGCTTGCTGAAATATAAGGCATCAAATTGAGGGCCATAATGGCCATACGCCCCAAAGAACCTCCAGAAAACATGTCCAACATCCCCAAAAGCCCCCCCGCATTCTGGGAGAGAAACTCCCCCATCACAGCCGGGTTAATCCCCGGAATAGGGATGTAGGTACCCAAGCGGTACACAATGAGAACCCCCAACGTGAACCAGATACGTTTCTTTAGATCTTCAGCCTTCAAAAACGAAGACCAATTCAGATTTGACATAAGCTGCTCAGCCGCAGAAGACATTGATCACTCTTTCTTAAGTTTGTACATTTTCTATGCAGAATCTTACTTTATATCTCTACCTGCATTTTGCCTGGAGTCAAGCACTATTTTTCCAAAACCCCCACAAACAAACACCATTCTATCTTTTCAAATTTTAAAAATTATTTTTGAAAAAGAATTGATCTTTGGGTAAAGAATCTGTAAAAAGGAAACATCATTCTCCTTGGAATAGAGGTGTTATGTGCTGCTTTCTGTGAATCTCTTTAAAGAAAGCTTGCCCCTGTGGCGGAATTGGTAGACGCGGCAGACTCAAAATCTGTTATCTTTGCGGATGTGGGAGTTCGAGTCTCCCCGGGGGCACCAAATTTTACAATAAAATTATAAATTTCAAAACAATCTCTTAACTTCTTTTTAAGACTTTTTTTAGGGTTAGACACTACCGTTGACTTGTAGAGACGTGAGCTTTTACGCGCATCGAAGCTCCTTCTCACGCTATTTTGGGATTTGTCGCACACGGCTTTTTTATGTCTAAATGGCATGTTTTGAAATTTAAAATAACCTATGGAAAAAAGTACGCGTAATGAGATGA
The DNA here is from genome assembly GCA_051648545.1 of Alphaproteobacteria bacterium. Lineage (GTDB taxonomy): Bacteria > Pseudomonadota > Alphaproteobacteria > Holosporales > JBOFFI01 > JBOFFI01. The sequence continues at coordinate 35,354 of JBOFFI010000047.1, forward strand.
TGGAAAAAAAACCGAACCGTTTGATAGAAAGGTGGTTTACGCCGCTGGGACTGGGTCTGTTGATCATGGTGCTATTAAAAATGGCAGGATTGTACACCATCTACTGGCTGTGCGTGAAAGACCATAAAGTTTTTGTTACAACACAAACCCTTCAAGGGCGTGTGTTTTCGGATGAAAAAAAGGGGAATTTACCATGATGGATCTTGGATCAGTTGATCTTTCACGGCTGCAATTTGCTTTTACAGCTATGTATCATTTCTTGTTTGTTCCGCTAACCCTCGGGCTTTCGTTTATTCTGGCTATTATGGAAAGCGTTTATGTGATGACACGCCAGGAGATCTGGAAAAAAATGACCCAATTTTGGGGCATTTTGTTCGGAATCAATTTTGCTATGGGCGTTTGCACAGGCGTTCCCCTGGAGTTTCAATTCGGCACCAACTGGGCCTATTATTCCCACTATGTGGGTGATGTTTTTGGTTCTATCTTGGCGATTGAAGGCTTGATGGCTTTCTTCTTAGAAGCCACGTTTTTAGGCCTTTTTTTCTTTGGTTGGACACGTCTTTCACCCTTCGCCCACCTTATGGTGACGTGGGTTCTGGCCATTGGGAGCAACCTTTCTGCTTTGTGGATTTTGGTCGCCAACGCATGGATGCAAAATCCCGTTGGAGCTCACTTTAACCCAGAAACGTTACGGATGGAGCTGACTTCTTTTTATGAGGTTTTATTCAACCCCGTGGCGCAATCTAAATTTGTGCATACGGTGAGCGCGGGTTATGTGACGGGCGCTGTTTTTGTGCTGGCGATTTCATCCCTTTACCTCCTGAGAAATAAACATGTAGATTTCGCCAAACGCTCCATGGCAGTAGCCGCGAGCTTTGGCCTTGCGGCAGCCCTCTCCGCCGCGGTGCTGGGGGATGAAAGCGGCTATACCTTGACAGATCAACAGCAGATGAAAATTGCAGCTATTGAAGCTATGTGGGAAACAAAGCCAGCACCAGCCCCCTTTACAGCCTTTGCGATTCCAGATCAAGCAACCCAGACAAACCATTATGAAATTGAAATTCCTTGGCTCATGGGTTTGATCGCCACACGCTCTCTTGATAAACAGATTTTGGGAATTCATGATCTGGTGAAACAAACTGAAAAACGTATCTACAAAGGGCTGGAGGTTTACCGTGCTCTAGAGAAGGCCCGGAAAAATCCTTCAGATGCCCCCTCCCGCAAGCTGCTGGTTGAGAAAAGCGAAGATTTGGGGCACGCCCTTTTGCTGAAGAAATATACCCCCGATATTTTGAAGGCCACCCCTGAGCAAGTCAAGCAAGCCGCCCTGGACACGATCCCTTCTGTTCTGCCCCTGTTTTTTGCGTTTCGCATCATGGTGGGCTGCGGGTTTTTCTTTATTCTGCTCTTCGGGTTCGCATTTTACCTCACCTCCAAAGACGCATTCACACGACACCCCTGGTTTTTAAGGCTAGCGTTGTTTAGCCTGCCTTTACCCTGGATTGCAGCCGAGATGGGGTGGCTTGTGGCGGAACATGGGCGCCAACCTTGGACCATTGATGGTATTTTACCAACGTTTTTAAGTGCGTCCCAAGTGAGCGAGGTAAGCGTTTTGACGACACTCATCGCCTTCGCCCTCTTTTATACCATCCTTGCCATTGTCGACGTATTTTTGATGGTGAAATATATCCGACTAGGACCCGACAAGGCGCTGGCCTAATGGTACTTAACATCATTCACAAAAGGGGGGGATATCTTCCATGTTTGAGTTTCTAGATTTCGGAACGTTGCGCCTTATCTGGTGGGCCTTATTGGGCGTGTTGCTGATGGGCTTTTTAATCTTCGATGGCTTTGATTTAGGCGTTGCAACATTGCTCCCCGTGATAGGCAGAACTGACACCGAGCGGCGCATTCTGATTCGCTCTGTTGACCCTGTTTGGGAAGGGAACCAAGTGTGGCTGATTTTGGGAGCCGGCGCCAGCTTTGCCGCATGGCCCTACGTTTATGCCGTCTCTTTTTCTGGATTTTACCTGGCCATTTGCTTAGCCCTCTTCACCATCATTTTGCGCCCCGTCGGCTTTAAATTTCGAAGCAAACTACACTCCCCCACCTGGCGATCCATTTGGGATGGGGTGATTTTTTTAGGTGGGTTTGGCCCTGCCTTGGTTTTAGGGGTTGCCTTCGGAAACGTCTTTACAGGCGCACCCTTTACCTTTGATGAAACCCTTCGGGTACACTATTCGGGAGATATCCTTGGGCTATTCACCCCGTTCAGCCTGCTGTGTGGGGTGGTCAGCGTTGCCATCGTTCTCTTTCAGGGGAGCACCTACCTGCTGATGAAAACCGAAGCGGAACTGTTTCAGCGCGCTAAAAAAACCTTGGTTGTTTCAGGGTTGTTGCTGTTGATTGTTTTTTCCGTCGGTGGCTTTTTGCTTCAAACTTCTGTGGAGGGTTATCACCTCGCCTCAGCCATGCCGTGGGACGGCCCCTCCAACCCCTTGCATAAAGAGGTGACACGAGAGTTGGGGGCGTGGCTTCAAATTTATGAGCAGCATCAGTGGGCATGGGCATTTCCTCTGTCCGTTTATGGGTGTGTGATTTTGGGCATGATCTTTGGATTAGCTTCTTGCTCTTGTCTGGCTTTTGTGTGCAGCTCCCTCAGCATTGTTGGGATTTTGGGAACAGCGGGGATCAGCTTATTCCCTTTCCTTCTGCCATCTTCCGCAAACCCCAACCACAGCTTGGTGATTTGGGACGCCTCCAGCAGCCATTATACCCTTTTGGTCATGCTGATCTCCGCATGCATCTTTTTACCCATCATTTTGGCCTACACGGCGTGGGTTTATCGTGTGTTGCGTGGGGTGATAACACCTAAAACATTGGAAGAAAAAGAAGAATATTAAAGCTATCAATAGAGCAGATTTGAAGGAGATTGTGATGTGGTATTTTACGTGGGTTTTGGGCCTTGGCTTTGCATGTGCCCTGGGCATTATCAACGCCATATGGGTAGAATTTAGAGAGACAAACAAAAAATTCCCTACAGGGAGAGGCTTTTCCCCAAAGAAACACCCCACCCCAGCTAATGAGTGAGGCTGTTTGGGAGGCTTGCGCCTGAAAGCCTCTGCAAAAAAAGTGTTTCGAATGCGTCCTTTGGTTGAGAACGCATTCCCCCACTTCAAACCGATGGCGGGGCATCGCAATCCACGTTTCCGCTACTTGCTGATGTCTGCTCTAACTCGTTTTGTTCAGATTTTTGTAATGAAGCGATGAATTTTTCAACTCCTGGAATTCCTTTGCCTCCCCAAAATTTTTTGACATAACGAATAAAAAAAGGTTCCTTAGAGTCTTTTTCTGTATTGCTCACAAGCCAAGAAAGCGTAAAAATTTGATGATTATCCTCAGCTATCTTTTGAAAAAAATAGCTGGGAGTTTCTTCAAACGTTTTTTCTGCATCAATAAATTTTTTGAAAAATATAGGTCCTGTATCTGTAATAACTGCATTTTTAAACCGAATAAAATCTTTCAGATAATCAAAAGAAAAAGAAGATTGATTCGAAGAATAGGTTAACAAGTTATTATAAAATATTGGAATTTCGGAAAGCAAACGAATATTTTGTGCATTTAAAATTCTGTCCACATAAGAAAGAAAAACATTTTTCCCCTTTGAAGGTGTTACTTCTATTTTTAACAACGCATTTAAGATGCTTATACAATTATTTTTCATACAAAAATTTTTGACCTCAACATAGGGTTTTAGCCGCGAACAAGAATCTTCTGGACAACTGCATGCTATTTCTCTCAAATGAGGAACAAGACCGCCTATTGTGATGTCCGAATCTTCTTTTCTGTAATCTGTTGCAAACCAATTAACGAGATCCTCCGCATCACGCTGCACACTGCTTAAAAACGTATCAACATCCAAATATGCATAACGAATTTTTTCTTCACCATCCCACGTTATATTTTGGGGATCAGCAAAAGGCATTGCAATGAGTCGAAAAATATCACTTGTTAAAACAGGAGAACCCCCAACTGCATTATCGATAAGCAACTGAAGCGTTTTTTCATGCTGAGGAAAATTTTCGATGAGAGTTTTTCCCACGTCTTCAACATCAGCAACGAAAAAGCGCTCCCCAAAGTTTTGCTTGAAGATTTCAAGCTCTGTTTTATTTGTGATTTGGGTAGGACGATCAAGCATTAAACCAAAGGCATACTGGGATGGCAAATGTTTTAAATAAGTTTCAACACCATGAAAAAAATGGGGAGCATCCCTTGGACCTCCAATCTGCACGGTGGGAAGCTGATCATCAGAAAACGTCGAATGATCTCTGTTAAAACCCGTAGCCCAAAAACACCAGGTGACAATTCTTTGGGCGCCATCTTTTTTAAAGCCACTTGTACGAGCTTTTTGAGCAGCCTCTTCGAATCCTGGGGGCTTCTTGCTTATTCCTGCTATAGCAGAAAGGGGTAAACACAAAAAACTCAGGACCATTAAATACAATTTTAATAACTTCATTCGTTTTCCTATTAAATTTTTATTAATTTTAAACAGGAAGTCATTTTATAATTAATTTAATAAATGTTAAAAGATTAATATAAAAATTGATTGAATAGTAATAGAATTTATTGAAAACTATCTTTTATAGGCATTACGCAAAAAAAATATGGAAAAATTTTGTGATGATAATTTCCGAGAAATAAATCTGGCGGATGGGGTGGGATTCGAACCCACGAGACGCTTTCACGCCTGCCGGTTTTCAAGACCGGTGCCTTCAACCGCTCGGCCACCCATCCAATATATAGTGGTGCACATATGCGTACCTTGAGCCCTTAAGCGAACTCTCCCACTAAAAAATTCTGGTCAAAAACCAGATAAAAAAACGACTCCTTCGTCGTTATTGCAAATTCAAAGCCAAAGCTTTTTCGGACGAAACCATTCTAACCAGTACACAATAAAAACTCGGCTCAAAGAAACCGCTGTAAACATCGAAATGATAACACCGAAAGACAGTGTCACCGCAAACCCACGCACAGGTCCTGTACCGAAGATATACAAAAGCCCCGCCCCAATCAAGGTTGTTACGTTAGAATCGATGATTGTCCCAAGGGCTCGCTGATACCCCGCATCAATGGCGCTGATCAACTTACGCCCTAAGCGCAGTTCTTCTTTGATACGCTCATTGATTAAGACATTTGCATCCACCGCCATACCTATGGTTAGGGCAATCCCCGCGATCCCCGGGAGGGTTAGGGTGGCCCCTAAAAGAGATAACACCGCAAACAACAGACACATGTTAAAAATCAGTGCTAAATCTGCAAAAATGCCAAACCACGCATACACCACCAGCATGAAAAGGGCTACAAACACAATGGCCACAAGGGTAGCGATCGTTCCTGCGCGGATAGAGTCAGCTCCAAGCCCTGGCCCAACGGCTCGCTCCTCCAAAAAGCTTAAAGGAGCTGGCAGAGAGCCTGAACGCATCAGCAACGCAAGATCTTGCGCCTCCTGGGTGGAAAAGCTTCCGTGGATAACACCTGCACCCCCCAAAATGGGCTGGGAAATTTCTGGTGCGCTGATCACCTGCTGATCTAACACAATGGCGAACAAACGCCCCACATTTTCCCGCGTAGCATCCCCAAAGCGTTTTGCTCCCTGGGAATTAAAACGAAACTGAACCTCTGGCCGGTGCCGCTCTGGGTCAATGGAAGGCTGAGCATCCACCAACATATCTCCGGTTACCAAACGCTCTTTACGAACAAGATAGTATATTTTTTCATTCCCCCCACGGCCACGCCCCTGCTCAGATTCTGGCAACAGCTCTCTGTCAGCAGGAACGGGGGTAGACGCAACCTGAGAACCAGCGACAACTCCCTCCACCATCTGAAACGAAAGCTTTGCTGTTTTCCCGATTAATTGCTTAACACGGGCAGGATCAGACTCTCCCGGCAATTGCAGAACAATTCGGCGGTCCCCTTGGGGCTGAATTAAAGGCTCTTTCGTTCCCCGTTCATCAATACGAAAACGGATGGTCTCGATAGATTTGTCCACCGCCCGCTTGAGCAGAGCCTTTTCAGCTGCAGCATCATAAGCCACATGAACCATGCCATCCTGCTGGGAGAAAGAAAGCTCTGGGTCTATTTTCTTTAACAAGCTTTGTAATTTTGAAACGTCTTCCCCGCGCCGCAAGCGAAAGAAAACCCCTTTGGAAGCAGACTTCAGGTTCAAATAACCAACCCGTTCAGAACGCATATGCTTGCGGAGGCCATCCAGGATGAAGCCATATTGCTCTTCCATCAGGGCATCCCCTTGAACCTCCAGCAAAAGGTGAGAACCACCTTGGAGGTCAAGCCCCAAAACAACCCGCTGGCGCATCCAGTTTGGCAAGAATTCCAACTGCTTTTCTGAAAAAAAGTTTGGCAGGGCAAGAAGAACACCTAAAAAGGCAACACTCAAAATCAGAAAGCGCTTCCAAAAAGGAATTTGTAACATGGGAAAACCTGCCTCAAACCTCGTCCACTAAAAAAGCTATTTAGATTTTGTGGTTTTTTTTAAATTTTTTGCCGGAGGCTTAGGTGCTGCTTTCTTTGCATCTTTGATGTCTCCGGAGACAACGCCGGTTCCACCTGCTTGTTCAAGAGCCCCATTCTTTTTAGCACTAGCCTCTCCTTTCCCAGAAGAATCTTCCACCGCCTTAGATTGTGGAGGTTGGGTCTTTGCCATCACATCAGCTACCATGCCACGAATGACACGAACCTGAACGCCTGGGGCAACCTCAAGCTCAACTTCACGCTCATCAACCACACGCACCACCGTGCCAACTAACCCACCGTTGGTGACAATACGATCCCCTCTTCTGAGGGCTCCGATCATCTCCCGGTGCTGCTGAGCTTTTTTTTGCTGGGGACGAATCAGAAAAAAATAAAACACCACAAAAATCAAAACGAGAGGTAAGAAAGAAGAAAGAGATTCTAACCCACCAAACAGGGAAGATCCTTGAGCAAAAGCCTGACTAATCATCACAACATTATCCTTTTTTTATCAACATAAGCCACACCTACAGGTAAAGCCTGTTCAACAACGACACCCCTTTATGACCTAAGATGGCCCAAAGGATCAACTGGTTTTTTGTTTTTTCTCAATTCAAAGTAAAGCTGGGGCTCTTTAACCGCGCCTGTTTTTCCAACTGAGCCGATAGATTGACCGTAATTAATCGTGTCTCCCACGGCAACCGTTGCCTTCCCTAGGTGACCGTAGGCGCTGATCCATCCACCTTTATGCTGCACCAACACCAAATTTCCAAGATTTCGAATCTCATCTCCCACATAAATCACTTTTCCGGCTTGAATAGCTTTAACTGAAGTGCCCTCTGACGCAGCAATCCGGATCCCATCTTGGCCGCCTTTGCCGGCCCCCCTACCAAATTTTCCAATCACACTACCTTCCACAGGCCAAGAAAATTTTCCATCTCCCAAAGAAGTTGCAGCTGAAGGCCCCTTAGATGCAGGTGCTTTTTCTTCCCCAAGGCTTGCTGGTGGCTTAGAAATTTTACCGCCTTTTTCATCCATTTGTGGCAACACGTTCTCTTGACGAAGTGCAGGCCTTTCACCCAAGTTTTTCAGACCATCCCGCGGATGATCCCCCTGTTCAGATTCATGGGGAATGGCCGTTAGAGGAAGCGGCTTTAAGCTATCCATCTCTTCTTCGGTTGAGTCTTTGACGCTTCCCGTTTCATCCTGTTCTTTCCCCTTCACAGGTTCCGGATCTCCCAATGGGTCTGGAAGCATAAGAATCTGACCTTGACTTAAGATATAAGGGGGCCTCAAACGGTTTGCTTCAATTAAAGCCCGGGTTGACACACCATGCTGATAGGCAATTCGGTACACCGTGTCTCCTGGGCCAACCAAAACTTGATGAGGTCCTAAAATGATGGGAGCAGTCTGGGGATAATCTCCCCCCCCGCAAGAAGCCAATAAACAAACGATGCCCAGAAAAAAAATAACCCTTAAGCCCTTTAAAATTTTCATCTTTTAGCAATCCTTTCTTGTCCCCGCATATAAGGTTGCAGAACCTTTGGGATCAAAATTGACCCATCTGCCTGCTGATAGTTTTCTAGCACAGCCACCAATGTTCGCCCCACCGCCAACCCTGATCCATTCAACGTATGAACCTCATACAAAGGCTTTTCTCCAGGCCGCCTGAAGCGTGCTTTCATCCGCCTTGCCTGAAAATCACCGCAATTGGAGCAGCTTGAAATCTCCCGATAAGTCTCTTGGGAAGGCAACCAAACCTCAAGGTCATAGGTTTTTTGGGAAGCAAAACCCATATCACCTGTGCATAAAAGCATCACCCGATAGGGGAGCTCTAACTTCTGCAAAATGGTTTCTGCGGCTTTCAGCAAAAAGGCGTGCTCTTGTTCAGATGATTCTGGTGCGCACACATGGACAAGCTCAACCTTAGAAAATTGATGAAGACGAATCATCCCTTTGGTGTCTTTGCCTGCGGCCCCCGCCTCAGACCGAAAACAGGGGGTATAAGCGACATAACGAAGAGGGAGCTCCGCGCCATCTAAAATTTTTTCCCTAACTAAATTAGTTAGAGAAACCTCGCCCGTTGAAATCAGCCAACGCCGATCTGTCGTCGCAAAAAGATCTGCTGCAAACTTAGGCAGCTGGCCAACGCCATACACAGCTTCTTCCCTCACCACATAAGGAGGAGATATCTCTTCATACCCAAATTCTTGGGTGTGAGTGTCTAACATAAAAGAAGCCAACGCCCGCTCCAGCAAAGCCAGCTGGCCTTTTAACAAACAAAAGCGAGCCCCTGAGATTTGAGACGCCTGCTCAAAATCCATCCCTCCCAAACGTTCCCCCAAAATTTCGTGGGAAATTGGTGTAAAGGAAAAATGGGGAACCGGCCCCCATGTGCGCACATCTATGTTGCTGTTTTCATTTTTACCCACCGGCACATCTGAGGATGGCATGTTGGGAAGGGTTTCTAGAAGTGCTTTGAGGGCGGCAGAAACATCAGCCTCTTCCGTTTCAAGGGAAACCAGTTGATCTCGAATTGCGGAAGACTCATCAATCAGGTGCACAGCCGAAAGCTGCTGCTTTTTGGCTTCTGCAATGGATTTTGCGAAGACGTTACGCTGGGCCTGAAGTTTTTGAATTTCTGTTAGAAGATTTCGATGCTTTTGGTCTAAAGACAAAACCTCTTCTGAAACAGGCAGATAATTCCGGTTTTGCAACGCCACGTCTAATAAAGCAGGGTTTTCCCGAATCCATTTTAGATCTAGCATTTGTCTCTCATATTACCTAGGTAGCGCGTTTCACCGTTCTTGCCCCAAGCTTAACCTGATTTTGGGATGTTTTGTCAAGCCTCATATCACGGATCAGGGCTTCTGGAGAGAGCTGCTATAAATTGCATTATTACAATTGACAAAACAAAAAATTTATATGACTTTTTGTTAAAAAAATAGGAGTTAGATTTTTGCGTTTCATTTTTAAACAAGGCTATTTCATCGCTTGCTTCATGATTTATGATGCCTGGGGAGTTATCCCAGACTATCTTGTGAAATTAGAGCAAGAATTTTGGAGCGGCCTAAGATTGAGTGCAACCGCAAAAAAGGGCGCTAAAAAAGCTGTCCAAAAAATTCTTAATCCTCAAGTTAAGGTCGGGCCTTCGGAAGAGATTGATTTTTCCGATATGAAAAAATGGGAAATTGTAAAACACCTTGATCTCGTTCAGGAAAAAAAGCATGAAGCGCGACTCAAAACGAGCGAGCAAGCAAAGAATCTTTCAAAACTTCCAAGGACGCCTGACTCAAAAAGTAAAAAAACAGTTAAAATTCAACCACTTTCCAAAACTCCTAATAAAATTTACAAAACTTCCTTCAATAAGGACGGAAGTGGAGATCCAAGTCCTGAAAAAATTTCCTACGGAGGCCTAAAATTTAAAATCTCTCTCAATTATGATGGAAGCCCTTATACCAAACAGCCAGGGAATTTATGTCTTATACCAAATGGTGAGTTTTTTACTTCGCCAATACGCTATGATAACGCTAATGGAATTAATCTAGATGCGCCCGACGTCAAACTTTTATTGCTCACAGAAATTTCGAGAAGACATGCGGAAGATAAGTGTCGAGAAGGTGATGAAGATCTTTTAGGTGGACTCGATGAATTTCATGATTTGCCGGTTGGCCTGGGCCTTGCTATGGCAAATGAGTTAATTTCGAAAAATGAGATTCGCCTGCATGATTTTTGGATTAAAGGCAGAACGTATCACCTTTATACAGGGGATAAAGCAACACGAGAAGAAGCGTTTGAGCAACTTTGCGAAAAATATCAACAAACCTATATGCAGAATTTTTCTGAAGAAAAAAAGAAAATCTCTCTGCTTGATTTGTTGAATAGGTATTTTGAAGTTCCCGAGGAAAATTTGGGGCTTTCGGAAATGTTTGAGTCTCTTTCGTTGAGCTCTCATTCAGATAGGGAAGAAGGTTCAGAAGAAAATCCTTTTATTTCAGACTCTTCATCGGAAATTTAATAAAAAATATTCAGAGAATTTTGAGATAAATACCAATTTTAAAAATTTTAAAAAAATTGCTTGTAAAAAAAAGATTTTTTATGTTATTTGAGATTTAAAAATCTAATGGAAAAAATAAATTTTATATTAGTAAAAAAATAATTTTAAAGGGCTAGGCACGAATGTCTCTTTTTTCTTCTCTGACACGTCAGCAAAAAGAAGCTGTGGGTCTGTTGCAAGTTGGAACCGTTTTAGAATATTTTGATCTTATGCTGTACGTTCATATGGCAGTTTTGTTGAACGAACTTTTTTTCCCGAAAACGGACCCATTCACCGCATCTTTGCTTTCGGCCTTTGCATTTTGTTCTACTTTTTTATTCAGGCCTTTTGGAGCCTTGCTTTTCGGTTATATTGGAGATCGTTTCGGCAGAAAACACACAGTTATTTTAACAAGCCTTATGATGGGAGTTTCCTGCGTTATCATGGCAACTTTGCCTACCTATGCTGAGATTGGCGTTGCTGCGGCTTTAGGAGTAACTCTTTGCCGCATGATTCAAGGGATATCGTCTCTGGGTGAAATCATAACAGCCGAAATTTATTTAACAGAAATTTCAAAGCCGCCTGTTCGATACCCCCTTGTCGCTTGGATTGCTGTTTCTTCTACAGTTGGTTCCATGATGGCCCTTGCCGCAGCAGCTTTTGTCACAACCTATTCAGCGAACTGGCGAGTTGTTTTTTGGATTGGGGTTAGCATTGCACTTTTTGGTTCTGTTGCCAGAACACGTCTTCGTGAAACCCCAGAATTTATAGAGGCCCAAAAAACTCAAGAAGTTTCAGCAACTCAAGAGAAAATCAACAAAAAAACAGGCGTTTCACTCTTTCTTATTTTCTGCGCATGGCCTCCTTGTATTTATTTTGCATATGTATATGCCTCAAACGTTCTGCAATCTTCTTTTGGATACACAGCAGATCAAGTGATTCAGCACAATTTCTTTGCTTCTATCACAGCTGTTATCGGAAATATTGTCTTTGCTCAGCTCAGCTATAAAATCTATCCACTAAAGATTGTAAAATTTGCTTGGTTCATTTTTGTTCCTTTTCTGCTTGCTTTGCCGCTTTTACTCGAACAGATGTCGTCTCCCTGGCACTTGCTGGCTATTCAAACAGTTGTGCTCGTATTCGGACCGGGCGGAACCCCTGGAGATGCTATTTTTTACAAGCACTTCCCTGTCTTAAAACGCATTTTTTCCGTTAGTTTTACCTATGCTTTAGCCCGGGCCCTCATGTATGTAATCATGTCTTTTGGAATGGTTTATCTTACGGAATTTATGGGACATTTTGGCTTGGTTATTGTGATGCTTCCCGTGACGCTTGTCTATTTTTGGGGGGTTTTATTTTTTGAAAAACTGGATAAACCTTCTCTCGAAGAGGAGACGCGTCAATTTTTTGAAAATGATGACATGCATGCTTCAAAAAAAGTTGCTTAAACACGCTGAAAATATAAACAAATGCCTCTGCCACAAAGCAGAAGGTAAAAAATTCAACTTTGAACGAGTTGAAGGAAATTAGCATGCTGAATTTTTTGAATTTGTTTTTCTCAAAATGGCTCCAGCGCCGAAAGAATAAACTACAAAAAAGCTATCATAAGGGGCTATCTGCAGAAAATTGGGTTCGCTGGATTTTAATCTTAAAAGGATATTGCATTTTAGCGCACCGTTTCCGAACACCAGCGGGAGAAGTTGACTTAATTGCTGGAAAAAAAGGGATGCTTCTCTTGGTTGAAGTGAAGGCTAGGCCAAGCTTGGAAGAAGGCATTGAGGCACTTCGTTTTCGACAGCGTGCTCGGTTGCTTCGATCGGCATCATTTGCGGCTGCTTCTTTTCCAAAATGGGCGACAGACGTTGTGAGGTTTGATTTGGTGGTTAAAAGACCATGGCGGTTTCCCTATTTTTTAAAAAACGTCTTGAGCGAATTCAACTGAGAGGGGATTTCGTAATCTTAACGAAATAATTACGCTCCTGGGAGGGACAAGCTGAAGTTTTTTATTAAAAATTAGTAAAAATATTGACGCTTTGATCTTTTTTGTGTTATCAATAATATACAGTCGTAAAAAACTTAAAAAAACAACGAACTGAACGAAAAGTGTTT
>JBOFFI010000048.1:0-13227 GCA_051648545.1 Alphaproteobacteria bacterium
AAGATTCTTCCCAAGAAAGGGTTATCCTCTCCTTGACTGGAGAGGCTGTGGGCCTCCAGGGCGTAATCAACCTTTAGGCAAGAGGCTTCTAAAAGCTTCCACATCTCTGCCAAGTTGATGAAACGGCGGTAATGGTCTGTGACCGTTTCATTGCCGGTCATTTTCTTTGATTTTTGAAAGAGAGGGTCTTTGTCTGTCCTAAATTCCAAAAAAACTTTTGCCCCTAAGCGAAGCGTTGAGAGAAAACCTAGAAATTTCTTTTGAACCAATTCAGGAATACCATGGAGAAAAAACCTTGCATAGACTTGGTCTACGTGTTGGTAGGCTGCGAGGGCTTTTTCATCTGCTACATCAACCACGTTAAAGGTTTCTGGTGGCATTTTTTCTTGGGTTCCAAGGGTTTTATTAGCTTCAATGGCTTTAGGAGACAGGTCAATGCCGTAAACAGTCACGTCGCTTTTAAAGAAGGCGAGGGTATCTCGTCCGTTACCACACCCAACATCTAACAAAATTGTCTTTGGTTTCACCCACCCTTCTTTGAGAAGGAATTGGCAAAAAGAGGAAGGCTCTCGCTTTAAAAGGTCTTTGGCATAAAAACCATCCCAAAAAGAAGAAATATTATCTAGAGAAACCTTTTTTTCCCAAAGAACTGGGAACGCTTCGGCCACTTTGTTACCCAAAGGATTTTCTGGAAGAGCTGGTTTTCTATCCTCTTCGGTCATGGTCCATTTGTAGAATTCTGTAGCTTTTGGAGGTAGATGGGTGTGGGTTCGAGCGCCTATTTTGTTCCAATCAGCCCCATAACCACGCTCTAAATAAGCCTCCGCACCCAAAGGACCCCACAACGATAAGGGACCAAAGGCATAGCGCTTCTTAGCCTCAATCTCGCTTTTGTGGTACCAATGGTTGGGGAACATTTTCTTCAGGGGTGGATTAGCGTAAAGAACAAATTTATCTCCTTGTAGCTCGTAAGGAAAAAGATCAATCGCTAGTTGGACGGACGTCCTTCTAGGACCTTTTTGTAGGGTGACTGTTTTGAATAAAGCAAAATTAGGTCGCTCCTTGCTTTCGTTGGAGGTGTACCCTAATTTTTTAAATTGAGGCAGCAGAGCGAGCAGAGCTGGCCTATCTTTCATAAAAAACAAAAAATCTAAATCATCATCCCAAGGAATAAAGCCTTTATGCCGAACAGCGCCAAGAAGACTGCCAAAGGTTAGCCTGTACTCAAAGTTATTCATCTCAAAAACTTCGCTTACATCTTTTATTGCTTGGTAAACTGATTGGACAATTGCAGGGTCTGTATACATTGATTTTTTGATTTGCTGAACGTTCTCTATTGGAGAGCTATCCAAGTCTATCAAAACTTTGTTTCCAGTAGCAAAAGCCATTGAAACCGTTCCCAGCATGATCCACAACGCATTTTTGACTTTTATCATTTTAAAAAACTCCACATAAAATTATGCCAAAAATGAAGCAAAAAGATTTAAAAAAGCTTATGCAAAAAAAGGGGAGAGTGTTTTTTAACCCTAAAAAATCAAAATTCATCTTTTTTAAATTTCTTTTCCTGTGGTATCTCTGGGATACTACATTCGAATATCAGATGAAGGCCCTTGAGAGATGAACGCCCCTGGCTATTACCGTGATCCAACCGTTTTTGAAGACCAGCTTGCTTTTGTGTGTGAGCAGGATATTTGGACAGCTCCCCTTGGAGGAGGTGTTGCGCGACGCCTCACGGTGGGTGTGGGCCTTTCTCGCTCTCCTTGTTTTTCACCGGATGGCGCTTGGATTGCCTTCACGGGAACGGAAGAAGGTTGTGAAGAGGTTTACGTGATCCCCAGCCAGGGGGGTGTTTCCAAACGATTAACGTTTTTGGGTGGAAGCAGCTGCCAGGTGGTGGGGTGGAACAGCGCCCAGGAGGTGCTCTTTGCGGCTAGCGCCGGATCTCCTTTTCAGCAGCGCCATATCTATAAGCTTGACCTTTCAGGCGGGCAGCCTCAGAAACTTGCCGTGGGGCCTGCGAATTTCTACCAGCCAGCATGGAATGGCTCACCGGGGGCGGTCTTGCAACGCCATGGATATGGGTATGCTTCGTGGAAGCGGTACCGAGGCGGAACAGCTGGTGAAATCTGGATTGACCGCCGTGGAGAAGGAATTTTCGAAAAATTTCTGAACCTTGAGGGGAATGTGCTGCGGCCTTTCTGGCTGAAGGACAGGGTTTATTTTCTCTCAGATCATGAAGGCCACGGCAACGTGTATAGTTCCACCTTAGGGGGTGAGGACATCGTGCGCCACACCCACCACCAAGATTTTTATGCTCGCAGCCTTCAAACCAACGGCCGCCACCTGGTTTATAGCGCAGGAGGTGCCCTGTGGTCCTATGACCTCCAGGGTCAGCAGGGCGCATCTATTGAGCTGCAGCATTTTAGCCCAAAACCTTTTACCCAGCGGGCGTTTGCCTGTCCCCAGGAGCATTTAACCAGCTTTTCTCTGAACCCAGAGGGCAACTACCTCTCCCTCACAACCCGAGGCAGGCTTTTCCGGGCCAGTGCCCATAAAGGCCCGGTTTTTCAGCATGGGGAGCGAGACGGGGTGCGCTACCGCTTGGCCTGTTGGCTGCATAAGGGTAACCGCATCATGGTGGTTCGAGACAATGGCTTGGAAGAGATGCTGGAGGTTTATGATGAAACAGGCTTGAACCCCTTGCAAACCTTCAAGGGATTTGACTGGGGGCGCATCCTGGAGATGCAAGCCTCCCCCCAAGCAGATGCGGTGCTGCTGACGAATCATCGCCATGAGCTATGCCATGTTGATATGGAAACCCAGGCATTCCAGGTGATTGATAGAAGCCCTTGTGGAGAAATCAAAGGCTTTGCTTGGTCCCCTGATGGCGCATGGGTTGCCTATGGTGTGCATGTGACCCATAAGATCAGCGTGATCCGCTTGCGTCACATCAAGGAAGGCACAACCGTTGACCTCACAAGCCCCATAGGCTTTGACGAAGAACCTTCCTTTGATCCTGAAGGAAAATACCTCTATTTCCTCTCAAGCAGAACCTTCCACCCCGTTTGGGATGCGTTGACCTTTGATTTAGCCTTTTCCAAGGCAGTCAAGCCCTACTTGGTGACACTCCAGAAGGAAACGGCTTCTCCCTTTGTGCCCCCCCTGGTTGAGGCGGAAGACCCAGAGCGGGAAGATAAGCCAGAGGAGAGGGAAGAAGTGGCAGCTGAAGCCAAAGCTCAGAAATCTCTTGTGGTTGACTTGGAAGGAATCCAACAACGGCTCCTTGAATTTCCGGTGTCAGAAGGGCGCTATACCCAAGTTGAAGGCCTGCCTAAAGGCAAAGTGCTTTTTGTGGATTTCTCTGGATCTTCCCAAGATCATGAAGAAGATGAAGATGAAGAGCATGAAAAATCATCCCACAGTGCAGGCAAACTGAGCCTCTATGATTTCAACACCCTCAAGCACGAAACCCTTCTTACAGACGTTCTGCATTTTAGTCTTTCAGAAAACAAGCAGCATTTAGTCTATTGTACAGACAAGCGCTTGCGGGTGTTAAAAGCTGGAGAAAAACCGGAAGAACCTGATACGTCTTACAAAGCCGGCGGATGGTTTGATTGGGCACGCGTACGCTTGTCCGTTTCTCCACCCCAAGAATGGTCTCACATGTTTGATGAAGCCTGGCGCCTACAAAAAGAGCTTTTCTGGACGAAGACCATGTCCCATGTGGACTGGGATGCTGTTTATCAACGCTATCGCCCCCTGGTGGAAGCCGTTGCAACCCAAGAAGAGCTCATCGACCTCATCGCCGATATGCAAGGAGAATTGGGAAGCTCTCACGCCTATGTATGGGCCCCCCACCCTGCGACAGGCCCGTCCTACACACTGGGGCAGCTGGGGGCGACCTTTGCTTTTGATCCCACGGTTCAAGCTTATCGTATTTTAAGCTTCACCCGAGGGGACCTTTGGAGTGCAGCCCATGGATCCCCCCTTCTTAAGCCAGGGATGAACCTGAAAGAAGGAGACCTGATCTGGGCCATCGCTGGCCAAGGGCTTTCCGCCAACAACCCTCCTGAAAAGGTGTTGGTGTACCAAGCAAATCAGCTGGTTCCCCTGTGGGTGAGCAACGGGGATGGGCACAACAAGCGCATGGTCTATGTGTCGCCGCTGCCGTCCATCGAAGCGCTTTCCTATCGGGATTGGGTTGAGGCCAACCGACGCTATGTCCATGAAAAGACCCAAGGTAAGGTGGGGTACCTCCATATCCCTGATATGTCAACCCAAGGATTCGCTGAGTTTCACCGGGGTTATTTAGCGGAGCACCACCGGGATGGCTTGATTGTGGATGTGCGCTTTAACCGAGGTGGTGTCATCTCTGGTTTACTTCTCGAGAAATTGGCACGCAAGCGGTTGGGCTTTGACCAAACCCGCTGGATGGGGAAGGTGTTCTACCCAATCGAATCTCCCGCAGGCCCCATGGTTGCGCTGTGCAATGAATATACAGCTTCCGACGGGGATATGTTCAGCCACAGCTTCAAGAAAATGGGGCTCGGCCCTCTCATCGGTAAGCGCACCTGGGGAGGTGTGATTGGTATTTTCCCAAGACACCCACTACTGGATGGCAGCATGACCACCCAGCCTGAGTATGCCTTTTGGTTCCACGATGTGGGCTGGTCCATTGAAAATTATGGCGCTGAGCCTGACATTGTGGTGGAGATGTCTCCCCAGGATTATCGAGAGCAAAAGGACACCCAGCTGGACCGTGGCATTGCTGAAGTGATGCAGCTGTTTGAAAAAAACGTGAAGGTTTTGGATGATGCATCAGAACAGGTGCCTGACCTTTCTTCGAAGCCACTACCCCCTCAACGTTAGCTTAAAAACAAAAGGTTCGCTCCATGGATTCACTTCAAAAAAAGCTGTTGTATCAGGCCACTCACCGGGGCCTTAAAGAGGCGGATGTGTTGTTAGGCCGAGGCATCCAACCTTTTTTGAACACGCCTCTTCCAGAAGAAGAGAGGCTTTTCTTAGAAGCGCTTCTGGATCTACCAGACCCTATGCTGATGGACTGGCTTTTACGGGGGAGAGCTTTGCCAGAGTCTTTTCAAGGCTCCCCCTTTTGCGATAGGTTTCGAAGCCATGCCTTGGGCAGCATTGTATGAGGCTTAAATCTATTCAATTTTTTATGGGAAAATTGTTTGGATGAAAAAAAGATTTTATACGGTGGCTCCGCAGCGTTTTCAAATATCTTGAAAAATAGTCTCGTTTCGTGTTAAAAGTGTTGGAGTTTTTGTATAAATCCCATCTCAACCAAAGAGAGTTTCATGTCTGAAAAACCCGCTGATGCGTCCTTTGTCAACGCAAAGGCGATTCGCCTTCTCACCAAGCTGTTGAACGAATCTGCTTTAACAGAGATCGAATATCAAGAGGGGGAAACCCGTATTCGGGTTGCGAAAAGTACGCACCAAACTGTTGTTGCCTCCCAAGCTTTTGGGGCAGAAGCTTTCTCCCAGGGTGTTGGCAACACTGTCTCTGGTAGTTCCTCTGGTATTCCCCTGGATTCTTCGGACGAGAAGGGGGAGACGGTTGAAGGAATACCCGTAACATCTCCTATGGTAGGTACGGTCTATGTAGCTCCAGAGCCAGGTGCAGCGCCTTATGTGCGTGTTGGGGATGTTGTGCAAGAGGGGCAGACCCTGCTTATTATTGAAGCGATGAAGGTGATGAACCCCATTCGGGCAACGCGTTCGGGAAAGATTTCAGCCATCTGTGTCACGGACAACGCTCCAGTTGAATTTGGAGAAAACCTTCTCTATATAAACTAGATATCAAAAAAACTTGACTTTTTAGCAGATTTATTGCACCTATACAATGGCGCGCGTTTATTTTTCGAGGAAAGGGGCTTGGATGTTTCATAAAGTTCTCATTGCTAACCGAGGAGAAATTGCATTACGCATTCTCAGAGCTTGCAAAGAAATGGGCATTCAAACCGTTGCCGTGCATTCCGTCGCAGATGAAGATGCCATGCATGTTCGCTTAGCAGATGAGAGCGTGTGTATAGGCCCTTCTCCTTCTAAACAAAGTTACCTAAATATACCTGCCATTATTGCAGCAGCAGAAATCACAGGGGCTGATGCCATTCATCCAGGGGTTGGCTTTCTTTCAGAGAATGCAACGTTTGCCCAAATGGTTGAAGAGCATGGAATTGCTTTTATCGGGCCCTCTCCTGAGCACATTGCCACCATGGGAGATAAGATAAAAGCTAAAGAAACAGCCCAAAAATTGGGGCTTCCAACCGTTCCAGGTTCCCAAGGTGTCGTTGCATCTTCCCAAGAGGCTGAAAGCATTGCGTCACAGATGGGTTATCCCGTGCTGATCAAAGCTGTTTCCGGAGGCGGAGGGAAAGGCATGAAGGCTGCTTTTTCCGCTGAAGAGCTTCGGGAAGGCTTTAAGCTAGCCCAAAATGAGGCTGCCGCAAACTTTGGAGATGCCCAGGTTTATCTAGAAAAATATTTGAGAGCGCCGCGACATATCGAAGTGCAGGTCTTAGCAGACCAACACGGAAATGTGGTGCATTTGGGTGAAAGAGACTGCTCCATTCAGCGCCGGCATCAAAAAGTGTGGGAAGAAGCTCCATCACCTGCCCTAACTCTCGAGATGCGAGAATCTTTGGGGGAATGTGTTCGCCATGCAATGAAGACGCTTGGGTACAGAGGGGTAGGGACCCTTGAATTTCTCCTGGAAGATGGAAAATTTTATTTCATTGAGATGAATACACGCTTGCAGGTTGAGCATCCCATTACTGAAATGATTACGGGTATAGACTTGGTTCAAGAGCAAATCCGCGCTGCTGCAGGTTACCCTTTATCCTTTTCCCAAAAGGATGTTACTTGGAAGGGGCACGCGATTGAGTGTCGCATCAACGCAGAAGATCCTGATACTTTTTTGCCCTCCCCTGGGAAAATTGAGGCTTATTTAGCGCCTGGTGGGTTTCACATTCGGGTAGATAGCGCCCTTTATGCTGGATATACGGTTCCACCCCATTATGATAGCCTTATCAGCAAATTGATTGTATATGGATCAGATCGAGAGGATTGTCTTCGCAGGCTGCGGCGTGCTTTAAACGAATACGTGATTACGGGGGTTAAAACGTTGCTTCCTCTTCATCGAAAGCTCGCAGGAAATGCTGAGATTCTTAAAGGAGACTACACCATTCATTGGCTCGAAAATTGGTTGGCCAAGCAAGAACTTCCTGACTCCAAAACAGCTTCCAAACCCCGCGAGGCAGCTTAAGTCCATATAAACCAGAGCGTGAGAATTTGTGATGGAAAAATTTATCCCCCCTGTGTCTTCTACTGAACCAAAAGAAATAGTTTCACAAGAACAAAGCTCTCCTGCTGCCTCACCTTCTGAAAGCGTAGCCACGACCTTACCAGACCCAACTCGCTATGGAGATTGGGAGCGCAAAGGAAAATGCGTCGATTTTTAGACGTCTTCAGTTACCAAAAATTAACTTTTTTAATTTAGTCTGGAAGACATTAAAAAAAAGGCCGAGCCCGAAAGCTCGGCAAGTTTACAGGGAGGCTTCACGTCTAGGAGACGTAGGACTGATAAAAAAATTATCACCCCTTAAATGGGAATCACAAGGACCCCCGTTGGGCCTTGCGCCCAACACATCTATAGTTATATACGCTTTTTTAATAATTAGCCATTTCAATTTTTACACCTTGCCCATGCATTTTTTGCATAGGTTGTTTTTTTGCCAAAAAATCATAGGGTTCAAAGCTGATAAGCGTAGTGAATCTATCGTTTTGCACAGATATTTTTTGGGTCACTTTAAAAATTGCTCCAGAATTCCGACTAATTTTTCAGAAACCTTGTTCATCTCATAGGTATTTTTCATTTTTTGATAAGCCCTTTCGACAAAAAGGGTGGCGTTTTCTGGATGATCGATATAGCTTGCTAACTTATCGGCCAAATCTTGAGGCGAACCAGGCTTCGCCAAAAGCGCATCAGTCTCATGGCTTAAAATTTCTGCAGGCCCAAAACTATGTGAAGCCACAATTGGCTTGCTGTAGGCCATGGCTTCAAGCAAGGCAATCCCGAAAGCTTCTTCAAGGGAAGGTAGACAAAAGATATCGATGCTTTGGAAAAAAACTTCCTTGTCTTTAACCCAGCCAGCAAATGTAATGGTGTCTTCTAAACCAAGGGCTGCGATTTGCTGCTTGAGGGATGGCTCCAGCTCTCCTGACCCTCCCAGCAATAAATTCACCCCATAACCCCGCTCTTTCAAAAGCCTGATGGCGCAGATGAGGTCTGCAAAGCCTTTTTCTGGAGAAAGCCTGCCATAACTGCCGATAACGATAGGCTTTTTGGGGTCAAGCTGAAAGGGAACAAAAGCTTTGGGAAGCTGAATCATGTTGGGAATAGTGAAAACTTTATCCCTCCCATATCCTTGCGCCAACACATAGCGCCTGATGTGCTCCGCAACACAAATCAGATAATCTGATTTTTTAAGCCGATGGTAGGCCCAGCAATTATGGGCAACTCCCACAACCTTAGCTTTTGATGATTTAAAACTTGTGGCAAAGTGTATGGCCCTTCCCCCATGGGCAATGACCAGATCTGGTTGATAACGCTTGACCAAAAAACGGACAAATAGCTTTGAAAAAGGACACCAAGAAGCCAAGTTGGGAAGATGCAGCGCATCTTTTTGAAAAGCGTTGATAGCGGCCCGCCAGCTAGAAACATTGATGACCTCAACCCCTCTCTGTCTTAAAGCTGTGCTATAATCCAAAAAAGCTTGTTGAATGCCCCCCAGATCACGGCTTAACATAATGTTTAAAACGCGCATTTTAAAAACGATCCATGCAGCTAATCTGATCCCATGGATGGGAAACGAAACCTAGCAGACCCACAACCCAAATGAGTTACGGATTGATACTAAATAACTATTTTTAAATGTCAACGGTCCAGGCCAGGTCAGAAAATTTAAGCATGTGGAGAAAGGGGGGGAGCAGGAAGGGCAAGCTCTCCCTCCTCCCCCCTTTCTTTCAAATCGCTACTCTAGGGGCCTGTTTGGCTTACCTAAAGGCATCCTTCTGCATTTTGCAGATCTGCGCTTCGATCTTCTGGAATTCTTGTCGGTATGTAGCCTCAAAGGCGTTTTCGCCACCCACTTGGAAATGCTGGACAATATCTGCAACAGCATCGTTGAGAAGCAACTCAAGATAAGATTGTCTCTTGCCGATAAACGCAACAGCTTCCTCACGGTTTTGCTTCAAGGTTCCGTTAAAGGCAGGTTTTTGGAGAGACTCTAGGCCAGCCATTTTGAAAAGCCCTTTATAGGCGTGAAAGTTATTGACCTTTCTATAAAGGGTTGGGTAGGTCACTTCCTTTATTTCCCCATTTTCAAAAGTTAATACGACATGGATGAAATCTTTTGTTTCTTTAATGTTCGCACGAGCCCGCTGTAAATATGCTTTTTCAGCCTTTTCTTTTTCTTCTGGGGAAAGCCAAACGTCTTCACCGTTATCCCCCATTTTTTTGTAGGTATAAGGAGGATAATAAAATTTTTCTGAGCTAATTTCTTGAAGCGCAGCTCGCTTAATTTCCTCATCCGTGGCTGAATTTTCTCCCGAAATTGGGTTTGTTGTGAAAGAATCTGATGGATGGTCCCAGGACTCACTGTCTTTTAACGCTTCAAGAGATCCATCGCGCATCAGTTCAAAAATCTTTGAAGGGCTCTCTTGTTTAAAAAGCTCTTGGGTGAAAGCAGGAAATTCGTGGATCAGCAAAAATAACCCTACAAGAGATTTTTTGTTTTCTTGAACGTGTTCTAAGGCCTTTTTCACGCTTGACTTAAATAAGTCAAATTTTTGAGCCAGATAGGGGATTTTTTGTTCAATGAGATCAGAGAGAAAGATGCCGGGCTGTTGAGCCTTAAGCAATGCATCTTCCGCATAAGCCCTAAAAGCCGAATGCAGGATGGCTTTATCTGCTTTTGCATGCAAGAAGTCATGGAATGCGAAGCTAAAAGGAGAAGTCTCAGGCACGCCATGAACATTTTTCTGTACTTCCGTTGGAAACGGGATGGGATAAAGACCCTCGAGCCAACAATTTAAGAGAAAACGAACGTTCAGGATAGATTCTCCAAGCAAAGGATAACACGCATCTTTTAAAACGTGTTGATTCAGTTTGTCGTTTAGCAAATTCTGAACGTTATAGGGAATGCTGCTCACCCTTTGAATATCTTTATTTTTTTCATCAAAGGCAGAGAGAGCAGCCTCCATTTTGGAAGGGTTCAACGCAACAGGCAATCCGTTTTTATCTTTCTGAAAAAATGCCTCAAAAGTGCCTGCTTCAGAGATAGATGGGTGGCCCCAAAAATCCTGTTCATCTTGGGCTGGATTACTGAGCAAAGCAGCATAGCGGAAGTGCGCCCAAAAAAGCCACGTGAGTGAAACGTTTTCTTCCGCAATATTGCACTCAATCTCTGCTTGGAAGCGTGAGATATGCTGAATTTCAGGATGCTTCTGCATATCTTCTAATAAATAATTCGCCATAGGGATAAGGGAGGGTTGATGTTCTGCTAAGGCTTGCTTCCCCTCTTTTTTATACAGCTCTGTAAGCTCGTCGATCACCTTCTGGTTGGCTGAAACGAACCGCTGGGTCTTTGGGTTTCTGCTTGAAGAACCGCAAACAAGCGCCCCTTCAGGGTCAAGATTTTCACCTGGCATAGCTAGAACAAGGGAACTGCATACAAGAAAAGTAGAACAAAAAAGATTTTTAATAAAACGATGAGAAGCCATAGAAAACAAACCTTTGTTGAAAAATGAACAGAAAATCATTTACATGATAGTTATTATTTGATTTAAAATCAATTCTCTTCCATTAAACGTTC
Source organism: Alphaproteobacteria bacterium (assembly GCA_051648545.1). GTDB lineage: Bacteria > Pseudomonadota > Alphaproteobacteria > Holosporales > JBOFFI01 > JBOFFI01. Next base: position 10,898 of record JBOFFI010000048.1, read on the forward strand.
ATACATTCCCAAATCTCCTTCAAAGCTCTGGATTGAGCCATTTTTTACAATCCAGAGGGAATCTGCCACATGTTGAAGCAAGTAGCGATCATGGGTCACCAGCACCACGGCACCTTTATAACGATTCAACGTTGCGATAAGGGATTCTCGCATTTCTATATCTAAGTGGTTCGTAGGCTCATCCAAAATCAGCAAGGTTGGGCGATCCGCTGTTAAACAGGCGAAGAGCAGACGCGCACGCTCCCCTCCTGAAAGATCACGCACTTTTTGCTCTGCTTTTTCCTTCGGGAAACCAAAGCGCCCTAAGTGGGCACGGATTTGGGTATCATTAGCAGTAGGGAGCCGATCATAGACATGATCATAGGCCCTTTGTTGAAGCTCCAAGGTCTCAAACTGATCTTGCCGATAAAAGGCGATGTTGAGCTTAGGGTGAAGGGTGCAACTCCCTTTTTGAGCCTCAAGCTCACCGGCTAAAAACCGTGCAAAGGTTGTTTTGCCGTTACCATTGCTTCCCAGTAAGGCGATGCGATCTTGGGGGCCAATCGAAGCCGTCAAATTTTTAAGAACGGTCTTGTCACCATACCCTAAAAATATTTTTTCAAATGAAATCAGGGGAGGTGCCAAAGCGTCTACTTCGGGAAAGTCAAACGCAATGGTGGGGTCATTCTTTTCCACAGGGATGGGATGCATTTTTTCCAAAGCCTTCATCCGGCTTTGGGCTTGTTTAGCCTTGCTAGCCTTAGCGCGAAAGCGGTTCACGAAGTCAACCATGTGCTCCCGCTGGGCATTCATTTTTTTATTAAAGGCAGCGATGTTGGCTTGCTGCATCTCATAGGTTTTGAGAAAGGTATCAAAATTGCCTGCATAGCGCTCTATCTTGCCTTGCTTCAAATGGAGAATCCCATTAACGGTCGCGTTTAAGAAATCCCGCTCATGGGAGATCAGCAAAAAACTTTTGGGATAACGTTTAAGAAATGTCTCCAACCAGGTTGAAGTTTCTAAATCTAGATGGTTTGTTGGCTCATCCAAAAGCAACAGATCAGGCTCTTGAAACAGAACAGCCCCAAGGGCAGCCCGCATCCGAAACCCACCAGAGAAGGTGTGAAGGGGCTGTTGCTGGGCTTCATCTGAAAACCCAAGCCCTTTGAGGACAACAGCCGCCCGCGCCTCAGCCGTATAAGCATCTATGGCAATCAAGCGCTCATAAAGATCACCCATCCGGTTTGAATCTGTACACGTTTCAAGCTCATGCAAAAGCTCCAGACGTTCCGTGTCTTGGGAAAGCAAATAGGCCAAAGGAGACAGGTCTCCATCTGGCATTTCTTGCTTGACGGCTAGAATTTTCCAATGTTTTGCAAGCTCAATACGCCCTTGGTCTGGGGAAAGTTGTTCTTGGATCAATTTAAAAAGCGTAGATTTTCCAGACCCATTTCGGCCTACAAGGCCTAAATGCTGCCCATCACTTAACTGAAAATTCACATTTTCAAGCAATTGCCTTTGGGGAATTGCATAAGAGACCTGTTGTAGTGAGAGCACCTATTTTCCAATCTTTTTTGATTACTAAACCCATTGGAGAGCAGCTTAACCCCTGGCATTTCGTTCGTCTACGCTAAAAAATATAGCGAAGACATTTTAGTTTTGCTGCAGGCGTGAGGAGCGATGCCTAAAAACCCTCTTTGAAACAGGCCTAATAGCAGTTTCTTAAATATTTTAATTTACCACTTTATGCATAGGCTTAGAAACCCAGGATCTGCAAATGAAAATCAAATTTTTAAATTTAAAAATTTTTATTTTACTTGCTGTGCAAGCAAAAATATTTATTGCTTCAGCAGGAACTTTATCTGATGAAATTTTAAGAGATATAGCTTCAAATAAACTTTTTGCAACGAAAAAGCTAACTGCATTTCCAGCTACACCAGCAAGAATTACGGAAATGGCAGGTATATTAAATCAAGATAATGGCGGTAAGTTAAATGGCCAATTCTATGAAGATGGATTGCCAAAAGACGCAAAGTGGATTGCCCATAAGCAAGATTTATTTTCAAAATACGATATAAAATATGCTTTTTTTTATATGAACGACGGCGACTCCAGTGAAATTGCATGTATCGTTGGCCGTGAACCAGATTTTTCAACAAATACAACACAAAGATTTTTTTACATAACTAGCGTAAAATACCAAAAAATTGGCATATAGCCAAAGTAATTTAGTTTTATTATAATTTTTGGATGAGCTACGATAAGAAATTTCGCCTACAGGTTTTGAAGGTACGTGAAGAGAAAGGGCTAAGCCTTGTTGAGACGGGTAAGCTTTTTGGAATTCACAAACA
>JBOFFI010000049.1:0-93450 GCA_051648545.1 Alphaproteobacteria bacterium
GGTGGCGGTGGCGGTGGTCAGCAACAGAACGGCGGCGGCGGTGCTACAGGCGGCAGCAGTGATAGCGAAAGTGGCAGCAGTGATAGCGAAAGTGGCAGCAGCGATAGCGAAGACAACGGCGGCGGCGGTGGTCAGCAACAGAACGGCGGCGGCGGTGGTCAGCAACAACGCCCCTCAAAGCTCAGTGCTGCTCTCAAAGGCATCAATGGTGGTGTTTTTGTAGGCTATGGTAAACAGTGGAACCGTTTCTATCTGGGTCTAGAAGCAACCTACCTGCTTTCTAATGAGAAAACGACTTTGGACAGCTTAACGTTTCGCAAAAAAAATACTGCAGAAATCGCCATTCGCCCTGGGTTTGTTGTAGGCCATGCGTTATTTTATGGAAAAATAGGTTTTCTGAGCAGCCAATTTAAACTGGCAGATAAGCCCTTTTGTTTCAATGGAATGTCGTTGGGGTGTGGCGCAGATATGAAGCTTTCGCCTAAGACCTTACTGGGTCTTGGATATACCTGCGAGATGTATGGAAAGAAAAAATATATTGACCAAAACAACGCTTCTTTAAAGTTGAAGCCTACATCCCACAGGGTGATGTTGCGGATTGGCCATAGATTCTAGGCCTTTAACATAAAGCCTCCATAGAGAAAAATTTTCTTTATGGGGGCTTTTTTTTGCTCTATGATCCTCTGGGTCTAAACATCAGCAAGGCCCACGCGTTCATATCCCATGGAAAACCTCCTTTTTGACTCCCATGCGCTGATGCGTAACCGCTTAAAAGCCCAACCTCATTTTTCCCCTTGGCTGTTTGATGAAGTAGCTTGCAGGGTTTTTGAGCGCCTCCAAGATATCCGAAGGCCTTTTTCCAGGGTGCTGGACTTGACCCCTTTTCATACCGGGCGCATGACGCCCTTTTTGAAAGACCTCTATCCGTTGGCCAAGTTGGATACATTTTCTTCACACGAATCTGAAAAACAGCTTGATTTATCACCTCATGCTCCAGAAACCTTTGATTGCATTTTAAATGTCCTAGGCGCCCACTGGATTAACCATCTTCCTCAACATTTGCAACACGTGCGACAACTCTTACAACCCGACGGCTTTTTCGTGATGGCATTGTGGGGTGGGGAAACCCTGAAAGAGCTTCGGCAAAGTCTCTATCAAGCAGAGCTTTATCTAGACGGGGGGGTCTCTCCTCGGGTTATCCCTATGATCACGTTGGAAGATGGTCCCCCCCTTATGCGGCAAGCTGGCTTCACGCTTCCTGTGTTAGACCAAGAAACCTGGACTTTTTTCTACCCCAACGTACAAGCCCTGCTCCAACACCTGCGCCGGATGGGGGAGACGAATGTGCTAAACGCACGATCTCGAAAACCCTGCAACCGTCATTTATTTGAAGTCGCCCAAACCTATTATCAAGAAACCTATGGGAAGTCCGGCGCTATTCCAGCCACATTTCAGCTTTTGATCTTTACCGGGTGGGCTTTTTCCCAAACCCAAGGCAAAGCCCTTGCCCCTGGCTCAGCCACCCATTCATTGGCAGATATCCTGTAGCTTAAGCTATAGTTTCCCCAAAACAGCAACTGCGGGGTTGGTTCAGATTTACCAAAGCTCCACGGTGACGGGGTCGCCTTTTCGATTGTGAAGGTTTTCAAATTTTACACGAAAGGGTGAACCGGAAGGCACAGAGATACTTAGAGTTTTCAAATCTGTTCTTGGGATTGCCTCCAACAAAGCTTCAAAACCTACGTCTCCGATGTTATTCTTGCTCAGAGAAAGCTCTTGAAGACTGGCTGGCAGATGGTTCGCCAGCGTTTGTGCACCTAAGCCCCCAATCTTGTTATTGCCTAAGTTAAGCTTTTGAAGGGTTGCTGGCAGATGGTTCGCCAACGCTTGTAAACCCGCATCCTCGATGTTATTCAAGCCCAGATAAAGTACTTGAAGACTGGCTGGCAGATGGGGCGCCAGCGCTTGTAAACCTGTATCCCCGATGTTATTTGAGTCCAGATAAAGCTCTTGAAGAGTGGGTGGAAATTGGTTCGCCAGCGCCTGCATACCTGCATCCCCAATTCTGTTATAGCCCAGATAAAGCTTTTGAAGACTGGCTGGCAGATGGGGCGCCAGCGCTTGTAAACCTGTCCCCCCGATGTTATTTGAGTCCAGATAAAGCTCTTGAAGAGTGGGTGGAAATTGGTTCGCCAGCGCCTGCATACCTGCATCCCCAATTCTGTTATAGCCCAGATAAAGCTTTTGAAGACTGGCTGGCAGATGGGGTGCCAGCGCTTGTAAACCCGCATCCCCGATGTTATTATTGTCCAGATCAAGCTCTCGAAGAGCGGATGAAAGATAGGGTGCAAGCGCTTGTAAGCCTGCATCTTCGATATTGTTATTGCGCAGCCTAAGCACTTGAAGACTGGCTGGCAAAGCAGGCGCCATCACTTTGATGCTTTCCGCATTAGTGCTTATATTGTCCAATCCTAAATATCTTATCGGCGCTTGACGAAAGAGGGTGATGAACTCACTTGAAGGCTCTCTTCCTTCCCAAAATTTAACCGTGGTTAGGTCTTTTAAAAACTTTTCAACCTGTGCTTGGTTTGGCAGGTTTGCTGGAATTTGAACGTTGGTGATGAGCGGGGTAACCATCTTTTTCAATTCTGTCTCAACTGCCCGCAAGCTTACCAGGTCTTTTTTCTTAAGCTCCGCAAGGATCAGCTTGAGAATATCTGAAGGAAGACTCTTAAAAGACAAAACTTTAGGCGCAGGTGCCACAACTAATGCTTGAGGTCCCTCGTTTGGCTCCGAAGGTGTTTCAAGCTTGCTTGTTGAAAAGGCAAGCTGAGGTGCCATGAAAGCAATACATGCGAGCTTTAAAAAAGCAGTTGAGGTTAAATTTCGAGACACAAAGCTTTCTTTCTTAAATTAATTCAATATGTTATAGCTTATCACGCAAATCTTTCGCAATAGTAAATTTTTGCCTAAAAGGGTTAGCAAAGCGCCCAAACCCTTGAAGCGTTTCCCCCATTGGGGTGGACCTGTGGATAACTCTGGGGATTGTTTTGTAAAACTGGCATTCCCATTAAATCCCATTGACACCCATCATATCCCATGATAGACCATTTCTAAGCTTTGTCTGAATTGTTGCGTGGGATGTATCTGAAAAATCTCCCTGTGGATAAAAGCAAACATCAGGAATGGGTATGGGAATTTTCCTTTCGACATTTGTGAATCGTTTAGATAAAAAAGGACGCGTTTCTGTCCCTTCATCTTTTCGTGCATCCCTTGCCCATCAAAATTTTCAAGGCATCATTCTGTTTCGTTCTTACACGCTTCAGGCCATTGAGGGGTTTGGGATAGACCGGATGGAAAAACTCAGCATGCAATTGGACACCTTAGATCTTTTTTCTGATGACCAAAACGATCTGGCAGCAAGCATTTTTGCAGATGCTCACCAGCTTCCTTTTGATGGGGAAGGGCGCGTGATGCTTCCTGAATTGTTGTGCGACCATGCGGGGCTCTCAGAGCAAATCGCCTTTGTGGGTCGTGGTGCTACATTTCAGCTTTGGGATCCTGATCGGTTTAAGCAGCACCAACAGGCAGCCCGGGAACGGTTGAAAGAGAAAAAATGTACTTTAGGTGGGGGACTTCTCCAACCCCAGCAGACACTTTTCCCCTCTTCATCTTCGGGGGAGGCTTCATGATCCCTTCTGAACATCAGCCAGTTATGTTAAAGGAAGTTTTAGAGCTTCTGAATCCCCAAGACCATGGCATTTACGTAGACGCCACCTTTGGACGTGGGGGCTATACCAAGGCTTTCTTAGAAGCTGCCTCATGTCGCGTTTTGGCGTTGGACCGTGATGTCCAAGCCATCGAAGCTGGGCAGCTGTTGAAGGACCGCTATGGGGAGCGTTTAACCCTCTCCCATGCTCGCTTTGCTGAATTGGTGAAGGTGGCAGCTTTGCATGGAATCCAATCGGTTCAAGGGATTGTCTTTGATTTAGGCGTTTCGTCTCCCCAATTGGATGATGGCTCTCGCGGGTTTTCTTTCCAGAAGCAAGGCCCTTTGGATATGCGGATGGGGCTTAACACCCAAACTGCAGCGGACGTGGTGAATGGAGCTTCAGAAAAACTGTTGGCAGACATTTTGTGGCATTATGGGGGAGAGCGAAGGTCTAGAGCCGTTGCCCGAGCCATTGTTGAGGATCGCAAAACCCTCCCCTTTACCACAACTCAGCAGCTCGCCTCCCTCGTCAGGCGGGTGGTGAAACAGGATGCCTCCGGCATTGATGCGGCAACGCGCACGTTTCAGGGATTGCGCATCTACATTAACAACGAGCTTGAAGAACTGTGGGAAGGCTTATGCGCTAGCGAGGCCCTTCTGGCCCCCGGAGGGGTGTTGATTGTCGTCTCCTTCCATTCAGGGGAAGACGCGTTTGTGAAGGATTTTTTCTTGATTTTGAGCGGGCATCGAAAAGCCCCCCAAGGGCGCGAGGTTTTAGAAACCCTTGCACCCAGCTTTCAGTGTTTGCAGCGCAAACCTGTTCGTTCCTCTGTGGAGGAATGCCAGCGTAACCCCCGGGCGCGTTCAGCGTGTCTGCGGTGGGGAACGCGCACAACAGCCCCTGGGTGGGCAGATAAGGTAAGGCCATGATAAATTTTTTGAATATCCTTGTGTTTTGTTTTGTCGTCGTGGTGGGAGGCGGGCTTTTCCATATTAAATATAAGGTGATTGATTTGGAAACGCGTTTGAAAAACGTGCACCAAAAAACGGTCGCAACCAAAGAATCAATCAAAGTGTTACACGCAGAATGGGGCTATTTAAACAACCCAGGCAGGCTCCAACAGCTTGCCCAGAAATACCTCCACATCCTTCCCCCTGATAAACAACAAGTTGCAGCAGTGGGGGATTTAAACGTGGTTCAGGCTCGCTATGCCCAGGCCATCTCCCAAAGCAGCTCTGGGGAAGAATAGATCTCAATGATGTGCAACTGTGCTTGTAAAGTGCGTTTTAATCCGCCCGTTTTTGGATAGATAGATGGTAAAACGCCCCAATTTCAAAGATCCTTTAACCATCTGGAAGCCCTTTAAGGCTAAGGCTCAGTTGGCCCATATCCTGGAAACAGCTCACGCACGCCTTGTGCTTCTTGGGGTTTTGTTTGTTGGAACGTTTGGAGGAATTTGCTGGCGTTTGGTTGATTTAGGCATAAGGTCCTCCTCTATTGAAGAAACCGCTTGTTTGAACACATCATTTTCGCTTCCCCGGAACGATTTTGTGGATCGAAAGGGGCAGCTCCTTGCAACCAGCTTGAAGACGTTTTCCCTTTATGCTGATCCAAAAGTCATCTTGAATATTTCAGAAGCAACCACCCAGATCCGCAAGCTTTTTCCGCATTTGAACGCTGAATCCCTCAAACAAAAACTTGCTTCTCCCAAACGCTTTGTTTGGATTGCGAGACACTTAACCCCTGGGCTCTACCAAAAGGTGTTGCATCTGGGTGTTCCTGGGCTTTACGTCATCAAAGATCAAAAACGGGTTTATCCCCACGGGTCTCTTTTTTCCCATGTGCTGGGTTTGACTAGTGTGGATCATCATGGCCTTTCGGGCCTTGAAAAAGGGATGCAGTCTCTGCTTCAGCAACAGGATGCGCCCGTACGCTTAAGCGTAGACGTTCGGCTTCAGCATGTCATGTGGGAAGAAATTCAAGCCGCAATTGACGCGTTTCAGGCCAAGGGAGGAAATGGGGTTTTAGTTAAAGTCAAAACGGGGGAAGTGCTGGCTATGGTTTCTCTTCCAGATTTTGACTTAAATAAGCCATCTCAAGCAAACGTTGACGCTTTTTTTAATCGCAACACCACGGGCGTGTACGAGTTTGGCTCTATTTTGAAAATCCACAACACAGCCATGGTGCTGGAAAATGGGATCGCAAACCTGAATTCTCACTATGATGCCTCATGCCCCTTGCCGGTGGGAAGATTTTTGGTGACAGACTTTAAAGGAAAAAACCGCCCTCTTTCCGTCTTAGAAGCCTTTATTTTTTCTTCCAACATTGCCAATGCGAAGATGGCACTCCATGCAGGCGCCCAGGCTCAACGTGCTTTTTTCAAAAAACTTGGCTTTTTTGAACCTGTGCGGATCGAGCTGCCAGAAACGGGAGCACCTCTAGTGCCTTCCCTACAGATGTGGCGGGAGCCAACTGTCATCACGGCTTCCTACGGTTATGGCATTTCTGTCACGTCGTTGCATATAGCCCAGAGCATTGCTGCTATTTTAGATGGGCACAAGCGCCCTTTGACGTTTTCTCTTGTAACAGATCCTTGCAACGTACCTGCAGAGCAAGTGGTTTCAGAAAAAACAGCCCAGGCTATGCGCCACCTCTTGCGATTGGCCGTTTTGGAGGGGCAAGCCAAAAAAGCTGCGGTGGAGGGGTATGCCGTGGGAGGGAAAACAGGCACGGCCAACCTGAAGGAAAAGGGACGATACCGTCAGAAAAACAACCTAACGTCTTTCGTAGGAGCTTTTCCCATTGATGACCCAGAATATATTTTGCTGGTGACGTTGGATCGGCCTCAGCCCAATGCATCAACCTATGGGTATGCCACAGCTGGGTGGATTGCTGCACCCCTTGGGGCAAAAATTATTGAGCGTTGCGTAAGCTTATTAGGCCTTGCTCCAGAGACTGAACAAGCTGTGGGGCCCAAATTACCCAATCTCTACGAAGCTGCTGCTCCAGATGCACCCTTAAGAGATGTTAATTTTATTATACAGGCCAATGCTCTGGAAGATGAAGCTTTAGATTAGAAGCTCCACCCTCCACAATCTGCTAAAATTTTTTTGCTCAAGGTAACAAATATTTTTTTCCGGGGAATAGCTTAATCGTTTGTTCCGATTGACCTGTTTGGCAGATTGAAACGGTGATACAACTTTCTTCAACTTTAAGCAAATGAAGCCCTGGAAGAATCGCTTGGTTTTTTTTGCGTGTCTCACTTGAGATACGAGTTCCGTTGAGCCACAGGGTCCAAGTTTGCGGATTTTGGAACAAGATCGCATCAAGGACAAGTGTTTTGAGACGTTTAGTTTCTTTTTTCTGAGGTTCTGCTTTAGGTTCTAGCTGCGGTGATAAAGCTCTGGAGACTTCTTCCGGGGTTAAAAAAGCAGAACTAGCAGCAGGAGAAGCTTTTTCAGTCTCATCAGCTTGGGCCAGACAAGGAATCGCAAAACAAAAGAAGAGGAAAATCCACACAAATGGTAAACTTTTTATGTCAAGATTGATTTTTCAAAAAGATAATCCGTCTGGAAGGTTAATACAACTATTTTTAACGTTTTTTTATCTTTTTTTCTTAAAAATAGTTTTAAAACAACGAATTAAACATAAAGAAGACTTTCTGTGTTAAAAACGGCTTTTTTTTTCATCGGTTTTGGGGTTTACGCTTTGCAAGCCCAGGGGTTTGCTAAAATTTATGGAACTTATGAAAATGTTGGAACTGCGCCTGCAGCTATTCGACAATTGCTCACAACACCTACGTCTGTTGTGCTTGCCCCGGGGAGCTGTGTGGAAGTAACACCTCCTTTTTTTCACCATGAGACCAAAGGCTTTCAGCATGAAATTCAGCTTCCCAAAGGTGGCAGCATTGTGTTGAAAGATTTAGACAGGCCATGCGATGGCGGGAAATTAATCAGCATTGAACGTCGTGTAAAAGCTGGATCTTCTTCATCTTTTGAAACTTCTTCTTCAAGTGAGTGCCTAGATTGTAAAGAAGATGTTCTCCGTTTTAAGGCAATGATTCAAAACAATGATATTCGTCTTATAGCTCACCTCCCCTGATCGACGCATTTTATTTTATAAAAAAAGACTGGACTTTGATTGACGTTGGGTTACAACGTGTAAAAAAAATGATGGCGTGATGCAAAAGGCTATTTGGGTATGATTTATGTTTTTTCTCTGCTTTGGGGAGACCACCTTCTGGGGGCACATCTCTTTCGCTACCTAACGTTTAGGACGATTGCAGCGTTGATGACAGCGTTCTTCCTCTCTTTTTTCCTCGGGGACCCTTTCATTACCTGGCTTAAATCTCAGCAAAAGGGCGGGCAGCCCATTCGAGACGATGGCCCTGCGAGCCACCTTTTAACCAAACAAGGCACACCCACCATGGGGGGAGGGCTCATCTTATTAGCCCTAACGTTCAGCACACTTTTGTGGTGTGATCTGCGCAACCTTTACATCTGGATCGTGCTGGCTGTCACCCTTGGCTTTGGCGCTATTGGGGCTGTGGATGATTTTCTAAAGTTATCCAAAGCCAACACGCAAGGTTTATCAGGGCGCTGGAAATTAATTCTGCAAGTGGGGATAGGTATAGCAGCTTCTCTGGGTATTATGGCGCTTTCCCCCCCTGCTCTCTCTACTCATTTGGCCTTTCCCTTTTTCAAGAGCTTTTTTTTGAACCTCGCCTGGTTTTTTCCTTTTTTCGCAACGTTTGTAATGGTGGGAACCTCCAATTCAGTTAACCTGACAGATGGGTTGGACGGGCTAGCCATTGGACCTGTCATGCTTGCTGCAGGGGTTTTTTGTGTCATTGCTTATGCTGTTGGGCATGGTGTATTTTCCAACTATCTTCAGCTCCCCTTTGTACCAGGTGCTGGAGAATTATCTGTTCTGTGCGGCGCCCTCATTGGCGCAGGTCTTGGCTTTTTATGGTACAACGCGCCACCCGCTATGGTGTTTATGGGGGATACAGGCTCTTTATCTGTGGGAGGGTGCCTGGGCGCTATTTCCGTGATTACAAAACACGAAATTGTGCTTGCCATCGTGGGAGGCCTTTTTGTGGTAGAAGCCTTATCTGTGATGCTCCAGGTTTTGTTTTATAAAAAAACCCGCCGCCGCATCTTTTTAATGGCCCCCATTCATCACCACTTCGAAAAAAAAGGCTGGTCAGAACCCACCATCGTTTTTCGGTTTTGGATTATTGCGATTCTTCTAGCCTTAATAGGGCTTTCAACGTTGAAAATCCGCTAGGCCTGGAAACAAAAAAATTGTAATATTAAGAAAATTTTGTGAAAAAAAAGGGAAAATCAATTTACTTCGTTTTTTTAGAAGGTGATCAACTTCTATGCTTTTAAAGCTTATCAGTTGGATGTTTACATGGATTGTGCTCCTGTTTCTCGCAGGCTGCGGCGCTGTGTTTTGGATTTTCTACCATTACGGCCAAGGGCTTCCAGATTATGAAAAACTAGCCCAATATGAACCCCCCGTGCTAAGCCGCCTTTATGCCAGCGATGGAAGGCTCTTTCGAGAATATGCGGAACAAAAACGGGTCTTCATCCCTGTGAGTGCTGTGCCCCCCTCCGTCATCCAAACGTTTTTGGTAGCAGAGGATAAAAATTTTTATGAACATTTTGGTTTAGACATTTTGGGGATTGGGAGAGCAGCCCTCACCAACCTGGCGAATCGAGGCCAAAAGCGACCTGTTGGCGCCTCCACCATCACCCAGCAGGTGGCCAAGAATTTTTTGTTGGCTTCCAATGAAGTGTCTTTGGAGCGAAAAATTAAAGAGGCAATCCTCGCCCTTAGGATTGAAAAAGCCTTTTCTAAAAACAAGATCCTCGAGCTGTATCTGAATGAGATTTATCTGGGCAGGGGTTCTTACGGCATTGCCGCCGCCGCCCTCACCTACTTCAACAAATCTTTAGAAGAGTTGAATATAGAAGAAGCTGCTTTCTTGGCGGGGCTTCCTAAGGCACCCAGCCGCTATGATCCTATCCAAGCCCCAACCCTTGCCAAATCCAGGCGAGATTGGGTGATTGGGCGCATGGTGGAAGAAGGCGTCATTACCTTTGAGGAAGGGCGTAAGGCCCAGCAAGAACCCATCCTTTTGCGCAAACGAGGTGTAGAGCAAGTGGTGGTTGCAGACTATTTTGCAGAAGAAGTGCGGCGCCAGTTGGTTCAACGCTATGGGGAAAAAGCACTTTATAAAGAAGGCTTGGTGGTCAAGACCAGCTTAAACCCAAAATTGCAAAAAATTGCTGAAAAAGCCCTTCAAACTGGGCTCAAATCCTATGACCGACGCCACGGATGGCGCGGCCCCGTGCGGCATTTGTCCCTCTTTCAAATGCGCCAATGGACAGAGATTTTTGGAAAAATGCAAACTCCACCAGGGGTGACACCCTGGATCCTAGGCCTTGTTTTGCAGGTAACCCCAAGCAAGGCAGAGATCGTGCTGCAAAATGGAGACTATGGACATATTCCCCTGGAGAACCTGAAATGGGCACGGCGTGCCCTCAAAGAGGGACGGGTTGGCCAAGAGGTTCGCAAAGCTTCAGATGTCTTAGAGCGAGGTGATGTCGTGCTTGTACAGCCTGATCTGACCCCCCCTGAGCAATCCTCTGGGAAGGGGCGATACACCTTAGAACAAATGCCAGAGGCTAATGGTGGGGTAGTCGTTTTAGACCCTCTTACGGGGCGCATCCTGGCGTTGGTTGGGGGATACAGCTTTGAATCGAGTCAATTTGATCGAGCAACCCTTGCCATGCGTCAATCTGGCTCTGCCTTCAAGCCTTTTGTTTACCTCGCAGCCCTTGAAAAGGGAATGACTCCTTCTTCCCTGGTGAATGATGCACCCATTTCCATTCCCCTGGGGCGGGGGCTAGGGTTTTATCAACCTAACAACATTACCAAGCAATTTTACGGCCCAACGACCCTTCGGGTTGCCTTGGAGAAATCACGCAATGTGGTGACAGTTCGCTTAGCCGCCGAATATGTGGGGATTAAGCGGATTGCTGATTTAACAGAGCGCTTGGGGATCATGAAAAAAATGCCCCGTCAGTTTGCGATGGCATTGGGCGCAGGGGAATCTACCCTACTTGCCTTAACCACCGCCTATGGCATGGTTGCAAATGGTGGAAAGCGGATTGCGCCTACATTTATTGACCTCATCCACAACCGCCATGGCCAGATTTTGTTCAATGCAGAAACCCGAACCTGCAAAGGCTGTCAGGAAAGCTTTGAGGCTCAACCAACACCTCCTTCCATCGTGGACAAACGCGAGCAGGTGGTGGACCCTGTTGCCGCCTATCAGTTAATCTCGATGCTGGAAGGGGTGATTCAGCGAGGAACGGGCAAACTGTTGCGAGAGCTCGGCAGGCCGCTGGCAGGGAAAACAGGCACGACAAATTCCTTTCGCGATGGCATTTTTGTAGGCGTTTCGCCAGAACTTGTCGTCGGCGTCTTCATTGGGCACGATGATTTTAAAACCCTCGGAGATAAAGAAACAGGCTCTCGCGTTGCGGCACCTGTGTTTCTTGAATTTGGCAAAGAAGCTTTTAAAGAGCTTGCAGTCACACCGTTCAAAATTCCCCCTGGTGTTCGGTTGGTGCGGGTTCACTCCGCAACGGGCCTACCCGCTTCTGCAAACGATACTAACACTATTTTTGAGGCTTTTCGCTCTGATGGAAAGGAAGATGAAATTCCAGAAGATGGGGATGAGATGACAGATTTGATTGAATCCCAAGGCGAAACAGATGAAGAGGATTCTAATTTAGATGAAGACGGAAGTGAGACGCTGGAGCCTGTAGAAGACGAGATTTCTGAATTCAACATAAGGCCTGTGCCAACCATTTCTCCATCTCAGCCAAAAGAAGAGACCCCTGATGCAAACCCTTCAGATCCAATCGATGAACCCATGTTGGAGGGAACCGGCGGTATCTATTAGACCTCTCTCCCTTCAACCCCATCTATTTTTCTAACAAGCGAGGCAAACTTATGCAACCATCTCACCCCTCTTCCCAGACCCGCCAAGAAACCGACAGCTTTGGCCCCCTTGCAGTCCCAAAGGACCGCTATTGGGGGGCCCAAACCCAACGCTCTTTACAAAATTTTCGTATTGGGGGAGAGCGGATGCCGCTGCCGCTCATCCACGGGTTTGGGTTTCAAAAATGGGCCTGCGCCCTGGCCAATGAGCAGCTGGGGCTCTTGGAGCCTTCCCTTACAAAAGCGATCGTGCAAGCTTGCCAAGAGGTTTCCCAAGGAAAGCTTGATGAGCACTTTCCTTTGGTGGTTTGGCAGACAGGATCTGGCACCCAGACAAACATGAATGCAAATGAGGTTATCTCCAACCGAGCCATCGAGATCTTGGGCGGCGAGATGGGGTCTAAAAACCCCGTCCACCCCAACGATCACGTTAACAAAGGCCAATCCTCGAATGACAGCTTTCCCACAGCCATGCATATCGCGGTGGTGAGCGTTGCCCACGCAAGCCTTTTTCCAGCATTGCAGAACCTTTGCAACATCTTGAGAGATAAAAAAGAAGCATTTGCCTCTCTCCTCAAAATAGGCAGAACCCATCTCCAGGATGCAACCCCCCTCACGCTGGGACAAGAATTTTCAGCCTTTGAGGCCCAAGCACGCTTTGCCCAACAGCGCCTGGAGGAAAGTTTAGCTTACGTCTATTTCTTGGCCCAAGGCGGCACAGCGGTGGGAACGGGGCTTAACACCCCCAAAGGTTTTGACATGCTCTTTGTCGAAAAATTGAACGAGATCACGGGGCTCCCTTTCCAAACAGCGCCCAACAAATTTGAAGCCCTGGCGTCCCACGATGCCTTGGTGGGTTTTTCAGGAGCCCTCAATTCCCTTGCGGTTGCTTTGATGAAGCTGGCAAACGACATTCGCTTTCTGGGCTCAGGGCCACGGTGTGGGTTAGGTGAGCTAAATTTGCCTGAAAATGAGCCGGGCTCCTCCATCATGCCTGGCAAGGTAAACCCCACCCAGGCAGAGGCACTCACCATGCTAGCAGCCCATGTAATGGGAAACCACACGACTGTTTCCATCGCAGGGGCTTCAGGGCATTTCCAATTAAACGTCTTCAAACCTGTGATCATTTACAATGTGCTCCAATCCATGCGGTTGCTGGCCGATGGTATGAACAGCTTTGCTGAGAATTGCCTGAAAAGCTTGCAGGCTAATGAAGCGCGCCTGGCCCAAACGGTGGAATCTTCCCTCATGTTGGTGACGGCGCTAAACCCCCATATTGGCTATGACAAAGCTGCGACCATTGCTAAAAAAGCCTATAAAGAAAACATGACCCTCCGCCAGGCGGCGCTGGAATTAGGCTTCCTGACGGATGCAGAATTTTCAGCCTGGGTGCGCCCTGAAAACATGACGTCGCCTTCTTAGAGAAGGCTTCTGGGGCGGAGTAAGGCGCGCATCCCTCACAAATGAAGACATAGACGGTTTAGCTAAAATGGTTTAGAAAAGGACCATTGGGACCCAAAAACCTGCGGAGGCTAGCATTTTAAAACTAGGCGCCAGAAAAAGCCCTCTTTCTCTAGCCCAAGCCAGTTGGGTTCAGGCGGAGCTGCAGGCTGCATCCATCGATGCATGCATCATCCCTTTCACAACAACAGGTGATAAAATCCTGGATAAGCCCCTCACAGAGGTTGGCGGCAAGGGTCTTTTTACCAAAGAAATTGAAGAAGCTCTGCTGCGGGGTGACATCGATGTGGCGGTCCATTCCTTCAAGGATATGCCAACTGAGCTTCCTGATGGTTTGATCATCGCATCCATTCCTAAACGAGAAGATGTGCGCGATGCTTGGATTGCAAAAGACACTGCTTGGAAAACCCCTGAGCACTTACCGGCCAACGGGGTGGTTGGCACCTCTTCCCTGAGGCGGCGGGTTCAGCTTCAACACGCGTTTCCCTCCCTGAGGGTAGAAAGCGTTCGAGGAAATGTTGGAACACGCCTTGAAAAATTGCAGGCAGGAAAGGTAGATGCCTTGGTTTTGTCTCTCGTTGGGTTTCAGCGCCTTCAGCTGGTGGAGCACATCACCCACATTTTCACCCCCCATGAGATGATCCCTGCCGTTGCCCAAGGCGCTCTCGCCTTAGAATGCCGAGCAGACCGTTTGGATGTTATCACCCAGCTCCAAAGCCTTCATCATGCCCCCACTGCCCTATGCATTGGGATAGAGCGGGCATTCCTCAAAGCCCTCGACGGCTCTTGCCGAACACCCATTGGAGGCTACGCGCGTTTTGAAGGAGATGTTGTGGTGTTCGAAGGGTTGCTGGGCACGTTAGACGCCCAGACCGTCTCCAAAGTTAGGGCAGTTTATGACCCAGCAGAAGCGCTTTTGTCCCCTGAAGCTTTTGGCAAACAGCAGGCAGAAAACCTGCTCAAGCTTCATCACCAACGTTGCAAAGAAAATGCTGCATGTCTCTCCCCACCTTGCTTGTAACTCGGCCCAAAGAAGATTCAGAAGAAACGGCTTACCTTCTAGCGCAAAAAGGATTTAAAAGCCTCCTGTGTCCGTTGTTGAACTATGAAGCACTCCCTGAACCGCCGCCGCTTTCCCCAGATTATCTAGCAAAGCTTCAGGCTATTTTGGCCACGAGCCAGCATGCTGTTCATAACCTCCCCAAAAAAAATCAGCTTCTTTCCAAACCCGTGTATACGGTTGGGGCACATTCCGCTCAGGTTGCCAAATCCTACGGTTTTCAACAGGTGAGAAACGCTCAAGGGAGCGCCGAAGATCTTCTAAAACTGGTGAACAAAACTTGCTCACCGGAGAGAGGGCCTCTGTTATACGTAAGTGGGGAATCTATCCGCGTAGACCTGCCTTTTCTTCTCTCCCAGAGAGGGTTCCATGTTTTACACCAAATTTTGTATCGGATGACCCCCATCTTAGAATTTCCATTTCCCGTTCAAGAGGCTTTCAGACATCAGAAAATTCAAGGGGTCTTGCTTCTCTCCCCCCAAACTAGCGTTTGTTTTTCCAAGTGTATTCAGCAGGCTTCCCTTGGAAAAAATCTCAAAATGGTCTATCTTTTTTGCTTGAGTGAAGCGGTTGCAGCTTCCCTTACACTTTTTCAAGACGTTATCGTTAGAATAGCGCCCCAACCAACTTTGGCTTCTTTAATGGAGATATGTCATGAAACCTTCGCCTCTTAAAAAAAAAGAATCTCCTGTTGAGGAAGCTTCTCAGCCTACTAAGCTTCTTACCTGGGTCAAAGATTGGAGATGGGGCCTGTGTGTTCTTGTTCTCTTCCTGTTTATCCTTGGGCTTACCGCCTTTTGGGAAAGCCGGGTTGAGCCTAAACTGGGAATGCACGTGACGGGTGAAACAACAGACCGAAGTGATGCCATCCCGCCTATTCTTGAAAAGATATCTCCTCTGCCTTCTGCTCCTGAAGAAGAGACAACCTCCCAAGATGCACCTTTCCCCAATCCTGTGGAGAAGCAAACTCCTTCTGCTGAACCCCTAGTTTCTTTTGAAACCCATCTTCAAGGAATGAAAGAAGCTCAGCGAAAAATCTTTGAAATTTTAGAAAAACGTCAGCAGGTTTGGGCAGCATTCCTGCTGCTTCGCCAAGATGCTCGAGCAGGCATGCCCTTTGAAGCCACTTGGGCGCTGTTTGAACAGCTCGCGGAGAAAGAATTACAGCATCTACCCATTTGGCGAGAGGCATCTGATACCTTGCGTACCCTCTCAAGCAAAGGAATGTGGTCACGAGGAAAGCTGCTCCAGCGACTGCCGCGCTTAACTTTGAAGGCTCCCCCCAAGCCTTCGGCTCAAACGAATTGGTTAGAAAAGATAAAAGGGTTTTTTCAGAATCTATTCGTGGTCAAACACACGAACACCCCTATCAAAACCCAGAACCAATCTCTCAAGCAGTTAAGCCAATTGTTAGAGGCAGGGGATGTGAATGCGGCGCTCACGTTGTTGGGGAAACTATCACTTTCCCCTTCCCCAGACCTTGATGCATGGCTTGAGAAAGCCAAAACCCACGAAAGGGGCGAGGCTGCTTTACTCAACCTTCAAAAAACGCTGCTTTCTTTACCCACAATCTTGGAAAAAGCAGGATGAGGCGAATTCTATTTTTTTTAGGTTTAACAACCCTTTTGGGGGGGCTGTTTTGGAGCACGCTTCAGCTTCCTCAACCTGTCACCCTTGCCTGGGAAGGCTATCAAGTTGAAACCCACCTTGCTGTTCTTCTAGCAGGTTTTTTGGGCGCGTTTCTGGCGTTGCGATGGGCGGAAGGCTTATGCCGCCTCATACTCTCTTTTCCGTCCCGCTGGGCAGCTTGGTTTGAAAAACGTAAAGAAAAGAAGATCTCTCAACGCATTGTAGAGCTCTTGATTGCCTGGGAGGGAGGAGACACCCAACGCACTGAACTTTTAAAGCAAGCGCTTGCACAAGAGCTGAAGCAAAACCCGTTGCTGGCGTTTTTGCTTTCTCGATATGGAGAAAAGAGGCTTCTCCCTTTTTCAATCCAACAACTATCAAACCGCTTTCCCCAGGCATGCTTTTTGGGAAAAAAAGCGGATATAGAAGAGCTTTTGCTGGAACAGCGCTTCTTCAAAGCAACCGAGGTTTTAGAACAGCTTGTTCAGCAAGAAATCCGTTTGCCTTGGGTGTTTGAAACGCTGTTTGCCTTGTACTTGGAGCAAAAACGCTTTGTTCAAGCAGAAGTTTTATGGGAACTCTTCAAACATCATCTACCAAAAGAAACAGCCAAGTCACGCAAAGCGCTTTGGTTATATACCCAAGGGATGGAGGAGAAAGAGCTCGGCAAGCGAGTAGATTTGTTCAAAGAAGCCCACGCTCTAGACCCCGCTTCTGGGGATGTTTGTGTTGCTTTTGCAAAAGCCTTGTTTCAGCAACGAAAACCTGAAAAAGCAAGGGGTGCCTTGGAAAAAACGTGGCGCCTAAACCCTCATGAAGTATTGGTGGAAGCTTACCTTACATTTGCTCCCCAAGAAACATCGTATCAGCGTGTTGAGGCTTGTCAAATCCTTCTGGCTAATGCGTCGCCGCATCCTCTCAATCACCTGCTTTTGGGACGCGCTGCACTGGAGGCTTCTCTTTGGGTGAGTGCTCGTAAAGAGCTTGAAGCTTTAGCTCAAACACACCCCTATTTAGCCTATCCCTTGTTGGCGCTGGTTGAAAGACGACAACACCAAGACTGGGAAGCAGCATACCATTGGTTGGAGAAAACAATTTTTTAAACCCTACTAAATTGATAGTTGGACGTTTTTTTATAGCAAAGGATTTTCCGCAAATTAAAAAGACTGATTCTATCAATTATTTCAGCAATTGTCAGCCATGTAAGCCGCTTTTTCGTTTAGCAGCTCTTGTATTTTAGAGGAATTGTGGTAGAATCTTTTCAAAATACGACAAATTAGGAAACATGTTTTATGAAAAAAATGTCTCGTTTTGCATTCGTTCTGGGAGCGTCTCTTATTTCTCACGGTTTTAATGCTCACGCTGCAGATCCCGTTGCTGCTAAAGTGAATGATAAAACCATTAAAGTCTCTGAAGTATTAGATGAGATGAAAGGGCTTAATCTTGGAAAAGATGCGCCTCAAGAAAAGATTTTTGAAATGATCCGTGATCGTTTGGTTGAGCTTAATCTATTAGTTGGCTCTGCAAAAACAGCGGGCCTTGAGAATGACCCAGACATTACTAAAGCGCTCGAAAAGTTCAAAGAACGTCTTTTGATCCAGTCTTTTGTTGCAAAAGAAGTGAAGAGCAAAGTGACGGAGCAAGCAATTCAAGAAGCGCTTAAAGATTTTCCATCTCAAAAAGAAGTTAAATTGCGTCACATTGTTGTAGCAGACGAAAAAACAGCCTTGTCAGTGAAAAAAGCTCTGGCAAATGGCTCAGATTTCACCAAGCTTGCTGCAAGTGTTTCAACAGATGAAGCTTCTAAGCACAAAGGCGGAGAACTCGGAACTATTTTAGAGAGCCAGCTCCCAGAGCCCCTTGCGAAAGCAGTTAAAGATGTTAAAGCTGGTGCGTATGCATCGTCTCCTGTTGTAACACAATTGGGGCACCACATTATCAAGGTGGATGAGCGTAAAGATGCGTCGCAAGCCGCTATTTTGCCCTTGGTTCGCGAGAAACTTGAGCAGCAAACGCTTCTAAAAATTGTTGAAGAAGCAAAGAAGAGCGCAAAAATTGACCTTTTTGATCAAGAAGGAAAGCCCGCAAAAGAGGTTTCAAAGCCAGCAGAAGCAAAACCTGCAGCTTAAGATTTTTCTTGAGCTTTAAGTTCTCTAAAAAAATAAAGAGGTGGGGTAGCAAATTTTCATATTTCTACCCCGTTTTTTTTGAACCTGAGTTTTCTAACACCCTTCCCCCAAGCCTTTTTTCTCCCCCTTGATTTTGAGACGGGATAATTTTTTACGACTTTTTTGAAAATCAAAGGCCAACCAGCCAGCGTCGCTCACGTTAAATCCTGCATAATGCATTAAATTAATTTTAAAATTTAATTTGACGACTGCAGCCTTCTTGCATAATCTTCATAGATGTTTGTGTATCAAAAACGTTTTCATCGTTTATTTTTGCTAGCTTTATGCTGTTGCATTCACTGGCTTTTGGCATGCACGCAGGGTTTGGCTGAAAAAAACAGGTTCCCGGACGAAAAAGTTTATGATGTGATCGCAATTGGAGATGCCATAAACAATTTTTTTGTGGAGTGCCGAGATGCTTCCACATGCAACCGGATGATGCAGAAAATAGAGCTCACACAGGGTGGGTTTAAAAGAATTGATTCCAAGCAAAAACAACAACTCGATGATACAATTCAACATCATAAAACCAGCATAAACATTATAAAACATGTTGGGGTAGCAAGTGCTTCTAATACCATTAGAGTTGTTGAAAAATTAGGCGGAAAAGCAGCATTTATAAGCAACATAGGTAAAGACAAAAATGGCAGGGCGATTAAAAAAAAATTGACTCAACTGGGTATCAAATTTTTTATAAAAACCCATCAGTTTGACACAGCTGCTGTGTACATCTTTCGTGATGCTGCTGGAGAAAAAGCTATGGCTTCTTACCTAGGTGTCCCTGCCCTATTTACAAAAGAAAGCATTGCATTAGAAGAGATTACAAAAGCCAAGATTTTTTTGGTGGAAGGGTATGCTTGGCAAGCACCAAAGCATAATCTTGATATCATTAAACATGCCGTTATTTTTGCAAAATCAAACGGTATTAAAACAGCGCTGAGCCTGGCTAATCCTTCTGTCATACGCCAATATCATCGTGATATTTATAAAATGCTTGAACATTTTGATCTTGTTTTTGGAACAAAAGATGAGTTTGTTGAGTTGCTAAATCAGGGCATCCCCACTGACGATTCTAGCGTTATCGCAATGGCTCAAAAAACAGGCAAGCTTTCTGTCATCACCATGGGAGAAAAGGGTGCATTCATTGTTCATGGACCTAATGTATACACCATACCCGCTGAAGCGGTTAAAAAAGTTGCTTGCACGGTTGGAGCAGGCGATGCCTTTGCCGGTGGTTTTTTATATGGGTACACACGCAATTTTGATTTGGCTAAATGTGGGGAAATTGGGGCCAAAGTTGCTTCAAAGATTGTTCAAAAGGTTGGCACAACCTTGGATTAGGGGTTTTTGCAAAGCTCCTAAAATTAGTCAGGGGATACTGTTTTTTGTAATGCTTTCTTCCGCTGTAGTCGAACCCAAAAAAAGCTTGTTGGAATAGAGCAAATATAGAAAAAACCTATAAAAATAAGTGTTTCCCATGGAGCGCTGAGTAAAGCAGCTGCTAAGAAAGCTACCAACACAAGAAACGGGATCATCGCTCGCGTTGGAATCCTTACTTTTTTAAGAGAAAAGGTGGGGACACGGCTGATCAACAAAAGAGAGCTTCCTGTCATAAAAAAGGCAAACCAAAAAGGGGAAAGCACAAGGGGTTCAGAAACAAACGTTATCACCAGGGGAAGAAGCGCTAAAAAAGCCCCCGCTGGCGCAGGAACGCCCGTAAAAAAACCAGCTCCAAAAGCAGGAGGCGCTGAAAGGGGAAGCATACGATGAACATTAAATCTTGCAAGTCGCAACGCCATGCACGTGCAAAAAAAGAGAGATACCCCCCACCCAAAACCTTTCCAGTTATGGAGAGAATACAGGTAGATCACCACAGCAGGAGCCACACCAAAATTCACGATATCCGCTAATGAGTCAAGCTCTGCCCCAAAATCTGTCACGCTGCCTAAAAAGCGGGCTAATCTTCCATCGACAGTGTCCAAAATGGCTGCTATTAAAATAGCGATAACCGCAAGATCCCAGCGTTCTAAAAGGGCAAAACGAATAGAGCTTAACCCCGTACACAACGCCAGCACGGTGAACATATTGGGCAAAAGCTGCATCATTCTAGGGTGTTTCCCAGAACTCACACCACGCAGAAGCTTTTTTTTAGAAGAGGGCCTCAAACGTTGCACAATCATCAACGGATCTCCCAAGTGCCCAACCTTTCTATTTCAGCTTTGGAACCTGAACCTTGCTGATGATAGACTCTCCGCCAAGCATCCGCTGCCCTACCTTCACCAACACAGGCCACCCTTCGGGGAGGTAAAGGTCTACTCGGCTTCCGAAACGGATAATGCCATAGCTATCTCCACGCTTCACCACATCTCCTTCCCGAACGTTACACACAATACGCCGGGCGATGAGTCCTGCGATCTGGGTGCAAATAAGCTGCTGCCCTTTTTCAAGGTCAATCACCAAAGAATTTCGTTCATTAAATTCACTGGCTTTATCCAATGAAGCATTCAAAAATTTTCCGGGATAATAAAGCTTGTGTTGGATTTTTCCGGCAAAAGGAATGCGGTTGACATGCACATCAAAGATATTCAGAAAAATACTAACCCTTGTCCATTGCTGCGTCGGGGAAAGATTTAGCTCTTTAGGGGCAACCGTTTGGGCAATCATCTGAACAACGCCATCTGCAGGGCTTACCACCGCGCCTTCTTCAACGGGCCCAACCCGTTCAGGATCTCTGAAAAAATAAGCACACCAACCTGTCAGCAAGAGGCTTAAAAACGTCATCCAAGACCCCAAAAATAGCATGCTGAAAAGCGCAAAGATAGCGCACATAAAAACGAACAAATACCCTTCCGGGTGGATGCGAATTTTTAAACCCAAAAACATCATACACCTTCCTTTTTCATTATTTTTTTTAACCTATAGCCAAAAGAACTTTTATTGCAAATTTTAAAAAGGTTCTAAAACCATGCCTCTCCCTTAAAGAACCACAAAGATTGATAAATATTCTTTTATATTTTTTTCAACTTCTTCGTTCAAACGGTTCATTAAATCTTCCATCAGCGCAGTCCACGCTTCTTGGCGTTGGGTCAAGGTCATCTGGTCCGAAACGGTTCGGGTCGCCGTAGCTGTTGCCCTTGCGTAACTTTTGGGATAGCCCCTCTCATCCATAATCTCAATCTTCACCACGACACGCGCATCGTAACGCTCCGACATCTGGGATGTAAACAGGTTTTTGAGCCCCCCTTGGGGCGGCAACCGTTTCTCAACTACAGAAGCATCTTCCACTGTAATCACAGCGTGCCCCACACCCCCAGCTGGAACAAACCGCTCCCGGGCCCATTGTTGAACCATCACAGCAGGTGTCATTGCGAATAGATGGTCTACATAAGGCTCTTTTTGAGGAGGAGTATACTGTTTAGCAATCTCAAGCCGTCCAACACGAAGTTGAATCTGGGGTGCCGTCAGATAATTGAGACCAGGTGCTTTAGGCAAAGAAGGCGTTCCACACCCACTCAAGCAAACAAAAAAGAAAGAAAGGGCAGCCCTCACATATTTTTTTGCCTTAAACCCTAGCACGCAAAAAACTCCTTCTAAAGCGAAATCAAATGGAGGCCGGGACCGGAATCGAACCGACGTCCAAGGATTTGCAGTCCTCCGCATAACCATTCTGCCACCCGGCCTTTCTCTATTCTGTCCTACCTGGGTCTAGGGCGTGGGTCAAGTTTTTTCTCAGAAAAATCAGGTCAACATAGGTTTTAGCAACCCTTAAAAATAGAGAAATGCGCTGACTTGCTCGATGTGCGTGTCCCAATCTGGCTCTGTCCCCCAAAAAAGCGGAATAACGTCGCCAGTCCTAAATTCCCGGTTAAGCTTCGCCACCCCTTTAAAAATGATGGAA
The DNA here is from genome assembly GCA_051648545.1 of Alphaproteobacteria bacterium. Classification (GTDB taxonomy): domain Bacteria; phylum Pseudomonadota; class Alphaproteobacteria; order Holosporales; family JBOFFI01; genus JBOFFI01. The sequence goes on from JBOFFI010000049.1 coordinate 21,949, forward strand.
ATATTGGAAGGTGTTTGCTCCCAGCTACCTCCCTTCGCAAGCAGTTCTCGAACATTTGGCTGTTCTCTACGCCGCGCCCCGATGCTCGAAGGTGCCTTCATCGCATCTCGCACAACCTTTGCATTTCGGGGTGTGACAAAAAAGACCACATATTTCCGCATATCAGACGTAGTCTCCTGAGAAAAAAGGTATTGAAGAAAAGGAATATCCTGGAGAAGTGGGACGCCATCTTTATCTTGTTTGGTAACCCGCTCATAAATGCCCCCCAGCATCCCTGTTTCCCCAAATTTTAATTTTAGCGTTGTCGTGGCCTTGGTTTTAGCAATTTGAAACGTCTGATTTGCAATAGAAACAGCCCCTGGCGCCGGCGTGCTGCTCAAAATAGATCCTTCTAGCGAAATATCTAGCAGGGTTTTGTTCTTGTCTTCTTGAACTTCCAGGGGTGTCACCTCTAGGGTAATGCCTGTTTGAACCTCGCCGATGCTTCCTCCTGTGGTCCCGGAGATTCCTCCTCTAATGGTATCTCCTGAGAAAAAAGTCGATTTTTTCTTTTCATAGGTGCTGAGGGTTGGCCGTGCAATCACTTCAATACGTTTGTCCACCGCGTTGGCGATGTTGAGGTTATACTGAATCGTGGCCCAGGTGATGTTGCGCTTAAACGTTTGGGTGAGGTTAGTAGTAGCAGGTGTACCGGTGGTAAAATTCTTCACCATATTATAATCAGCAGACTGCGGGGTCAGGTTCACCGAAAAGTTATTTAAAATGTTAAAACCTTTGCTTGTAGCGGTCTCTTCGCTGACCCTCAGGAGAAAGCAGTCCAAAATCACCACATGTTGGGTTTCTTTTTCTGGTTTTTCTGGGGCGGCTCCTTGGGGCAAGGTTCCGGGCGCCCCTTGGGAAGGCGGCTGGGCTGGACTCAGCCCTGGCTGAGAAGATGGATCTGCAGGAGGGGCCGCGCCACCGTCCTCATCAGCAATGGGCTGAAGCTGCCTTGGGTGGGTGTGGGAATGAAACCAATCCTCCATCCGACGTTTTAAAAAATGAATGTCTGGGTCTTTGCCTCCAACCAAATTAACCAGGTGAGCCAAATTCTTCTGGGCCTGTTCCCTCTCACCCGTTGCTGCAAACACCATGGCTGCCGTTCGGTAAAAAAGCGGTTTAACCGAAGCTTTACCTTGGTTGCTCACCAGGGATAAGAGCTTTTGCACGCTTCCCCGGGCCACCTCCAGATCTTGAGCATAATAAGAGGCAACAGCTAAATCATGTAACGCCGTGGTGTCGTTTGGGTTCAGCAATAAAGCCTGAGCCAAAAAATCTTGAGCACCGACATAGTCTTTCTTCTTCAGCTTAAAACGCCCCATGAAATAGGCGGCATGAAAATCCGTTGGATCTAACGAGAAAGCAGTCTCATAAGCAACGGTTACCAGCTCAGATTTATCATCTGCACCTTTATCCATCATAGCTTCATAAATCAGCCCATTCATCAAATGGAGCTTACCCATACGAGGATAGCTCTGCAGCGCAACATTAATAAGACGTGAAGCCTCCGAAAGCTTCCCTTTTTTAATTTTTTGTTTAGCCTGCTGGAGATAACCATAGCAGGGAGAAGACTCGCGTTTTTTGTTTAAATAAGAGGCTGGACCTTGGGTGACTGGTTTTTCACGCTGCTCGGCGGCGCATCCTGCGAGAATCGCCAAAACCCATGCGTGGTACCACGGTTTTTTTATCAACAATTTTTTTATATCCCCTTATTATTATAAGGGTATTTTAATAAAACTCTCTTAGATGTAAAGCGTTTTTTACCTCTGTGTATAGGTTCATATGAAATGAGACTCAAGCAGCCCGTTGATAAGATTATGGCACTAGACCTCTTTCGAAACCACTTTTAGGGAACTGAGAGGCAGAAACTAACGGAGCGCAAGACCGGAGTGTACTTAGGGTACATGAGGATCTGAGAACCGGAGTGACGCACCCATCGGCCCATAAAAGGAAGTTTCGAAAGAGGTCTACTGTTAACAACAGTCGTTCGATAAAGCCAAAGAGGCGAAGCAAGGTACAGGGGCACATGGTAACGCATCCATCACGACCACCCGATCCGCTTTCTCCCGCTACGAGAAAGCAGCATCTGAGCAAAGGGCCTGCTTGCACGAATGTTTCTCAAGATGTACCAGTTTACCGGAAGCTCACCCAGACAGACTCACCCTTCCTGTTGTGGAGGTTATTAAATTTTTCCCGAAGGCGTAAGGCTTCTGGCACAGAAATATCTAGATTTTGCAAATCTGTACTTCGGATCGCTCCCAATAAAGCAGTTAGGCCTGCGTCTCCTATGTTATTAGCCTCCAGCCTAAGCCGTATAAGCGTGCTTGGAAGCCTTTGGGCTAGGGCTTTTGCCCCTTCGTCTCCAATGTTGTTAGCACTCAGGTCAAGCCATATAAGCGTCCTTGGAAGGCCTGCGGCGAGGGCTTTGGCTCCTTCATCTCCAATGTTGTTCTTGTTCAGAAAAAGATGCTGAAGGGTAGCTGGAAGGTGCTGGGCGAGGGCTTTGGCCCCTTCGTCTCCAAGCTTGTTATAGCTCAGATCAAGATACTGAAGGGTAGCTGGAAGGCCTGCGGCGAGGGCTTTGGCTCCTTCATCTCCAATGTTGTTATAGTCCAGAAAAAGATGCTGAAGGGTAGCTGGAAGGCCTGCGGCGAGGGCTTTGGCTCCTTCATCTCCAATGTTGTTCTTGTTCAGAAAAAGATGCTGAAGGGTAGCTGGAAGGTGCTGGGCGAAGGCTTTGGCCCCTTCGTCTCCAAGCTTGTTATAGCTCAGATCAAGATACTGAAGGGTAGCTGGAAGGCCTGCGGCGAGGGCTTTGGCTCCTTCGTCTCCAATGTTGTTCTTGTTCAGAAAAAGCCCTATAAGCGTACTGGGGAGGTGTTGGGCCAAGGCTTTAGCCTCTTCGTCTCCAATCTTGTTATTGCTCAGCTTAAGCTCTTCAAGAGAACGGGGAAAAATTGGTCCTAGGTCTTTGAAGCCCTCTGGGCTGATCTGTTGCCCTGTTAGGTCCAGCTTTTTTATCGGCGCGTGGCGAAAGAGATTTACGAAAACCTCTAGAAGCTTTTTGCCTTCCCCAAATTTAGCCGTTGTTAAACCCCTAAAGAATTCTTTCAATTGTTGCCTGTTTAGGAGGTTGCCCGAGCTTTTGATATCGGTGATAAATTGGGGGAGCAACTCCCCCAATTTTTTCTCAACCAAACGCATTTTTTGGAGATCAGGTTTTGCAAGCCCCTCAAGGATCAATTTGATGATTTCCGCTGGAATCATCTTCAAAGACGTCCGGTCAGCAGGCGTAGCAGGGGCCACCTCGTGGGCGGGGTCGCTTGTTTCGCCGGTGGCTTGATTGATTTTAGAACCTGATCCTGCCATAGCAAGAAATGGCGTCATCAAAGCAATGAAAGCAAGCTTCAAGAGCACCTTTTGGGTCAATCTGTGATACATAACGCCTCCACTTATATAATAAATTCAAGTAATTATAGCATATCCTCAAAAGATTTTTTAATTGTTAATTTTCGCCTGAATGGGACAAAAATTTAGATTCCAAGAACGCTCTGAAATACCGTGACAAAGGGGGATGCTTTTATAAAAGGTATTTAAAAAATTTTAATGGAGAAATGGTATTAACAGAACCCAAACCCTTCCTTACAAGAAAAAGGTTGCTAACGTCAAAAAAATAGCAAAACCAAAAACATCTGTCGTGGTCGTCAATAGAGGCCCTGCACTGAGGGCTGGATCCATCCCCAGGCGATGAACGAGGATCGGCAAGCTGGTCCCTGCAATCCCTGCCCAAAGCATGTTAAACATCATGGCACCTCCCAAAACGACCCCCAGTTGGATCTCATGAAACCAAGCCGCGACTAAAACGCCCAACAAGCACGCGAAAAAAAAACCATTCAGCAGCGCCACGGAAATTTCCTTCCAAATGGCTCGCAGCATGTTAGCCGTGTCCAATTCCCGAGTAGCCAGGGCCCTGACGGTCACCGTCACCACTTGCATGCCAGAATTACCCCCCATAGCCGCAACAATCGGCATCAACACCGCCACGGCAATTTTCTTCTCAAGGGTTGCTTGAAATTGAGAAATGACACCCGATGCGATCAGCGTATTAATCAGCGTCACCAAAAGCCAACGAATCCTGGCAAAGCTGGTGCTAAGAATCGGTGCATAAAAATCTGATTCTGAAACACCTGCTAGGTGCATAATGTCTTCTTCTGCTTCTTCGTCAATAACGTGCACCACGTCATCCACCGTAATGATTCCCAAAAGCCGCCCCGATGCATCCACCACTGGGGCAGAAACAAGGGAATATTGACGAAAAATTTGAGCCACTTCCTCTTGGTCAACCGTCGCCATAATCCGATGCAAATCCGTTTGCATCACATCTGTCAGAGATATCTCAGGGGCTGTGGTTAACAGCTTACTCAAGGGAACAACCCCTAGCGGGTGGTGCTTTGGATCTACAATAAAAACGTTATAAAAATGCTCTGGAAGGTTTTGGTTTTCAAGGATAAATTGGCGAGTTTGTTGAACCGTCCAGTATGAGGGAACTGCAACCAATTCCCGTTGCATTAAACGACCTGCACTATCTTCTGGATAGGTTAGGATTTCTTCAAAAATAGCACGATTCTTAGAAGAAAATGCTTCTAAAACTTCTTGACGCCTGGTTTCTTCCAGCTCTTCAAGGATCAAGAAAGCATCATCGCTCTCCAAGCGAGCGAGGGCTTCTGCGAGCTCTTCTGTTCCCAAAAAGCTGAGAACCTCGCTTCGAACCGTCTCATCTAGAAAGCTTAAGATTTCTGGATTAAGACGTGTTATCAACAAACCCATCAGCTGTAAACGGTGATCACCTCGAAGGTATTGAATAAGCCGCGCCGTATCCGAAGGGTGAAGCGCATCGAGTAACTCAACAATCTCGCAAAGTTGCTCAGGCGGCTGGGGAGAGATGTTTGCTTCTTCAAATGATTTTTCAAGCAGAGCTACCAGATGGTTTAAATCATGGTTTGAATACCCCTCTTGATGGGAATCAGAAAAAGAAGATTGTCGCTCCATTATCCCCCCTGCTCAAGTTGCATATCGTCTTGGGAAAAATAAAATGTTTGCTCACTTTGGTGTTTTTGAGCATCCACAACTGCAATCCCGGTCATGTTTGCGATACCCCGAGATGTGACCGATGGTGTTAAGATATGGGCTGGTTTTTGCAATCCCAACAAAATGGGGCCAAGGGATTGACCGTCCCCCAAAACCTTAGCAATGTTAAGCGCAATGTTCGCAGATTCTAGTTGGGGGAAAATTAACAAATTAGGAACGCCTTTCAGGCGGGAGTTCGGGAAAATACGTTGGCGAATCTCAGGATTAAGCGCCGCATCCGCATGCATTTCACCTTCCAACTCAACATCTGGCATCAACAAGCTCAAGGTTTCCAGGGCCTTACGCATCATTGAAGAAGATTCGCTGGAAGAAGACCCAAAATTAGAGTGAGACAACAGCGCTATCTTTGGGACAAGCCCAAAATGCCGAAGGTGTTGGGCCGCCATCATGGTGATTTCAACAATTTCATCTGCATTTGGCGTGTGGTTCACATATCCATCGGAAAAGAAAAAGAACCCTTTTTCCAGCACCATCCCACTCAAAGCAGCCGCCACACGGTTATTTGGGGTAAGCCCTAGAATATCTTTTAGGTGCACCAAATGATGTTCATAACGCCCCACAGGGCCACACAGTGCGGCATCCGCATCGCCTTTTTGGGTCATCAACGCTGCAATCACGGTTGTGTTTGTGCGCAAAATGGTTTTTGCGTGGTCCTGGGTGATCCCCTTACGCTCCATCAAATGATGGTAAGTCCGCCAATAATCTCCATAACGACCATCATTTTCTGGGTCAACCAATTCAAAATCTTTGTCTAGCTTCAGCCGGAGCCCCAGCTTTTTCAGGCGCATAGAAACCACCTCGCGACGCCCGATTAAAATAGGATACGCAATCCCATCATCCACAACTGTTTGAACAGCCCGCAAAATGCGCTCATCTTCTCCTTCTGCATACACAACACGCTTAGGATCACGCTTTGCGCTGGCAAGCACCGGTTTCATGATCATCCCTGAGCGAAACACAAATTCAGAGAGTTTTTGGTGATATGCCTCAAAATCATCAATTGGCCGGGTTGCCACCCCTGTTTCCATCGCAGCCTTTGCAACAGCTGGCGCAAGCTGGGTGATGAGTCTTGGATCAAACGGCTTAGGGATGAGGTATTCACGACCAAAATGCTGTTCTTCCCCCCCATAAGCTGAAGTTACAACGTCGGAGGGCTCTGCCAAAGCTAAATCTGCAAGGGCCTGCACGCACGCCATCTTCATGGCTTCGTTAATCTGCGTTGCCCCCACATCCAAAGCACCCCGAAAAATATAAGGAAAGCACAGCACATTGTTGACCTGGTTGGGATAGTCTGAACGACCCGTTGCAATGATCGCATCGTCTCGCACTTCACGCACCTTCTCCGGTAAAATCTCTGGCACAGGATTAGCGAGCGCTAAGATAAGCGGAGAAGGCGCCATGGCTTTCACCATATCCTGGGTAACCACCCCTGCTGCAGAAAGCCCTAAAAAGATGTCAGCTCCCGGCATAGCATCTGCCAATTTTCTCGCATCCGTCTTTTGAGCATAGCGGTTCTTGTAAGCATCCATTTTTTCAGCGCGCCCTTCATAGAGGATGCCTGCTTGGTCTGCCACATAAATATTTTCTCGCTTCAACCCAAAAGCCACCATCAAATCTAAGCAAGACAGCGCTGCGGCTCCCGCTCCAGAAACCACACACTTGGCTGTTCCAATATCCTTGCCCACAAGGCGCAAGCCGTTCAACACGGCTGCTGCAACGATGATGGCTGTTCCATGTTGATCATCATGGAAAACAGGAATCTTCATGCGTTCCCGCAACTTTTCTTCCACATAAAAACACTCAGGCGCTTTGATATCTTCCAGGTTAATCCCCCCAAAGGTGGGCTCTAAGCTGGCGATGATATCCACTAATTTTTCAGGATTGTTTTCTTGGATCTCTAAATCAAAAACGTCAAGCCCCGCAAATTTTTTAAAAAGAACCGCCTTCCCTTCCATCACAGGCTTGGCTGCCAGCGGGCCAATCGCTCCCAAGCCTAATACCGCTGTGCCATTGGTGATAACTGCAACTAAATTGCTACGGGTTGTAAGAGAAGCTGCTTCTAAAGGGTCTTTTGCAATGGCCTCACAAGCCGCTGCAACACCAGGAGAATAGGCAAGCGCCAGGTCTTTTTGGGTTCCCAAAGGTTTCGTTGCAACAACCTTCAACTTTCCCGGAACAGGTTGCCGATGATATTCAAGGGCTGCTTTTAAAAACGCATCTGAAGACATACGCGTACTCTCCCATCAAACAGAGGTAACAAAACACCAAAATTATCTATTTCTACCACAGGCTTTAAAGACCGCACCAACCTAGCTCCCCTGAGAGTAGGCTGGTGCGGTCGAGAAGACTCGAACTTCCACGGGATCTCTCCCACAGCGACCTCAACGCTGCGCGTCTACCAGTTCCGCCACGACCGCTTTATACCTATTACAAACTTTTTAAGAGGAAAAGATGAAACCATTTTTCTCATCACGCCTCTTGAAAAGAACCGATCAACACCACGCATAAAACAAGTGTTTATCTTTTTAGGTCCCCTTCTAAATTCGAATAACAGAACCCACCCCGAAACGCAAGCTTTTTTGTCGTTTTTTTCACGAATTCCAACAGGGTGACAAGGATAATCTTCTCACAACCAAAGGCCTATCGCTTAACGACTTTGTTTCAAAAGCACAGCTTTTTGGCGTTTCCAGTCTCGCTCTTTAATGGCTTCGCGTTTATCTTGTGTTTTCTTCCCCTCTGCAACCCCCAACTCTAGCTTGATCATTCCCCTTGGGTTGAGGTAAAGGGACATGGGGATCAACGTCATACCTTTGCGTGTCACAAGGCCCGATAATTTTCTGATTTCGCGCCCCCGCGCCAACAGCTTTCGCCGCCGCCGAGGCTCATGGTTTGTATACCCACCCTGCTTATATTCAGGGATAAACGCATTAATCAAAAAAAGCTCTGCGTTTTCAGGAGAAACGTAAGCCTCCCCCAAACTCGCCTGCCCTGCCCGCAGAGATTTTACCTCTGTCCCTTGCAAGACAACACCTGTCTCCAGGGTTTGATGGATGAAGTAATCAAACTTAGCCCTTCGGTTTTGAGCTACGATTTTACGGCCATCTCCCTGCTTCCCCATAAGCTTATACGGCTCCGCCTTCAGGTCGCGGCGTCAGCTTTGGAGGATTTTTTCGGGTTTTTTTGGGAGGCGGGCTTCCTTCAGAAGCAGTTTCTCCCTCCCCCGAAACAGAGCTTTTTTTCCTTGGCTTTTCAGACGATGCGTCGCCATCCGTCGATGTAGGCGGAAGAGGCCTGTCAAAGCGCCCCGTGGTCAAAAGCTGACGAATGTCATCCCCCGTCAACGTCTCATATTCCAGCAAATGTTCCGCGATTAGCTTAAGATGCTTTGCATGTTTGGTTAAAATCTGTTTTGCCGTTCCATAGGCCTGATCTACGATGGAGCGCACCTCTTGGTCAATCAACTGGGTCGTCGCCTCGGACACATTTTTATGCTGGGCCACAGAATGTCCCAAAAAAACTTCCTGGGTCACTTCCCCATAGCTTAAAGGTCCTAATTTTTCACTCATCCCCCACTCCGTTACCATGCGACGTGCCATTTCAGTAGCGTGACGGATATCAGAAGAAGCCCCTGTCGTGACCTTCTCCACCCCAAAGGTAATCTCTTCCGCAAGACGTCCCCCCATGGCCACCGCAAGGTCTGCCATTAAACGGGCTCTAGAGACAGAAATACGGTCCCTTTCTGGCAAGCGCATCACCATGCCCAGCGCACTTCCTCTGGGGATAATCGTCGCTTTGTGAATGGGATCAGAATCTGGAGAATGGAAGGCCACCACCGCGTGCCCCGCTTCATGAAAAGCCGTCAAACGCTTTTCATCTTCATTCATCGCCATCGAGCGACGCTCCGCCCCCATCATCACTTTGTCTTTTGCGTCTTCAAATTCTTGCATCCCTACAGAGCGCTTTCCGCGCCGAGCGGCCAACAAAGCTGCCTCATTCACGAGGTTGGCTAAATCAGCGCCAGAAAACCCTGGGGTTCCCCGGGCGATGATATGGGCATCAACACCTGGAGCCAAAGCAACTTTTTTCATATGCACCTGGAGGATTTTTTGCCTCCCCATGATATCGGGATTAGGAACCACAACCTGACGGTCAAAACGACCCGGACGCAACAGAGCAGGGTCTAAAACATCTGGACGGTTTGTCGCAGCAATCAAGATGACACCTTCGTTTGATTCAAATCCATCCATCTCAACCAAAAGCTGGTTTAAGGTCTGTTCTCGCTCATCATTTCCACCCCCTAAACCTGCGCCACGGTGGCGCCCCACGGCGTCGATCTCATCGATAAAAATGATGCAAGGCGCGTTTTGCTTCCCCTGCTCAAACATATCCCGTACGCGGCTAGCCCCCACGCCCACAAACATTTCCACAAAATCAGAACCGGAGATAGAGAAAAAGGGTACGTTAGCCTCCCCCGCGATGGCCCGGGCCAGCAAGGTTTTACCTGTTCCTGGAGGTCCCACCAGCAACACACCTTTGGGAATGCGCCCTCCCAATTTCTGGAATTTTTGAGGATCTTTCAAAAAATCGACAATCTCTTCCAAATCTTCTTTAGCTTCATCAATCCCTGCAACGTCTTTAAACGTGACAGGATTTTTCTTCTCATCCATCAAGCGAGCCTTGGATTTTCCAAATCCCATGGCGCGCCCTGTTCCATTTTGCATTTGCCGCAAGAAAAAAACCCAAACGCCAATCAACAGCAACATAGGAAACCAAGACAGCAAAATTTGCAAAAACGAGGGTGATCCTTCTTCCGGCGGCGCAGCCTTAATGCGGACATGGCTAGCCATCAGCTTATCTACTAAATTAGAAGCATTGGGCGGCACATAGGTAGAAAATTGACGTCCATCTTGCAAACGCCCCAAAACCTGGTCTCCACGGATAAAGACCTCTGTCACATGCCCTGTCTTAACTTCGGACATAAAATCAGAAAAATCGACAGACTGCACATGCTGACGGCCTGAGCCTCCTTGGTACATGTTAAACAGCGCAAGAAGAAAAAGACCAATAATCAACCAAAGCGCTACGTTTTTGCTATTGCTTCCCAATTTTTTGCCCTTTCAGAAAACCCATTTTTTTGACCCACTACCCGCGAAAAAACAGCTAGAACCTAACCTTATTCAACCGAACAAAATTTAATTTTTTCTTAAAAAAAACACACCTTTTTTTCTTTCATCACATTGAAAAAACAAGATTTTATTTTTGAAAAAGAAACTTACTATCTGTTTTTGTTTACGTAGGAAAAAGATTCTCCCCAAGACACAAAGAAACATCCGGGAAAAATACAAACTTTCCCAAAAATACCACCTTCTGAACAACCCTGTCAATGGACGGTTCGCGCCTTTTTTTTATCCCACCTGCTTGAAAAAGTAAGTCATCTGGAAACACATCTGGAAAAATTCCAATTTCCTCTCCCCACCCCTCAAGCCTAAGGGATGGCATGCTGGCCAAAGCACGTTTTTCTAAGCATGAAAGTTTTTCGCTTTCCAGAGCCCTAACGCCAGCTCCCCCTAAATATGAAAGCTGCAAGGGTGTTGTTGTCTTTAACTCCACGTAAAACCGCCTATCCCAGATATATGAAATGGTCCCATCCTCTTCCGGAGACAGCAAACAAGGGCTTTGAACCAAGGCAAGCTCTCGATAAAACCACATGAGACCTTCACGTTCCACGAGGCAACAGCCCCCCAGGGTTCGAACTTGCTTGAGGCCCCCCCCCAATATTTTATCAATCCAAAGGTCCATCTGCTGTTGCTTAAAAAAGTGTTTTTGCCCCCCACAGGCCTGTAAAATTTTTTTCAGAACAAGGGATTGAACCTCTGGCGAAAAATTTTTGAACACGTCCAACTGAAGCGACGCATACCCTTGGGGGAAAACCTGCAATCCTTGCTGCACGCACGCCGCAACCTGGTTTTCTAGCGCGTGCCGATTGATGGCAAAGGCTTGAATTTCTGATAAAAGCTCTTGTTTTTGTTCTGCAGAAAAGGTTGCGAGGTGATGGCGCATCCGAACTCGAGAAAAACGCATCTCTTGATTACTTGGGTCTTCCACCCAAGGTATCCCTTCTTTTTTAAGGGTTGCCAGCAACCTTCCTTTAGGAAAACTCAACAAGGGGCGCACAAGACGGATACCCAAACGCTGGGATACAGCAGACATGCACGCAAGGCCATAGGGCTGGCTCTGTTTTTCTTGCCTCAGCAAAAAAGTTTCAAGTTGATCATCTTGGTGGTGAGCTAAAAAAAGGCTTCGGATCCCATGCTTCCAACAATAGGTCGCGAGAAGCTCATAACGCTTTTCCCGAGCTTTCGCTTGAATGCCGCCTAAGGGCTTGCGCCCCTCCCAGATAAGGATTTTCCCTTGAATGCCCAGCTGCTCCACCCATTCCAAAACCTGCAAAGCTTCTTGGGAAGATTGAAGACGCAGGCGATGGTCAACGATGAGGGCTACCAGGCTTTTGGCCTTGGCCTCTGCCCAGGCTTTCAAAAGCACGAGCAAGGCAAGGCTATCGCTGCCACCCGAAACGGCAACAGCCACACGCTGTTCATCCAGCAAGAAAGGAAAATTGGCCAGCTGCTGAGAAAATTCCAGCAACGAAATGGGGAGAGACATGGCGCCTTAAAAAAGCGTAGCCAACCTTAAGAGCGTTGAGGCTTAGGCGGTGCTTTTCCTAAATTGCGAAAGAGCTGCTTCATAACAGGGGTCGATTGGCCCACCGGCGGCGTGACCCGCTTAACCATGGGAACAGCTTCCATATCTTTTTTACCCTTCTCCTCCATTTTGGTCAAAACACCACCGGGGGAAAAGGTCAAAACATACACTCTATTTTCTAAAACCGTCGGCGTAAAAAACGCGCAAGTTTCAGAAAAGCAGGAGGCATAATACCACGTGTTTGAGTCAATGGGAGAGACAGAAGAAGGTGTTCCCCAGAGGCGGAAAACATCTTGTTGAGTTGTTTTCCCAACTTGAATTTGCTTCAGCGTGCTGCGGGGCAAGACCATACCACTTTGCTGGTGCGTTGAAACACAACCCAAAACACCAAGGCTCAGCAAGGCTAATCCCATTCCTCTTAAGACTTTTTCAAACGAAAACATCACTTCTGAAAACCCTAAACAGATTAAAAATAATATCTTGTCTTGAAATGTGGCATACGAGACTCAGCCTTGTCAAGGAACCCCTTCCATACATGGGTTTACGAGGGTTTCATTTAGAGCTGCAGCAAATATTTAAAGGTCATTTGGAGCATGAATAGGCTGCTTAAGCACAAAAAAAATCTTCGAATTTATTTGGCTTTTAGGTTCATTTTCGTGTGTGTACAGAAGATCACGCACGATAAATTCTCTTCTTGTAACAGATTCAAACAACCCCATTAAATGGTTTTGCGTCGTAGAAAGCATATTTTTTTCAAACGTCGGCCTCATCAAGTCAAAAGTCCTACTTCCAAATTCAGATTGAGCACAAGAAAGCCAAGAAAAAGGAATTTTGTAAGAATAGGGAGTGTAATGAATGCCATCTTCATTCTCGTTGTTTACAAAAACCATCGTTGGTACAGCTTCGAAAAAAATGCAGCTTTCAGCATTTTTTTCCAACAATTTTGAATAGTGAGTCATGAAATCTGCAGATTCATTCTGTAAAAAATTCCACGAAAAACGGTCAATGACCACAGCAGAAAAAAGAGTTTCAAGCGGTTTGATGTCTTTAGATTCAAGAAAATTAGCATTGAGTTTTAAAGACGTTTCTTCAATTAGATCTTCATCATAAGGTAATGTTTCATAACTCCAAATTATTTTCTTCCCTTTTGATGAAAAAGAGCTTTGATCAATGCCAGTGCGTCCAATCACCAATCCCAATTTTTTGCCAGATTGCTTGAGATTTTTAAGTTTGTTAATTTGTCGCTTTAATTCTCCCTCTTCTTTAGAGGATTTAACGGATATCCCTGGGAAAGAGGCGAAAAAAAGTGCTGCCAACAATAAGAAAAGAGCGTATTTTTTAGACATAAGTTATCCCTCAAAATTACAAAAAAGAATACCTGTATTCTATCTTTCTTGTTCTAGATAGACAACAAAAAATGTCTTCTGAATGCTTCTAAACCATTTTTCCCAGAACCTTCCCACCCAACAAATGAACGTGGAAATGCGGAACCTCTTGTCCACCGTTAAGGCCACAATTTGAAATCAAGCGGAACCCTTTTTCTTCGAGGCTCTCTTGGCGAACAACGCCTCGAACAGCATTCCAAAATCCAAGCTGGACTTCAGGAGGTGCTTTTTCAGTAAAATCAAGCAACGAAAGGTAAGGCCCTTTAGGAATGACCAGTACATGAATGGGGGCCTTGGGTTGAATATCATGGAAAGCGAGCGCATAAATATCTTCATAGACCTTGCGACAAGGAATTTCTCCCTGTAGAATGCGGCCGAAGATGTTGGTGGGATCGTAAAGAGATGTCAGTTTCATGTTACGGCTAATTCCCAAAAAGTTAAGGCATGACGCGACATTATAATACGAGCGCTTGGGTTTGGCTAGGGTTGGGATCCCCCCCAAGAAAATCCTATTGCGATTGAGAGGAAATAAAACATGACAGAAGAACGGCGTTCCCCTTTGTGGCATGGAACCACCATTGTATCAGTTCGTAAGGGGAATGAGGTGGTGGTGGCAGGAGATGGTCAAGTCACCATGGGTTCTGTTATTATCAAAAATAATGCACGTAAAGTGCGTCGTTTAGGGTCTGGGCAAGTGATTGCTGGGTTTGCTGGGGCCACCGCCGATGCGCTTACGCTGTTTGAGCGCCTTGAAGCCAAATTAGAGCAATATCCAGAACAGCTTTCCAGAGCCTGTGTGGAGCTTGCAAAAGACTGGCGTACAGACCGTTATTTGCGTCGCTTAGAGGCCATGATGGCAGTTGCAGACAAAAACCAATCCCTCATTCTAACAGGGACCGGAGATGTTTTGGAACCAGAAATGGGGTTGATAGGGATTGGCTCAGGGGGCCCTTATGCCATCGCCGCAGCTAGAGCTCTGGTAGACCTCGATTTAACCGCTGAAGAAATTGCCCGCAAAGCCCTTCACATTGCCGCAGACCTGTGCGTTTATACCAATGCCCAAATTTTGATAGAAAGGTTGCCCCAATGACCCCGTTTACCCCCCGTGAAATTGTGGCAGAGTTAGACCGCCATATCGTTGGGCAGGCTGATGCTAAACGGTGCGTTGCGATAGCCTTACGCAACCGGTGGCGCAGGCTTCAGCTGGAACCCGCTTTACGAGAAGATGTCATTCCTAAAAATATTTTAATGATTGGCCCAACGGGTTGCGGAAAAACAGAGATCGCTCGAAGGCTTGCAAAACTTGCGGATTCTCCCTTCATCAAAGTTGAAGCAACGAAATTCACTGAGGTGGGATATGTAGGACGAGATGTGGAACAGATTATCCGAGACCTCCTGGAAATCTCCATGTCTCAAACGAAGGAACGCCTGCGCCAGGAAGTTGAAGTAAAAGCAACTGTTCAAGCAGAAGAACGCCTTTTAGATGCTTTGGTCGGGGATTCTGCTAGCAGCGAAACCCGAGAAAAATTTAAGACCCTGCTGAAGGAAGGCACGCTGGCCGATCGTGAGGTAGAATTATACGTAGCGGATACCAGCAACCCTTTCCCTACCTTCGACATTCCTGGGATGCCTGGGGCCCAATTGGGGATGATGAATTTAGGAGATATGCTGGGCAAAGCCATGGGTACCGGCCGCACAAAACAACGCCGAATGAAGGTTTCAGAAGCTTGGGAATTTCTCATTGCAGAGGAAAGCGAGAAGCTTTTAGATCAAGAAAGCATGGTGAAAGAAGCGATTCTCTCGGTAGAGGAAAATGGGATTGTCTTCCTGGACGAGATTGATAAAATATCCGCTAGGTCAGAACGCTCAGGCTCTGATGTCAGCCGGGAAGGCGTCCAGCGGGATTTGTTGCCGTTGCTGGAAGGCACCACCGTCACTACCAAGCACGGGATGGTCAAAACAGACCATATTCTCTTCATTACTTCCGGTGCCTTTCATCTTGCAAAGCCTTCTGATTTGCTGCCTGAACTTCAAGGTCGCCTCCCTATTCGGGTAGAGCTGCAATCCCTAAACCGAGAAGATTTTATCCGGATTCTTCAAGAGCCCGAAACCAGCTTGGTGCGCCAATATGTGAGCCTTCTTGCGACAGAAAAAGTGACCTTGGTTTTCACAGAAGCAGGGATTCACGAAATCGCTAAGCTTGCTGCTGAGATCAATGCCAATGTAGAAAACATTGGTGCACGACGTCTCCACACGGTGATGGAACGCTTGGTAGAGGAAATCAGCTTTGTTGCTTCAGAAAAACAAGGAGAAACCTTCACCATTGATGCTCCTTACGTACAAGAAAAGGTAGGTATCCTTGCGAAGAACGCGGATTTATCCAAATTTATCTTATAGAGCGCGCCTTGTAAAAGATAGTCTCACATTTTTCCCTGTCATGCCTCGCAGAAGCGGTAATCCAGGGAAAGCTCACAAAACCCTCGCGTTAAAATCTCAGCGAATTTACGCTATCGTCAAACATTTCCGCGCTTGGAGATGTAAGAACGGCACTTCCTCCCTGTTCCAAGTGGGATTTAAGAGAATTTTGGAAAGCTGAAATGCCTTGAGCATCAAGGTGATGGAGGGGCTCATCCAAAAGCCAACATGGCCTTCCAGACAAATGGACGCGACAAAGCATCAAACGCTGCCGCTGTCCTTGGGAAAGCACGCCACAGGGAAGCTGAAGCAGGGGCGCCAAGTCAAACTGCTCAAGCGCTTTAGCGAGCGCTGCTGCTGATGGAGAAGCTTGATAAAGCACTATGCCCTCCTCCACTTGCTGTTTAACTGATTCTTGAAGGCGTAGGGCAGATTTATGCCCTACAAAAGCAAGTTGACGGCGATGCCAAGGTGATTCTAGAGAAAGAGCCGTGGCTCCAGACCAAAAATGTCCACCCAAAGGAGGCAATCCCCCCACAAGAGTCTTCAAAAAAGTTGATTTTCCCCCACCATTAGAAGCCTGCACCGCCAAAATTTTTCCAGGCTCAACCTTGAAATTAAAAATTTTTGAAACAAAACGCGGCAAATGAGCCAATTGAACTTTTTCTCCTTCAAAAGCATAAGGAGCAAAACTCAATGGGTCCCCTCCAGCCAAAACGTTGTAGAGTCATACCCTTCAAGCACAGGCAAGATATCAGGCATTCGAACCCGATTCCAATAAGCCACCTGAAGTTTAGGAGGATAAAAGGCAGGGACACTATAAAATCCGCTCATCAAAACGCGGTCTAAAGCTTTGGCGTAAAGCTGCATGGTTTTATAAGTTTTGGCCGCAATAATAGCTTCAATCATCTTGTCCACAACGGGGCTATGGATACCGATTAAATTTTTACTTCCCTCCATCGTTACCTGCCTAGATCCAAAACAATCCCATAATTCATTGCCTAAAGTATAAGAAGCAGGAATTTTATCGAGTATCATTTCAAAGCTAAATTTCTGGGTTGCATTTTCGAACGTAGCGGAATCCACCAAACGAACATCCATGTGAATACCAAGTTTTTTCCGAAGCGCTTCTCGGTAATGGGAAACTATTTTCTCAAAGGGACCCCCTGCAATCAACAAAAATGTAAAACGAAAAGGCTTGCCAGTCTGCCCGTGGATCAGCTTTCCTTTTTCGAAGCGCCAACCCGCTTCCTTTAAAAGTTCAAGGGCTTTTTGCTTGCGCTGCCTTGAATCCGTGAAACCGCCATCCACAAATACAGACATAGGTTTTTCAAAAATAGTGGAAGAAAGCTGTTGCTGAAACGGCTCTAAAACAGCACGTTCTTCTGAGCTGATAAGACCCGTTGCCGCAAAGTCTGAATTGCTGAAAAAAGAAGTGATTCTTGCCCTGCTGTTTTCAAGTAAATTCTGGTTAATCCACTCAAAATCAAAAACCAAACCTAAAGCTTGGCGGACCCGTGGATCTTGAAAGAGAGATTTTCGGGTATTAAAGATAAACCCTATATGGCCAAGGGGGATTTTGTGCGGAATATCTTTTAAGACCAGCTTTCCTTCTTTTACTGCCTGAAAAGTCCGCAGCGTAACCGCTTGTTTAGAGGTGAGAACTTGAAAATCAATTTGTCCTTTTTTTAATGATTCTAAAAAAACTGAATAATCCCGAAAATAATCATAACGGATCGCCTTAAAACGATAAAATCCATGGGCAGCTGGCACCGCATCACCCCACCAAGCTGGAACTCGCTCATAGGTAATGCTTTTCCCCGGAGAAATTTTCCCAACACGGTAGGGACCGCTTCCAAGAGGTGGCGTAAGATCTCCTTTATCTCCATTTGCTCCCTGGTAAAAACTGCGAGGCAATACCGGCAATTGCCCAAGAATAAAAGGCATTTCTGGGTTAGACGTTTCCCTCAAGATAAAAGTAACCTGACGATCACCCGTTTTTTCAGCACGTTCCACCAACCTATAATAGCTTTTAAAAAAAGGTGACCCTTTTTCAAGCAGATAATTGAAGGTAAAGATAACATCTTCTGGCAGAACAGCAGAACCATCATGGAAAACCGCTTGGGGACGTAACAAAAAAGTTACCCGGGTTTTGTCTTCGGACACATGAACCCCTTCAGCGATGTAACCATAGCCAGAACAAGGCTCGTCTGAACTCTTTTTTAAAAGGCTTGCGTGAAGCAGATTTCCTTCGATTAGAGCCAAACCCGCCGCAACCTCTCCTTTAAGGAGATAGGGGTTGAGGCTATCAAAGCCCCCCAGAACACCTAGTTTAAAGGTTCCTTGAATGGGTACACTAGAATTAACGTAAGCAAACGAGGAAAAATTCTCCGGATATCTGACTGAACCAAAAGCCGCGATACCGTGCTTGAAAACAAGCTTAAGAGCTGGCGGTTGTTCCGTTGCCGCTTTCCCTTCTGTCGGAAGACACGCCAGAACACAGCCCAGGAAAACCAAAATCCCAAAAAAAATTCTACAATATTTATTCTGCTTATTTCTTTTTTTTTTGCACATGGCTTCCCCCCTCCCAGAAAGATTCATCCGTCGCGCTTGGTCTACCAATGCATGTGATAAAGCAATCCGATAACGGTGCCGCTCATACAACTCGCAAGGGTTCCTGCAATCAAAGCTTTAAAGCCAAGGGAGATAATTTCATTCCGGCGCTCTGGCACCATGCCCCCAATACCACCGATTTGAATCGCAATGCTAGCAAGGTTTGCAAAGCCACATAGCGCATACATCATGATCAAGTTTGTGGTGGGGTGGATAGGCTGATGATTTGGCGAAGAAAGCGAGATAAAAGCCGCAACTTCATTCAAAACAGCCTTTGTCCCTAAGAGGCTACCTGCAAACACTGTTTCTGAAGCAGGAATACCCATCAACCAAGCAATGGGGGATAAAAAATATCCCATAATCAGTTGGAGCGTAATGGGGTGACCTTGAAAAAGGGGAAGGGTTCCCAAAATTTTATTGACGAGAGCAACCAGCGCTAAGGCCACCACCAACATCGCCGCGATATTAAGCATCAACCGCATGCCATCGCTTGTCCCTTGGGAAATCGCGTCCATGGAATTTGCAAAATTATAAGGAACGACGATATGTCCTGATGTCGTATCTCCCGTATGGGGAACCATGATGCGAGACACAACGACAGCCGCAGGAATGCTGATAATCGAAGCTGTTAAAATGTGGGCAATAGGATCAACAATTGTTTTTTCCAAAATTGTGCTGTAGAGCACCATCAAGCTCACAGAAGTTGTCGCCATGCCGGCAGTCATCACAGTAAACAGCTCACTGCGCGTAAATTGACGTAAATAAGGTTTTACAAGGAGCGGCGCCTCTGTTTGACCAAAAAAAATTTTAGCTGCAGCACAAACACCCAGGGCACC
The DNA here is from genome assembly GCA_051648545.1 of Alphaproteobacteria bacterium. Taxonomy (GTDB): domain Bacteria; phylum Pseudomonadota; class Alphaproteobacteria; order Holosporales; family JBOFFI01; genus JBOFFI01. Next base: position 41,087 of record JBOFFI010000049.1, read on the forward strand.
ACCAACCCCCAGAATTTTTTGGAAAACCCATGAAAAGCCCTCTACGATGATAGGTAAAATACGCCAATGGAACAAAAGCATGGCAAGGGCGCTGATGACCATAATCATCGGCAGAGCTTGGAACATAAAAATGAACGTATGAGAACCTGCTTCAACCGCGAAGGGAACCTCCCCCCCTCCCAAATAGCCAAAGACGAAACTCGTACCTTCTAGCATCGATTCTTTAAGGGCGTTGACCCCTTGGGAGATCCATAAAAAAAAATCTCGAATCACTTTTATTTTAATGATAACCGCGGCAAGGGCAAACTGGGCGCCAAACCCTAGCGCCGCCGCTTTAAAATTGACCAACCGTCTGTTTTCACTTAGCAACCATCCCAAGCCTATAAAAACACAAACACCCAAAATTCCCTGAAAAACTAAAATGCTCTCATTCATGAAGGCCTCTTTTTCTAATTTTAACAATTACAAATTTACCAAGGTCAGAAGTTACAAGACCCTCCTCCTTAAATAAACCAATTTTTTACACAGATCTAGCAAAAAGTATGTTATAGGATAAAGAAATCATTTTCCTTTGTGAAAAAAGTGGGACTTTATGAACCTGGCCCTGGATTTGCCGTCCTTTTTTTTAGGTTTCTTTCTTTCAAGCTTAGGGTTTCTGGCTCTTTTACGCTTTATCTCTTCACGCTCTAGAAACAACTTAAAAACTGCAACGTCTATAGCAGTTGACGCACAGCAACAGCTGGAAACTGCACATCAACGGCTTCAAGAGAAAGAGATGCGCCTCCAAATTTTGGACGTTCATTTTAAGAAAAACCAAGAGCAATTTGAAGAGCGCCTTGCTTTTCTAAGCACCTCCCAAGAAAGCCTGGAAAAGCACCTCAAGGCCTTGTGCGGAGATGCCTTGCAGGCAAATAATCAGTCCTTTTTAACGCTGGCCCAGACGGTTTTAGAAAATTTCCAAACCAGCACTAAAGGGGCTTGGTCTCACCATCACCACGAGATAACCCAGCTGCTCACGCCCTTGTCCCACGCACTTCAACAAGTTGATACAAAAATTCAAGCGTTAGAAAAAGCGCGTGTTGGCGCTTATGAGGGACTCCAGGCCCAAATTTACAATTTAATCCAATCTCAACAAGATCTCCACGGCCAAACTTCTCAGCTTACCCAAGCTTTAAAATCTCCCCAAACTCGGGGACTGTGGGGAGAGATTCAGTTGAAGCGGGTGGTGGAAATGGCAGGCATGCTCCCCTATTGTGATTTTCGTGAACAAGTTTGTCTCTCAGATGAGATGGATAAACGTCAGCGCCCCGATTTGATTGTGAATCTACCAGGAAAAAGACGGGTTATTATTGACGCAAAAGTTCCTTTAACAGCTTATTTAGAGGCTTTGGACACAAAGGACCCAAACATTCGCACAGAAAAAATGAAAGAGCATGGCAAACAGCTTCGCCTCCATATGAAAAAATTGTCTGCAAAAGCCTATTGGGAACATCTGCAGCCATCACCAGAATTTGTGCTGCTTTTCTTGCCCAGCGAAGTTTTTTTAGGGCCTGCCCTTGAGCATGATCCAGGGCTTTTGGAATATGGCTTTGAATCTAACGTGATGCTTGCAACGCCCACAACCCTCATCACCCTCTTACGTTCCATAGCTTTTGGATGGCGAGAAGAAAAATTAGCCAAAAATGCAGAAGCCATTCGAGAGCTTGGAAAAGAGCTGTATAAGCGCCTACAGGATATGTTACAGCATTTTTCAAACGTAGGGCGCCACCTTCAAGCCACAACCCACGCCTATAACCAAGCCGTTGGCTCTTTTGAGAGCAGGGTTCTGCCGGCGGCGCGACGTTTCCAAGAGCTTGGTGCTGTTTCCCAGGAAAACAACCTTCTGTCTATCTCACCTCTTGATTTAGAACCCAGAAAAATGACACATTCAAGCTGATGAAGTTAAAAAATAATAAGGGGATTCGCCATCTATGTTTATACCTCAACCTAGCTTTTACCGAGCACTTTTGGCGTTTTTGTCTTCTGTCTTTTTTGGAGTAGCTGAAGCAGCAGTTCAGCAAGATGTCGTACAAAAAAATCAGGGGCCGGTTGTTTTGACGATTTTCCCAGAAAATTTAAACCTTGCCCTTGTGCTTGATCGCAGGATAGTCCATTTATTAGAAGGAGATACGCGACTTTCCGTTTATCAATTCCCCAAAGATTTAATACCAGATTCTCTCGTGCTTCGTTGTTTAGACGCTGGCGACCTTGAATTTACGGAAAAGAATTTTTCGTCTAAAATGCTTACCCACGAAGGTCTGTTAGAAAAATCTGTTGGGGAACAAATCAGGATTGTCCATGTTAATACGCGAACGGGAGAACAACGCACCCTTAAAGGGCGTCTTTTAGCTATCAATGGTAAAAAAGCGTTGGTAGATCACGGGGATTACATCGCCCCTATCAATTCAGATGATATTTTTTTTGAAAAAATTCCCCTAAATTTTTCTCTTCTGCCTGTGATGCGCGTGCGAGTTAAAGCTTTCCAAGAAAAAGACTATCGAATTGAGTTTGTTTACCTTACAAAGGGCATTACATGGGAAGCATCCTACACCATAGACATGCACCCCAAGCGCAACGAATTAAGTATGAATGGGTGGGTACATTTAAAAAATGCAAGTGATGTAGATTTTAAGAAAGCAAAAATTCAATTAGTCGCCCCTTTGGAATTGGCAAAACTTCCCTCGGATATGAATTTTCATGAGCCCAACACCTATCCCTTAAAAAATTCCATCAACCTTTACGCAGGCATGACGAAAAACGTTGCGTTTCTTTCGGTTAAAAATATCCCTGTAACCCGCAGCTATCAGATCTATTTACCCAAAGATATCCATGTGAACCGGGCCGGAGGACTTTTGAGCTTACCTGTTCAAATTTGGCTCTCCCTTATCAATTCATCAGCTAATGGCTTAGGAATTCCCCTACCCGCAGGGAATGTTGAAATTTATGGACGTAATCAAGAAGACAGGCCCTTTTACATTGATCAAACTAAAGTAGACCACACGCCCGTTCAGGCCTCTCTCAGCTTTCCCCTTGGGCTTTCCTCAAAAATCAAAGCAGAGATGCAGCAAACAGATTTTCGGCAGTTAGGTGAAAAGGTTTTAGAATCTGCTTACCGTGTAGACCTAACAAACCCAACTGAAAATGCCATACCCGTGGTAGTGGTCCAGAAAGTAGAGGGAAATTGGTTACTTTCTCGAGAAAGCCACACCTCTCAATCAGATGAACGCCAAATCCGCTGGCTCTTAACAGTTCCTGGCAAACAAACCGTTTCTTTGCGTTATCGTGTTCGTCTAACAAACTGGAAGTAAATCTTTGTAAAAAAAACAAATAAAATTACATTTTATCTTTATAAAATCTTACATTTTTTTCATTTTATCTCTTTTTTAATACTTTCCATATAACCTAATCTTGTAAAGATTGTGGTGATAATAATTAAGAATAAGCATAACCTCATGATTTAATTTTTTTGATGGATTTTGAAAAAAAAGGGGGATAATGCGATGAAAAAGGCACAAAAAATTGCGTTAATTTTTTTAACTATGTTGAATATTATGAGCTCTGCGTCCGCAACCACGGACAGAAGAGGAGATGCTTTACAGCCAATTAAACCTTGGGAACGAAACTTCTATATGGAAAATAATCACACGCCAACGGGCCCCGTCCCAGATCTCAGACCGTCCAACAGGACGGGAGAGCCGCTGGGAGGCTTCAACGAAGATATTATGTTCCAGACAAAGTAGAAGATACAGCAGAACCAGCAACCATACCTCTCACGAGTCGCTCTACGTTATAACGCATCATAGCTTCGTAGGTCGATGCTGGCTCTGTGGAATAAGAAAGCGCATCTGAATAGAGTTGGCCACCTATAGTCAACTCTCCTTCTTTTGCGATTTGTTCCACCAAGCGTGGATTGGAAATATTTTCAAAAAAACAAGCTGTAATATTTGCCTGCCGCCCTTGGGAAATGAGAGAAGCCACCACTTGGGCAGAAGCCTCTCCCTCGGTGCTTAAACCCAAAGGAGATACAAAGTGAATCCCATAAGCATCCCCTAAATACCCAAATCCGTCGTGATTTGTTAGGACACGCCGGCGTTCCGGTGGCACCTCTTGAAGCATGTTATGGATCCATCGGTCCAATGCCTTCAATCGCTTGTGATAACGTTGGGCATTTTTGGAAAACTCTTTCTGGTGTGAAGAAAAAATGAGCCCAAGGCCTCGGACGATATTATCGACATAAATTTGGGCATAACGCACATTATGCCAAGCATGGGGATCTATAACTTTCTGTCCTCCTCCAGCATCTAAGCGGCGTGGAGGAACCCCGTCAGAGGTAGTGATGACAACTCCTCGATAACCGGACGCCAACAAAAGCTGTTTCATCCACCGCTCAAAGCCAAACCCATTTAAAATGACTAAATCTGCTTCTTGGATTTTTTGAACGTCTTGGGGGCGCGGCTCATAAACGTGAGCATCTGCATTAGGGCCAACCAAGCTGTCTACATGCACCCTGTCCCCTGCAATTTGGTGAACGAAGTCTTTTAAAATACTGAAGCTGACCACCACCTTTGGTTTAGGGGGGAGAGCATTTTCTGCGGAACCGCTTTGGGGAAAGCACAGAATCATTCCGGCGACAAAAACAGTTTTTAGAAAGCGGGGAAGCATCACACGTATCAACCCCAAGCCATAAAATAGACCAGCTACCAAAACAATCGAGGGACCAGAAGGCCAAGCGAGATGGTATGAAAGCAGCAAGCCCACATAACTAGAAACACACGCAATCCCAATGGCCACAACACACAAATGCCAAACCTGCCGGCATAAAAGGCGGGCAGTGATGGCGGGTAACAGCAAGATGCCCAACGCCATGAGGGTTCCCAAAGCTTGGAAAGCTGCGACCAGGTTGAGGGTGACAAGAACAAGGAATAAAAAATGAATCCAAGCTCCCTTGCCACTCATGGCTCGGAAAAATTGGGGATCAAAGCATTCTAAAACCAAGGGCCGATACATAATAGCAAACAAAATAAGGGTGATGGTTGTGACAGTTCCTAGTAACAATAAGGTCGGAGACGCGATAGAAAGCACCGTTCCAAACAAAACGTGCATGAGATCTATTTGGCTGCCATGGAGAGACATCAGCAAAACACCTAACGCCATAGAGATGAGGTAAAAACCTGCAAACGCTGCGTCTTCATTGAGAAGGGTATTGCGAGAGGCAACCCCTGCCAGCAAAGCTACAAGCAAACCAGCCACCATCCCCCCAACTGTCATGGGCAACATCGCAAAACCATAAAAGAAAAACGCGAGGGCTACCCCTGGAAGCAATCCATGGGAAAGGGCATCCCCAATAAGGCTCATGCGCCGCAGGATAAGAAAAACACCCACAGGGCCACAGCTTAACGATAGCGCGAGACAGCCCACAAGGGCCCGTTGCAAGAACAGAAAATCCGCAAATGGTTTCCAGAGAATGGTATATAAGGGTGTTAACAGATCGATCATCTCTAAGGTTCTCTAGCTAAAGTCTCGGCAACACAGGTTTCCTTCCCAGGCCAAAGCGCTGCGCAGCGCTTCTTCCCGGCAAGAAGGCTGAAGCACCTCTTGGGTTGCGCCAAAAATAGCATAATTTCTGGCGAGCAAGAGGGCTTTAGGGAAAAAACGTTCGACCAACTCGAGGTCGTGGATAACAGCTAAAATGGTTTTCCCTTCCCCATGCCACTGATGGATAAGGCGCAAAAGGTCTTCCTGGGTTTTATAGTCAACCCCATTAAAAGGCTCATCCAAAAGCAAAAAATCACCTTGTTGCACCGCCAACCTTGCAAAAAGAACGCGCTGAAACTGTCCGCCTGAAAGCTGATCCATGGTATGGTTCGTATAATGTGAAAGGCCCACTAATTTTAACGCGTCAAAAACACGTTCTTGGTGCTCAGCCTTCATGGGCTTGAAAGGGCCCAGCTCATGCCAAAGACCTCCTAGCACAACATCCTTAACAGTCAAGGGAAACAGGCGTTGCATCCCAGAGCGCTGGGGCAAATAGCTGATCGACTTTTTGTTAAAATTTCCTCGATTCAGGGTACCCCTCCAAAGGAGCTGATTCGGGTCTGCGAGGGTGTCGAGCAGGGTCGATTTCCCCCCCCCATTGGGGCCCACTACCGCGACCAATGAACCTGAAAGTATTTCAACGGAAAGATCTTGAATGATGGGAACGTGTTGGCGAAAAATGGTCAATTTTTTGAGAAAAATACCAGAAATTTTGGCGTGACTTTCGCGGGCAGGAGAAGAAAAAAAGCGGCGCAACCCACCTTGGGAACGCTTCATGCTACAAAACCCCCTCAATCGCCCACCATAAAAGGCCTAAAATTGAGAAAATTAAAGCAAGGCGCTTAAAAAGCCCCCACTCCATAAAAAGTTCTCGCTGCTTCATTTTTAACCCTATGCGCTCATGTATACAGCATCTTTGCTCTAATTAAGAATCATTCTCAATCCAGACTGTGGAGGAAAGCAGATCATTTGTCAAGCAGGGCTTGAAGCCTTTTTAAAATAGGGAATTTTTGATATAAAGGCACTGAAATTTATTATATAAAAGCTTGGAATGGATTCGTAAAATGGTGATTGGTGTGCCTGATCTGAAAATGCGCTTACTTGGGGCCTTAGGCCTTTTATTACCGGCAAGCTTTTGTTTGTGGAAAGGTTCTCCTTACAATACTGTCCTAATCGGTTTGTTGTTCTTGTTGCTAGGGCTAGAGCTGAGTATGTTAGCTTGGAGGCTTCGCCTCTGGCGCAATCGAACAAACCTGTTCTTGGCTGGTTTAGGCTTTGCTTACTTAGGGTTAGCAGCGCTCTATGTTCACCAAAATCTTATTCCCTTGTGGGGAAGCCAGATTTTTCAGCCCTTTGAAACGCCGCGCTGTTTAATCTACTTGATTGCTTTGGTTGCCTTTGCAGACATAGGAGCCTATTTTGCGGGCAGATCTTTTGGAGGGCCTCTCTTGGCGCCTCGTATCAGCCCTAAAAAAACCTGGTCTGGCTTTGCAGGAGGGATGGTCGTGGGCACCATCGCTGGCCTTCTCACCTACCCAGAACACCTCGAGATGTTTCTATCTTTTTCCCTTGGGGTTGGAAAAACAGCTTTCTTGGTGGTGATCTCACAGCTGGGTGATTTGCTTGAATCTTCCCTCAAGCGGCATTGGAACGTTAAAGATTCAAGCCAATTGATTCCAGGGCACGGTGGTTTTTGGGATCGGTTCGATGGACTTTTAGCAGTATTCGTTTGCCTAAGCCTTTTAAATCTGATGGGGCTAGGGCTTTTTTAGGACTGTTTGAAAAACTTAGGAAACCGCTACTGAGACCCGCTCAAAAAAACTTGCTGCGGCTGCTTTCTTCCGAACCTGACCGGATTCACAAGGAGAGCGTCCCCAGGCGATTTCCCTCAACCTGTATAACAAATTCCCAGCCTGATGCATAGGAAGATTTTAAAACGGCACATTAAACCTCTTGTGGCACTTGATAGAAGCGCGCCAAGGGTATGCTCAACCATTTTGTAAAGACAAAGAAAAGCATAATGCCTTCTGCAACCAAGAAAAATGTTACAATAAGCCTGCTAAAAGAAGGGGTATCCAAACAGCAAATTAGCAGGCTTTGGGTTCCTTGAAGGGCCACAGCTGTAAGCGCGCAAGCCACCAGCAACCTCAAAAAAAATCTGCCGAAAGAAGCTGTCAGCCCTAGGGTTCCTCGTTTAGCTAAAATCACCGCCAATAAAATCGCGTCCACCCACGCAGCTCCAGATGTTGCAAAAGCAATGCCTACGTGGTGCCAAACCCCCATAAGGGCAAGGCTTAGTCCAAGGTCAACGACAATGCTGCAGGCTCCCGCCAACAGGGGTATTTTCGTATCACCCTCAGCAAAAAAGCGGCTGCTCAGCACTTTCGCGATCACGTAAGCTGGCAATCCAAGGGCATAGGCCATTAACGTTTTTGATGTTTCCAGGGTGTCAGCTGCTTTAAACGCCCCATGTTCAAAAATACTTGCAACCAATGGTTTCGCAAGCAACAACAAACACAGCATGGAGGGTAAGCTAAAAAAAAGTGAGAGCTCTATGGCTGTCAATTGGCTTGTTTTGGCTTGATCAAGCTGGTTAGAGCGAATCTGTTTGGATAGCATGGGGAGCAACACAGTGCTCACCGTAACCCCAATCACGCTTAAAGGTAGCTGATTAAGACGATCTGCAAACCCTAGATAGGCGATGCTTCCAACAGGCAGCCAAGACGCAATAAACGTTCCCAAAAATAAATTAACGTTGCTGATGCCAGAGCCCAAAGCTGCAGGCCCCATTTTTAAAAAAAAGTTTTTCAAATGAGGGGTCCATTGGGGACGAACGAGCTTCAAGAAAAACCCAATTTTCCAAGCAGGGACCATCACCCAAAGCAGCTGAGCCAAACCCGAAAACCCGATGGCAAGGGCAAACACATAGCCTGGCTTTGAAACGGACGTATGCATCCCCAAAACAAACCCTACAATAAAAATATTGCCTATCAGCGGAGATGAAGCAACAGCTGCAAACCGCTCGAGAGAATTTAAAACCCCCCCATAGAGGGCTGTAAGAGAAATAAAGAGGATGAACGGGAACGTTACCCGAGTAAACTGGATCAGATAGTCCATCCGCTCCGGTGTTTTAGCAAAGCCAGGCAAAAGCGCTGGAACGATCTCTGGTAAAAAAATCTCAACCAGCAAGACGAGTAAAACCAGAACCGTCAAAAGAAGGGTAAAGGCATGCTCCGCGAAAGTTTTGGCTTCCTCTTTTTTACCTGCGGCCAGAAGGCCAGAAAAAATAGGAACAAAACAGGCATTGAAAGCCCCTTCTGCAAATAATCTTCTAAAAAATGCAGGAAGGCGTATAGAAAGGGAAAGCGCGTCTGTAACGGCCCCAGCTCCCAAAAAAGACGCCGTGAGAAGCTCTCGAACAAACCCCCCTAAACGGCTAAGAATTGTATAGCTGCTTACGGTAAAAATGGATCGAAAAAAAGGCATAAGATGCATCTTCTCCAATGGTAAATAGCCTCATTAAGAATCTATTCTATAGCCTTTGTAGAACATTTCAAGAAGACGATAGGAGAATTTTTTATCCCTAAAACATTAAAAAAGCCTCTGATACACCAGAGGCTTTTTTAAATTTGAAAATACAGCAACCATGAGAAGAAGCTATTTTTTTGGATTCTCTTCAACCAGTGCGTTGTATTCATTAGAAAGCCGCTTCACAGCCCATATCCAGATCAGCACAATGAGAATCACCAAAACGCTCAACGCAGGCGCAATGGTTAATTGATTACCGGCTGTTACAATCAGCAGAACCTGTTGAACAATGCCCCCACCAGATTTTCCAAGACGGCTTCCGATCACGTCCACCGCAGCCTTACCCTTGACTTTCAATTCTTGGTCTAGGGGGATGTAAGCCATTTCTTTGGTTGGGTCAAATAAAGAATACTTTGTTCCCTTACCTAAAACATTTTGAGCCCCTCCAATCATCACTGCTAAAAAGAGTGGCGTGAAACCCATCAAGGAGAAAGTTCCTGGAAAGAAATCATTGATCAGCACGAAGGCAAAAAAGAGCGAACCGGTCACCAGAATCATGGTCGGTGTCGTAATCGCACCGGTGAACCAACCAAACCTGCGCACCACACCTTTCGTGGTAAACATAAGGATGATCGTCGCAGCACCAACCCACGAATAAAAATCACCAAAAAAAGCTTTTAAATCTCTTGGATCTGGATAAAGCTCCCGAACTTGATTCTTCCAGGTTACTTCGATCAAATTGATGGTCATACCATAGCCCAAAACTAAGATGGCGATATAACCCAAATATTTAGAGTGGATCAGCAGCTTGAAACTCTCGGAAATAGAGAGTTTTGGCTTTTTCTCTTTTGATTTCTTGGGAGCAGAAGCTTTTTCATAATACCGGGGATCTGTTAAAACAGCTTTCCCCATCCACCAATAAATAAAGGCTATCGCTGCACCTCCTAAGATCACGAGGTGGATCAAGGTATCAAAATCAAATTTCTTCAGGGCCTGTCCAGCTCCGATCAAGGCAAAATTTGCAAGAAAACCAAACAAAGAATAATAGCGCTTTGCTTCATCCGTTTTAGTGACCTCGTTAGCAAATTGCCAAAATATGATAGCTGTTCCAACATTTCCCCATAACTCAGCAAACGTATAAAAGAGGCTGTAAGTCCAAACCCCATAAACTGGGAAAAGCCATTGAAAATTTGGGTAAGCTTCCTGAAGCGCTCGGATATACGCAGGATCTGGGTGCAGAAAATCTACATTAGGATGAATTAAAAATGTAAAAATAGCGAAAAAAACAGGAAACGGCAAAAGGCAAGCATAGTAAAGTTTTTCCCGGCTAAGGGCATTGCTAAGCTTCGCATAAAGCACAACAAACGCAATAGATGATGGCAAAACAATCCAAAATTTCAGAAAGTTAAACACCTCTGCACCAGAATTGGGAGCCGTTGAAATCAACACATCTTTCAAAGCGCGCACGACAGTATAGTTAAATAAAACAAAAAACAGAATTGCAGCCATGGGGAGAAATTTTTTCATTTCATAGCCATGAATGGGCCACAGGGCGGCACGTAATTTTGAAAATTCAGGTTGCATGTGAGAGCTCATAATAGTGTGCCTTTCTTCTGCCTTTCCTTAAAAATAAAACAGATGTTTCCGAGATTTAACGAACTCAAAGCCAGGAACATAGAAAAAGGAGGCTGTATAACAACACTGCCCCCTCCCCTTGTTGCCCAGATGCTGGCAAAACCCAGCTTTGCGCATCATTATTTCTCTGCAGGTAAGATGTATAAACTATTTTCATTGAAAAGCAAAGGGGCTTTTCATTAAATATTATAATACCTTTCCTGAAATTTTTTAGACGCAGGAAGGTATCCAATGGGTATATTTCTCCCTAATTTAGGAAAGGATTAAACTATTTTTTAGGATTTTTTTGAGAATTTTCGTCATTTTATGAAAAAACCCCCATCAGTTGTGAAAATATGAAAAGAACCTCTGTTTTTTTCGAAAAAATAGATTTATACTGCGCGAGCTTAGGTTTATACGATTGAAAGAACAAAAGACATGGCTGATTTTTTAGACGAGCTTCAAGAAGAGATCCGTCAAGAAAAGTATGTAAAACTTTGGAAGGCCTATGGTCCTTTCGTTCTTTTCGGTGTTTTTTTGATGCTTGCGGGAACAGGGCTTTACCTTGGTTGGAAAAGCTATCGAGACCATGGGTATCAAGCTGAAGGAACGAATTATCAGCACGCTTTAGATCTCTTGAAGACCGGGAAGAAAGCAGAAGCTCTTGAGCTTCTCAAACACCTTGAAACAACTTCTTCTGGCTATGGTTTTTTGGCTAAATTACGTCAATTTGCGCTTCAAACAGAGGCTTTTGTACGCAACCCTTCCCAAGATCAACTCCAGCTTGTCAAACAAAACGTTGAAGAGATCATGAAAAACCGGGAAACAGATGGCGCTCTTAAAGGGCTCCTCAACACGCATCTTTCTTTGCTGATGGTGCAAACAGGGGTTTCTGTTCTTTTCATTCAGCAAGGGGTGGAACAGCAAATAACTCCCCACAATCCCTGGAAGGGGCTTGGTCTTGAGGTCATCTTTCTGCAGGCATTTCAACAGCAAGACAGTCAGCGCGCTGAAGCACTCCTTTCAACCCTGATGGCTTCCCGGGATGTTCCCTCCAGCTTACAAACCCGCATAGGGTTAGAGGCCATGGGCGCCGGCTTGGGGATTCCGTCTTTTCGTGAGCATAAGAAATAAAAACTTCACCCTTATAACACCTGACGAAAGGTTAGCATGAACAGACACCAAAAAATGAACTCTTTTCTCCAAACAGCTTCACTGTTGGGGCTGATTTCCCTGCTTGCAGGTTGCGAAATATTGGGTAAAAAAGAAAAGCCTCCTTTAGAAGGAAAACGTGTTCCTATCGCCTTTGTAAATTCTGGCCTGAAACCAGACGTTACGCTTGTTCCAAAGAAAATCACCCTGCCTGCACCGGTGACTGTTTCATCCTGGGAACAAGCTGGATTTAATGCTACCCATACAACACCCCATGTTCGTTTTTCTAAAGAGCTAAGGGCAGGAAGCTCTTTCTCTTTGGGAACAGGCCGATCTGAGGATGGGCGCATATTAAGCGCCCCGATTCTTGTAGATGGCGCCCTTTATGGTATCGATGCCCAAACCCGCCTGCGCGCTTTTTCAACAAAGACGCAAGAGATGCTTTGGGAGATGGATCTTTCCCCAGAAAATAAGGCGGGAGACTACGCCTTAGGTGGCGGTGTTGCTTACGGAAAAGGAGCTCTTTTTGCAGCAACTGCCTATGGCGATTTAGTCGCTTTGGATGCAAAAACAGGAAAGAAACGCTGGGAAAAGCGGCTGGGAAGCCCATGTCGTGCAGCACCCGTTTTTCAAGATGGGCAAGTGTATGTGATGACAGTGGACAACCAACTCCAGGTTTTCCAAGATAAAACAGGTGATTTGCTGTGGAGCCATGCAGGCATTGCTGAAAATTTAGGGCTTTTAGGAACATCTCTACCTGCTGTTCTGGGAGATACGGTTGTGGTGGCGTATTCCTCGGGGGAGGTTTTTGGGCTTAAAGCCGGAAGCGGAACCGTGATGTGGTCTGAAAGCGTTTCTACCTCTAAAAAAGAGGATTTAGCTTCCAGCTTAACCCACGTGCAAGCCCTTCCCGTTGTGGACGGCAACACGGTTTATATTCTCAACCAAGATGGTCGCATGGCGGCGCTTCATGTTCAAAATGGCCGTCGATTGTGGGAACGGGATATTTCCGGCATTCAAACCCCCCTTGTAGCGGGGGAATCTCTCTTCCTCTTGAGCCAACAAAATGAATTGATTTGCTTGGATAAGGCCTATGGCCACGTCCATTGGGTTAAAAAATTACCAGAACCAGAAGGGTTTCAGGGAAAAAATGCCTGGGCCGGCCCCTTGGCTGTTGGAGGGAACCTTTACGTGGTTGGCATTCAAGGCGCTATGCTGGCCATCTCCCCTCAAACGGGTGAGATTCAAAAAAGCTATCCCCTTGCCCATGGCGCATCGCTGCCTCCCATCGTGACGTCTCAAGGTTTTTACGTCTTGACAGAAGATGGCACCCTAACGGTTTTTGAGCCCGTGTTGTGATAGATCCACAGGTTGTTTTAGGGATTGAGACAAGCTGTGATGAAACAGCCGTTGGTATTGTCACACGGGACCATCAGATTTTAGCAAATTTGGTACCGTCTCAGATCCACCACCATCAACCCTATGGAGGTGTGGTGCCAGAGCTTGCTGCGAGATCCCATCTTGAAACCCTTCCCTCTCTTGTATCTGAGGCTCTTGAAACCGCTGGGCTTTCCTTGCATGACCTTGATGGCATCGCTGCGACAGGAGGCCCTGGGCTGATCGGAGGGTTGATCATAGGGGCCACGTTTGCCAAAACCCTTGCGTGGTCTGTCCGCAAGCCTTTTATCGCAGTCAATCACTTGGAAGCCCACGGGCTTACTGCCAGACTTACCCACAACATCTCCTTTCCTTATGTATTGTTGCTGATATCTGGGGGGCATTCCCAATTCCTTCTGGCCGAAGCATTGGGAATTTACCATCTCCTAGGCACAACAAGGGACGATGCTGTAGGAGAAACCTTTGATAAAGTCGCGCGGATGTTGAGATTACCCTATCCAGGAGGGCCTGCCATTGAAGACAAGGCGAAAGAAGGCGACCCTAATCGCTTCACGTTTCCCATGCCTTTAGCTGCTGAAAAAACCTGCGATTTTTCCTTCTCTGGGTTAAAAGCAGCCGTGCGGCGTGTTATTGAGGAGCTTCCACAGCCCTTGTCGAGTCAAGCAATCTGCGATATCTCTTCCAGCTTTCAACAAACCGTTGGAGCCATTTTCAAGAACCGATTAGGCTATGCATTGACCAAAGCCACAACCAAAATTCCCCAGTTGCGACACCTTGTAGCCGCCGGGGGTGTCGCCTCTAACCAACTTTTACGAACTATCTTAGAAGCGGAAGCGGTTGAAGCTGGCTGGGAGGCTATTTTTCCGCCAGCACCCTTGTGCACAGATAACGGTGCCATGGTTGCCTGGGCAGGGCTTGAATATTTACGTCTTGGAAAAAGAACGGGTTCAGATTTTTCTCCTGCGCCCAGATGGCCTTTGTGGGAAACATCAAAGTAAAAAATAACTATCCATAGACGATTTTATTATCTAAATAGTGTTTCAATTTAACTGTTTTTTTAATGCATTAATTGAAGTTTCTATCATATCTATTTTTTTTTAGATAGCATTTCAGTTACGTCTTTCCTAAATTTGGCTTTTAAGGTCAGAAAGAAGGCTTCACGTCATTTTTTCAAGTGAAAAGACGGATAAAAAAATGCATAAGGGAGAAAATCAGAATGAATAACCGTATTAAATTTGGATCTCATGTAAAATTGAGTGTCTGCTTGCTGGCATTGTTGGTGGCTTCGGAGTCTTTGATAGCCAAAAAAATACCTTCCCCTGATGGAAGCATAACGGCTGAACACATTACCACGACACTTCAACCAAAAAGAAATGCAGGGAAAGTTTTCAAAGAAACCCTGTCTGCTTTGAAAGATGAGAACCACTCTAACCATGCTATTGTCAAAAATAGTCTTTCAACACCAGAAAATTTCAAAAACTATACACAGCATCTATCTCTAAGCAACGTATTGAGTCTGGCAAAAATGGATCCAACTTATAAAAGCTTTGCTGTCGTTGCTTTGTTGGGAAGTCGTAATGAAAAGCACATACAATATGCAGGTTTTATGGCTTCAGAAATTTTTAACGATGCAGGAGCTGCTCAGCACCATGAAAGCGTCAAAGAGGCGCTGTTAGCCTATTTCAAAAATGCCCACGAGAGGGTTTTGCCTTTAGAGCGTGTACAAACTTTCATGGGAAAAGGGGAAGCATTGAACTTCTGGGGCTCTTTGTATTTGTTTAAATCAGACGATACCAAAAAACACACTGTTGCTGAAGAAAAACTGTTGGGCGCATTAAAAGACTCAAACCATCCCTATCACCAATTTACAAAAACCCAATTACAAGATCACCTCCAAAACACTGACAAAAGAATCATTCCTCTAAAAACTGTGAAAAAAATCTTCGAAGAGGCGCCAGATTTAACGCTTAGTGCTTCTTTGTATTTATTTAAATCAGACGATAGTAAAAAACATGTTGTTGGCATAGAAAAACTTAAGGAGATTTTCTCTAACCCTCAGCACCTCAACCACAGTGAGGCCCGTGATGTATTAGGTTCTGCTAATGAATTTGAGAAAATCACAAAGAAACTCTCAAAAAAGCAGCAGGATGAACTGCTGAAGCTTCTTAGTACCAAGACTGCTGAAGCTGCAATACCATCCGCTGAAGAGATGTCTCAACAATTCATGAATGTCTCTCTCAATCCAAAGGGGTCTGCTGCAAACGTTATTCAAGTTTTGAATCAACCAATAACCCAAGAATTTATACCTCAAGCGGTAACGGTGGAACAAAAAGTGATGCAAATGGGTGTGGAAAACTATCAAGCAGACTTTTCAGATGTACTAAAAAAGACTGGCATCAACCAAACACTAAATTCCTTTGTTTCAGGTAAATTAAACAGCTTTTCATCTGAGCGACAGAGTTTGCTTTTTCAACATCTGGAAAGTAGAAATCCTACAAATGGGTATGAATTATCCATGGCTTTTGAGTCTTTTAAAAAGGAATCAAGTTCTTTAACCCAAGAAGAGAAAAATCTTTTGGACACCATGGCTTGGAATTTAGATCCTCAATACTAGGCTTTATCCTTTTTCTAGTTGGTTTGTGATGAGGGAGGGTGGCTTCGCTGCCCTCCCCTTTTTTTTGTGTCAAAGGGCTCTGGCGGTTCCGCGCCGAAGGGCCTCTATGGCTTGCCCATAAGACTCCATCCCAAAAATACTGCTCCCTGCTACGAGCACATCTGCCCCCGCTTCAACAGCCAGGCGTGCCGTTTCTGGGTTGATGCCGCCATCCACCTGAAGGTGAATTTTTCTGCCCCACTGGGTGATCTTGCTCCGTATATCCCGTATTTTCTCCAGCTGGGAAGTCAGAAAAGGCTGCCCCCCAAAGCCAGGATCAACGGTCATGACTAAGATTAAATCAAGATGCTCATAAACAAAATCAAGACAACTGGGAGACGTTGCAGGGTTAAGGGCAACGCCGGCTTTTTTCCCAAGGGCTTTAATAGACTGAAGGGTTCGGTTTAAGTGGGTGCAAGCCTCAGCGTGAACTGTAAGGCCGTCAGCACCAGCCTCTGCAAAAACAGAAACCCATGGATCAGGCTGGGTAACCATGAGGTGAACATCAAAAAAAAGTGGGGTGATGGGGCGCAGAGCTTTAACAATCGCCGGACCAAGGGCTAGATTGGGAACGAAGTGCCCGTCCATAACGTCTAGGTGCAACCAATCGGCTCCCGCTTGGGTCACGGCGCAGACTTCGTCTCCAAGCTTTGTCATATCTGACGTCAGAAGAGAGGGAGAAATTCGAACAGACTCTCTAACATCGCTACGTTCCATTTTAATCCCTTTATAAGTGCATCCTACGACCAGTCTAACACATCTTAAAACAGCAGAACACTAGCCATTTTTTGCAAGGCGCTGTTTACTTGGGACAAACTCTTCCTTGCGCAACACTTCATGCACTTTTAACGCAAGTTCGTTAAGGGAGAAAGGTTTGGGCAGAAAATGGAGATCCTTGATGGGGCATTTAATCTGAGCCTCAACATCTTCTTGGGGATAGCCTGAGACAAAAATCACTTTAATGTCAGGCTTAAATTCGTAAGCCTGATTCACAAGGGAAGGACCATCCATGCCCGGCATAACCACGTCTGTAATCAAGAGGTGAATGGGGTACTGGTTTTCCAAAATCTCAAGAGCATGCTTGCCATCCCTTGCTTCAAAAACCTGATACCCTTTGCTCTTCAAAGCCCTTGAAGCAAAGAGCCTCACAGGGTCTTCATCTTCCACCAACAATACGTGGGCAGAGCCTGTGAGGTCAATCGTCTTAGAAACTCTGACGATTTCTTTTTCCTCTTCCTTCCGGTCAGCAGCTTTTTTCTTTTTTTCCAGAAATTTAGGAATATAGATTGAAAAAGTTGTCCCTTTCTCAAGGGAGCTTTCGACCAAAATACCTCCGGAGAGCTGCTTCACAATCTGGTGCACATTAGAAAGCCCAAGCCCCGTTCCTTGGGAAGGGTCTTTTGTTGAAAAAAATGGATCAAAAATTTGCTCTAGGCATTCTTCTGAAATACCACATCCTGTATCTATTACATCTACAACCACGTAAGTTTTGGGTTGGATGGTTTCTTTGTAAAGCTGAATAGACTCTTTCAACTGAACCATCCGCGTCCGGATTGTCAGCTTGCCACCCAAAACCATCGCGTCTCTGGCATTAATCACCAAATTCACAATAATCTGCTCAAGCTGGCCTTGGTCTGCAAAAATAAACCCAACATCGCGTTCGTGTTTCAGCGTTAGCTCGACCTTACTTCCAATCAAGCGTCGCAACAGAAACGAAAGCTCGTTCAAGCACTCTCGCACATCCAAGGGTTTCGGATCTGGCGCTGTTTGTTTCGCAAACAGCAACAATTGACGCACTAAATTGGTTGCCCGATTAGCATTTTGCTTAATCTGCATGATATCTGTAAACGATTGATCTTGGGGGGTATGCCGCTGTAATAGCAAATCACAAAAACCCAACATGGCGGTTAGCAGATTGTTAAAATCATGGGTAATACCACTGGCTAATTGCCCCAAAGCCTGGAGCTTTTGAGATTCTAAGCTTTGGTTTTCCATTTTTTTAAGCTCTGTTAAATCATGGAGGAAGATGATGAAGTAACTGGTCTTAGGATCATCCACCATCACCAAATAACGAGCGTAAATGCCAAGGGTCTTTGATTCAATCCCTTTAAAAGAGAAAAGAAGCGGTTGTTTGAGCTCTCTGTTATAGCGAACACTCTGGAAAAATTTCGTCAAAGCACTGCGTTCTTCCTCAGCAACCCAGTGAGACAGCGGACGCTGATGGACTCGGCGCTCTTGGACCAAATCCTGAAAGGCTCGGTTGGTTGATTTAATATATCCAGCCTGATCTAAAATCAAGGCAGGCATCGGAAAACCTTCTAAAAGTGCAGCGTCATCCGCCTCTTTTCGCAAAGCGATCACCTGATCAGATGTTGCGAGTAAAACACATACAGCGTCATGCTCTTGAAGTGGAACGGCCCGCAAAACAGTTGCTTCTTCTGGCTGGTTTTGAGCACTCTTAAAGAGCAAAACCGCATGATCACCTTCCTGCCAAGAGCTTTCTGGTTCTTCAACCAAACAATCATAAAAATTCTTGCCCAAGACTTCTTCAGGTGCGTAACCAAGCCACTCATAGAATGTTGCATTTGCATAAAGAATCTTGCCTTCTAAAGAGGCCACAAACGCAGGCGAGGGGTAGCTGTTGAGAATGTCAGAAAAAATAGAACCTTCAGAAAAAAACGCGTCTTCCTGGGAAGCAGAAGGCTGAATAAACCAAGCGACACCACCTGTTGGAAGGGGCTTTACGCAAATGTGAAACCGCTTGATCTTGCCTTGGATAAGCCAATCAACTAGCTCATTTCCCTCTTGCTGGTGGAGGGTATACATTTTAAGGCGCGCCAGAGAATCTTTAGATTCTTGGGACTGGATGAAAGCATCAAAAAAAACAAGCTGGATTCGATCAACCTGCGAAGGAGAGAATTGAAAAAAATCACAACAGGCCTGGTTTGCAAATGTCAATTTTCCTTGGATATCGAATAATATAACACCCTCAGGCGACATCGCCTGAATAGCTTCCAATGCCACGGTTTTCCCAGATTTTTTGGACTTGAGGAAATAATGAAGCAAGAATCCAAGAAAAACGCTATTGAAGGCAAAAATCAGAAATAATTTTTGTTCGAAAAACAGAAAACCTCCCCATATGCTCAAACAAAAGCTTGAAAATAAGGCGCAGGCCAAGAAAGCTTTCTTTAAACGACGGCAAGAACCCTGCATGAAATTGAAACAACGCATAGTTTTTTACTTGATCTATCCTGACTATAAACGGGAACAGCAGTAAGCGAATACGCAATCCATTCCCTTTCTTGTAAAGCTTTTTTTCAAGACACACAAGAGATTGTATTATAGGCGTTCAGATGGAATGAGACATTTCCAGGCAGCTCGCCACTTTTTTCATAAGGGTTGAAAAAGCATAATGAGAAAAATCGACGGGGTTGATCCATTCACCTTGACGAGGAAGTTCTTTTTGAAATGGCTCCTTCAGCTTTCCATACCAAACCTGAAGCTCCAATTTAAAATGGGTAAACGTATGACGGACTAACGTTTCAAGATGGCCTCCTTGGGCCTTCTCACATAAAAAACGTAAATCCTCTGGGATGGGTTGCTGTCCCCTATCCTCCTCCCAAGAAGTGGAAGGAAACGTCATCAATCCCTTCAACAGTGCTTCCGTTTGCTGGGGATGAATGAATACCTGCCCCGCCAAATTCTCCAACAAAAAAACAGTCCCATACCGCACAGGCAAGGGAGCTTTGACTTGTTTACGGGGAAATTGGTCTGTCACTTGCTGCCGGAATGCCAGACACCCTCCTTGAATGGGACACGCTAAACAAGACGGTTGCTGTGGTTTACAAAGGGTCGCCCCCAGATCCATCAACGCTTGAGTATAGTCTCCCACCTGGGTTTTGGGAAGGGCTCGCTCAGCAAGGGGAAAGACCTCTTTTCGCAAAGCGGAGGGACCTTGGGCATCCAAAAGGTAATATCGGCTAAACACCCGCATAATGTTGCCGTCAATGGCAACAGCTTGCTTTTCAAAAGCGATTGCTGTGATAGCGGCAGCTGTATAAGGCCCAAGACCTGGCAAATGCCTCAACAATGTCTCTTCATTGGGAAGCTCCCCTCCCCTCTCCCGCGATACAAGCTCTGCACATTCCTTTAGAGACCGGGCCCTTCGATAGTAGCCAAGACCTTGCCAGGCATGCATCACATCCTCTAGGGATGCTTTGGCAAGCGAGGTAAGTGTCGGCCAGCGCTCAATAAAAGCTGTAAAATAGGGTATGACAGTTACAACCTGGGTTTGCTGCAACATCATCTCACTCAGCCACACATGATAGGGGTTGGGTGTCTCTCCAGGTTTTGCTCGCCAAGGCAGGTGACGCGCGTGTTGCCCATACCAGGATAGGAGTTCTTGGGTTAGAAAAGGGTGCATACTTAAAATAATTAAATTAAATGAGCCATCATTCCTACATTAAACCAACATGCCCCCTGGCGCAAAGACTCTGATGAAAAAAAGAAGTTATCAATCGTAATGATCAAGATCTTGGGTCTTCATTTTCTCATCCATTTTTATCATGAAGCTGATGGCTTGCCGCTGTTCATCTTCACCAAGGCTTTTAAGATAGGCTTGAATTGTTAAATTTTCTTCCCCAGACCATCTTTCAAAAATTTCTTCAAACTCATCAAGGGATATACCGGAAGGGAGTGCAGGAGATCCGCAAGCGGTGAAAAGGGGGTATTTGGTTGAAAGATCGCTCATGACGCCTTCCTCTTTTGATGATGCCTATAGGTTTTTCAAAAACCTATATACCCCCCTCTTTTTAACATTTGATGAAGGTTACCCCTCCCCCCGCCAACTCTTTATTCTACTTCACGAATAGTAACACCACCAACGGCAGAGGAAAGAGACGCCAGAGGTTGCAGAGGCTCAAGCGAGCTCCAGCTGAATTTGAGGCTACCAGTCCCAGAAAACCGCGTCCAGACCTCTGCACCCTCACCGACGCTTTGTTGGGCTCCGGAGAAAGAAGTGTAAGCAGTTTTTTGAATATTTTTCATAATTCTTTCATTGATATCACAGGCGTAAGCTTCACAGAGAAGATTCATTTCCATTCCCTCCGTCAATCCTCTCTCTGGAAGAAAAACCTCAACTAAATTCTGAGAAAAATCCTGAGCTCTCACTGAAGAGCTGCTTTTGCCTCTGGATTTTATGGCCTTTTTCCCATCAAAATCGATTGTGTATGTGTTCCCAACATGGACATTACTTGCTCCTGTGATAGATATACCGCCACCCTTAACAGACACAGAGGCTTTTTGAGTTTCTTCTTTGAGCTGTTGATCTCTGATCTTTAGAGCACCCTTCTTTTCTCTAAAAGAAGGAGCCTCACTGCCATCATCCCACTTAACGATAACGCTGGGTGCCTCGTGGCACGTAACCTTTAAGCGAGCATTTACTTTTATATCAAGGCATTCTACCCCTGGAAAATCCCGCTCGCCTGCAAAGACTTGGGAAACGAAAGAAACCAATGCAACGGATAAAACAGTGTAGCTTAAATTTATCCTCATAAAACATTTTTTCCTTATTTTTAAGGATTTTTTAAATAATAATAAAAAATCTGGATTTATTGTATTATTAACAAATCAATAAATAAAAGAATTTTGTATTAATGAGATGTTAATGCTTATTTTTTCTTAAAAAGGGATTATAAAAAAATTCTGCAGATCATACAGGCCAAATACATTCCAATCCATGGCTTTTCAGAAGTGTTTCAAGGATGTTTTTACGTGCTTCGAGGCCTTCTGGCGTAGAGGCCTCACACCGCATTGCAATGCACGCTTGGGTTTGGGACGCTCGCAAAATCCACCAACCACCTTCATCTTCCACACGGATCCCATCCAAATCTTGAAACGCAACCCCTGTCTCTTGAAAATGAGCTTGAATTTTTTCAATGAGTTGAAATTTTTTATCCTCTGCACAAGGCAGACGTATCTCAGGCGTAGAATACCGGAAGGGAAGTTTTTGCCGCCAGACGCTGAGGTCTATTTGATGTCTGCTCAAAAAAGCCAAAAAACGAAGGGCTGCATAGATACCATCGTCATAGCCCGGGTGTAAATCTGTGAAGAAAAAATGTCCGCTCATTTCTCCTCCTACTAACGCGCCATTTTTTTTCATGCAAGCCTTCACATGCACATGGCCTGTTTTGGAAAGGCTGGGCGTTGCATTTAAATTTTTGAGCCAATTCGATAAAATTGGGCTGCACTTAACATCTTGAACAAAAGTAAGGCTAGAGCGGCTGTTGAGCAAATTAAACACAAAAAAAGCCAAAACTTCATCGCCAGCCCAAACCGCTCCCTGTTCATCGATAATGACCAAGCGGTCTGCATCTCCATCAAACGCAACCCCCACGCGACACTTTTCCTTTTGAACGAGATCCCGCAGCGCATCCAAGCTGCCGGGCGCCATTGGATCAGGGGATCGTGAGAGAAATCGGCCATCTACTGAGCCATGTATCAAGTGATGTGCTCCTGGCAATTCAGCTATAATTTCACTGAGCACAATGCCAGCCGCGCCATTTCCAGGATCCCAAGCAACGGACAAAGGCTCATCTCCCCATGCTAGGCGATCTAATAGATCAAATCGGTAGCTTTTCAGAAGGTCTAGCACTTCAAAGCGCCCCTCTGTTTGGTTTTCAATGAAGTCTTCTGCTTCAATTAATTTTAAAAGCCGTTGAACCTGCTCCCCAAAAAAAGGTTGGCCGTGAAATGTAAATTTGAAACCATTCTCATCAGATGGGTTATGGGAACCGGTAACCATCACGCCAGCGTCTGCTTTTGCATGACGTTCTGCCCAATAAAGAAAAGGTGTTGGCCCCAACCCCACAGAGAGCACATTGATACCTGATTCCCGAAGCCCTCTAATAAGCCCTTGCTCAAGATCTGGAGAACTGAGGCGACCGTCCCTTGCAACGCAAACGGTTTTCCCGCTTGAGCGCCTCAAAACGGTTCCAAAAGAGCGCCCAACATAGAACGCAACCTGGGAATCTAAATCAAAACCGATACGTCCCCGAATATCATAGTCTCTGAAAATGGTAGGAGAAGGTGAATCAATCATATGAGTCCCAGCCTTAAGCCGCCTCCGTTACGGAAAGGCAACCTAATGGCCGCACATCCTTTCTGCCAATTGAGATATAGGTAAAACCCGCAAGCAGCATATCTTCTGGTACGTATATATTTCGTAAATCTACCAAAAGGGGGGCTTTAAGATGTTCTTTTAGCTTTACAAAATCCAAAGAAGAAAAAATATCCCATTCAGTGAGGATAATCACTCCGTCCGAGCCTTTGGCGGCTACATAGCTATCCTGACACCACGTGATGTTCTCAAAAATAGCCTTCCCTTCCTCCATGCCTTCCGGGTCATAGGCGCGCAAGGTTGCTCCCCTCTCTTGCAACATGGGAAGGATCGTCAAGCTTGGGCTATCTCGCAGGTCATCGGTATTAGCTTTGAACGTGACGCCTAAAATCGCGATGGTTTTGTCATGAAGGTTCCCCCCAAAAGCTTGCTCTATCTTTTCAACCATACGCTGTTTGGTCTGCAGGTTAGACTGAATAGCTGTTTCGACCAACGGAAGAGAGGTTCCTGAGCGCTGGGCTGTTCGAACCAAAGCTTGGGTATCTTTTGGAAAACAAGACCCCCCATACCCAGGCCCCGCTTTCAAGAACTGCTTGCCAATCCTTTGGTCTAGGCCCATACCGTGAGCCACATCGTCTACGTTGGCCCCTACTTTTTCACACAAATGGGAAATTTCGTTAATAAAAGAAACTTTCATAGCCAAAAAAGCGTTTGAAGCATATTTGATCAGCTCTGATGTTTCACAGGTCGTGGCGATAAAGGGAACGCCTTTTCGTGTGAGGTGCCCATAAAGGGCTTCCAGGCGATCCATAACTTCTGGGGTATCTGCCCCCACCACAATCCGGTCTGGCTTCATGAAATCTTGGATCGCAGAACCTTCCCTCAAAAATTCAGGATTCGAAGCAATGTGAAAAAGCGTTTTCCGATTGACGGAGCGAATCTGCCGTTCAAGCTCTTGGCTTGTTCCTACAGGAACGGTAGATTTGGTAACGATGATAGCGCCTTCTTTCAAAAAAGGTCCGATTTGCCTGGCCACTTCATAGACAGCAGATAGGTCAGCATCCCCTTCGTCCGTAGAAGGCGTTCCCACGGCAATCAATACAACATCGCTTTTTGAGATGGCATCCTTCACCTGAGTTGTGAAAAAAAGGGTTCGCTTCCCAAGGCCTTTACTAACCAGTGCCGATAAACCAGGCTCATAAAAAGGAACATGCCCTTTTTCAAGGGCCTGAATTTTTTCCACATCGCGGTCTATACACGTCACAGACCATCCAAAATCAGCAAAACAGGCTCCTGTGACAAGCCCTACGTATCCTGTACCTACAACTGAGATATGCATGGTTTAAGTCTCCTCCTTCATCTGTTCATTAGCCAGCTGGCGAATCAACTGTCGTGTTGATGCCTGAAAATCAGGGCGGTTCAAAGCACATCGGATGGTTGCTTCCAACATGCCTTCTTTGTTTCCGCAGTCAAGCCGTGTTCCTTCAAAGCGAAATCCACAGGTTGGGTGAGCAGATAAAGACGCTGCAATAGCATCTGTCAACTGAATTTCTCCCCCTGCTCCACGGTCTTGCTGCGCGAGGTAATCAAAAATCTCAGGTTTGAGAAGATAGCGTCCCACCACAGCCCAGGTTGAAGGAGCTTCCTGGGGAGAAGGCTTTTCCACAATATGCTTGAGGGAAATGGTTTGACCCTTCACGTCCAGCGGATCTAGCACACCGTATTTAGACGTTTCCTCCCGGGGCACATCCATCACGGCTAAAACCTGAGAGCCCGTTTGGGTAAACACGTCTATCATCTGTTGCAAACAGGGTTTTGCGTGGCTTAAAATGAAATCATCTGCTAAGAGCACGGCAAAAGGCTCATCTCCCACCAAAGATCTGGCACACCCCACCGCATGCCCAAGCCCTAGAGGCTCTTGCTGGCGCACATAAGAAACCTGTCCCGGCTTCAGGGAAAGTGAGCGAATCAAGTGCAGAAAATCAGTCTTTCCATGCTTTTCTAAAAAAAATTCCAATTCCAATGAGCGATCAAAGTGGTCCTCAATGGCTGTTTTTCCACGCCCTGTCACAAAAATCAGCTCTTCAATGCCAGAGGCCAACGCTTCCTCAACAGCATATTGAATCAGAGGCTTGTCCAAAAGGGGGAGCATCTCTTTAGGCATGGCTTTGGTCGCAGGGAGAAATCGGGTTCCATATCCCCCAACGGGGAAAACGGCTTTTCGAATGGGTTTTGGCATGGCGTGCCTTGTTTCTTCTTTCATTAAATTTTTTAAAAATCTATACGAGCTTCAGAATAAACGATAACCCATCGACGAAGCAACGGTTTCGTAAGACTTTAATTTCTGCCCGAAGAAATGAACAAAAAGTGGTGCGCCCGAAGGGATTCGAACCCCTGACCTTTGCCTCCGGAGGGCAACGCTCTATCCAGCTGAGCTACGGGCGCCTTTAGTCTTAGTTTCTTGTTCACCAGAAGCATGCTAAACTGAAGAAACATAAGAATGCTGAAAAAGTGTCCCCATTCTATACGCAACGGGAAAGGCTTGCCAAGCGTTTTTTACGTTCAGTCCAACGGGAGGAGGCAAAAACCCATGGGTGAAACACACAAAATAAAGATACATACAACTGGGTCTTCCCAAACTTTTGAAGAAGTATGGGTGGAGGAAGAGCACGTTTTTTGCGCAGGAGAAGCTCTAAAAGGGCACCCTGGTGTTTACCTTCATATAGGAAAAGAGGGACATGTCGTCTGCCCCTATTGCAGCAAGTGCTTTCGCAAAAAAAACCATTCTTGAAAAAGAATTCAGCGTTTTAAACAGCGCCGATGCCACACAATTTGATACACAGACTTGACTTTCAAAACGTCTGTCGGTGTTTGGGTGCTGCTATTGTGAAGGGTTCTCACCATAAGCGTATTAGCAGCATGGATGCCGATGAATTGACGAACAAAGAACTCATTATTCGAATCTTGAACGATCAACGGCATCTGGAGGAGTGTTTTTAATTTTCCTGCCGAAACCTCAACACCCGCAATCCAATCACCCTTTTGAAAAAAAGGCTCCATTTCATGGGCTGTAATTGCGAAAGCAATAAATCGCGACCGTGGCCTTTGATAGCAAGCTTGAAGCAGCGCGATTTCTTGGGCTAGATAGTCTTCTTCTCCCAATTTGCTAGAAGGAAGAGGCGTAATTTTCCGGATAGGAGACGGCTCTTCACCCCGCAACAACCATGCTTGGGTACAGCCAATTCCCCGCTGATGAAAGATTTTTGCTAAAAGATTAGCACCTTTACCTGTTAAAGGAGACACATCATTCTCCCAAGCCTTAAGGGTGCTTTCACTGATACCTGTTTCTTGGCAAAAAAGCTGACGTGATGAGGCGCAAAAAGCTCGGATGGCTCTGAGCCGACTTCCAGGCGTTAAAAGTATTTCTTCTTTTTTTTTGGCACACACGGCTCAAAATCCTTACCCTATGGATGCGTATAGGTATCAGCATAAAGGCTAAGGATAAACTTTTTATAAAAATCAGGTCAAATAGACGAAGTCGATCGAACAAAAAGACATGACTTGATTTCTATGAGACATTTTAGTATGATTTAAATAGGCCCCAACGCGAGCAGAGAAACGATGGGGCCCAGCACTACAAAGCTTGACGCCTGTAGACAAAGAACAAGGGAGGCACAAGGGAAGATTAAAAATCTTCCAACTCGTTCTTTGTAAGCCGAGGTTACATTAAAAAATCTATAAAAATCAAGACATTTTTTCGTTTTTTATTCTATTTTTCATGAGCTTACATAAATAAAAATATTTTTTATTTGTCTATAAAATTATTTCATTAAATAATAAAAAAAATAAATAGTCATTTTTTTAAAGCTTTTCACGAAAGCACCCCTCGCACCATCCCCCTTTTAAAATTTTTTCTGAATTTCGAGCGTGTTCAGGCGACTTTCTAAGATCCAAACATCTCAATTTTGTTCCTCTCTGGGTAAACCATCTAAATAAATTTTTTCTCGTATTTTTTCTGGAATGTCTTTGATATGCCCTGCATTGATCTTGGCGCACATGCCAGTAGGAACCCAAATGTAAGCGTTCACTTCTCCGCCAATGTTTAAGCCTTTGTGGGGATTGCCAATTCCTACAGAACCGATGCCATCCGCTTCTCCCGCTTTAATCAATCCAACAGATTTATCTGCTGACACGACCCTGCATTGCTCCATCCCTTCAGGAGACGATGCCACAGCCATGCTTGAAATAACAAGAAACGAAACGACTATCCAATAATTTTGCCACATGCTTTTTTCTCCTCTGGTTTTATCAACGAATAGATGAAACATAAAAGGAGAAAGTTAAACGATTCTTGAATTTTTTAAAACTTAGGAGGGTTTGGCGTTAGCGCGTTGACGCGCCTTCTTTTTATCATAAAAAATTGTCCCTAAGATAAAAACAAGAAGCACGATTCCCAACCCCCACCAGGTCAACATATAGCCAACGTGATGTTGATAGGTTGATAAGCCTTGGGCTTTGAGAAGCGCTTGTCCATCTTCTCCAGGTTGCAAGACACGCAGGTAAGTCTGTTTAAATGAAGTTCCTGGAAACATCTCCTCAGGTTCTAAACGGTACCACGAGCTTTGGGCAGGATCATTTTGTGGTGTAAACCAGTTGGTTCGTGAGAGGGGAAATATGACACCTTCAAGGGGAACGGTTCTGCGGGGACGCTTTAAAAAAGGAAGCTTTGCCGTTGTAACCCATCCGCGGTTGACCAAGATAACGCGCCCATCTTCTAAACGGAAAGGCGTTACGACATGAACCCCCAAGCGCCCCTTTTCTACACGAGCTTGCAAATGCTTCTCTTCAAGATGCAAGAAACGGCCCTTTAGCCGAGCTTTCCGAAATACAAACTGAAGATCTTGAGAGAGCGCTTCGCCATGGACAGACTCTTGAGAGAATTGAGCCTGTAAGTGCTCCAGCTTTGCTTTTTTCTCTTCCCAGCGACCATATTGCCAAGCGCCCAGGCTTATCAAGATCAGCTCTACCACAAGCCCCAGCCAGATCAGCGGGTTTTTCAAAGAAATACCCTGTGAAAGCGCCACCTAGCCCTGCCCCCACCAGTAAACCGATACAAACAAGAAAAGCCACACAACGTCGACAAAGTGCCAATACCACGCAGCAGCCTCAAACCCAACATGGTGGGTTTGAGAAAATTGACCGCGGGAGGCTTGCCTATAGCAAACCCCTAAGAAAATGGTACCGATCAACACATGGACCCCGTGAAACCCTGTAGCCATATAAAACGTTGAACTGTAAATGCTCCCCTTAAAAGGAAAACCAGCGTGGACATATTCATAAGCCTGCACCCCCAAAAAAAGCACGCCCAACACAATGGTCAATCCAAGCCCTTGGGTAACTTCTTTATAGCGCTTTTCAAGCAATGCCTGATGGGCCCAGGTGATAGTGGTCCCTGAAAGCAGCAACAAAAGCGTGTTTAAATAGGGCAGATCAAACGGGTCAATGGGTTTGATCTGTTTGGGAGGCCACATCTTCCCGATGGCTTCAGATGGAAAAAGGCTTGCGTCAAAAAAAGCCCAGAAAAAAGCTGCAAAAAACATCACCTCTGAGGCAATAAACAAAACCACCCCAACCCGCAACCCTTTTTGAACAACGGGTGTGTGATAAGTTGCCGTTGACTCTTTCAAAACATCTCGCCACCATCCCCAAGCTGTCATCAACACCAGCGTTACACCAATCCCCAACACAAAAAATTCGTGGTGGTGCATGTATAAAATGAGCCCCAGGGCCAGCATAAATGCTGCCAGGGCTCCCATAACAGGCCATGGACTTGGGTCAACCAAGTGGTAGGGATGTTTCTGCTTTGGGTGTAGCGTGGACGCCATGGAGCTGCCTCCTGCCAGGTTATCATTGTCTTTCATCGACAAAGATTATAGCACACGCAACGCAAAAAATGCATCTAGAAAAAGGTCTGCTTCAATGGGCTGTGCCACTATGGATGAAGGCGTTTAGATTCTTTTTAATTTTTTCTTAAAAGTTTTGCCCATAAACTGAAAATAAATCGTTTTTTAACAAAGGGTTAGATTTATGAAGAAAATTTTGAACATGACCATGGCTCTTGTAGGCAGCGCTGTCCTAAGCCCCGAGCTTTATGCAGCAACGACAGGCACAGCAGTAACAGAAGCTGGACGCCCTGCGGTTGCTCTCCATAATACCGATGGAACCCGTCCCCGCATTTCTTTTCAACCCATCAGCGGAGCTCTTGAAGGTGATTATACCCTCGTTCAAGTGGATGAAAAAAATCAACAAACGCCCATCCTTAAGCTGACGATCCGCAACAAGAAAATCACCGAAGTGAAAGCCCTTTTAGAGGGGGAAACAGATGAAGGCATAAGTCTTGTAAACGGCGTTTGGCGTCTTAACAGAGATCAGGTTCCACCAGATTATCTGGAAACTTCTTCAAACCCAAAAGGAACCAAAATTAAACCGGGGAAGCTTGCTTTCGTGCTGATGGTGAATGAAAAATTTGGTATCCCCTTAAGCTTGGGTCCAAAGGCATGGTCCAACCAACGGACGTCAGAAGGAAAAGCAGAAAAACTAGATGCTCTCAATTTTGATTTGAACACAAAGGGTGTCTTGGTTAAATATGCCCCCATGGGAGAGGCTGCCCTCCCTTCCCAAACAGCATTTTTCTTCGATCGCAAAGTTCATGGATTCTTAGACAACGCTCCCCTCCTAGAAAAAACAGCCCAGGCAATCGAGGGATATCAAAGCTTTTTTTCACAAAGAAGCCAATACATGGCTAACGATGCAGAGAGCGTCACGTTTTCTGCCACACCTGATGCAAGAAAGATGTTCCTTTTTGGTTTAGCAAAAGCCTATCTCCAAAATTTGTTTAAGGAGCCCACTCATCAACCGTGGGCAGACCGATTCAAAACCATGGGGGAAACAGAGCTTAAAAAACTAGCAGAATCTTCTGTGTCTTGGTTTCAAGAAGCAACGGTTTTAGGTCGGCGAATCCTAACCGAAAGTGAAAAGAAGACATTTTTTGAAACCATCTTGAGCGCGTTAAAAACCCTCCAAACAGAAATGGTCCAAACAACCAGGATCAACCCCCCAAAGCCTGCTGCCGTTGAAGCGCCACCTTCTGCGCCTCAAACCCAACCAGCAGCGAAGCCAACTAGGTTTCAAGAGCTCAAAAACCTGTTCGAAGGGAAAAAGTAAAGCATAAATGCTCTATCCTCAAACCAGCAATAGCTGATTCTCTTTTCTAGGCCGCTTGGGAAAAGGGATCAGCCTCCTCTTCCAAGGGAAGACGACTTGCTTGGAGGTTGGGCCTGTCCAATTTTTCAAAATGGTTGATAGCCCAATGAAACGCAACGGTCGTTGGCAATATAATCAACCAAAGCCCAAAATTTCCAAACCACGACGTGAGATACACAAGGCCGAAAGAGGTGACGATAAACATCAACGTTCCTGAAACCGCGTAAATAAAACTTACGGATGTAACGCGTTTTAAAACTGGAAAATAGCTGTAAAAAATTGAGAAAGCAGGAAACCCTGAAAAAAAGATAACCACGCCTATCTGCAACCAAAAAAGTGTGAACCCATTAGCAAGGTAATTTAATACAAAAGGAGCTCCCAAAACCAAAAAATAATAGATAAAAAGATTAAATTTTACAATTTTCAAAGGGTAAATTCGATAACTGAGAAAAACAAGAACAACAGAAATGACAAATTGAAGAATTGAAACAAAGAAACTTTGCCGAATCACTTCTTCAGAAGTATAACGGCAAGTTTCTTTTAAAAATTCAGCGCAAAAAATGTAAGAAAAGTAAAAACCTAAAGGCACAGAAATAAAAATAAATAAAAGCGCAAATATTGTTTTTTTATCTATTTTTTTTTGCTCGAAAGTTTTTTTTGTTTTAAGATTTTCTTCCCTCTCTTGTTTCGTTCTAAGAAATTCTGGCGTCTCTCGAAGCCTTGTGCGGGCGACAGATCCTACCATAGCAATGCCTGCCCCAATCCAAAAAGCTACCCGCCAGTTAAACGTAAAATAAAGCACAAGATTGCTGATTCCCAAAGCTATCATGCTACCTAAATCAGCAAAGGCGCTTACCGCTGCAACAACAGGGTAACGCACAGGCAGTTTCGTGCTTTCTGTTAAGTAAACCTCTGCAGAAACAATCTCTCCAAGGGAAGAAAGCCCCTGTAACATGCGACAGAGGGTTATACCCCATGCTGCTAAAATACCAACTTCTGCATAGGTGGGGAGATTAGCGATAATGATACACGAAACTGCCATCATGGAAGTGGTAAACACAACGGTTGTTTTTCTCCCAAAGGTATCCCCAATATATCCAAAAAAAAGAGCGCCAAAAGGCCTTAACACGTAGGTTGAACAAAACGCCAGTGCTGACAGCAAAGACGCTGTAAAAGGGTCTGTTTTAGGGAAAAAAAGTTCGTTTAAAAGGACCGCCATGTGCACATAGAGCATCAGGTCAAAATATTCTAGAAAAGTCCCGATCTGCAAAAGCCCTGCCGCTTCTTTCTGCTCACGGCTGAGGGTTGAAAAAAAGCCCATTGAGAAAGCCCTCCTTTTTTTTGTTTTTATTGATTAGGGACCCCTAGGCTGCCTTAGAAAGAAGATCTACACTTTTTTCCAAAGGAAAGTTGCCTTTTTCAAGATTAGGTTTATCCAATTTTTCAAAATGGTTGATGGCCCAAGTAAATGCAGCCATCACCGGAACCATAATCACCCAAAGACCAAAATCTCCAAACCACGACGTCAAATATACAAGACCAAAGGACGTGACGATATACATCATGGCCCGGGAGATCGCATAGATAAAGCTTACCGATGTAATCCGTTTTAAGACCGGGAAATGGGCATAAAAGATAGCGTAGGCTGGAAACCCTGATGAAAAAATAGCCACGCAAGCCTGCACCCAAAAAAGCTGTGTTCCGCTCGTGATCTGGCTTAATAAAAAAGGACAGATTAACGTGATGAAATAAGCTGTTCGTAGATTAAATTTAACAATCTTTAAAGGGTAAATTTTATAGCTTAAGAACACAACGATCGAAGAGGTGCAAAACTGGAGCATCGAAACGAATAGATTTTGTTGAATAACCTCTTCAGCCGTATAACGAAAAACGGTTTTGAGTATTTGAGCACAATGGATGTAGGAAAAATAAAAGCTGATAGGCCAAAAACAAAAAATAAATAGAAGGGCTAGCATGGTTTTTTTATCTATTTTTTTTTGTTCAATAGTTAATTTTTTTTGGAGCTGCTCTGTTTTATGCTGTTTCATCTTAAGAAATTCAGGAGTTTCCCGAAGTCTGCTACGGGCAAAAGCACCCACCATGGCAATCCCCGCCCCTATCCAAAAAGCCACGCGCCAGTTAAGCGTAAAGACCAACACGATATTTGCGATGCCCAAGGCGATCATAGAGCCAAATTCTGAAAAAAACCGAACGCTCGCCACAACGGGATAACGTGCAGGCGGTTTCGTAATTTCTGTCAGGTAAACTTCTGCTCCAATAATTTCACCTAAAGAAGAAATTCCTTGGATAGCACGACAGAGTGTAATTCCCCAAGCAGCTAAAACCCCAATTTCTGCATAGGTGGGAAGGTTAGCCATCAAAATACAAGAAACAGCCATGAGCGAGGTCGTAAGGGTAACCGTCTGTTTACGCCCAATGTTGTCTCCAATATAGCCAAAAAGCAAAGCTCCAAAAGGCCTTAACACATAGGTTGAACAAAACGCAAAAGCGGAAATTAAAGACGCCGTAAAGGCGTCTGTTTTAGGGAAAAAAATCTCATTCAACAACACTGCTAAATGCACATAGAGCATCAGGTCAAAATATTCTAGAAATGTACCTATCTGCAAAAGCCCTGCCGCTTCTTTCTGCTCACGGTTGAGGGTTGAAAAAAAGCCCATTGAGAAAGCGCTCCCTTTTTTTGCTTACTTATTGAATAAAAAAAACAATTAGTCAAATTTATTTTTAAAATTCGCTAAAAATTCTCTGGGTTGCTCGCAAAAAATAGTAGGATTACGTTTTAGCCCGGGGGTGTGCACTTTCGTAAACCTTCATCAACTGCTGGGCATCTACATGGGTGTAGGTCTGGGTTGATTTAAGGGATGCATGCCCCAAAAGCTCTTGGATATGGCGCAGGTCAGCCCCTGCACCCAGCAAGTGAGACGCAAAGCTATGGCGAAGGCTATGGGGCGTTGTTTGGGGTGGAAGCCCAAGCAGCGCGCGCTGCTGTTGGACAGTTTTTTGAACGGCCCTTGGTGCTAAACGCTTTCCTCGATTGCTCCAGAACAGAGGAGATTCATCTGTGCCAGGATAAGGACAGATCTCTTGGTAAGCTTGGATTTTTTCAAAAACTTGAGGGAGTACAGGCACCAAACGCTCCCGACCTCCCTTACCCAACAGGTGAATATTAAAACCGTCATGATAATACCTTGGAATAGCAATTTGGTTGAGCCCGAGGGCTTCTGAAATTCGAATGCCACATCCATAAAGCAAGAAAAAAATGGCTAAATCCCGTTTATTTTCCCAAGATTCCTCCATCGTCCCTTCGTCGGTTAGTAAGCTCAAGGCTTGTTTCTGGGTAAGAGCTCGGGGAAGCTTTTTTGCATACCGTGGGGAGCGCACATCGTAAACCGCTGAAGAAACTTTAAGATCTGAGCGTTGGAGAAAATCAAACAACGTTCGAAAGGTAGAAAGCGCGCGAGCATTTGAGCGCGCCTGGGTGCCTTGGCGTAGCTGATCTGCCATAAAAGCCCTAAGGGCTGTGCGATCTAGATCTAACAGGTAGGAAAGGGAAACAGGCCCGCCTGTATAAGAAACCAAGAATTGAAAAAGATCTTTTATATCAAACAGGTAAGAAAAAACAGTGTGGAGAGACAAACGGCGTTCATCCTTTAACCACTGAACAAACCGAAAAACTAACCCATCCAAAGGCGGCGAACAAAGCTCATGAAAAAGCTCTAAGTGTTTTGAAAGAAGGACTTCTTTGGTTGGCTCCATGGGTAGGTATACGCCTTTATTCCTGGCCTAAATCCCTTGGCTCAAAGAATTTTTTAAATTTTTTGAAACCGTCCGGACCAACAACCAAAACAACCCGATCATAAGGGTGAAGCGTTAATTCAAGGGATGCAAAAATCACAGTGTTTTGCCTGACAACCGCCAAAACCTCAAGGTCTTTGTGTTGGTTCAATTCATGGACACCAATCCCCGAAGCATAACACGTTGCAGCAACTTCTGTTTCAACAATTTCACCTTGGCTGTCCCCTAGGGGATAAATAGCATTGATATAGTGACGCCGCACCCTTTGCAAAATGGTTGCGATGGTAATGGTGGAGGGAATCAAAATTTTATCAACCCCCAAAGAATGAACCAGGTGAACATAACCTCGACGGTTCACCAAGGCGATTGTGCGTTTGGCCCCATAGCGTTTGGCGAGAAGGGAAGCAAGGATGTTGGTTTTATCATCATTGGTTACCGCCACCACTGTATCAACGTTCTCTAAACCTGCTTCTTGGAGAAGGGTCGTATCCAGGCCATCTCCTTGGAGGATGAGGGTTTTGTTAAGCTGGCTCACAAGAAATCTGGCACGCTCTTTTTGGAGTTCAATCACACTGCAGGAAAGGTGAGAGGAAGATTGCTCAATCTCTTCAGCCAGTTTAAGCCCTATTTTGCCGCC
Source organism: Alphaproteobacteria bacterium (assembly GCA_051648545.1). Taxonomy (GTDB): domain Bacteria; phylum Pseudomonadota; class Alphaproteobacteria; order Holosporales; family JBOFFI01; genus JBOFFI01. The sequence continues at coordinate 75,836 of JBOFFI010000049.1, forward strand.
CCCAACAATCAAAAGCCTTCGTGCGATTTCTTCCGCATACCCCAATGCAGCCATCACTTCTTGGGCCTGAACTGTTTTGGTCAAGATGAAAATCTCATCCCCAAGGGTAATCTCGTCTCTCGGAGAAACAGATAACATCGTACGATTGCGAAAAATCCGAAAAATACGCATCGATAAATGGGGGAAGAGCGCTTCTAATCGTTCAATAGGTGTATAGAGTACAGGGCTATTGGGAAGGATCTTAATACCCAAAACCTGAAGTAATCCATCGGCAAAAGACATCACTTCAAAAGCATGGGGAATCTGCAAGTGTCGATGGATAGATTTAGCGACTTCTGCCTCAGGAGAGATTAACACATCCACAGGGAAATGTTCAGGATTCAAAAATTGCGCCATCTCGGGTTTGAAATAATGAGCATGACGAATCTGGGCAATCTTGAGTTGAGTCTTAAAAAGAGAGTGTGCAATTTGACACGCGACAATGTTGCTTTCGTCTGAGTCTGTCACCGCGATAAGGATAGAAGATTGAGAAAGGCCTGCCAGCTTCAAAACCTCTGGATCAGAAGGGTTGCCGTGAACCGTTTGGATATCAACATGTTCTGAAACATCATGGAGCGTTTGTGCAAAATTATCGACAAGGGCAACATCATATTCTTCACTTAAGTATTGCGCAATACTGAAACCTACATGCCCTCCTCCGCAGATTATAACCTTCATGCCGCCACCCTTTCGAATAATCTTTGGAGAGAGTCTAGCAAATCTTTCAAAAAAATTAAATCCCTTCTTAAATTTTGGAGACACCACCCCACGATATAATTTATTTATGAGTCAGTAATTTTTTGTTAATTCTATTTCAGATCTTAGGCGTGATAAGCTTTATTTTAGTTGGCTTTTAAACGCTGACCGAAAAGAGACGTTCCCCAGACAGTTCTTTTGCATTATAAAGGAGAAGCAGATATGGTAATTTGAAATTTGAGAAATAAAAGGCTAATAAATGTCCCACGAAACTCCCTTGCCTCCTGCATCACAGCCTGAGCGTATCGCGAAAATAATGGCACGCTTAGGTCTTTGTTCAAGGCGACAAGCTGAGGCTTTGATTGAGCAAAAAAGGGTTACCTTTAAAGAAAATTTAGTGGAAACACCCGCTTTTTTCATGAAATGGGAAGACGCCGTTTTTTTGAAAATTGATGGAAATGCCGTTCCTGTTGAATCACCTCAGGTTCGGTTATGGCGATTTCACAAACCAGCAGGACTTTTGACGACCCATCACGATCCCCACGGACGTCCTACAGTTTTTGAAGCATTGCCCCAGACTATGCCACGGGTTATATCCGTAGGCCGCCTCGACCTCAATTCAGAAGGATTGTTACTGCTAACCAATCATGGAGAGCTCTCTCGCTTTTTAGAGCTCCCTTCTACAGGCTGGAAACGTCGTTATCGGGCAAGGTTTTTTGGCGAAATACCCCGAGGCTTTTTAGAACACCTTCAGCAAGGGATTACCATCGATGGATTCAACTATGGGCCCATTGATGCTTATTTGGATGGAGCCGGGGAGGAAGAAAAACGCAACAAATGGTTGAGTGTTACCTTAATGGAGGGAAAAAATCGAGAAATCCGAAGGGTCATGCAATATGCTGGCCTTTCTGTGAGCAGACTCATTCGTATTTCTTATGGACCTTTTCTGTTAGGTAACCTACCCCCCGGAGAAATAGCGGAAGTTTCCCAACGCCATTTGAAGAATTTTTTGGGGAATAGGTGCTCTTCGCTTTCTAGAACGGATTAAATTAAAAAAATAAGCGTTTTATTTTGTAAAAATTGATTTTTTATTTTTTCTAAACCCTTATTAATAGGATAAAAAAGGAGTAATTATTTTGGCTAAAAAACCTGAAATCGTCATTTTTACCACTACCATCTGCCATTTTTGTGATATGGCAAAAGAGCTTCTCGAAGAACAGGGGTATACGTTTGAAACAGTTGACCTGACCCACGACCCCGAAGGAAGGCTTGCCTTGATTGAAAAGGCGGGAGGACAGAAAACTGTCCCCCAAATTTTTATGAATGGCCGCCATATGGGTGGCTATGAAGATTTGAAGCGCCTCGTGCAAGCCGGGATCCTTTAGCTGAAGCGGAACTACCTTTTCCAGTATGACTTGAGGTATTCAAAAGCTCACGGAAGGCTTTACCCGCTTTAAAAAAGGGAACATATTTTTCTGAAACTTCAACAGTTTCCCCAGTGCGCGGGTTACGTCCTGTGCGCTTGCCTCTTTTTCGCAAGCAGAAACTCCCAAAGCCCCTAAGCTCAATACGGTGGCCTTTTTGAAGGGATGTTGCAATTTCGTTGAAGAACAAAGAAATTGAATCTTCGATGAGCCGTCTCCCCAGCTCTGGGTATTTTTCTTGAATACGATGAATGAGCTCTGATTTTGTCATACGTGTCTCCTGTTGGTTATAGGCCCTTTTTTAAGAGGCATATGGAAAATTTATGCCAATCAGAAATTTTTTTAAAAAAAAAATATTAAAATTTTGTTATTAAAGTGTTTTTTCAAAAAATAATTTTTTAAAAAAAAATGCTAAAACCAAAAGCATTTGTTTTCAGTCAACAAAGCGTCCATTTTTTCGTCATGCAATTCCCGTGGAACGGAAAAAATTTCCTGGCTAGAATGGGCTATCCCAACAGCCATAAAAAAAGAGCCGGTCTGGAAACGCAAGAAGCGAAGCGTTGCGTCATAATAACCTCCTCCGCGACCCAAACGATAACCTGCTTGATCAAACGCGAGCAGGGGCATCAACATTAAATGAGGCTTAAGCAGATATGAGATAGCAAAATTCTCAGGAACAAACGTGCGAAGGGGACCTTCCACAAGCACCGTATCAGGGGTCCAGGGAGCAAATCCAAGCAACAGAGAAGGCTGTTGTAAGGGAATAGGAAGGAGGCAATGGTACCCTGCTTCATGGAGCCTATGGAGAAGAAATTGGGTTTGAACCTCTGATGGCCCCAAAGGCCAATAGGCACTAATGAAGAGTGGATCGGGAAGTGAGCCCGCACAACGCAGCTCATTCAAGAGATCAAAGGTCATTTTTGCAAAAAAAGAATCTTCAAGAAGTCCAGAATTATTGAGGCGCGCTATCTCTCGAGCTTTTTCAACTCGCAAAAGCTGTTTGCGCCTCCGCACTTGTGAACCAGGAAAAAGTTTTTGAATCATGGCCTCCTTCGGTAAGAACACGTCAAAGCACGCGCCTCTCTTACCAAAATTTAAAAAAAAACTAAAGCAAAACGCATTTCCTCTTTGATGAAGCGGAGATCTCTATTATGATATCCCTGTTTTAGATAAAAGCGTACTGAAAAAAAGATGAATTTCACATGGAAAGGGTTACATGTTATGACCTGCTCGACACGTAAAAAGTTTTTAGGAGCTTTAGGGATTCTTTTTTTATCTTGTGTCATGAAATTTTCCCTCTTTGCATTGAGCGTTGATATCAACCAAGGCAGTTTTCAACCCATTCCCATCGCTATTCCTGCTTTCGCCCATGAAGCAGGTGAAGCAAGTGCCCAATTAAGCGATGTAATCGCATCGGACCTCAAGAATTGTGGTGAATTTTCCCTAATAAGCCCAGAGGCCTATATTCAAACCTCTGCGGGCGTCTTGGCAACACCCCATTTTGCAGAATGGAAGCCCTTAAATGCTCAGATTTTGCTTGCAGGGCGCGTTACAGAAAACAGAGGTGATTTAGAGGTTGAGTTCGTTCTTTACGACGTTTTTACGGGGTCGCTCTTGTTGAAAGAACGTTTCAAAAAAACATCCACGCGGTGGCGTAATTTAGCACATCAAGTGGCAGACGCTGTCTACAAGCGCATTACAGGTGAGGATGGATATTTTAACACCAAGGTTGTCTATGTTTCCCAACAAGGGCCTCGCGGGAAAAAAGCATGCCGGTTAGCCGTCATGGATCAAGATGGTGCCAACCATCAATATTTGACGAATGGAAATTATATCGTCATGTCTCCCCGTTTTTCCCCAACCTCCCACGAAATCGCTTATATGGCTTTTGATACGCAGCCTCCCAGTGTGCATTTGATGAATTTGCAAACAGGGCAACAGCAGACCATGGGGCAATTTAAAGGCATGACTTTCGCGCCACGTTTTTCTCCAGATGGCCGAAGCCTTGTAATGAGCTTGTCTTCTCCTGGCGTTACCTCTCTTTATGAAATGCCCCTGGCAACGCGCAAAATGGAGCGCTTGACAGAGACATCTGGCGCAATTGATACGTCTGCCAGTTATTCACCAGATGGAGGAAAGTTGGTATTCAATTCAGACCGCCAGGGAACCCCGCAGCTATATGTCATGCCTGCTGGGAGAGGAGCAGACCCAGAGCGTATCAGCTTTGGGAAAGGACGTTACTATACGCCTGTTTGGTCCCCCCGGGGTGATTGGATTGCTTTTATCAAGTCTTATAAAGGCACCTTTAATTTGGGTGTTATCCGCCCTAATGGGGATGGAGAACGGATCATTGCCAAAAGCTATTTGATGGAAAGCCCTACTTGGGCCCCAAACGGAAGGGTTTTGATGTTTGCAGCCCAGTCTAGCTTAGATGCTGGATCTAAGATTTACAGCATTGATGTGACAGGTCATAATTTGAGAGAAGTATCAGTTCCCAAAGAAGCAACACATCCTGCATGGTCCCCCTTGCTTCTGGACTGAGTTTTTCATATAGTTGCGCCCAGTGCCTTCAAGGTTTTGCTTTTCAGAAATTGCGGAGCTAAAAAGGCTAGGAAGCACGTTAAAACTAATTGATTTTAACGAAAAATTAATGCATAACCGTGTATGGTAAATAAAAACAAAAAAGAGGAAAAAAGTAAGATGCGTGTAAAAATTGCTAGTATGTTGGCTGCAACAGCTTTCTTGGCTGCTTGTGATTCTGCCTTCGATTCAGAAACGATGACTTGCGGTCAAGGCGGTGCGGATGCGACATGTCCACCTGCACCTGGTACGGCTGCTGACTTTGTGGCAAATGTAGGGGATCGCGTTTTCTTCGAATTTGACAAATCATCTGTCAAGCCAGAAGGAAAAGAAACCCTTTCTAAACAAGCCGAATGGTTGAATAAATATGCAAGCACCACCGTGACCGTTGAAGGACACTGTGACGAGCGTGGTACTTCTGAGTACAACATGGGCTTGGGTCAACGTCGTGCAGATACGACAAAGAAGAGCCTAACTTCTATGGGTGTTGCGCCTAGCCGCGTGAAAACCCTCAGCTATGGTAAAGAGCGTCCAGTTGTTCCAGGCAATGATGAATCTGCTTGGTCACAAAACCGTGTTGCTATCACAGTTGTTGACTAAACAAACTCTTTTTTAAGGGTGTTTGTTTCTAAGAGGAGGCTAGTTGTTTTAAACAACTAGCCTTTTTTAGTACATAACTACCACCGCATTAACATCCAGACAGATTGAGGCAAAAAATTAATTTTTTAAAGCTTTGTCTATGATGTCTTTCATCAAAAAAACATATTGTTTTTATGTGTTATTTTCTCATTTTAAAATTTACAAATTTTTTATTTTTTTCTATAAAATAAAATTGGTATACAGTTAAACTATTTCTGCAGATTATTTTTGTCCATGAGTTCCGTTAAGTGTTTAAATTCTGAGCCCCAGGCTCAGCCTACCCTTTCAGCTTTTCTGGAAAAGCTGGGTATTTATGAAAATAGCTATCAAAAACAATTTTTAGCTCAAGATTGCTCAACCCGTTGGTATGAGCGTCTCATTTTTACAAAACCTCTGATTCTGGGAACAAAAAGCCATGAAATAAAGCAAGCTGTTATAATGCACGTTCCTGCCCAAGACCAAAGCATGGGCCAACAGTTCCTAGCCATCTCAAAGCGCTTGGCTCGCATTCAGCTTCGCGTGCCTGAGATTTACGCACATGAATCTGAAAAAGGTCTTTTTTTGCTGGAAGATTTTGGGGACAAGACTTATCAACAGCTTCTGCGCCAGGGAAACCAAGCGCTCCCCCTTTACCAGCGCGCTGTGGATGTGTTGATCCATTTGCACCACCTTGAAACCCAACCCCCAAAGAAATCAGATCTAGGTTTATTTGACCTGCCTGCGCTTCTTGAAGAGGTTAGCCTGTGGGCAGATTGGCACTATCCTTTTTTATGCAAAAAACATCTCTCTTCCCAAGAAAAAGCTTCTTTTTTGTCTCTTTGGCGAGATGTGCTTTTCCCTCTTGAAGAAACGTTTGCATCAGATCGAATCTCTCTTGTATTGAAAGATTATCATGTAGATAACCTGATGGATTGCTCAGGCGAGGGATTACAACAGTGTGGGTTGCTTGATTTTCAAGATGCCCTCTATGGCCCCACAGCCTATGATCTTGTGTCCTTGCTGGAAGATGCACGCCTTGATGTGGATCCAGAGCTTGCAAAGGTTTGCAAACAACACTATTTAAGCGCTCAGCCTGCCTCTTTTGACCGAGAAGCTTTTGAACATGAATATTTGCTTCTTGGTGCCCAGCGGGCCACAAAAATTTTGGGCATTTTTTCGCGCCTTTCCCTCCGGGATGGAAAATCTCACCACCTACAGCACCTGCCTCGGGTTTGGCAATATCTAGAAACAGCTTTGGCACACACGTTGTTTGATGACTTACGTTACAGCTTTGATCAGCTGATTCCACGTTCTATGCGTTCCCTATGTTAAGGAAATAAACCCCATGAAGCCCCTCAAACCCAAAGCAAAACCTAAACCAAAGGCTGATTTTCAAAAACCCAAAACAGCGATGATTCTTGCTGCTGGGTACGGACGGCGGATGCTTCCTTTAACAGAAACCCAACCTAAAATTCTATTGAACGTTTTGGGTGCACCTCTTTTAGACCATTTGTTAGGTTATCTTGAAAAAGAAAACATCAACAAGACCGTTATCAACACGTTTCATTTAGGAAAAGCAGTAGAAGCGCATTGCGATCAAAACCCCCGCAATATGACCCTTGTTTTTTCAAGAGAAGAGGTTTTGCTGGACACAGGCGGTGGTGTTAAGCGCGTGCTTCCGGAGTTTGGAAACAAACCCTTCTTGCTGATTAATGGAGACGTTTTTTGGAAAAATTATCCCCCTTCGTGCCTCGAAACGTTGATCGAAGCCTGGGATGAAACAAAGATGGATGCGCTGTTGCTTTTGATTCCTAGGGAAAAAGCTTTTGGGTGCGAAGGCCCAGGAAGTTTTTTCAAAAGCTCCCAAGGGAGGCTTTCTTGGCGAGGCGAAAAACCAGATGCGCCTTTCGCTTTTGGAGGAGTTCAGTTGATTCACCCCCGTGCCTATGATGGCATCACGGATGTTGTGTTTTCTAACCGTTTAATGTGGAACCAGCTGTTGCGCCGTAAGCGCCTTTATGGGGTGACGTGGGAGGGAAGTTGGTACCATCTAGGAACCCTTGAAGCCTACCAACAATTTCAAAAAGAAGCAGGAAGAGCCTAAGCCTGATTTCATGAAAAACAACACCCGATTGCCCTTGGGAGAGGTATGCTCAAAAGCGCGTCTCGGGTTAGGGAATGAAGCGGTTTAAGCTCTGCCAGCACTTCTATGTTTCCATAATCTATCAAAGATTGTTTGTTATCAGGATTAGACGGTCCGTTCAGCACGATCCCTTTGATGGGAATCTCACGTTTTCTCAACGCTTCCAGCGTCAACAGGGTATGGTTGAGGGTTCCGAGGCCGGTGTGCGCCACAATCAAAACCGGCATCCCAAGGCGCTGAATCAGGTCGATCATCAACGTATCTTCGTTGAGAGGAACCAACACACCACCAGCCCCCTCCACAACCACATTTGTTTGCGAAAAAGGGGGGATAGCAACTACGTCCAACTCAATCCTTGCACCACCTTCTCGCTTTGCCGCTGTGTGGGGTGATAAAGCTTCTTTGAAAGCATAGCGTTCAGGATAGCAAGGCGAAACCCCCAGTTTTCGTAAAAAATCTGTGTCTGTTCCCTGAGATGTTCCTGTTTGGATAGGCTTCCAATACCCTGCTTGGGTATGAAGGCAGATCCACGCTGAAACAATCGTTTTCCCAACGTCTGTTCCCGTACCTGTTACAAATAATTCCACGACCTACCCCAACTTTTTTTTCTCGTGAAAAAGCATCAACCCTCCAGCAGCCATAATAAAACCAGCCCCCACCAAGCCAGACAGGGTTGGCATGCAATGAAAAAGATAATAATCCAGCGCCAGGCCCCACAACAAGGCGATATAATCAAAGGGCGCTAAAACAGAAGCAGGCACCATACAAAACGCTTGCGTCATGAGGCACTGGGCTGTTCCCCCGAGGATACCGATGCCAAAAAGAATTTGAAAATTTTCTAAAGAAAGAGGATTCCAGGTAAAGCAAGCGAGTAAAGCGCCTGACACCATGCTGACCAAGGTGAAAAAAAGCAAAATGGTGATACTGCTATCTGCTCGGTTTAAATCCCGGATAAAAAGCAGCGAGCCAGCGTAAGCAAGCCCTCCCAAAAGGGTTACAAAAGAAGCTCCTGTAAAAAAATGGATATCCGGATTCGCTACAACCCAAACCCCGATAAAACCAAGGCATACACACCCCCATCGGTACACATCAATAGGTTCTTTCAGCCAAAGCCAGCTGAGTGCTGTCATAAAAAGTGGCGCTGTGAAGGTGAGGGTATAGGCTTGGGCCAGTGGCATTTGGGTGAATGCACTCACAAAGCACAACAGCGCCACAAACGCGAGGAACGTTCGAAAAAAATGCTTGGAAAGTTGCTGGGTCTTAAGGCTGAGGGGGGTACGTGTGATGAAGGCCATCAGCACAATAGGGATGAAAGAAACGATTGACCTGAAAAAAATGATCTGGCCCAAACTCACCTCTTGACTGATAAGCTTAATCAGCAAATCTTGTGAGGCATAGACACCAATGGCAAGCATCATCAAGCAAACAGCCCGAAAAAGCGAAACCGGAGATTGCGCCACAGTCTTTTGATTCATCTTAACACCCTTCTTTTGCCAAAATAGCCATAAAAATCTCATAAGTTACAGAAAAGGGTTCAGAATAACTCAGCATTTTTTTCAAATCCCCTGGGGCAAGGCTGGGAGAAAGCTTATGCTTAGCCCCCGCCCCCAACGCATAAAGATATCGCAAGAAAGAAAAACTATGGTGAAAGGTAAGGGTTTTTGTTTCTTTAAAAAACTGGCAGCGACCGGGAGAAAGCCCTAAACACATGGCTTCTAAAGCGCTTGAAGGGGGATAAGTATGCCCTTGAAAAGGAATTTTTTCTAACGCACAGATCTGTCGCCACTCCCCAAACGTTGCTTCAGAAAGGCTTGTGAAAGCCATGATTTTTGTGTTTTTCCATAATTTAGACAAAGTTTGGGGCAAGTTTTCAAACCATTGAAAACAAAAATTAGAAACAAGCAGCTCTGTAGAAGGAAGGCAGAGGTCTTGGGCATCACCCTCCCAAAGTTCTACAGAGGCCCCCGGAAAATTTTGAGAAGCTTTCGCCAACATGCCGGAAGAAAGATCATTGAGCAGATAAAGGGCCTCTGGGTAGTGCTCCCAAAGAGATTGGGCAACGTACCCTGTCCCAGCTCCGACATCAAGAATACTGCGGGGAGATGTTTTTAAAAATGGGACAAGCCTTGAAACCATCGCAACAGCCATATCGCGCTGAACCGTCGCAACCTGTTCGTAGGTTTGAGATGACTTTTCAAAGCGTTGATGGGCTGTCTGGTTTTGTTTCATAGGCTTAAATTTGTGTCCGTTGCGTATGAGGTCTATAGGCTATCCCAAGCGCCTCCTACACCTCAAAAAGGGGTATAAGCGTTGCAAGGGCATGAAAGGCGGAAAGGTCAGGTGCTGGAGGCGGATAGTCCAAAAGGTCTTTGGCATGAACCCAAGCAATCGCCTGCCCCTCTTTACCATAAGGCTCTCCCTGCCAGGTTTTACAGAGATAAAAAAAGACAACAACACGCTTTCCAGGCATAGGATAGGACGTAAACGTCAAAGACTTCAGATGATGGGATTGGACCTGAACACCCAACTCTTCCTCAATCTCACGAACTAACGCCTCTTCTGGCGTCTCTCCAGCATGCAATTTCCCTCCGGGAAGCTCCCAAGTTCCGGGGAAAGATTTGTGGGGGGGAATCTGGGCTACCAAAAATTTGTTGTCAGGGCCCATCAAAAAAAGAGCTGAAGCAAAAACAAGCGACTGAGAAGGCTGAAGGGCTGAACGCGCAACCTCAAAAGCTTCCTGGGAAAGGGTGAAATTGAGTTTATCTCCCACATGAACGCGCTCAAACCCAAGGGCCGCGAGCAGCCTTTGGGAGGCAACATTTTCTGGTGTTGTCTCCACCCGAATTTCCTGCACGTCTAACAAGGCAAATGCAAATTGTACGAAGGCCGCAACCGCTTCTTTTCCATAACTTTGCTGCCAGAAAGGCTTCCCGAAGGCATAGCCAAGCTTTCCCTTTTCTTTAAGCTCAAGGGTGCCCATCACCTGCCCTGTTTCCCGATGCTCCACCACTAAAAAAAGCGCTTCGCCCGTTTGATAGGCTAGCTCTGCTTTGGATAGCTTCTCTAGAGCATCTGTGCGTTGATAAGGTTGGATAAGAGGTCTCAGATAGTGCACCACTTCCTCATCCCCGAATAGCCTCACAAACGCATCCACATCCGCCTCTTTAGGCAAACGTAGGGTGAGCCGCTGGGTCGTGAGGGGGATAAACGGCCTCTCCCTCAAAAAAGTTGGAATGAGTGGAAAAATGGCTTCACTAGACTCAATCATCGTTGGAAAGCTCAGCCAAGCGAGAGGCTTGATCTTCCGAAACAAGTGCTTCTACAAAAGCATCCAGATCTCCATCCAAGACTTCCTCAATCTGATAAAGGGTTAGATGGATGCGGTGATCTGTAACCCGCCCTTGGGGAAAATTGTAGGTGCGGATGCGTTCTGATCGATCCCCACTCCCGATCTGATTTTTCCTTGAGGCAGCGCGCTCCCTGTCTTTCTTCATCCGCTCTGCATCATAGATCCGGGAGCGCAAAATCTTTAAAGCCTTCGCCTTATTTTTATGCTGAGATTTTTCATCCTGTTGTTGCACCACAAGGCCGGTTGGAAGATGGGTGATGCGAACAGCACTGTCCGTTGTATTCACCGACTGGCCGCCAGGGCCGCTGGAACGAAACACATCAATGCGCAAATCTTTTTCTTCAAGGTGAACATCGATTTCTTCAGCCTCAGGAAGCACCGCCACCGTCGCAGCGGACGTGTGAATGCGACCGCTTCCCTCTGTTTCAGGAACACGTTGAACGCGATGCCCGCCTGACTCAAATTTAAGGTGCGCGAACACTGCTTGGCCAGAAACCAAGATGTTGGCTTCTTTCACTCCACCCAAATCCGTGGTGCTGTGGTCTAATATCTCAAATTTCCAGCTTTTTCGCTCTGCATAACGTTGGTACATCCGCAACAGATTCCCCGCAAAAAGCGCAGCCTCCTCGCCCCCCGTGCCTGCACGGATTTCGAGAATTGCGTTTTTTTCGTCCGCCTCATCTTTTGGCAGCAGAAGCACCTTCAGCTGATGCTCAAGGGCTGGAAATTTATCTTTCAGGCTTGAAAGCTCCTCAATTGCAAGGCTTTTTAACTCACCTTCAAGAGAATCATCGGATAAAAGCCCCTGGAGTTGGATCTGTTCTTGATGAGCCCGCTTCAGCTCTACAATAGCCTCTGCGACAGGGGTTAATTCAGCATACTCTTTGGATAGCTTTGCAAATAGCTCTGGGCTCGGCATCTCTTCTTTAGAAAGCGCATCCCTCACCTCCTGGTAACGATCCAGGATGTGGTCTAGTTTATCATGAAAAGTTTGGGACATACCTTGCCTCTATTTCGCCCGCTCTACATAGGTGCTGTCCTGGGTGTTCACAATGATCCGAGTGCCTGTCCCAATGTGGGGAGGAACCATTACGCGAGCTCCATTTTCAAGACGGGCTGGCTTGTAAGAAGCAGAGGCCGTTTGCCCTTTAACAACAGGGTCAGCCTCCACCACTTCCATCACTACCGTGTCGGGAAGGGTCACGCTTACAATCTCTTCGTCAAAGGACGAAACTGTCAACAACATCCCCTCCTGGAGGAAAATCCCAGGTTCCCCTAAAAGCTCTTTGGGAACCGTAACTTGCTCGTAAGTAGCCTGGTCCATCAGGGTTAAAAGGCCTTGTTCCTCAAACAGGAACTGGTAGACTGCTTCATCCAACCGCACGCGTTCTACAGATTCGCCAGCGCGAAACCGCTCATCCATCTTGGTGCCATCTTTGACACCTTTCAAGACCACCTGCATGTAAGCTCCACCCTTACCAGGCTGGGTATGCTGGGTTTTAACCACAATCCACAAACGCCCCTGGTGCTGGATCAAATGACCAGGCCGAAGCGCATTTCCATCAATCTTCATGTAAGGTTCAACTCCTTTTTATAAACACCTAGCGTCCCACACTATGCTTTCGAAAAAACTTCAAAAAATCATTATCGGGAGACAGAAGAAACGTGGTCGTGTCATCTTTAAAAGCAACCTTATAGGCTTGGAGCGAGCGATAAAACATCGCAAACTCAGGTGATTTTCCATAAGCCTCGGCATAAAGTTGGGAGGAAATAGCATCGCCTTCTCCCTTTAAAATTTCTGCTTTTTTGGCAGCATCTGCCAACAAAACCACTTTATCACGATCGGCTTGGGCCCGGATGGTCTCGGAGAGCTCCTTCCCTTTGGCACGAAGCTCTTGGGCCTCTTTCTGTCGCTCACTGATCATACGATTGAAAATAGCTTGACTGTTTTGCTTCGGCAAATCTAGCCGGCGGATACGAAGCTCTACCACCTGAATCCCCAGGCTCCTGGCAGCAGCATCCACTTGACTTCGAACATGGTGCATAATCTGGGTGCGCTCCACCGTCAACAACTTCATGAGAGGCGTGTTTCCCAACACGTTACGTAATGTGCCTGTCACAAGGGCTGTCAGGCGAGACTGCGCCCCCATTTCATTGAAGACAGTTTTGTAAAATTGAGATGGATCATGGATTCGGTAGCGAATAAACGTATCGACAATAACACGTTTCTGGTCCCCAAGGGTTGCCTCAATCGCCGAAATATCTAAATCCAGCATGCGCTTGTCGTAATAGTGAACTTCCTGCACAAAGGGAATTTTCAGTTTCAACCCCGGCTCTTGAATAACCCGAATCAATTTACCAAATTGCAGCAACAGAGCCTGCTGGGTCTGGAGCACAACAAAAAAGCTTCCCATTGCGAAAAAGCCTAAAATAACCAGAGGAATCATCAAGGCTGTTAAATTTCTGCTGAACACGTTTATGTCCTCCTAGTCTGATTTTTCATCTGAAGCCATCACTTTTTTCTTAGCAAGGCCCGGAAGCGGTAGATAGGGAAGAACACCTTGGGAAGCGCCTCCATGATCCATGACAATCTTAGGGACTTCTCTCAATACATCTTCTAACGTTTCCAGATAGAGACGCTGAGATGTAATCTGAGGAGCCAAACTATATTGTGTTAACAAAGCAAGGAAGCGCGAGGCATTACCCTGAGCCTCCGCAACCACTTTCTGACGATATCCATCCGCCGCCATAATAATTTTCTGAACCTCACCGCGGGCCGTTGGCAAAATGGAGTTACGGTAAGCTTCCGCATCATTGCGGGAACGCTCTTGATCTGCTTTGGCGCGTTGAACATCTCGATAAGCATCAATCACTGCAGAGGGCGGATCAATGCTCCCCATCAAAACTTCTTGAATGTGAATCCCCAGCTTATAAGCATCCATTAAAGACTGAAGGGTTTGCTGCGCTTTTTGATTAATAGCACCACGCCCTTCCGTTAAAGCTGAAGAAATGGGCGTTTGGGCGATAATCTCTCGAACCACACTTTCTGCTGCTGATTTTACGGTTTCATCAGGAGATTTTGCATTAAACACATATTGCTCAATGTCTTTAATGATCCATAGCACTGTAAAATTAACCAAGACGATATTTTCATCGCCTGTCAGCATAAGCCCTTCTTCCCCTTCTTCTCGGTTTTGGAGTAATGTACCGCTCTCAACCCGATTAACCGCTGTGACGTTTTTAACAACCACTTGCTCAATGGGAGATGGAAGGTGGTAATTCAAGCCTGGTTGCGCGATGCGCGACATTTTTCCAAAACGCAGTACAAGCCCCTGCTCGCTCGGTTGAACACGGTAAATGCCTGTGCTCAGCCAAAGTCCCACCAACACCAAGAGCGCCCCCATAAAAACAGAACTCATACCTTTTCCGGGGGGTAGCATTTTTTTCAAGTTTTCTTGACCAGAGCGTATAATATCTTCCAAATTGGGCTGGTTATTTCTAGATTTTTTACCAGAATTCCAAGATTTTTTTGAATTTTCGCCTGAATTTCCGCCCCCCCAAGGCCCCTCATCTCCGTCATTCCAGCTCATGCTATCTCCATTTTTTTTTAAGATCGCTTTTTTTTCTCTTTTTTTTTATAAACCATTATGTACCGGGGCAGCAACCCACTTCTCAAGAAAAGTGCCCCAAACCCAGGAGTTTTTATTTGATGGTCTCATTTTTCCCAGAATCTACCCTATGGAATGCCTTAAAAACAGTCAAGCCTCCCGAGGCCCGAGAAGATATTGTTGCGCTAAAATGGGTTCAACACATAACTCAAGAAGGGGAGAAAGTGAAACTGTTACTGGAAATCCCCATGGAACACGCCAAGGACGCTAAATTCCTTGAAGCTGAAATAGAACTAGCACTCAAAAAATTTCCCAACGTTAAAAGCGTGCAAGTTGCTGTAACATCCCATGGGCCCAAACCTCATACAACATTCCAAAGCACTTCTAGGCCTATTCCTGGCGTCTCCCATCTGGTTGCAATAGCCTCTGGCAAGGGGGGGGTGGGCAAATCAACCACTGCCCTTAATCTTGCTTTGGCCCTCTCAGACCTATCCTTGAAAGTGGGCTTGCTGGACCTTGACATTTATGGCCCCTCTCTGCCCCACCTTTTAAGGCGATCTGAAAAACCGATTTCATTAGATGGAAAAACGATGGAGCCCCTCGAAGCACATGGGATAAAATGTATGTCCATGGGTTTTTTAATGCCGCCAGAAAAAGCAGCCATCTGGCGAGGCCCCATGGTTCATAGCGCCGTTCAACAAATGCTCCACCAAGTCAACTGGGGGACGTTAGACCTGTTGCTGATGGATATGCCACCAGGAACAGGGGATGTCGCCCTCAGCCTATCCCAAATTGCACCTTTAACGGGAGCCGTTATGGTTTCAACCCCCCAAGAGCTCGCGCTGCTTGATGTGCGCCGGGCCATTGAAATGTTCAGAAAAGTGGGGGTTCCCATTTTGGGATTCATCGAAAACATGAGCTACTTTGCCTGCCCCGCTTGCGGAACGACATCCCACATTTTTCACCACCACGGGGCAAAAGCAGAAGC
This sequence comes from Alphaproteobacteria bacterium, assembly GCA_051648545.1. Taxonomy (GTDB): domain Bacteria; phylum Pseudomonadota; class Alphaproteobacteria; order Holosporales; family JBOFFI01; genus JBOFFI01. The sequence goes on from JBOFFI010000049.1 coordinate 91,281, forward strand.
CTCTCAACAAGGAATCCCTTTCTTAGGAGAAATTCCTCTATCAGAGGAGATTCGCCAAGCCTGTGACGCAGGAAAGCCCATTTTCAAAGAGCGCCCCAAAGCACACATCTTAGAAATTTACCGAACTATCGCTCATAAATTATGGGATGGGCTGGTTTAAATTTTAAGAAAAATGACGACGGCGTCGATTCACCTTGTCTCGCAACAGTTGAGAAGGCCGAAAGCTGAGGCTTTTTCTTGCAGAAATCACAGCTTCCTCACCCGTTTTAGGGTTGCGGCCAACGCGGGGAGATTTTTGGTGCACTAAAAACGTCCCAAAAGAAGAAACCTTCAACGTACTGTGCAGCGAAAGGGATTGATAAACCTCCTCGAGAATGATCTCTGTAAGGGAAACGGCTTTGCTCTGGGGAATAAAAAGCTGCTTTGCAAACAGCTCATGAAAATCTGTTCGGGTAATAGTTTTCTTGTCGATCATAGTTTTTGTCTCCGTCCAAAAAGGTTATTTAGACCTTTGTGTAGCACCAATGGTTAAAGAAATACTTTACAAAAGCGCTTCTTATTCTAGAATCTTTCTCCTATGATCCTTAATTTTTCAACAAAATCACAGTAGAAAAAAATATAGAATTGTTTTTTAGGAGATTTTTGATTTCTGTATTACTTAAATTTCAAGCTATGCTTGATCAAAATCACAAATAAACGAAAGTAAGATGGGGTCAATACACAGGATAATTAAGATATTAAAGTTAGGATTTTTAATGTCTTTTTGGCAAAAATACAGCCATGCGCTTGATCCGCCTGGAATCAGCGTCTAAAATTTCAAAAGTCACACCTTTAGGATGGGTAATAACTTCTTTTACCAAGGGAACACGCCCTGCAAGGGAACACACAAGTCCGCCCACAGTTTCTATGTCTTCTTCACGCTCAGATAGCTGGAGGGAAAGATTAAATTCTTCTTCGAAAGCCTCAAGCGGCAAGCGGCCATCAATGAGGTAACTCCCCTTTTGTTCACTCCATTCAACCGTCTCCAGAATCTCTGTTTCCTCTTCCCAAAGCCCAAATTGGCTTCCCAATGCTTTGAGCAACGCTTTTTGTGAAGCTAGGCCGTCTACCCCTCCATGCTCATCCACAATCAAGACAAAAGGCGCCCGCTGATCAGACAGCGCAAGAAACGCCTCTAAAGCAGGCATAGAAGCCGGAACAAAGGAAACAGGGTTCAACTTGCGCGCCCAAGGCTCAGTTGATTTTTGAGCCAAAAGAGAGAGTATATCGTGGACAGAGATCATCCCAATCACATCGTCTAGATTGCTTCGAAAAACCGGCAAAGCCTGGGCTCGAGTCTGCAAAAAACGACCCAGAACCTCTTCGAGGGCGTCCTCTTTCGAAACAGCGATTAAATCAGCCCGGGGAACCATGACGTCTCCAACGGTCAGAGCTTCTAATTTTTTCAAAAAAATCTCAAAAGGTTTTTCTAATTCCCCTTCTTCAGAGGAAATTTCTGGCTCTGTAGAATTTCGGTGCTCTAATTTGTGGGAGCCCCCCAACAACCTTTTACATAATTTCCAAAAATTTCGCCATTTTTTGGGTTTCACGATTTTTCTCTCCATAAGGGGTTTTCGTAAGGGTTAGGAATCCCTAAGTGCTCGAGGATTCGTTGCTCTAACTGCTCCATTTTCAATGCGTCAGACACTTCCTGGTGGTCATATCCAAGAAGATGTAAGGTACCATGGACCGTCAAGTGGGTTAGGTGGTTCTCAAAAGAAATGGCAAATTGCTTCGCCTCTTCTGCGATTGTTTCTAGGCTCAACACCACATCTCCCAGCAAAAGCGCTTCTGGATAAGCATCTCCGGATTTTTCTGAAAGCCAAAAAAAAGGTGACATGGAAGGAAAAGCTAACACATTCGTTGGCTTGTCATAACCGCGATAGTCCCGGTTCAAATCTTGAATCTGCGCATCATCCGTCAGCAGAAAGCTGATCTCCAAAGCCGCTATCTCACGTTTGGGGAGAATCCCACAGGCTAAAACCAACTGCCCCAATTTCTTAAACCAGGGTTTAGAAGGCAAAAAATGGGCTTTCCAGCGAGTGGACGACGTGCATGAAACACCAACAATCAGATCAAAAGAATTCGGCTTCACCGTTTAAAACCCAACGCCTCCCTCATGCATCTTCAT
>JBOFFI010000050.1:0-6052 GCA_051648545.1 Alphaproteobacteria bacterium
GTGCCTGATTATATCGAGGTAGACGCAAAGCACGCCAGAGGGACTTTTTTGAGAACCCCAACCCTTTCAGATGTTCCTTACCCTGTCCAGATGGAACCCCACCTTATCGTGGAGTGGTATTCTAGACGCGTTTAGGGAATTTTCGTCCTTTTTGTGGTTGGGGGGATCTATTGTGTATGCCTTTGGTTGTTTCTGCTGCGCTTCCACTGCTTCCTGACGTCAGGGGACGCTATCAAGTTACCCCATCTTTGGGAAAATTCACCTGGTTTCGCGTGGGGGGACAGGCAGATGTTCTCTACAAACCCGCAGATATTGAAGATCTTTGTTGTTTTCTGAGGGAAAAAACAGAGGCTATCCCTTACACAATGATAGGGGTTGGATCAAACGTATTGCTCCGAGATGGCGGCATTCCAGGAATTGTCATTCGGCTTTCCAAAGAATTTCATTACATGAGGGTGTTATCCAATTATCAAATTGACGTTGGTGCAGGAACTTTAGACACCACGCTTACACAATTTTGTTTAGCCAACGGCATTGGGGGGCTTGAATTTTTATGCGGCATTCCGGGTTCTATCGGAGGAGCCCTACGCATGAATGCTGGCGCCTATGGGAAAGAAATGAAGGACTGTGTGGTGGTTGCCCAGGTTGTTGATCCTAAAGGTAAACTTCATCATTTAACACCTCAAGAGCTGGGCTATGGGTACCGCGCGTGTGCCCTTCCAAAAGACTGGATTTTCGTAGGCGCACGCCTTCAAGGGACAGCGGCCGCTCCAGAAACCATCGCAGAAACCATCCGCATTTTTCTGGAAAAGCGCGAAAGCACCCAGCCAGTTCGGGAACGTACTGGCGGAAGCACCTTCACCAACCCACCTGGGGAGCAAGCGTGGAAGCTTATCGACGCAGCGGGATGTCGGGGATTGCGCGTTGGAGGAGCCCAAATGTCCGACAAACATTGTAATTTTATGATCAACACCGGCAATGCAACAGCTCAAAATTTAGAAGATCTTGGTGAATTGGTTCGCAAGCGTGTTTTGGAAACAACAGGCATCACCTTGGATTGGGAGATTGAGCGTCTCGGAAAGCATCAGGTTACACCCTCTTAATTTTTATGGTTGCTAGATTTCCGACCTTTTAGGTGCGGGGGGTTGGTTTAGCAGCAATCCATATGCAAGCAGCAGCCAGCATAAAAGCACAGCTAGAAACTAAAAAAATGTGGTTCATGGCAAGCATGACAGCCTGGGACTGGAGCAACGCATCGAGCATATGGGTGGCTGCTGTTTGGCCAGCTTCGCTTATGTCTCCAAAGATGGAAACAAGCTGAAAAGGGGAGGCCATTTGCCCGACGAGGTCCGTTCGATAAACAGTCGTTTGGTTTTCCCAGACGGTGACGACAACAGAAGTCGCTGCCGCCCCTGAGAGTGTTCTGATAAAATTCATGAGCCCTGCAGCTGATGCCATTTCCCTCGGTTCAACAGACGCAAGAGCCAGAGAGGTTAAGGGGATGAAGAAAAAGGGTATCCCAATACCTTGAGCAAGCAAGGGTAACATGATCTGGAGCTGGCTCATCTCTGTTGCGCTGAAAGATCTTAAAAACGTAATGGCTCCCAGCCACGCTACGCCCAGGAATGCAAGCATTCGAGGGTCGTGTGTTTGAGAAAACTGACCTGCAAAGGGGGCCGCAAAGACAGCTAAAATTCCCATGGCTGCTATCGTGACCCCAGATGCTGTGGCCGTATAGCCCATCGTCCCTTGCAACCAAAGAGGGGTTAAAACCACTGAGCCAAAAAAAGCTGCGAAGGCGAGGCTGGTGGCAAATACGCTTGCGGCATAGCCACGATGCCGAAAAATGCGCAAGTCAATAATGGGGTGTTCTTGGGTAAGCTCCCAAATCATAAAACAGGCAAAGCTGATCAACCCAAGAATCAGAAGCGTCCATACTTCAACCGACTCAAACCAATCGTATCGCTTGCCTTCGTCCAGCATCAGCTGAACACACGTCACGCATACCACCATCAGCCCAAGGCCAATGTAATCAATTTTATCAGCGCGGGTGGGAGTTTCAAATTGGCGCATAAACCGAAGGATGGTGAGGCTGCACACAAGGGCAATGGGAATATTGATGAAAAAAATGAAGGTCCATCCCCAGTTGTCGCATATATACCCGCCAGCGATGGGCCCAAGGATCGGCGCAACCAGCGTCGTCATGCCCCATAATCCAAGCGCTGCTCCCTGCTTTTCCTTTGGGAAGATTCGCATTAACAAAGTCTGGGACAGGGGCATCAGAGGGCCTCCCGCGAGTCCTTGTAAAATTCTGCCCGTCAATAGCATCCCCAGGTTTTGAGACAGCCCACACAAGAAAGAACAAACTCCAAACAGAAGCATACAAACCGTAAAAACCCGCAACATCCCAAATCGATTGGCAAGCCACCCCGTCAACGGGACGGTCAAGGCTTCTGCCACGGCATAGGAAGAAATCACATAGGTTCCTTCATTGAAGGAAATAGCAAGACCTCCGGCAATGTGGGGAATCGACACATTGGCGATGGTCATGTCCAGCACCACGATAAAATTTGCAAGTGCCAAAAGCAGGGCGCTCACAATCAAACGGCGTCCCTCAAGCGCGTGGGGTTCTGAGTTCTTCATTTGTCTTTTGAAATATGAACCGTTACTTTCATAGAAAGACCCATTTGCAACGGATGCTGTTTCAGCTCTTGGGGGTTAAGCGCTATACGGACCGGGAGACGTTGAACTACTTTTACCCAATTTCCGGTTGCGTTTTGAGCTGGAATTAAAGCAAAAGCAGATCCCGTTCCCCCCGAAATGCCTGTAACAGTTCCATGAAACACCACCGAACTGCCGTAAACATCAGAGATCAACTCAACGGGCTGGCCTATTTGAATGTCTCGCATTTGGCTTTCTTTAAAGTTGGCGTTCACATAAACTTGATCCATGGGAACAATTGCCATTAAAGGTGTGCCCGCTTGCACCCGTTGGCCTAATTGAACTTGACGTTTCGCAACAATCCCTTGAACAGGAGCGGTGAGGGTGGTACGTGTCAACTCAACTTCAGCTTGTTGAACAGCGACTTCAGCTTTTCCAAGGAGCGCTTGGGAAACTCTGAAAGCATTTCGGGTCGTTCTCACGTCTTCTTCAGAGACAGAGTTTGATTTTTGGAGAACGAGGCGGCGTTCGTAGTCAGCCTTTGCTCCCTCAAAGTCTACCTGAGCTTTTCCAAGATCTGCCTGTGCGCTGGCCAGGGCAAGCTGAAAATCAAGAGGATCCAGCATAACAAGAGGATCCCCTGCCTTTACCCAGTCCGTATCCTTACAGTTAATTTTTTGAACTGTTCCCGTGAGAGAAGGCGTGATGTGTATGACTTCAGCACCCACATAAGCATTATCAGTGGAGATGTAGCTGGACCCAAATAGGGCGTAATACAGACCATAGGAAAGGGAACAAAGCCCCACCACTAAGCCAAGGACAAGAAACAGAACTTTCCGTTGAGAGATATTTTTTATGTCTTGGGTCATAGTGTAATTATTTTTATCAATTTGATTAAATTAGGATAAAAAGGCCCTAAAGTCAAAAAAAATCTTTTTCATACCCAGATCAGCTATGGGGCCACGAGACAAAAAAACTCAGTTGATGCTTTTTGCGCGCATAATATATATTATGGAAAAAAATAAAAAGCTTTAGAAAAAATGCCTTCCCAACCTTTGGCTTTTTCTGTTACAACTAGCAGATAGCATGACGTGAGGAATTTGAGCGTGGCAGCAAGCCCCTTACAACAATTTTTGATCAAACCGTTGGTGCCGCTTTACGTGGCGGGGATTGATCTATCTTTTTCTAATGCGTCTTTGATGATGGTGTTAGCATGTTGTGTTGCGCTCGTTTTTTTTGCCTGGGGAGGTTTGCGAGATTCTCTCGTTCCAAGGGGCGTTCAAAATGTTGCTGAATGGGTGTATGAATCCATTTTAACCTTGTTAGACGAGACAACAGGGCAAAAGGGGCGACCTTTTTTCCCCTTTGTCTTGGCTCTTTTTCTCTTCATTTTGTTGGGGAATATATTGGGCATGCTTCCCTATAGCTTCACCTTTACCAGCCATATCATCACAACCTTTGCCCTTGCGATGCTTGTATTTATGCTTGTAACAGGCATTGGAATCATCCGCCATGGGGCTCATTTTTTGAAATTGTTTCTGCCCAAAGGAACGCCTATTTGGATGGCACCCTTCATCATCCCCATTGAGCTTTTATCTTATTTATCTAGGCCTGTCAGCCTTGCGATTCGGCTTTTTGCGAATATGATGGCGGGACACACTATGCTGAAAGTTTTTGCTGGTTTTACCGTTTCGTTGGGATTTTTGGGAGTAGCTCCCCTTTTGGTGAGCGTTGCCTTGACAGCCTTTGAAATTTTGGTAGCCTTTTTACAAGCCTATGTTTTTATAATTTTAACTTGTCTTTACCTTCATGACGCGCTTTACTTACATTAAATCGTGTGTTGATGTTGTGTAAAAATGGCTAAAAATTTAAAGAAAGGAAGAAAAGATGGATGTCGAAGCAGCAAGGATGATTGGAGCGGGGCTGGCAGTTTTTGCGTTGCTGGGCGTAGGTTTGGGGATTGGGCAAATTTTTTCCACCTTAATTAATGCGATTGCCAGAAACCCTGCCATAAAAGATCAAGTTTTCCCCATAGGAATTTTGGGTTTTGCGTTAACAGAAGCCGTTGCTTTATTTGCGCTGTTAATTGCCTTTTTAATCCTCTTTAAATAAGAGGCATTTGTTCAAAAAAGAAGGACGGCGTTAAATATGCCTCAGCTTGATGTTTCAACCTATCCAGGGCAGCTTTTTTGGCTTTTGATCAGCTTTTTCTTTTTGTGGGTTGTCCTGCATGTTTGGTTTGTGCCGCGCTTTTCAATGATTTTTGAAAAACGCAGAAAGCACATGGAACAGCTGTTGGCCAAGGCTTCAGCCTTACAGACCCATGCAGAAATTTTGAATCGGCAAGCCTGTGAGCGTTTGGAACACGTTAAGGTTCAAGCAGAGCATCTGATCAAACAAACAGCAATAGAAATGAGTCTTGAAAAGCACCTGGAACAAGAAAAATGTTCAACTTGGTTGCAAGAAGAACGTGAAAAAACAGAACGCGCTTTTGATGAGATCAGGCGAAAAGCCCTTCAAGATATTACCTCTTTGGGTCCTTCCCTCGGAGTTGATGTGTTCAACCGACTTGCTCAAAAAGCCTCGACCCTTGAAACGGCTCCACAGGATAAACCATGAAAGAGAGCGCTGGTTTTTGATGTCATTAGCTTTTGTGTTGCGAGACCCTAATTTTTGGGTATGCGTGTCTTTTAGTATTTTTGTAGGCGCTGCGTTCTTTCCTGCCAAACGTAAGATGTTAGCTTTTTTTAAGGAGCGCCAGGAGAAGATTCGCCTTCAAATTCAAGAAGCTGAAGAAATTTTGAGAGAAGCCACGCAGCTTGACGAGGAAGCTACACGCTATTTTGATGAGGTTGAAGGACAAATTCAAGAGATGCTTGTGCTTGCAGAGCGAGAATCAAGCCACCTGAGGGAAAAATTTAAAAAAGAAAAAGAACAGATTCAGCTGGCCCATCAACACCTTCTAGAGGAACATCAGAAAATTTTAATTTCTAAATTGGAGCAAGAGCTGCGCCATATATTGTTGGGAAGAGCGTTTCAAGAAGCTTCAAGCCTTTTTGTCGCCACCCCACCCTCTTTTAATTTTTCTGAAATTGAGACCGTTTTACAAAAAGGAACAGGCTTTTTTCGGTGAAGCTTTTGTTTTTATCAGTTAAAAAACATATTTTGTAATATATTTGTCAAAATAATAATAAATCAATAACTGTTTTTTTTATAAATTGATTTTGTTTGTTTATGTGTTATACTGCGGCTGTTTTTTCAATTTTTTTTTGCTTTTTAATCAGTTTTTTATCGATTTCGACGTTTGAAATGGGAGTTTAACAGATGGTTGTGATGCAAGCCTTAACGAAAGATCCTGTTTGCCTTATTGGGAATCAGGTCAAATGCAAGG